>WGMI01000022.1 GCA_016125155.1 bacterium
TACTTGGCGCAAACCGCTTCGGTTTTTGTTGCCCAAACCTTTGGTCGATCCCCTGATCAAACACGAAGGCTTCAGTGTCCTCTCTGTGGTCTGGGAAGTGCGCTATACCCTCACCGACACCCTTTATATTCCGCTCAATGCCACCCGCAGCCCCGTCGAGTTGTAGGTAGACCCGCAACATTGTACGGATCTATCCAAGGCCATTACCCAGCGTCATGGCCCAACGCTATTCCCGTTTTCTCAAGGGGTATACGAAATCCCTACTTTTGCCGTTCTCAAAACGAAACCTAGGCTACAGGCCACTTTTATTGATCTATGTTCGAGCACTTGCGCGGAACAATCGCCGAGTTGGGGCCTGCATTTGCGGTGATTGACTGCCATGGAGTAGGGTATGGGGTGCACCTGTCCCTGCACACCTTTTCCAAGCTGCCCAAGCAAGGCGAAGTGACCTTGTGGGTCCACCCCATTTATCGGGAAGACAATCAGATGCTTTTCGGATTTGCCGAGCGGGAAGAACGCGAAGTGTTCCGAATGTTGATCGGGGTATCGGGTATTGGCCCCAACACCGCCCGGGTAGTCCTGTCTTCCATGAGCCCCTCGGAAGTCGTCCAGGCCCTGGCCACAGGCGACCCCGCAGCCTTCAAACACGTCAAAGGCGTAGGGCCCAAAATCGCCCAGAGACTGATGGTCGAACTCCGCGACAAAGTGGGCCGCCTGCCCGGATCGGCCTCCTTCCCCGCCCTCGGATCGGGACCGTCCTCCGCGTTCGACGAAGCCCTCCAAGCGCTCGAAGTACTCGGCTATCCACGGGCCGCGGCCGACAAAGCCGTGCGCAGCGCCCTCGCCCTGCAGCCTGAAGCCACCACCGGAGAATTGGTCAAAATCAGCCTCAAAACCCTGTGAGACCCCGTTCGATCCCGATCCTTGTATTTCGATTTGCCGGCATCGCCCTCCTGCTCCTCGCAGCAGCAGGGTTGAGCAGCTTTAGGGCCCCGCGCTCCTTGCAGCGAAATTGGAACCGGACCGAAGTGGCCGACACCAACGACCCCGAAGGCCCCCTCCCCTATCCTTTTCAAGCCGGTCAAAGCGGCGGGATGTATGGCACCGACCCCACCCGTACCGAAGTGGTCTACGACCCCTTGACGGGTCAATATGTGGTGGTGCGCAAAATTGGCGATTTGGTGGTGACCCCGCCCATGCTGATGAGCCCCGAAGAATACCAGGCCTACGTCTTCAATCAGCAGTTGCAGAGCTATTGGGGCAACAAAACCGGCTCGGGCCCAGGTTCGGTTAAAAATGCCGAAGGCGGAGAAGGAACAGAAGACGGACGGGACGAGATTTCGAATATCCTCCCCAAAATCAATGTGCGGGGCGAAATGTTCAACCGGATTTTCGGCTCCAACACCATCGAGATCATCCCCCAGGGAAGCGCTGAACTCACCTTTGGACTGCGCTTCCAGCGGATACGCAATCCCAACCTGCCAATCGTCAACCAAAAGATCTTCAACTTCAACTTCGACCAGCGCATTCAGATGAATGTGACGGGCAAAATCGGAGAGAAGATGCAGCTCAGGGTGAACTACGACACCGAGGCCAGCTTTGCCTTCGAAAACCAGATGAAGCTCGAATACAGCGGGCAAGAAGACGATATCATCAAAAAAATCGAGCTCGGCAACGTTTCCCTCCCCACCCAAAACAGCCTGATCAGCGGGGCCCAGAGTTTGTTCGGCGTAAAGGCGCAGGCACAATTTGGAAAGCTCATGCTGACCGGGATTTTCTCCGAACAGCGCAGCCAGTCGAACTCGGTCAACATTCAAGGCGGGGCCACTACCACCGATTTTGAGGTGTGGGGCGACCAGTACGAAGCCAACCGCCACTTCTTTATGAGCCAGTACTTCCGCAGTCAATTCGAGCGCTCGCTGACCAATGCCCCGCTCATCACCAGCCCCATCCAGATTACGCGGGTCGAAGTTTGGGTCACCAACCGCCGCAATTCTACCCAAGACATCCGCCACATCACTGCGGTGATGGACTTGGGCGAAAGCGAATCCGGCGCCTACCGCAATCCCGGTGCAGGTCTCTCCGGCCCTTCGATTTTCCCCGGCCCCAACCCCAGTACCGAACCCGGAAACCCGCCCAACAACGGCAACAACCAACTGAATCCGAACACCCTGAGTCAAACGTATCCGGGCATTCGCGACATCAGCCAAGTCAACGCCCTGCTCAATGGGGCCGGGTACGAAGAGGCGACCGAATTTGTCGAACTGGCCAATGCGCGCAAGCTCCAGCCCAACGAATACGTCCTACAGCCTCAATTGGGCTACATCTCGCTCAATCAGGCGCTCAACCAAGACGAAGTGCTTTCGGTCTCGTTCCAATACACCATGAACGGGCGGACTTATCAGGTGGGCGAGTTTTCGAACGACGGCATCAACGCCCCCGAGGTGCTGTTCACCAAAATGCTCAAAAGCACCATCCTCAACGTCAAGACCCCGATTTGGGACTTGATGATGAAGAATATCTATTCGCTCAACGCCTTTCAGGTAAACCGAGAAGACTTCAAGCTCGACGTTTTGTACATGAACGACGAAACCGGGGTGCCGATTCCTTTTTTGCCCCGGGGCAATTTGAGCGAGCAGCTGCTGATTCGCGTCATGGAAGTCGATAAGCTGAACAACAACAACGACCCGGTTCCCGGCGGAGACGGGTTTTTCGATTTTATAGAAGGCATCACCATCAACAGCCAAAACGGGCGGATCATTTTCCCAGTACTCGAGCCCTTTGGCAGCCATCTGGGACGCAAGCTCGACAACCAAGCCGACCGCGATCGATACGTATTCCAAGAGCTGTACGACTCCACCCGGTTCAAGGCGCAAAACGAAACCCAGCTCAACAAGTTCTTGCTCCGCGGTCGCTACAAATCGGCCTCGGGTTCGGAGATCTCTCTGGGCGCCTTCAACATCCCTCAGGGCTCTGTGCGCGTTACAGCGGGCGGCACCCCCTTGGTCGAAAACCAAGATTTTACTGTCGACTATACGCTGGGCCGGGTGCGCATCATCAACGAGTCGCTCTTGCAATCGGGGGTACCCATCAAGGTGGACTACGAAAACAACACCCTGTTCAACTTCCAGACCAAGACCTATATGGGCTTGGCGGCCGACTACCGCTTTAACCAAAACCTGACCCTGGGCGCCACCTTGATCAACTTCAACGAGCGCCCTTTGACCCAAAAAGTCAATTTGGCCGAGGAGCCCGTTTCGAATACGCTCTGGGGGCTGAATGGCACCTACAGCAAAGACGCGCCCTATCTGACCCGTCTGGTCGATCAAATTCCGTTTATCGACACCAAAGAAGCTTCCGACCTGACCGTACAAGGCGAATTCGCGCACATGATTCCGGGCTCGCCCCGGGGCATCGAAATCAATGGGGATGCCACCACCTACATCGACGACTTTGAAAGCAGCCAGACCTTTATCGACATCCGCAATCCCAATGCCTGGGTATTGGCTTCGGTGCCGGGAGGGCAAAACGACTTGTTTCCCGAAGGAGCCCTGAACGATGCCATAGGCTACAACTTCAACCGCGCCCAGACCGCCTGGTACACCATCGACCCGACGTTTTACAACAACGACGCCAATACGCCGGACAACATTCTCAACGACAAGAATCTACAGTCAGGGCAATACGTGCGTCAGGTGTTGGTCGAGGAAGTCTACCCCAACCGCCAGCTCGACCAAAGCGCGATTCGCAACATCGCCACCCTCGATTTGGCCTATTATCCAGACGAAAGAGGACCCTACAACTTCGAGGTCGAAGGCGGTCCGAATTCTTCGGGACTCAATGCAGACGGAACCCTGGCCGATCCCGCCAGCCGCTGGGGCGGGGTGATGCGCGCGCTGCAGACCAACAACTTCGAAGAGCAGAACATCGAGTATATTCAGTTCTGGCTGCTCGACCCCTTCCTCGAAGACCCCAATCTGGCGGGGGGCGATCTGTATTTCAACCTCGGTTCGGTTTCAGAAGACATTCTCAAAGACGGTCGGCAGGCGTTTGAAAACGGACTCTCGTCTGTAGGCGATTTGAGCGTGGTCGATTCGACGGCCTGGGGGTATGTGCCCCGCAATCAGCCGTTGGTGCAGGCCTTTGACAACGACCCGAACAGCCGCCCGCTTCAGGACGTGGGCTACGACGGATTGAGCGATGCCCAAGAAGCCACCTGGACTCCGGGCAGCGACATCAACTACCTCCAGCGAATTGCCGCGGCACTGGGCACGGGTACCGGGGCCTACCAAAGCGCATCAGCCGACCCTTCCGCCGACAATTTTGCCTATTACCTCGCCCCGGAATACGACGCCCAAGGCGCTGACATCCTCCAGCGATACAAGCGGTTCAACAACCCCCAAAACAACAGCAGTACGGCCCAGGTCAATGGCTTTCCCCAGTCGGCTACCCAAATTCCCGACATCGAGGATTTGAACCGGGACCAAACCATGAGCAAGACGGAGTCTTATTATCAGTATAAAATTCACATCGATCGAAACGACCTGGTCGTTGGGCAGAACTACATCACCGACCGCATCGTAACCACCGTAACCCCGCCCAACAACCAACCTGTAGAGGCGGTGTGGTATCAGTTTAAAATTCCGATTTTTGAGCCCGAGCGCAAGGTGGGCCCGATCAACGACTTCCGCTCCATTCGCTTTGTGCGGATGTTCCTCAAGGGCTTTTCGGACCCCATCGTATTGCGCTTTGCCTCCTTGGACCTGGTCCGGGGCGAATGGAGGCGCTATCCGTTCTCCCTCGATGGCATCCGCGAAGATGTGCCTGTCGATGGAGGCGACGCCACCCTTTTTGAAGTCAATGCCCGCAACCTCGAAGAAAACGGAAGCCGCCAACCGATTCCGTACGTGCTTCCCCCCGGCATCGACCGCCAAATTTTGTTTGGCACCGCCAGTTTACAGCAGCAAAACGAGCAATCGCTTTCGCTCCGGGTCTGCGATTTGCGCGACGGGGACGCCCGGGCGGTGTTTCGGAACCTGCAAATGGACATGCGGAACTACCAGCGGTTGCGGATGTTTGTCCACGCCGAAGCTGGAGATCAGCGGCCTTTGCGCAACGGCGAACTGACGGCCTTTATCCGCCTCGGGAGCGACTACAACCAGAACTACTACGAATACGAAATCCCGCTGACGGTTACCCCTTGGGGAGAAATTACCGCCGAAGGCATTTGGCCCGAAGCCAACAACTTCGATTTCGATTTTGAAGTGCTCAAATCGGTCAAGCTCGAGCGCGATCGCGTGGTGGCGAACAATCCCGGTCAAAGCATAACCACCCCCTACAGCGTACAGCGCGGAGCAAACCGGGTTACGGTGTTGGGGGCTCCGAATTTGAGCAATGTGCGGACCATTTTGATCGGTTTGCGCAATCCCAAAAAGCGGCTGCAGGGCGATGGAGATGACGGCCTTCCCAAATGCGCCGAGGTTTGGGTCAACGAATTGCGTTTAGGCGATTTCGACCAACGGGGCGGATGGGCAGCCAATGCCCGGGTCGTAGCTAAGTTGGCCGACTTCGGACAGGTGGCGCTGGCGGGGCGTACGAGTAGCATCGGCTTTGGCAGCATCGAGCAGAGCGTGAGTGAACGTCAAAAGGAAAGCATCCGGGCGTACGACCTGCAGACCAATTTTGAACTGGGCAAGTTTTTCGGCGAAAAAGCCCGATTGCGCGTGCCCTTCTTCTTTGGGGTGTCCGAGGAATGGCGCGACCCCCAGTTCAACCCCCTCGACCCCGACATCGAATTCGACGATGCCTTGGCCAACCTCGAGACCGATGAGGAGCGCCAAACCCTGAAAGAAATTGCCCAGGACTATACGCTGAGAAGGGGCTTTAACTTCACGAATGTGGGCCGTCAACGCGGGGGCGATGCCAAGCGGACACCCCAGGTGTACGACATCGAGAACTTCAACGCCAGCTATAGCTTCAACGAACAATTCCGCCGCAACATCAATACCGTTGCCGACCGCAGGGTCGACCACCGCGCCGCCTTGGGCTATATCTATCAAACCAAGCCCAAATCGGTCGAGCCTTTTAAAAACAAGGATGCCTTGAAATCCGACTGGCTCAAACTGGTGCGCGATTTTAACTTCTTCTACTATCCGAGCAAATTCCAGTTCCGCACCGAGGTCCTTCGCAACTATCAGGAAGCCCAACAGCGCAATACCGACAACTTCGACTTTAAGCTGCCGGTCACCTACAACAAGGCGTTTACGATGCTGCGGCAATACGACCTGGTGTTTGATCTCACCAAGGCGTTGCGCTTCGACTATACGGCTACGATGAACACCCGAATCGATGAACTGTACGGCCCCGCCTCGGCCGACAGCGTGAGGGAATCCATCCAAGAGAGTTTTTGGGCCGGTGGGCGTCCGACCCAATATCAGCAACGGGTCAATTTGGCGTGGAAGGTGCCCATAGATAAAATTCCAATCTTGAGCTTTACGAGTCTGGAAACCCGCTACGGGGGTTCGTATTCGTGGAACTCCAACTCCCAAACCGCGCTCAATGCCGAAAACGACAGTTTGCGCCTGGGGAATACCATCCAGAACTCGGCCACCATCGATGTCAACACCCAATTCAATCTGGTCGATCTGTACAACAAGTGGCCGTATTTGCAAACCGTCAACAATGCGGGACAGGCCGCGCGGAATTCCGGTCCGGCCCGTCGACCTGCGCGAGGCACCCGCGACCGAACGCCCCAAATCGACTCGGCCTGGGTGAACCGAAGCACGGGTCGAAAAATCCTCGATGGAACCGCGCGCGTTCTGATGAGCGTTCGGACCCTGAGCGGGAGTTGGCAACAGACACAGGGAACGGCTCTTCCTGGCTTCCTTCCGCGTCCCGAGCACTTTGGGATGAACCCCAACAGCCAATGGGCACCGGGGCTGGGATTTGCCTTTGGCCTTCAGCCCCCAGACGATTTGAGCAGCCGAGACATTCGGGTCATTGCGGCCCAAAACGACTGGCTTACGACCAGCCCCTATCAAAACAACCCGTACAGCCGGACCTACAGCGAGCAACTCAATGCCCGGGGCAGCATTGAGCCCTTCAAAGATTTTCGGATCGAACTCACGGCGCTCCGCAGCGAGTCCTACAGCACCAATGCCTTTTGGCGATTCGATTCCGACGCCAATGCGTTTGAGGAACAGAACCGCAACACGGTTGGCAATTTCTCGATGAGTTACTACACCCTTCCCACGGCCTGGGATGCGAGCACCGCCCCCGACTACAGTTCCGAGGCCTTCGAACAGTTTCTTCAAAACCGGATCGTGATCTCTGAGCAATTGGCCCGAGAACGCGCCGCCAACGACCCGACCTACAACCCCAGTTTGGTCGGCGACCCCGATTCGACCAACTATGGCTACGACGGCTATTCGGTGATTTCTCAGGAAGTTTTGATTCCCGCATTTTTGGCGGCGTATACCGGTCAGGACGCCCAAGGTTACCGGCTGGGCTGGAAACGCTCAACCCCGATTCCCAACTGGTCTTTGAGCTATGATGGTTTGATGAAGATGAAGTTCTTTGCCGAGCGCTTCAATTCGTTTACCCTGACCCATGCCTACCGCTCTTTATATTCGGTGCGCAGTTTCCAGACCAACCTGGCCTACGGAGATTCCATCCTAAACGCCCCGGACCGCGCGCCGAGGAACATCAACGGGGACTTTATGCCCGAACAACTGGTCAACCAAATCGGACTCAGCGAGCAATTTTCTCCTTTGATCGGGATCAACGTACGGATGAAGAACAGCGTCACGCTGCGGTTTGACTACAAAAAGGACCGTACGATCGACTTGAGCTTGGCCAGCAACCAGGTGACCGAAATCAAGGGCACGGAATACGTGGTCGGGGTGGGCTACATCCTCAAAGACATTCGGTTCAATTTTATCCGCGTCGGTGCACAGCGCAAAGCAGTGGTGAGCAACTTGGAGCTCAAGGCCGATGTGGGCATCCGAGACAATCTTTCGGTGGTTCGGCGCATTATCGAAGAGCTCGACCAGGTCAACTCGGGTCAGCGCATTGTGACCATCAAGTTTTCGGCCGACTATGTGATCAGCCCGCGCTTGACCGCCAAGTTTTTCTACGATCAGAACATTTCGCGCTACAAAATATCGACGGCCTTCCCGACCTCGAGCATTTCGAGCGGCATCAGCATTCGCCTGAACCTCGGTCAATAAGTGCGCGGCCAACAATTGATCGAAACCCATCGACACAGACCCGCAGCCGCGTCTTAAATTGCGCCCGCAAAAACCACTCTTCTCCATGAACATTCCCGCCGACCTCCGCTATTCCAAAGAACACGAATGGGTGCGACTTGAGGGCGATTTGGCCGTAATTGGCATTACCGATTTTGCCCAAGGCGAACTCGGCGACATCGTTTTTGTAGAAGTGGAAACCGAAGGTCAATCGCTCGATCGCGACGCCGTGTTCGGATCGGTGGAGGCGGTCAAAACCGTATCGGACCTGTTTATGCCCGTGGGAGGCGAAATTGTCGAATTCAACAAAGGCATTGAGCGCGCCCCAGAAAAGGTCAACGCCGACCCCTATGGCGATGGCTGGATGATCAAAGTGAAAATGAGCAATCCCAGCCAGTTTGATGCCTTGCTGAGCTCCGAAGACTACGCCGCCCTCGTCGGCGCCTGAACCGTGCCCCGACCGAGCCGTATCCTCGCCTCCATCCCGCTGTTTCTTTGGATGGTCTTCGTGGCCTATCTGAGTCTGTTGCCCGCCAAAAAGCTTCCGCGCAGATTGCTCCGGCTCGACGATTTTTATCTGCATGCAGCCATTCACGCGGTCTTCATCTTCCTCGCTGTGGCCGCGTGGCAGCGGTATGATTTCCGCACGCTCCCCCCTCGATGGCTTTTGCTGGGGACATTGGGCGTTTCCTTCGTCTTTGGCAGCTTGATGGAAGTGCTTCAAAGCCAGCTTACAACATACAGAAGCGCCTCGCTTCAAGACGTTATGGCCAACACCATCGGGGCCGTGCTCATGCTTTTGGCCCTGTTGTTGTTCGGGGAAAAGCGCACAAGCCTCCCCGCGGTCAACAAGTCGAAATGACTATCTTTAGCGCGCTGCACGTGTGTGTGGCAAACCCTGTAGAACTCACCCCATTTTAGACTGTCGCAATGGAGTTAAAAAAGAATCCGGAGGCCGATCTCGAAAAGAACCGAGGCCTATTTATGCTCGGGGGTTTGGTGCTGTCGTTGGCTTTGGTCGTTGGCGCTCTGGAATGGAGGACCTACGCCAAAGGACCCGATGACCTCGGAAGCCTCGAAATGATCGAAGACGACGAGATTATCCCCATCACCGAGCGTCAGAATACCCCTCCTCCGCCTCCGCCTCCGCCGCCACAGGAGATCATTCAGATCGTTGAGAACGACGTAGAATTGGAGGAAGAACTCGAGATTCAGAGCACCGAAACCACCCAAGACGAAGTCGTAGAGGTGGTCGAGGTGGAACAAGAAGAATCGGACGAAGTCTTCAGTTTTGCGGTCATCGAGAAGAAGGCGATTTACCCAGGTTGTGAGAACGAGCCCACAGAAGAGGCACGTTTCAACTGCATGAACTCGAACCTGCAAAAGTTCTTCGCCAAAAACGTAGTGTATCCCGAGCAAGCCAAGACCTTAGGGGTACAAGGAAAGGTGTTTGTTTCTTTTGTCATTGAAAAAGACGGACGCATCGCCAACGTCGAGGTGGCCCGTGGGGTCGACCCTTCTTTGGATGCCGCCGCGGTAGCCGTAGTAAAAAAGCTCCCCAAAATGATTCCCGCCCAGAACAGCGGTCGTCAGGTGCGCATGGGCTACACTATTCCGATTTCGTTCAAACTGCAATAAGCCGTAGTCTGGCCAACACTCGTTTCAAAGCCCCGAATTCGGGGCTTTGTTGTTCCCAGGAAGCCGAGCACGAAAGAGTACCGCTCTGGCCCTTTTGGAATTATGACGCTCAAAAAGAGGTGCATTTCCCGATTTAACCTATCTTTTGTCATCAAAATCCCCCCCACCCATGCGAATATTCACATTGACCCTGGCTTGTGCGCTCTGTGGTTTGGTCGCCACCGCTCAAGAAGTCGGTGAAAAAGCCTTACCCTTTGCAGAAGTAGATCAAAAAGCCATTTATCCGGGCTGCGATGGTGAAACCACCGAAGAAGCGCGATTCAACTGTATGAATCTCTCTTTGCAGCGCTTTGTCGCCAAAAATCTGGTCTACCCTCGAGAGGCCGTAGACAAAGACATCCAAGGAAAGGTGTATGTATCCTTTGTGATCGCTGAAACCGGAGACATCGTGGACGTCAAAGCCGTTCGTGGAGTTCACCCCGCATTGGATCAAGCAGCCATAGATGTAGTGAGCAAATTGCCCAAATTGCGCCCAGCGCTTAAGGATGGACAGGCCGTCCGGATGGAGTACACCATGCCGATTTCGTTCAACTTGGCGGGCAGCAGCAAGGAAAAGAAGTAGGCACTACGACAGGATTGAAGCCGTCTCAATACTGGGGCGGCTTTTTTATTTGATATAATGGTTTGATTATTTGTTGTTTAGTGTTCTTTTTATTATCTTTAGGTATTGATTATCAACAAGATGGATTATCGTTTTAAGGAATACAATCAGCAGCAGA
>WGMI01000029.1 GCA_016125155.1 bacterium
GCAAAGACCCCCGCAGGGGCCGCAGAGTGTTTGAACAACCCACCTTGTTTCCGTCTTTCATGGGAAATTTCTGAGTGCCGTTCATATTGAATCAATGGAAACTCACTCTGCACACTCTGCGTGAACCCCCGCCAATTCTCTGGCAGAGGCCGCAAAGACCCCCGCAGAGGCCGCGGAGTATTCCAGCAGCCCACCATTTTCCCGTCTTTCAAGAGAATCTCCTGAAAATCCGATCATTTCGAATTATTGAATGCTCACTCTGCGTCCTTTGCGTGCATTCCCCTCTGCGCACTCTGCGTGAACACCCGCCGATTTTCTCGCAGAGGCCGCAAAGACCAAGCCGGGTACGGGGAAGACAGCTTGCCCAAAGCGAAGGAGTGAACAATAGAGAAAAAGGCACTTATCCTCTATCGCATTGCGACCCTCCTACATCGATCTTGAATATCACCCTAGCGGCAATCGCCAATCCCCCCGAAGACCCACTCCCCTGCCCTACTTTTGCCCTTCATACTTACTGAAAAGCCCTATGCGCGTTGGAGTGGTCACGTTTCCCGGTTCGAATTGCGACGAAGACATGCGGCATGCCCTGCGCGAGCTGGGGGCAGAGGTGGTATCTCTCTGGCACAAGGACAGCGATTTGCAACAGGTCGATGCCGTGGTCTTGCCGGGGGGATTTAGCTATGGCGACTATTTGCGCAGCGGAGCCATTGCGCGTTTTTCGCCCATCATGACCTCGGTGATTCGCTTCGCCGAGCAAGGGGGTCGGGTGTTTGGGGTCTGCAATGGCTTTCAGATTCTGTGCGAAGCCGGATTGCTTCCGGGTGCTTTGCTCCACAACGAGCAGCACCGCTTTGTGTGCCGGAACGTCGAGATCAAGCCCGAGCATACAGCCGTGCCCGTTACCGCCCAATTGGACACTGAACGGGCGTATACCATTCCGATTGCCCATGGCGAAGGGCGCTTTTATGCAGACGAAGCCACCCTCGACGCGCTCGAAGCCAACGGACAGGTTTTATTTCGCTATGTCGATGCCGAAGGGCGGCCTACACCCGAGGCGAATCCCAACGGAGCGAGCCGGAACATCGCCGGGGTGTGCAATGCGGGGCGGAATGTGTTTGGCATGATGCCGCATCCGGAACGCGCCGCTTCGGGCGTGGTGGGGAATACCGATGGAGTGGGGATTTTACAGGGTTTTCTGGGGTTGTCCTGAGAACTAAACCCCTGATAAAAAGGTCCGAAGGCCGCTGTTCAAGTAGATTCTGTACTTTGGCGTAGTCCAACATCAGAATGATGCAACCGTCTATTTTTCGTCTTATCGCTTTGTTTTTGTGCGCCTTTGGGTTGTTGAACACCCCAACCGAGGCCTGCACCCGGGTGGTGTATCAAGGGCCGAATGGCAATGTGCTCACGGCTCGGTCGATGGATTGGAAAACCGAAATTCCCGCCAATTGGTGGCTCTTTCCGCGGGGGATGCAACGAAAGGGGAATGCGGGTTCGAATTCGTTGGAATGGACTTCGACCTACGGGAGTGTGGCCACGAGTTCATGGGATTTGGCAACTTCTGATGGGATGAACGAAAAGGGCTTGGTGGGGAATTTGCTGTGGTTGGCCGAATCTGAATTTCCTGAGATGGAGACAGCGACGCAATCAAAACGGACGCTGGCGGTTTCGCTGTGGCTGCAATATGCCTTGGATCAATGCGCTACGGTGGAAGAGGCAGTTCAACTGTTTTCTCGGGGCGACCTCGAGGTTATTACCAGCGTTATTCCGGGAACTTCGATGGTCGCCACGGTCCACCTTTCGCTTTCCGATGCTTCGGGCGACAATGCGATTTTTGAATACATCGGGGGGAAACTGGAGATCCACCACGATCGGAAGTATACAACAATGACGAATTCGCCTGTTTTTGAAGAACAAATGGCGATCAATGGGTATTGGAAGGGGATTCCGGGAACGGTGGCTTTGCCGGGGACCAACCGCGCAGCCGATCGGTTTGTGCGGGCGTCGTATTACATCCAGGCGATTCCGCAGACGGACAATACGCGGGTAGCGCTGGCGTCGGTGTTCGGGGTGATTCGCAATTGCTCTGTGCCTTTGGGGATTTCTTCAGAAACCGAACCAAATATTTCCTCAACGCGTTGGCGGACCGTTGCCGATCACCGCAACCTCGTCTACTATTTCGACAACGTCCTCGAGCCCAATGTGGTCTGGGTTGACCTCAAAAAACTCGACTTCTCTCCCAAAGCCAAACCCAAAAAATTGACCCTCGAAGGACCCACCCGTCTTGCCGGTGAATGCTCCGCTTCCTTTGTCCCCACAACGCCTTTTACTTTTGCGGGGGTGTGAGGGGGATCTCTTTAAAAAGTTCCATTGTTTCCCGAAGAAAACATCCAGAAACCCGGCAACAACGTTGTATGCGAAAGTGTTGGGACAGCGGAAATTTCTGGGGACAGCACTAGGAATGCGTCATAGTGCTGTAAGGACATCCTTTCGATAAGAAACCTTGAAAGGCGGAATCCCTTTGATTCAGAGAGTTTTTCTGAAGTTAAAGTCCGGGAATGACAAAAAAGCGCTAGAAGACAACGAGTTGTCCGGCTATCAAGGTGTTTAAGGCCTCTCGACTCCGGGACCCGCAGGCGACGCCGAGTCGCTTCAAGCCGCAACGGCCAGTGAGCCTTGCGGCGCGACCTCGGCCAAAGCCGTCCCCAAGAAAATCATGAACGGGGTGGACAAGAGAGCGCACCTGACGGTCAAATGAGATTCGGCAATACTACAGGGCCACGAGGCGTCGTGGCTCTACTCTTTCTTTGGAGCGGCAAAGAAAGAAGCCCACCGCGCTTTTTTTTCACCAACGGACACGTAGCCCCGCACGATTGTGCGGGGCACCTGCCGAGTCGTAGAGAGGGAATGAACAGCGCAGGAGAACTTTGAATGCTCATCGGCGTAGCCGGAAGACACCTAACCGAAGACCCAGAAACATTTTGGAAGAACCTCGATTAATCAAACAATCGTAAGCCTTATTCTACCATAATGCAGAACATTAGAATGATTGAAGAAAATTCTCTCCCCAGAAATATCCTGTGACCCAAAGTGTTCGGTTAAAACAGTCTCGAACAGACACGCTTTACGTATTGATCTGGTAAAGAAATAATGGATTTATTCAATTATATTTCACGCATTTATAGCTTGTCTCTAGACCACCCATCAACTCCAAGCTATCTGTAAAGTGTACGTATTCTTGCCTATTCACGGTCCGATTCTACGATCCAAACCTTATATGAATCATTCTTGCCCCCAATAACGATCCGTTGAATTGATTTTCCCGTTCTCTTTTTCCATTTCGGATGAGGCTTGTTTAGTGCATTTCTGGCATAGCGATTGAATTGAACTTGATAATTTTTCTGACGACTCAAACTGATTCCATCGTTGCTCTCTAGGGAATCTGGATTGACAGAATAAGGTCGCTCTTCTGGATATTCCGCCAAATAAACTGCTTGGGCCACAGGGAGCAAGTTCTCAGACGATTTTGGACTGGCTGTTTCGGTGAAAGAATGGCTCACATGAGTGATGTAACCCAAAGAACATGTCCCATTATTCTTATCCAGCTTGATTCGCAATTCAAAGACCTCCTTATTACGAATCATTTCATCCAGAAGGTGCCTATCTTTCAGATGCTTTCTGATTTCATCGTAGCCGATGGTCGGTTGTTTGAGATCGATGTCTACGAGAATTCTAACATCGCCTTGATATACCAATACCTTTAGAACGGTGTCGTCTTCGATTTTCCAGAACAAAGGGGCAGGCTCTTCTAATTGATTTAAGTCGAAATGGGTATAACCAAAAGCCACATTCATCGGTACCGGATGGAAGAGATTAAACCAAGGGTCCCGACCAATGTACTTCGCGGATTCGCGATCGTAATATGAGCCATTTTTCGCTTTGAAGTAAATGGGTCGTCTTGGTCTCAACAGCACCCCTTTTCCACATTTTGATCCACATCCAATCCCATCCAAGTAGTAATTTATTACACTCACGGCAGCCCGATTCATTGAATCCTTCCCAACGAGGGCGGCGACGTCATTTTGAGATTCAACATGTGCTGCTTTGTACCTCTGGTTTTTGGGAAACTGATTCGTTCTTGTATTTTGTTTATCGGAATCGTCGCTATCGCAAGGACACTGGGTAAACAGCCGCGGCTCCAACATACTAATCCTTTCTTGTTGTTGTAAAAAAACGGAGGTCCTACAAATTCGGATTTGATATAAATCTTTGTGCTTCAGTTCGAGTTCAAACAGTCTCTGACCACCAACATCGTCGTCCGATTCTACCCATTCTACATTTCTCTTATAGCTTTCATAACTACTGGCGCAAGACTCACATAAAATCAAGACCACCGTACACACGGAAAACATCAAAACTCTATTCATAAGTTTGAACGTATCGGTTCATATAACCAATGCCGAAGCCCCAGCGCTGCTCCAGAGCTGTGGGATGCAATGACATATTTCCACTGATCCAGTGAATCAGGTTTTGAAACTCGAGAAATGGATTGTCCAAAAGGGCCGCTTCCACTCGGATTCCATTGTGAAATTCGCCTGTGAGTATCCACCGACCTTGGTTCAGCAACTGTTCTTTTAATCGGGGATAGGCCACATAGGGCAATCCCAGAGCGGTCGAAACCTCATAGGCATAAGGATAAAATCCTGTGTAACGCGCAAATCCAAGGCTCAAACGACTTAATGTGGTGTAAGGACTCTTGGAATAAAAAGAAAGCTCGCCCGATCCTGTGAACCATCGATCGTATTCATCGCCTAAAAAAAGCCATCCATGGAGTATCGAACCATCGTTGTGGTAGTCCAATGAAAGGTTGCCACAACCCAATCCAAAATTTCCAGCCCTCTGCTTGGCTCCAGTTTTAAAATTCCAGAAATAGACCGTTCCCAATCGAATCGAAGTGTGATAAGGATCGTCCAGAACCCGAGCAGTATTCATCACCGTCAAGGGAATAGGTCTTGAAACTTCGACTCTTTGCTGATTGAGTCCATAAGTCATTAAAATGCCGGTTCTGAGTTCAGAATGCCAGCGAATGTATTCATCGGTGCCCAAGGCCGATCCCATCCCCCCTCTGGCCAATAAGAACTCAAGATGAAGCGAGGGAGAAAGCCAATTCATATTGCTCCCGAACTCCTCTTTTCCAAAGCTACTTCCAATGGCCCCTACGACACTGATGGTTACCTCTGATTGATTCTGTTTAATCAACAATGAATTAATCCGCAATCCAATTCCCCATTGAAAACGCTCTTCATAAGGCAACTTCGCTTCCAAATCTTGATATCTATAGCCTTCAAATTCTCGGGTCTGAGCCACCACCAACCTGGAAGATAGAAGTACAATCAGAAGAGCAAATGGAAAAACCAACCTTAAAAGCATTATGATTTCAGGTTACTGTATAGATGATTGAAAAGATGAGTGACAAACCTATTGATTAGAAATAAACATTTTACCTGCTAACCCAAAATACCAGAAATCACTTAAGATTCCACTTACAAATTTGAAAGTGACTTCGCACTAACACCCCTCCAGAAACCCCATCACATCCACCCCATCCGCATAATCCCACAAACCCGGGTTTTGGGTTTGGCCCAGGCGGCACGAGCGTTCGAAAAGAGGGCGGCGGGAAGCGACCACCTGGAGCGAAGGAGCGTGGGCCACAATGTGCTCGGCCACTTGAGACGGGTCGTCGTAGCGGTGCAGGTGGATGACTCCGACGGGAGAGTGGATGGCCTCGCTATCGAGCGCCACGATAAAGCCGTTTTCGAGAAAAGGCCGCTGGTTCATCAGCAAGAGCGACCGCTGATAATCGTAGTTGTTCGCATAGGCATTGTGTTGCTGTAGGTGTTTAAAGCGATAAAACGCCCCAAAGAGCCGGTCCACATCAAAACTGTGCGGCAAGACAATCTGCGTCACCGAACGGCAACCCATCCCAAAATACAGGAATACATCATCGGCCAGCCCTGAAAGTTCCTCCTCGGTTTCGTCTCCTTCCAATACCGCCATCGACGTTCGGTTGCCCCGGATGATGTGCGGATAGCGCCGAAAGTAGTATTCGAAATAACGCCCCGAATTGTTGCTCCCCGTCGCAATCACCGCGTCAAAATCGGCCATGCGCCCCTCTGCAATCCGGACCGAATCGGCCCAGCGCGGCTCAACGTCCACCAACAAGGCCAACACCCAGGGCAACAACCGAGCATCGTCCTGAGACGGCCTCAGCAACAACCGATGCCCCGCGGCCAAAACACACAGCGCATCGTGCAGGCCCACCAACGGCAAATTGCCAGCCGCCACTACCGCCACCGTCTTTGGCTCGGAGACCTCGAGCTCATACCCCGAAAGCCAAGCTTCTACCGATGCCTCGGTCAGTGCATCGGCCCATGCCGACAAAGCCCGTAGCGAAAATTCTACCGTAAACCACGGATTGAACAGAACCTCCCGCTCCAACAAGGGCATCAACACCCCTTGCCCCTCCGCTGACAACAGCGAACGCAAGCGGAGCCCCAACAACACCAACGCCCTTTTGCGCGCCTCCGGCCCCAAAACTTCCGTAGCGTCCATCATTTCAAGAGTAAATTAGCAGGGCGCAACAAAGCGCGCCAAACTGCGTGCACCATGGCCATCAAAATTACCGACGAATGCATCAACTGCGGGGCGTGCGAGCCTGAATGCCCCAACAACGCCATCTACGAAGGCGCTCAGGAATGGCGCTTTAGTGATGGCACTTCGCTCAAAGGCACCGTTGTTCCGCCCGGTGGAGGCAGCTACGACGCCGACGCCCGACAGGAACCCAAGAGCTACGAAGTCTTCTATATCGTTACCGACAAGTGTACCGAATGCGCTGGGTTCCACGAAGAGCCCCAATGTGCAGCCGTATGCCCCGTCGATTGCTGTGTGCCCGACGAAGCCCACGTGGAGACCCGAGAGCAGCTTTTGGCTAAAAAAGACTTCCTGCATCTCTAAGCGGTTGAAAAACTTGTATTTGCGACTTTTTGCAACAAGCCTTTCTGCCTTGTTGTGCGGTTCCTGCGTCTTGAGCGCCCAGCATACGCTCGACCCGAACACAGCCCCATCGCAAATAACGTCCTTGCCTCCATCCAACGCCCTCGGTGCCATCGGACGCCGCATCCTCGAGGCCCCCACCGACGAAGAACGCCTCGCGGCCCACACCCTTTTTCTCGATCGCTTGCGCGATACGCTCAAAAAACCCCAAAGCCTCGACTGGGACTTTTCGAGCATCACCAACGCCTCTAAATTGCTCGATCCCAAGTCCAAATTCATGATTTGGACCTGGCAAATCCCCCGGCGCAACGGACGATTCGAGCATAGCGGGTTCATTGTGTACCGCGGAGGAGATCAAGGTAATGTAGTCCTCGAGCTCAAACCCGGGAGCGACAGTCTCGGGGTCTTGGTGCAAGGCGAGCGCGGTCCTGAGAATTGGCCCGGCTGTATTTACTACGCCATCAGGCCCCTCGACCGAGAGCACTACCTCCTGCTCGGATACGACCAGCACAACCTCAGCGAGCGCCGCAAAGTGATCGAGATCTTGAAGCCCGGCAGCTTCAAACGACCCCGCACCCGCTTTGGGGCACGGGTCTTCGAAACCCCGGTGTGGCTCGACCAGCGGCTCAAACAGCGCCCGTATCGGCTCGTCTTGCGCTATTCGGCGGAATCGACAGCCCTGCTCCGCTGGGAAGCCGAACAAAAGCGAATCGTCATGGACCACCTGATTCCCCCCGACGCCTCGCTCAAAGGCCAATACCACCTCTACGCCCCAGACCTGACCTACGACGCGCTTGAGTGGAAAAAAGGCCAATTCGTATTGGTCGAACAGATTGCGCCCCCTTCTCAACTCGAGGCTCCCTTTCGCGCCCCCGATCGGGGCCAGGGCCTCGCACCGGGGCCTTCAAGAACTAAATAGCAAAGAGGCGAAAAGTCGCGTCTTCGGGTGAATTTAATCCCTATTTCACACCCCCCGCATCCGATTCCCCTATTTTTGGCGCAATTCCAGACCATGAAGATTCACAACTACTCCCCCGGTCCTTGCATCCTACCCGCCGAAGTCTTTCAGAAGGCCTCTCAGGCCGTGCTCGACTTCGATCAGCTCGGGCTGAGCATCCTCGAAATCAGCCACCGGTCCAAAAATTTTATCGCCGTAATGGAGCGCGCCATGGCGTTAACCAAGGAGTTGCTCGGTTTGCCCGAAGGTTATTCGGTCTTGTTCCTCGGTGGGGGCGCCAGTTTGCAGTTCTGCATGCTGCCCTACAACCTGATGAAGGCCGAGAACGGAAAGGCGGGTTACCTAGTCACGGGCACCTGGGCCAAAAACGCCTGGAAGGAGGCCAAGCACTTTGGCTCCTCAGTGGCCGTAGCGAGCAGCGAAGACCAGAACTTTTCCTACATCCCCAAAGGGTTTGAATTCCCCGAAGGACTCGATTACTTCCACACCACGAGCAACAACACCATTTTCGGTACCCAGATCAAGGCGTTTCCGAAATACAACGGGCTGAATGTGTGCGATATGTCCAGCGACATCTTCAGCCGACAACTCGATTTTTCGCAGTTCGACCTCATCTATGCTGGAGCACAGAAAAACATGGGGCCCGCTGGGGTTACGGCGGTGATTGTACGAGACGAAATCCTCGGAAAATCGGGCCGTCCTATTCCGAGCATGCTCGACTATGCCATCCACATCGACAAAGAATCGATGTACAACACCCCCCCGGTCTATGCGGTCTACGTCACCATGCTCACCCTCGAATGGCTGCAGCGCAATGGAGGTGTAGCCTGGATTGAAGGCATCAATCGTCGAAAAGCGGATTTGCTCTATGCCGAAATCGACCGCAATCCTTTGTTCGTAGGTACGGCGGCGGTCGAGGACCGTTCCGACATGAACGCCTGCTTTTTGCTCGTCGATCCCGCTCAGGAAGCACGCTTTGACGCGGCTTGGAAAGCAGCCGGCATCAGCGGCTTGCCCGGACACCGATCGGTGGGCGGCTATCGCGCCAGCATGTACAATGCCCTTTCGCTCGAAAGCGTTCAGGTATTGGTCGACGTGATGAAGGAATTCGAACGCACCGCTTAACTCCCCCTTGTATGATCCGCATTTTGGCCAACGACGGCATAGAAGAATCCGGCAAAAAGGCCCTTGCCTCGGCAGGGATTGAACTCGTAGATGCCCGGGTAGCCCAAGATCAACTGGCAGACTACCTTCGCACCGAAGGCATTTCGGGTTTGCTGGTGCGCAGTGCCACCCAGGTGCGCAAAGAGCTCATCGACGCTTGTCCCGGGCTCAAACTGATTGGCCGGGGGGGTGTAGGCATGGACAACATCGATGTCGAATACGCGCGCTCCAAAGGGCTGCACGTCGTCAATACCCCAGCCGCCTCTTCCGATTCGGTGGCCGAATTGGTCCTCGCCCATCTCTTCGGTCTGATTCGCTTTTTGCCCCAAAGCAATCGGGAAATGCCCTTGAGCGGAGAGACCCATTTCAAAGAACTGAAAAAAGCCTATGCCGCCGGCATCGAGGCTAAAGGCAAAACCCTCGGCATTGTCGGTTTTGGGAGAATTGGAAAGGCCCTCGGCGCACGCGCTGTAGGACTCGGCATGAACGTGCGGGTCGCGGAGCGCCGTCCGGGCGAAAAACACGAAGTGACGTGGACCCTCGGCAATGGCCAAGTCATCCCTCTGCAGTTTGTGTCCGAACCCCTGGAAGCCGTATTGGCCGAAAGCGATTTTGTGAGTGTGCACGTACCCGGAGGGGGCGATAAGCCCTTGATCGGAGCGGCCGAACTCGGGGCGATGAAACGCGGGGCCATCTTGATCAATGCGGCCCGGGGTGGGGTGGTCGACGAAGTGGCCCTGCTCGCCGCCCTCGACTCCGGACAGTTGTCTGGGGCCGCACTCGATGTTTTCGTCAACGAACCCGAACCCGCGGTGCAGGTGTTGATGCACGATAAAATCAGCCTGAGTCCCCACATCGGTGCCAGTACGGCCGAGGCCCAAGAGCGCATTGGAAGCGAACTGGCGGGGTTGGTGATCGAAGCCCTCGGAACGGTTCGGGCATGAGTGTAGAAAATGGCATGCCGGACAACCGCTTACAGCAGACTACGGATGCCGAGGGGCGTGCGTCTAGCCCGTTGTTGCCCCCCCATATCAAAAACTATCTGATCGATATAGACGGCACCATCACCGAAGATGTGCCCAACGAGGAGCCCGGGCGCATGGCGACCTGCCTTCCTTTTCCCGATGCGCTCGAAACGCTGAACAAGTGGTATGCGGAAGGGCATATCATCACCTTTTTTACCAGCCGTACCGAAGCTCATCGCAAGGTGACCGAAACCTGGCTCTCGGCCCATGGCTTTCGGTATCACGGGTTGCTGATGGGAAAACCCCGGGGGGGGGAATTACCACTGGATCGACAACCACTTGGTCAAAGCCACCCGTTTTCAGGGTAAATTCACCGATTTGGTGCTCAAATCGCACGAAATCGAAGTGTTTAAAACGGATTAGGACATGGCCGAAGCGCTCTTGTACTTATCGGGTGCGCAGATTGTTCAGGGCGATAATGCCGTGCTGAGCGAGGTTGATCTACGCCTGATGCCCGGAGAATTCGTGTACCTGATCGGCTCCACAGGCAGCGGGAAGAGCTCTTTGCTCAAAACGCTCTACGCCGACCTTCCGCTCACGCAAGGGCTGGGAGAAGTGGCGGGTTTTGCCCTGCTCGGACTCAAAGAAGCGGACATTCCTTTTTTGCGCCGCAAACTGGGCATCGTGTTTCAGGACCTGCAATTGCTCATCGACCGAAGCGTTGGAGACAACCTCGAATTCGTTCTGAGGGCCACGGCCTGGACCGATGCAACGGCCATCTGGGCGCGCATTTCCGAAGTGCTGGCCAAGGTGGGCATGGGGGGTAGAGAGGGCAAAATGCCCCACGAACTCTCGGGGGGAGAACAACAGCGCGTCGCGATTGCTCGGGCCTTGCTCAACGACCCGCCCCTGATGCTGGCTGACGAACCTACGGGCAATCTCGATCCGGTTACGTCTGAGGAGATTATGCTGTTGCTCCGAAAAATTGCCTCAGAAGGCAAAGCGGTGTTGATGGCGACCCACGACTATCCGCTGATTCTCAAGTTTCCGGCCCGCACTTTAAAATGCGAATCCGGGCGGGTTTTTGAAACGGTTCAGCGCACCTTGTGAAGGCGATCGACTCAGCGCAACAGTTTGACAAACAAACCACCGCCCCCGTCTTCTTCGGGGATACCACAATCTTCGCACACCCGGTCTTCGCCCTGGCGCACATAGGCTACGACATCGTATTGTTCACAGTTTTCTTCGAGCACGTAATTGGCATATTGAAAACGCAGGGTATCGCCCGTCTCAAGGACAAAGGCCATTTGACCCTCCCCCGCATACTCCGGAAAAAGGGTAACCGCTACATGAGGCTGGGGCGCCAAGCCCGGCTCTACTTCAAACTCCACTGGCACTTGCAAACCATTGGTCTCGAGAAACACCTTGAGCTCGTCCGGATCGTATTTTGCCAGCGTGCCGAACCACAGATCTTGCCCGAGCGCATTGCGCAGTTGGAAAAAAGTGGGCTTTGGAGGGAGGGTATTCAAGCTGGAGCACTGATCGCAGGAAGGGCTGACCACCAGTGCCAATGCCGCCGTTGCGGTAGCGAAAAGGGTCTTTGCCCGTTGGGAAACCGTGTACCCCATGTTCAGGAAGTGTGTAGATTGTATTGAGAACTTTACAAAATTAATGGAATATTTCGGCCCATCCCACCATGATTTCGATTCTGATTGCTGCATACAATAATCGGTTGATGCCTTTGGTTCGCTCGCTGCACGAGCAGGCTTCTCGTTTGGCACTTGACTTTGAGATCCGCATCCACGAAAACGGTCAAGACCCAGAATGCGAGCGGGAAAACCGCGAACTCGAGCGCCTTCCCAAGGTCTTTATCGACTTCAGAAAGTCAGCGCCCAATCGGGCTTCCAGCCGCAACTGGTTGGCATCTCAGGCTCAGGGCCGCTATTTGCTCTTTTTGGACGGAGACTCTTTCCCAACTGGGGATCGATTTATCGAACAGTATGTGCAAGCGCTCGACCCCAAGACCGTCTTGGTTGGAGGGACAGCTTATCGGGCCCAACCTCCTGATTTGGATCGAAAATTGAGGTGGGTGTACGGAACCCAACGCGAAGTGCGCTCCGCCTCCGAACGCAACCGCAATCCCTACAGTTCGTTTTCGTCTTTCAATTTTGTCTTGCCCGCAGAGCTCAAAGAAGCCGCGCGCTTCGATGAATCCATCCAAGGGTACGGCCACGAAGACACCATGTTGGGTTATTCGCTCAAACACCGCTGTATCCGCGTGGTTCATATCGACAATCCGATGTACCACGACGGACTGGACCCCAACAACACTTTTGTTCAAAAGAGCCTTGAGGCCGTAGCCAACCTCAAAAGGCTGATCGATCAGGGCCGAATCGACGAAGAGGTGACGCTCTATCGTTGGATGACACGGGTGGAACGCTCTGGGACCCGGAGCGCGTTCATTGCACTGTGGCGTCAGACCCGTCCGTGGATGGAGCGCACACTGGGCTCAGGCAGGGGTACGCTGGTGCTGTTTGACTTGCTGCGGCTGGGCGCCTTACTCGAAAAGCGGGCCCAATCGGGGAGTACACCGATGAAAAAACCACTGTAGCAAGAATGTAGCCAATGGGCTGATGCGGGGCCGTAGCACAAAAAAACCGCAGCCGGGGCTGCGGTTCACGGATTGAAACCTAACAACTAACCTTACGAGAAATCCGATGGGTAAAACAAGGAGAAATAAATTGGATTTCCAAACTTTCTGTTAAAATTTAACTTTTCCCATCGATTCGCACAAGGTCGATTACATCCCTTTGATCATCTTGAGCAATTGCTCTTTTTTGCGGTTGGCCACGGGAATGCGCGATCCATCCTCCATGACCATATAACCCCCATCAGAAGGCACATAGCGCTTGACATAGTTCATATTGATCAGATGGCTCTTGTGGATGCGTTCAAAATTGAATCCACTCAGCATCAGGTCATATTCCTTCAAGGTGCGGCTGGCCAAAATCGGCTTGGCGTCCTTGAGGTGGAAATAGGTGTAGTTCGAACTCGATTCGCATCGAATGATGTCGCTCACCTTCAAGATGTGCAGCCCGTCGTAGGTCGGAACGACAATGCGCTTGGGCCCCTCGCCCCCTGAGCGCATATTTTCCATCAACACGCTCAAACCACCTCGTCCCCCCGCTCCGCGGCGCTCTTCGTATTTGCGCACGGCTTTGACCAAATCTTCGGGATCTACGGGTTTGAGCAGATAATCCAATGCGCTGAATTTAATGGCGCGCAGAGCAAACTCATCGTGGGCGGTCAAAAAGATTACCTCGGGGCGTACGTCCTCTTCTCGCGACTCGAGTTTCTCGAGCAGTTCAAATCCCGTTTCGCCCGCTAAATTGATGTCGAGAAACAACAAATCAGGGGTATTCTCATCGATGGATACCAAAGCCTCGGCTACGCCCCCGGCTTCTCCCACAACTTCGACTTCGGGAACGAACAGTTTCAGTTTACCGATCAGTCCTTCGCGGGCGGAGGGTTCGTCGTCGATGAGCAGGGCTCGAATCATGATGAATTGAAATATGGGGTTGAATCAAAGATATCGGCTTTTACTACCCGAGCCGCTTCCGGCTTGCCTCTGGGGGTCCAACCTGCGCCATTCGCGGTTTTGGATTATGCAGCGCGCCAAAACGCCCGGATTTAAGCTTCCGTTTCGACCAGGGGCAGCGATATATGCACCCGGGTTCCGAGTGCCTGACCTGCATCGTCTATTTTGTCTTCAATCTCGATGCGAACGTCGATCCCGTAGGCCTTGCGCAACAATTCCAACCGGCGCTCGGTAATGCCCATTCCCTTGCTGGTTTTGGTAAGCCCTAGGCGCTCGTTCATGGCGCGGGCCGCCGCCCTTCCCACCCCGCTATCATCGACAACCACCTTGAGCAAATGGCCCTCTACCGAAAAACGAACCGCGATTTTACCCTTGCCCTGAAGCGGTTTGAGCCCGTGCTTGACCGCATTCTCGACGTAGGGCTGAATGACCATGGGGGGCACCTGGAGCGCATCGACCCATTCTTCTGGGCATTCGATGGAGAACTCGAGGATTTCTCCGGTGCGCAAGCGCTCGAGTTCCAGATAGCTGCGAAGCACCTGTAGTTCGGTCGAGAGCGGGATGAAACTCTCGTGAGAGGAATCGAGGGTGGCCCGCATGAGGCGCGCAAACGAACTCAAATAGCGCGTGGCCTGAGCCGGGTCGTTTCGAAAAATAAAGGCCGAAATCGAATCGAGAGCGTTGAAGATAAAATGGGGATTCATTTGCAATCGGAGTGCTGTCGATTCCAAAGAAATCAGCTCGCGTTCCATGCGAGATCGCTCTCGGACCTTGTCGATGCGCAGTTTGACCAATTGGGCGGCCATCAACCCCAACCCCAGTGACACCAAACCAATAAACCACCAGCGTTGCCAAAGCGGCGGAACCACGGTGAATGCCAATTCCAAAGGCTCGGAAATCCGCCCTGTTCCATTTTCGATCCGCCACATTTTGAGCCGGTAACGTCCTGCTTCCAAGGTGGGAAAGAGCGCTTCGGCACCTTCCGATTGTACTTTTTGCGTGCTTCCTGAACGACTCAATTCAAATCGGTAGTTCCAACGACCTGGATTGCTGCCGGGGCCATCGCCCAGCCCAATTCGGATATAACTCGAGTGATACGGCAAGCTAAAGGGTTCGATGACAAGCTCAAATCCTTTACCACTCAAGGCGTTCTTCAGTCCTACCGCCGTTTCGAACGAACTCAGCACTGGCGGTGGCACGGGGGGAGGCGGATTCCATCGAAACTCCTGAATGCGGCCTTCAGCGAACATCCACAACCGGTCGCTGCTCAGTCCGAGTTGCACCCCATCGGGGGTGTTGAGTTCGTAATCGGTACCTGGCAAAAACACCAACATGGCCTCGAACCGACCCTCGGTTGTGAGCGTACCCATCAGCAGCGCGTATTCGAACAACAAGGCCATTCGGCCCTCGCTGTCCGAGGTGAGCGCTAAGAGGCGACCTTGATCGGCACGAAGAATAGAGCGTTCCCACTTGCCCTGATTCCAGCGATGCGCTGTACCCGCGGCAGAACATCCCCACAGACGCCCCTTGCTGTCTCGGCCAAAACCCACTCCCTCGAAAGAACCCGCTTCGGTTTCCATGGTGCGCAGGGTTCCGCGCTCTAAAACCACCAACTCCGAAGCGAATGAAAGCCCGTATAAAGACCCATCGGTGTCGAGTTCGATGTCGCGCAAACCGGGTCCTTCAATTTTCTGGGCCTTTCCGGAAACGGCCCGGTACAGCCCGTCGACACCCGCCACCCAGACCCCGTTCTGATCGACCTCCATATCGAAAGCAAAGTCCAAACTCGGGGGATCGAGCAACGGGAGCAAGGACCCGAATTTGCCCGAATACACCCCTGTTTCCGTAGCCACCCATAATCTCTCGTTTCGCTCGAAGGACTTGAGCACCAATCCCATTCCCGGTTTCGACACTTCGGTCAAACCCTGCTTAATCGGACTCCAACGCCATACCCCATCGACCCCGTTGAGGTTGAACCCCCCGGGGTCCGCGCTAAGTCCCGATACCTTTATGGAAGGCAACCATTGGACGTGTCGGCTGCGCGCCGCAGAGCGAACCTCGAGCCGCCCCAATCCCCCGAGGAGGACTTCGTCCTCGCTTGCAGAGAAACTCCGCACCCATTCAAACGAGCCCTTTCCCATGGCTTCGACGACGCGTGCTTCTGAGTCGATGCGAAATAGGCTATCACGGGTCAAAACACAATACCAAGAAGCGGTTTCTTTGATGAAAAGGACTCCCGTAACCGGGAAATGTTTTCGGGCATTTCGGGTGACCACCGTCACCCCGCTGCCATCGGCATAGGCGTACGACGATTTACTGACCGAAGCGAGCGCCAGGACCGGCGCGGACTGAAGACGTATCAGGGTAGTGTCCGAGTATTGCCACAAACCCGTATTGCTGCCCCAAACCACGGATCCACGGGATAGCCCTACCAGTCCAGTATAACGAGCTTGCTCCTCCCGAACCCGTTTTAGGCCGTTCAGGGCTGTCCAGGGTCCTATGCCCCATCCATCGGCAGCCACCCACACGGTGTCGTTCAATGGCGAAGTACATAACAATGGGAATCCAGGGGCCTCTAATAAGGTGCGCTGCACTGGAGGATAGGGTCGATACAGGTGCAGCCCCACGTCGCTTGAGATCGCCAAAAGACTGTCTTCCAGCAAGTCTATAGAACTAATAACCCCTTTCACCAATCCATTGACAGGGCGAACCGTGGATCCGTTCCACGAAAACAAACCTTCGCCCTCGGTACCCAGCCACAAAGTGCCCATGGGATCGCGTTCAACAGCCAAGATGGGGCTCAGAGGCAAACCATCGGCCCGATCGAAACTCCGGGACGACCAGGGCAAGGGCTCAACTTGAAGAGTGATTGTTGCAGGAGTCTGGGCTCCCAAAGACGCGGAAATCAACACCGTGTACAACCATCCCGGCGCGAACAGCGGATTCCGAAGCCATTTGGTGGAAAAGTCTGCCGCACAACCTTTCTTTTCTATAAGACTATTCGCACATTTGCGACGTGAGGTTTGTGTTGGTCCTTTGGTTTGGGGGTTGTGCGGCTCAGTCTTCGGTAGAGATTGGAAGCGGTAGGTCGGAGATCTGCGGTCGCGTTCACCCCTTGACTGAGGCGGTCTGGTCGGTGTTCGGTCAAAGCTCGCTTCTGACAGATGTACCCCATCTGCAGGTTGGGCTCGAGCACCGCCAACTGCCCCAGACACCGAATGCCTCCCTACAGCGATGTGCAGTTGCCTTACCGATAAATATGAAATCGGCCGCGGGCATTGGAATTGAGCGCTCGGGCTATTCGGATTTCGCAGAAATCCGGTTAATACCCAGCTACGCCTTGCGTCTAAACGAGAAAACAGCCCTTGGCACCCGCATCGAATTGCTTCGATGGCAGGCTTCAGATCACGCTTCGGTTCATACACTGGTCGCAGGGGTTTACGCTCAATACAAGTCCAGCCCCAAAACAACCGTTTTTGCGGCAATATTCAATCCGAATCGGAGTTCCGCGGGCAAAATTTACCCGATCCGGACGCCAACTTTAGGTCAGATATCCGCCCGGTACTGTCCATCCTCTTCAGTAACAGTAGGAGTCCAGTACCATTGGGAAGTGCAATCTGAACGGTTGCATCTGGGCAGTTTGCTTCGATTTGCAGACAACTTTGAATGGGGTTTGGGATGGATGAGCCAACCCGGGTGTTGGACGTCAGGGGCCACATGGACCTACGGGCCTTGGAAGTGTACCGCCTCTGCCCTGTTGGGCTTTGGTGTTCCTGGTTCGCTCGCGATTTCGCTGATCTATGGCGCCACTTGACTCCAGTTGGAGGGCGACTCCAATCGCCTCGGTGCGCAAGGTTTTGGGGTCGGTCTTGTTCGTGGCATGGTTCTGCCAAGTCGGTGTACATGCTCAAGAAATCCCCGTCGAGCCGCTGGATATGGAATTCAGCGATCCTGATTTGAGCTCTGGAGCCGCAGAAGACCTCTGGACCGATCGGGGACAATTGCAGTGGGATGAAACAACAGCACCTATCCGACCCTTGGACGCGATGGAAGTTTCGCTGGAAGAGCTTGCCTTACTACCCGGCATGGACGAATTCCGCGCGAGCAATCTGTGGCACTTTCTCCAGCGCAACGGACCACCAGCCCACCCCAACGAACTCCGAGCTGTACCGGGTTTGGACTCCCTCCGCATTGCCGCGCTTGTGAAGCACTACAAATTGCAACCTAGGCTGGCGGTCAAAACCCATCGCCGATGGGATTGGGCCCTGCGCCATACCTGGACGTACCATTCAACCCAAGCGCGAGACCTGCGGGCCTCGGGCCAAGGAGGCGTGCCCATAGCTGGTCGAGTGCGGGTTGAAGCGGCCTACGGCACCCTGTGGAATGCCGGCTTGCTTCTCGAAACAGATGCAGGAGAACGGCTTGGATACAACATCCACCCCAACAGTCCCTTTCCCGTTGATCATTGGAACGGATTCATCGCCTGGAAGGCACCCCCATCGAAGCGATCTTGGTGGCCGAGCCGGTTACTTCTGGGCCATTTTCAGATGGAAACGGGACAGGGAATGGGTCTGTGGACCCTTCCCGGATTCAACGCCCCTGCGGGCAGCCTGATGCGCCATGCACGCGGAATGAGGCCCTATGCGGGTTCCGATGAAGACCATGGACTGTTGGGCATCGGGGTAGAATGGCGCTCGAATCTCTGGAAATTCGAAGCATACGCCTCTTCCCGATCCCGGGATGCCCGGCTGGAAAACGGCCTCCCCGCGGCGCTGCGCAGCGGCGGAATCCATCGAAGCGAATCCGAGCGCTTGGGAAAAGACCAATGGAAAGCAGACCGCTGGGGTGGTCAGGTGACCTATTCGGGAGAAAAACTCAGACTCAGTTCAGGGCTACACCAGCAGCAACTCAGACCGTCGAATAGCGAAGTGAAAGAACTTGTTGCCAAGAGGTCCGTCCCACTGTGGACCACCTCTTGGCTGATACCCTGGGGTGCTATGCGCTTTTATGGAGAAGGAGCGCTCACCATGCCCGATGCCCGCACACGGTGGGCCTGGACCACAGGCATTGACTGGGACTTGCCCTCTGACGTTCGCATGGGGTTGAAAGTGGAGCGTTCGACCCCCGAATTTGTCGTGCTTTCGGGCCAGCTGCTCCGTGATTTCAAGCCGGCTCCCCAATGGAACGCCTACTGGAACACCACCCTGGGGCTGGGTCGCGGGCTGCGAGCTACGGCAGGAATATTGTACCGCCGCATCGAAAATGAAGCCCCTTCTGCTCCACTGGTTTCGTACCAGATGATGGGCGCTTTGGAGTGGAATCTGTCGCGATTTCACAAAGTGCAGTTCAGAGCTCAAACCCGGCTCGATGCGGAATTTACCCAAGCGGAAGACAGTCCTTTCGAGACGATACAAGAAGAGGCGCGGACCAATTATATCCTCCAATGGCAATGGAACCCTATTCCCAGCCAAATATGGACTTTTAGGCATGTTCGAAACCAGGCGAACAATCAAGACGCGGCCGGAGGTCCCTCAACCCATCGAGGGTTTGGCTGGGCATTGAGCTCCCAATTTGAATCGACACGCGCACTCGCGGAACGAACCGAAGAAAAGCGCTGGCGTTGCACCCTGCAGGCCTTTTGGGTCTATGCCCCTGTATGGGACAATCGGATTTACTTCTACGAGGCAGGCCCTCCAGGTCAATTTAGCGTTCCGGCCTACGGCGGGCAATCTTGGGGCGTGAATGGCTTGCTGCGGTTGGCACTCAGCCCGGGGCATCGATTGTGGGTGCGCCTAGGGCGAAAAGAGCGGTACGAAACGGAAACCAGGGATCGAGAAAATCCGTATACTATTCAGATACAGTGGGATGCCCACTGGTAAGGTCAAAACCCAGTCGTTGAAACTCTGTCCAGAACCCCGGAAAGGACTTGGAAACCGTCCCGGCTCCTACCAGCCTCAACGGTCCAAAGCGGGCCCAAGCAGCACAACCCATGGCCAGCCGATGATCGCCCAAACTGTCAAAGTGCAGCCGGTCCGGCCGAACAGAACCGTTTTCGAGTTCCAGCACACCGGGGTTCGTGGTTGCTGCCCGACCGTGCAGCGAAAGTCGAGCGTGCAAGGCGTGCAACCGCTGGGACTCTTTGAGGTCCAAGGTGTGCAACCCGCAGAGCACTACCGGCATACCAACAGCCTGATACATATGCGCCATTCCCACGGCCAGATCGGGCCATGCCGAAGCATCCGTCCGGAATTTTTGATCCGTGCGGGGCGGGCGGATTCGCTGGAACGCCCACCCTCCATCGGAAGCGGCGGCCTCCACGCCCAAAGTTTCGATCAGCGAGAGCAAGGCCTGATCGGGTTGGGTGCCCTGAGCACTCAATCCGAGAAACTCCAATGCATTGCAACAGCCCAACACCAGGGCCTGGACGAAATAAACCACTGAACTCCAGTCGCGCTCCGGCGACAGCACAAACCGCACCGAGGGAGAAGCAGGGGCTTCTTGAATCTGATACCCCGCTTCAAAAGCGCCAATGTCAAATCCGGCCGAGCGCATCAGTTGGGCCGTGAGTTCGAGATACGGTGCCGAGGCAGGCTCGGGCCCCGTATATAGGGTCAACCCTCCTTTGAGTTTGGGACCGATCATCATCAACGCTGAAGCGAACTGGCTCGATTGAGTCGAATCGACCTTAACCGAACCTCCGCGCAAACCCGAGCCGGAGACACGGATCGGGAACTGCCCGATTTCTCCGAGTTCTTCGATGGTAGCCCCGAGCGATCGCAGCGCTTCGATGAGCGGCGCCAAGGGGCGTTCTCGTCCCCGACCCGAACCGTCAATAATCCCTTCCCAACCCATGGCACAGGCGCAGGCCGTAAAAAATCGGGCCGAAGTACCCGCCATCCCGAAGTCCACCCGATCTGACTGTTGGAGCAGAGCGTTTTGAAGCAAACGCACATCGTCGGAGTCGGGGATGATAGAGCCTTCGACCTGATTGGGATACAGATGGGTCAGCATCAAAATGCGGTTCTGAATGCTCTTGGCGTAGGGCAATTCAATCTGCACCTGGTCGCGCACCTGGCCGTCCCAGAGAACGATGTGCTCAGTGGCCTCCACAACCCCATTCCAATTGGATGGCCGACGTGAAGTCGGACTCGGTGCACTCGACCCCCCAACGCCCCTTCCCGATGCGCTCGGGCAGCGCCAAACGCAGAGCTCCGCCGCGGTTCTTTTTGTCGAAACGCGCAAAGTGCAAAAGCCGTTCGGCCTTGAGCGGGACCGATTCTTCCAAATTCCCGAGCCGCCTCAACACGCCCAGAACCATTTCCCTTTCCTCCAGGTCTTCAAACGCCTTGGCCAAATGCAATTCAACCCGCATTCCAAACAACACCGCCTCGCCGTGGGCAATGGGGCGTCTTTTTTCGAGAAAGACGGATTCCAGCGCATGACCCACCGTATGTCCGAAATTGAGCATGGCCCTCGACCCGCGTTCGTCGGGGTCTGAAGCCACGCAATCGAGTTTTAAACGGGCACTCGTGCGAATCCACCCTTGTGCTTCAGACGTTGCGCTTTGCAACGCTTCCACCCACCGGCTTTCTGCTGCCACGAGTTCGCCCCAATGCGCTTCGGAAAGCATCAAACCTTGTTTGAGCATTTCGGCGAGCCCTTGACGGATTTCTGACTCGGGCAAGGTTCGCAAAAATCCGGGCCAGACACCGACGAATTCCGGCTGGGCAAAGCGCCCGGCGAGGTTCTTCACCCCCTCCACATCGACCCCGGTCTTTCCGCCCAAGGATGCATCGACCATGGCGAGCAAACTAGTGGGAATGAGGCCAAAGCGAATTCCCCTTTGGTAGACCGAGGCCACAAAGCCCCCAAAATCGGTGACCACCCCCCCGCCCAAGGCGATGAGCAGCGAACTTCGATCGGCTCCCAACGCCGACAATTGCTGCATCAACTCGGGAACCCGGGTCCAATCCTTCGATGCCTCCCCCGGCGGAATGTTCAACACATGGAGCGGAATCGCTTCCGGCCAATGCGCTTTGAACAAGGGCAGGCAATGGGTGTTGGTGTTGTGGTCGGTCAAAACAAAGACCGAAGTAGGGGGCGGATTTAACCCGGAGAGCGCGCGCATCCGGTCGCCGAACGCCCCCCGTTCTTCGATAAACCACAAAGACTCATGCACGGATTCCAGCCCCATTCGCTCAAAGGTAGACGCGCAAAAGTATCTTTGCCCGCCCTCAAAAAAACGCCTTCTATGGTCGATTACGCCAATACCGAAATTGCCTTCAAGATGCGCTCGAATGGGGAGCTGCGCAGGGCAGAATGGCTATTCGAACTGCTGGGACACCCCGGCTTGGTGAAAGTGGGGAGCCGGACGGCGCTCTGGGCCTTGCGGCAAGGGCTTCCGATTCAAGGATTGGTGCGTCAAACGGTATTCCGGCAATTTTGCGGAGGGGAGACCATGGACGAATGCGCCCCAGTCATTCAGCGGATGAAGGGGTTTGGCGTGCACTCGATCCTGGACTACAGCGTCGAGGGTAAAGAGCGCGAAAGCGATTTTGTTCGAACTGCCCAGGTGACCATCGACGCGCTCCGGTTTTCCGCCCAGCACCCTGGTGTTCCCTTGGGCGTGTTTAAGCCCACCGGATTGGGGCGTATAGCGCTCTGGGAAAAAGTAAGCGCACAGCGCGGATTGAACATCGAAGAACAAAGCGAGTGGGAACGGGTACGCCATCGGGTGCAGAATGTGTGCTTGGCCGCGCGGAACGCCAGGGTGCCCTTGATGTTTGACGCCGAAGAAAGCTGGATGCAAGACGCGGCCGATGACCTGTGTCTTGAAATGATGCGGCTCCACAACCGCGAACGCGTTTGGGTATACAACACGGTTCAAATGTACCGCCACGACCGATTGGCCTATGTTCAGAGTTGTATAGAAATGTCTGAAAAAGAGGGCTTTAAAGTGGGATTCAAGGTCGTTCGAGGGGCCTACATGGAAAAGGAGCGCGAGCGGGCCGAATCCCTGGGCTATCCCTCGCCGATTCAGCCCGACAAAACGGCCACCGACCAGGACTACGACCGCGCCATTGAACTCTTGCTCGAACACCTCGACAGAACGGCGCTGGTGGCCGGCACCCACAACGAAGAGAGCTGTCGCAAACTGGTAGCGCTCATGGGGAGTCGGAAAATACCCGCCTCCGATGCAAGGGTTTGGTTCAGCCAACTCTATGGAATGAGCGACAACCTCAGTTTTAATCTGGCAGCAGAGGGCTACAATGTGGTGAAATACCTGCCCTTTGGGCCTGTGGCAGACGTTATGCCTTATTTGATTCGCAGGGCCGAAGAAAACACTTCGATTGGGGGGCAAACCGGAAGAGAGCTCCGGCTGATCCGTCAGGAACTCAAGCGCCGAAAGCGATAGCCATCAAAGGCAGGAACCGAAAACAGCATCCAAACTACTCCAGCCCCCACTGAACCAACCGGGCCACCGAATCGCAATTGGCCCACACTCCGTGCCAGTTGGGCTCTGAACCTTTACTGACCACGAAATACTCCCTGCACGAATCCAAATCGGTTCGGCTTTTTTTGAAATCTACCTTGCCGCTCCGAAACACCGCGGCCACGTCTGACGAATCGATGCCCGCTGCGCGCATCTCCTCGCGGTCTGCAGGGCTCATCACCACCCGCTTTTTGGACAAGTCGTAGAGCACCCGATCGTTGGGAAAATAACTGCAGCGAATATCTCGGGAGCCAAAAAAGAAATAGGCCAAGATGCTCCCAAGGGTCAGTCCCACCGCAAAAAAGGCCGATCGTCGTCCGAAGCCTTCGAACATTTCGCTCATTGAAACAGCAAATCGGATTCCGAAAAAGGCAGATCGAAGTGATTGCCGAGCACAGGAGAAGTCAATATGCCGTTGTAGAGGTAGAGCCCGGCACGCACCCCTGGACGCCGGCGAAGGACTTCTTCGACCCCACCGCATTCACCAATATCCAACAGCAACTGTCCGAGGACATTGCTCAATGAAAAACTGGCCGTACGGCTAACGCGGGAAGGAATGTTCGATACGCAGTAGTGCACCACCCCGTGTTTGACGTAGGTGGGCTGTTCGTGGGTCGTCAATTCGGAGGTTTCGAAACAACCGCCTTGATCAATGCTCACGTCGACCACCACCGATCCTTCGCGCATGCGCATCACCATTTCCTCGCTGACCAGGGTCGGAGTGCGTCCGTTTTCTGAGCGCGCCGCACCTATGGCCACGTCGCACCGCTGAAGCGCCTTTCCGAGCAGTTGCTCTTGAATCATGCAGGTGTAGACGGGTTCCCGGAGCAAAGACTGCAACCTCCGCAAACGGGACAGCGAGCGGTCGAACACCTTGACCACGGCACCCAATCCCAAAGCCGTACGTGCGGCAAAAGTCCCGACGGTACCCGCCCCAATAATCACCACTTCGGTTGGGGGAACCCCACTGACCCCTCCGAGCATATAACCCTTGCCGTCTCGGGTATTGCTCAGCAGTTCGGCGGCGATCAAGATGGCCGTATTGCCCGCGATTTCGCTCATGGATCGCACCACGGGGAGCACCCCATCGTCGTCGACCAAGCGTTCAAACGACAAGGCGGTTATTCGCTTGTCCATCAGCTTTTTAAAGTAGTCTCGGTCGCGGGCACCCAATTGCAAAGCGCTGATGAGCAAATTCTTAGGCTTCAGGTAATCGATTTCTTCCGCGCTCGGCGGCTCGACCTTGAGCACAATGTTGGACGCAAATACCCCCCGCACATCCGACGTCAATTCCGCTCCGGCCTCGCTGTAGTCCCGATCGCTATACCGCGCCCCTTCTCCGGCTCCATGTTGGATCAGCACCCTGTGCCCGTTGCTGACCAAAACAGAGACCGCTTCGGGACTCAACCCGATTCGCTTTTCCTGCAAGCAAGTCTCCTTGGGGATCCCAATCTGCAAAGCGCCTCGCTTGCGCAGGGTTTCGAGAATTTCGATCTGCGTCTGAAACTCGTACAAGGGCACGTCTACCAAACTTCTCTTGCTCATAGGCGGTAAACCGTAAAGATACGCGCTGCCGAAACCACCCTGTCGGGCTGTTCGTCCTCAAACCGCAATTCGATTTCGAGTCGGCGATCCGGCAACAAGCCTTCGGCGCGCTCGGGCCATTCGACCAAACACAGGGCCCCTGAATCGAACAGTTCTTCTACCCCCAAATCGCGGACCGCTTCTTCTCCGTCCAACCGATACCAATCGAGGTGGTAGATGGGATGGCCGTCTCGATCGCGGTATTCGTGGATCAGTCCAAAACTCGGACTGCCCACCCCATCTCGTACCCCCAAGGCGGCGCATACGGCCCGACACAATGCGGTTTTGCCCGCGCCCATCGGCCCGCGCAAGGCCCACACACCCCGGGGCATTTCGCGCAACAACTCCTCCGCCAGGCCCTGGAGTTCTGCTTCGCGCTCAATGCGTTGTACCAGGGAAAACATGGCTCAAAAATAAAGGAGTACGGGCAGCCGTTTCGGTGTAGGCAGCTGGGTTACCTTTGGCCAAATCCGCACGCCATGATTCCCAAATTTTTGCTCGGCGACAACTCTGACCTACCGGAAGCCGTATTTGTGATCCACACCGAATTTCCCCGCTTTATCCTCGATCTCGATGCCGAGGAAGTAGAGTGGTTGGACGAAGTCGATGTAAAAGACGACGAAGAATTGAGCGACGACCTGATGCAGTTGATCGATCAGGCGCAGGATTTTTACGAGCGCGAGCTCGACCGGTATGAGGCAATGGACGAAGGAGAGGATCTCGCCTGAGGTCCGCAAAGAGTACCGAACCACATTGCATCTAGCCTGGCCCGTGGTGGTCGGGCAAATAGGGCATGTTACCGTAGGGGTGGCGGACAGCGCCATGGTGGGTCGCATTGGGGCCGTGCCCTTGGCTGCCTCGGCATTTGCCAACAGTCTGTTTGTCATTCCCCTTGTTCTGGGCATTGGAATGGCCTACGGCCTAACCCCGCTCAGCGCCAACCGCAGTGGGAGCGAGGGGGCCGAGTCTCTCGCAGATGTATTGCGCAACGGCTTGTGGCTCAATATGGGCTTTGGTCTGTTGCTGATGGGCGCCCTCTTCGGGATTCGCCCTTTTTTAGGGGTGATGGGGCAAGACGCTACCGTGGCCGCCTTGGCCGTACCCTATCTGGGCATCCTGTCGCTGAGTATGTTGCCGTTGATGCTCTTCCTCACGGTCAAGCAATTCATCGAAGGGCTGGGCGATACCAAAACGGGGATGCGCATCAGTTTGTGGGGCAACGGGGTCAATATTGTGCTCAATGCGGTTATGATCTATGGTTGGCTGGGCTTTCCGGCCCTCGGCCTGTTGGGCGCGGGCATTGCCACCTTGATCGCCCGGGTCTTGATGGCGTTGGCCATCGTGCTCCTCACCCGCAAATCGACGGACTATGCACCGTATTGGAAACCTTTGGCTTCAAAGCCGCCCGAGCGAGAAACCCTGGGCGACATTGCGCGTTTGGGGTTGCCCACTTCTCTGCAGTATCTGTTTGAGGTCAGTGCCTTTGCGCTATCGGCCCTCATGGTTGGAACACTCGGAGCCGTGCCCCTTGCGGCCCATCAAATCGCCATTTCTCTGGCGAGCATCAGCTATATGGGGGCTTCGGGTATTTCGGCGGCCGCCACTATACGGGTGGGCACCGAACTCGGATTGAAAAAACCAGGCAAGGCGAGGCGGGCCGGATTGGTGGGTTTAACCCTCGGAGCGGGGATCATGCTGCTCTCGGGTTTGGTGTTTTTGATCGGGCGGACTTTTTTGCCTTCTTTATACTCCCCTGATGCCGAAGTGGTGGCGATGGCCTCTTCGCTGTTGATTATCGCTGTCTTCTTTCAGCTTTCCGACGGATTGCAGGTGGTGGCACTGGGCGCGCTCAGGGGGATGGCCGATGTGCGCTATCCGACGTGGATTACGTTCTTGGCCTATTGGATTGTTGCCTTGCCCATGGCTTGGGTGGTGGGCATTCAGTGGAAAGGGGGGACACACGCCATCTGGGGGGCCTTAGCCTTTGGACTTTCGGTGAGTGCCGCTTTGCTGGTTTGGCGGTTTTGGAGTTTGAGTCGAAAGGGGCTCAAAGCCGTTGGCCGAGCGGAGTGAAGTGGAATAGGGGAGATATGGCTGAACTGTGGTCGCCGTACCCTCTATTCATTGCTTTTACTTCACTTCTGGAATGCCGTTCGGAAAGAAATAGTCCAAGGCCGTTTGATACCGGTCTTGAGCGGGGCGGAAGGTATCCAGTAAATACTCTTGGATGCGGGGATATTCCGAGAGCCCGCGATAGTAAAAATACTTGAATTCCTCTTCGATGATGGCCGGAACCCACCCAGCGTAGAGACACTCCTTGAAAACGATCAAACGGCCAACCCGTCCATGGCCATCCTGGAAGGGGTGAATCTTTTCAAAGTGCTAGTGAAAATCAACCACATCTTCAAAAGAAATCGCTTTTTTTTAGTGGTACTGGATCAACAACCCTTCCAGGGCCTTGGGAACATCTGCCGGAGCCACATTCTCTTCCATCCCCACCGTATTGGGAGGTCGTTTATAATCGCCCACCCGAAACCAAGACTTGCCCGAATCCGAAGTATGCTTTTTGAGCAATTCGTGAAACCGCTTGATGTGCTGTTCGGTTAAGGGCTCGTGTGCCACCTTGAGCAGATTATCGAAACATACAAAGTGATTGACGGTTTCGAGAATGTCATCGACGTTGGCAGTCGTTTCTCCTTCCTCGAAAAAAATCGAACGGGCATCGAAAATCGGGTTTGATTCTCGGAGCGCTTGCTGCCTTCAATTCGATTCGAATTATAGGCCAATTTGATCTGATTATAATGGTAAATGCCCCCTTTATTTTGATCCTTTTGTTCCGCTCGTACAATCGACAAAAGACCTATGTCACAGACTTAAAAAAAAACAGCAGAACAAGGTAATGTGATTCTGGGGTTCCCCGGACGATGCCAAAGTCCCTCATCGATCTACTCACGCGCCCATCAATTCCGAATCCACTTCCACAAATCGGCCCAACTCGCCTTTTTGCCGTACATCAAAATACCCGAGCGATAGATTCTTCCAGCCATCCACGTAGTCCCAAGGAATCCTAGGATAAGGAGTACCATACTCAAAATCAGCTCCCAGGCGGGCACCCCAAAGACCAAACGGGTCATCATCACAATGGGCGAGGTGAGGGGGATCATCGAAAACCAAAAAGCCAGAGCCCCATCGGGGTGTTCAATCACCTGCGTAGAGACCGCAAAGGCCGCCACAATGGGGATGGTGATGGGCATCATGAATTGTTGGGTATCGCCCGGATTGTCTACGGCCGATCCTACGGCGGCAAACAGAGCAGAATACAGCAAATAACCCGCGAGGAAAAAGAATACAAACCCCCCGAGCAAGAGCGGCAAATTCAGGCTTTCGACCATATCGACGAGGTTTTGAAGTCCCCCGGATTCCAGCACCTGACCAGCTTCCTGAGCCGTGCGCAAGGCTTCGAGCCGATCGCCCAAAAACAGGGTGGTAAACCCGATGTACAGCACCGCAGTGAGCACGATCCAAATCGCAAATTGCGTCAGTCCCACGGCCCCAATTCCGAGGATTTTGCCCATCATCAACTCAAATGGCCGCACCGAAGAAATCAGCACTTCTACCACCCTGCTGCCCTTTTCTTCAAGCACCCCAGTCATCACCTGAGCGCCGAACAAAAAGATGAAGATGTACATCAAAATCGCGGACAAAAAGCTCACCCCCATTTTGAGTTCCACCGAACTCTGTTCTTGCTTGCCATCTTCGGCCAGGTTGAACGAGTGAATCGTTACCTGGGTTTTGGTCTGTGCAATCAGTGCCGGATCTACGCCCTGAGCGCGGAGTTTTTCGCTTTCGATGGCCTCGCGGATTTGCTCTTCGAGATAGCTTTTGACGTTCAAACTGACGTCTTCTCGCCCGTAGATCTGCACGCGTTGGGCAATAAAATCAGGATCGGAATCGCTGCCTGTCGGGATGTAGAGCAAGGCGTATTCTTCTGTCTGGAGAAAGAGCTTTTTAGCCTCTTCCAATTCGAATTTCTCGGGCGGTCCCAAATAGCGCAGTTCCACGTCGGCATTTCCGCGCTGTCCCTTGAGCAAACCCGGTTTGTCGAGCACTATCACTTGGCGTGCGGGTTCGGGCAAAGAGGCCAAATAAATGGGTAAAATGCCGACGGCTGCCATTAAAATAGGACCTACAATGGTCAAAATCAAAAAGCTGCGCTTGCGTACCCGGGTGGAATACTCCCGCCCTACAATGGATCCGATATGGCTCATAAAGGCTGGATTTGGCCCGCTACGGTACGGACAAAGATTTCGTGAATGCTCGGGAGCACTTCTTCAAAAAACAGGGGCTCGCCCACCTCGAGGACCGGGCGCAATACGTCGGAATTGCTGAGTCCTTCCGGCAAGCGCAATCGCACCCTGTGATGTCTGGGATCGATTTCGGCGCGCTCGAGCACTTCGATTCCTTCTGGCCAGTGCGGTTCCGGACCGCCCGCGGCGGCACTCCATTCGAGTCGGTACACGTGCTCCCGATAGCGCTTGCGCACTTCGCCAACGGGGCCCTGAATGACGAGCTTAGATCGATCGATGAGCGCAATGCGGCTGCAGAGCGATTCTACCGATTCCATCCGGTGGGTCGAGAACAGAATGGTGGCACCTTCCCGGCTCAGACGGAGAATCTCTTCTTTGACCAAATCCGCATTGACCGGATCAAATCCGCTGAAGGGCTCGTCGAGGATAATCAATTCGGGACGGTGCACCACGGTGGCGATAAACTGCACCTTTTGCGCCATGCCTTTGGAGAGCTCTTCGACCTTCTTCTTCCACCACGATTCGATCGAAAACCGCTCGAACCACTCTTTGAGTGCGGTTTTGGCGGCCGCCTCGGTCATTCCTTTGAGCCGGGCAAAATAAACGGCCTGCTCTCCGACCTCCATCTTTTGATACAGCCCGCGTTCTTCGGGCATATAGCCTATGCGGCGCACATCAGCCGCTTCAATAGGCCTACCTTGAAAGAGAATGTGCCCTTCGTCGGCCTCAAGGATGCGGTTGATGATGCGGATCAAACTGGTCTTGCCCGCTCCGTTCGGACCGAGCAACCCAAACACTTCGGCCTGCGGTAGGTCGAGGTCGATGCCATCGAGGGCGGTATGCGCTCCGTAGCGTTTTTTCAAGCCTCGGATGCTGAGCAATGGTTCCATAGGACCAAATTACTTTGAGATGCGGTCGATTGGTCTCGAAGTTGGGACGAGCGCAGCCCATTGAGGAGGAGCGCTGAAACGCTCAAGAGAACATCTCCTTCACCTTGTCGAAAAAGCTCTTCTCCCTGTGCTTGGGATCGGGTTGAAAGGCGGGCTGTACCTTGAGTTCCTCGAGGATCTTTTTTTGATCGGGACTCAGTTTGCGCGGGGTATACACATTGACATGGACCACCAGATCGCCCTTGCCGTACCCGTTCAAATCCGGAATGCCCTTTCCGCGCAGCCGCAGGATTTGCCCGCTCTGGGTGCCGGGGTCGATGGTAATGCGCGCCCTGCCCCCAACGGTGGGCACTTCTACCTGGGCCCCCAAGGCGGCGTCGGGAAACGAAAGGGGCAAATCGTAGTGCAGGTTCTGTCCTTCTCGCTTGAGCTCTGGATGTTCTTGTTCCTCGACCACGACAATCAGGTCACCGGGGGCCCCACCCATGGGGGCCGCGTTGCCCTTGCCAGACAACTTGAGTTGCATGCCTTCGGTGACTCCAGCGGGAATGTCGACGGAGACCACCTCTTCGACGGTTTTGAGTCCGTCTTCGCCCACGCCCGGCGGTCGGTGTTCTACCGTGCGCCCACTGCCCCCGCAGGTCGGGCATGCCGTTGCGGTGCGCATTTGGCCGAGAATGGTATTCGTTACGCGATAGACCTGGCCTTGTCCTTTGCAGGTACCGCAGGTGGCGAAGCGCACCCCTTCGGCGGCCATCTTGCGCTTGATCCGCAGTTTCTTCTCGACTCCACTGGCAATTTCTTCAAGACTCAACCGCACTTTGACGCGCAAATTGCTCCCGCGCATTCCCCGACCACCGCCTCCGGAGAAACCGCGAAACGCGCCTCCAAAAGCATCGCCGAAAATGTCGCCGAATTGGCTGAAGATGTCGTCCATCGACATTCCGCCTCCAAATCCACCCGAGCCGGCTCCGCCCATTCCGGCGTGACCAAACTGATCGTAGCGCTGCTTTTTTTCTGCATCGCTCAATACCTCGTAGGCCTCGGCGGCTTCCTTGAATTTCTCTTCAGCCTTGGGATCGTCTGGGTTTTTGTCGGGATGGTATTGTATGGCCAGTTTTCGGTAGGCCTTCTTGATTTCGTCGGCCGAGGCGGTTTTGGAAACGCCGAGCACCTCGTAATAGTCTCTTTTCGTCATTGGGCTTATTCTTCACCGACCACCACCCGGGCATAGCGCAATACGTGCTCGCCCAACCGGTAGCCTTGTTCGAGCACATCCACCACTTTTCCCCTCAAATCATCGGTGGGAGCCGGTATGTGGGCTATGGCCTCCATGCGCTCCAAATCGAACGCTTCGCCGGGCTGCACCTCGAGCGAGCGCAGCCCTTTGTGGGCCAAGATGTCGTTCAATTTGTGCCGGATCAGCCCCATTCCCTCCACGGCCGTGCGGATCTCTTCGCTGTCCGGAAGGGCTTTAAAAGCGCGGTCAAAATCGTCCACCACGGGCAAAAGCGCCTGCATCAAATCCTTGCTGGCGCTGCCGACCAAGTCGAGGCGCTCTTTGGCCGTGCGCTTTCTGAAATTTTCAAAGTCCGCATACAGCCTCAAATAGCGGTTTTTGTAGTCTTCTTGTTCCGGGCTCAGCGCATCGGCTGGAACCATCTCCTTCGATTCTGCGGCTTCTGATTCCGGGGCACCAGCTTCTACCACATGTTCCGGATCTGGGGTGGGGGTTTCGCTCCGGCTCAGGGTTTCGTGTGCATCTTGAAGTTCTTCCCTCTGGACTTCGGCAGACTCTTTGGCGGCTTCAGCATTCATTTCGGCAGTATTCATTCCCAATTTTCTGTGCCCTTGGCGGGTCAAATCCTGCGCCAAGCTCGGGAATGGGGGCGTAGACTGCCAAAAACTGACAAATTGACCCCGATTTCAAAACGGCTGCGTCAGAGCGACAAGCTCTTGGCCTGAGCCGTTGCTACCCCCAGGTGCAAAGCCTCGTGCTGGGCATCGAATAGCAAGGCCTCCAGACTGCTGTTCAAACCCATTCCATAGCTGGTTTGGTAGGAAGCGAACTGCACAAACCGACCGCTGCGGGCATCGTCGAGTATGCGCTCGAGATCTTGTTCGCCCAAGGCCGTCAACAACCGGTATTCCTCGATGGGACTGTGCTGTTTGTCGCGTTGCTCAGGGGAACTCCCCTTGCGGTAGGCGTTGAGCCGCTCTTCGGAAAAGGAAGGTTCCATCCCGGCAGGTCGATAGACCAAAAGACTGCACGTCACAATCGCGTGTCCGTAATTCCAGAGCATATCGTTGCGGTGACCGGGGGGGATCCGATCCCATTTTTCGATCGGGGTCGCCTCAAACAGTCGGGCAAAAAGGGTGCGCGTTGCGCGGATGCGACTCAGCCCGGCATTCCAGTCGTGTAGTTCGTCCATGGGGTTCTGGGGAAGTGGGATTTCAATCCCAAATGAACGCGAAGCAAAGGGGAAAACAAAACGTGAACCCTGGCTCATGGGGCCAAAGAAGAACTGCTCCCGGACCATTTTGCCGTCCGCCACTTGTTAGACAGCCAATTCGCTCATCTCCATCCGACCCGCACCTTTCAGTGTGACGTCCATGCTCATGGCGCAGGTAAAGTGGTCGTCTTGAACCAGCGGATCGCTCACCGTTCCACCGTGGAAGGCCTCGACCATCGAATTCCAATATGCGTTCTTTTGCAACACGGCTTCTATGCCTTCACAGCTTACACAGGGGCTCCTTTCGGCTCTACACTGACGATCTCGGGATGATACAATCGGCATACGCTTCTGAGAATTGGCCGTTTCGGCAGTATTCCACGAGCTTATGGGCAACTTCTTGGGTGTTCATTATGGCGGTTTATTGGGTAGCACGACAAGGTACGGCCATGCCACGGCTTCATCAGGAGCGGCAAGGGAAGTTCCTGTAACGCGGGTATGAAAAAAAAGCCGCCCCATTTCTGAGGCGGCCACGGGATTGGTGAACCCTGAACAGGTTACTGATCCCACCAAACAGGGGCCAACAAATCGGTGACTACCACCGCATTCGAGTTGTACAAACGCTCTTGCTGAGGCGTGGGCAAACGGAGTGGAATTCCCGTCGACGTTCCGTTCGGATTGGGCACCAACGCCGGGAAGCCCGTTCTCCTCCAATCGGAATAGCCTTCCAACTGCGTGAACAGCGCCACATACTTCTGTTGCATGATTTTCTCGAGGGTAATGGTCCCCGCGGTCTCCGAAGCAAAAGCCCCTTCATAAGCAGGGTCTGAGGCTCCCGTCACTTCGAGAATGCTGGCTTTAACGGCGTCGTTGTGGGCCGTGGCCGCGGTGCCTGCATCACCCGAGCGAAGCGCTGCTTCGGCTTCAATAAACTTGGCTTCGACAAAGGTCACCAGGGGCAAGGATCCATCTGCGGTGGCAAAATGGCTGCCCAAATACGAAGTACCCGTTACGTCGGGATCGTCGAAAGGCGTACCCGAGTAACCGCCATTGTCGTCGAGCGCGAGAAACATCGGAATCCGCGGATCGGCGTTGGCGATCATATCGTCCACAAAGGCCTCGTTGGCGCGCAAATACCCGCCCCGGTCGTTTTCGTAGGCAAACCATTGGTTGAGCGAATTGCCCGCATTGAAAAAAATCATCAATGCGTCGTCGCTTCCATCGGTCAGACCCGCTTGCTGCAAAAAGCCGAGGGCTGAAGCCGCCGAACCCGCAGGATCGCGTTGACTGAGGCGATTGGCATAACGGGCCTTCAAGATGTAGGCGGTTTTGATCCAGCGGGCCGCATCGCCTTGGAAGATGTAGTCGTCAGTGCCCGGGGTGAATTTGTTGTCTTCGGCGGGCCGACTCAAATCGGCAATGGCCTCGTCCAACAGCGACTGGATGCCCGCAATCACCTGTTGTTGGGGTTCAAAAACCGGCTCCAGAATACCGTCGAGTCCGCGACCCGCTTCGGCAAACGGAATATCGCCCCATATATCTGTAGCCGCACCCAAACTCAGCGCCTTGAGCACTTTGGCTACGCCTGCATAGTGTGGATTTTCGGCTCCGTAGCGCTCGATCAAGATGTTGGCGTTGGCCACCACCCCATTGAAAATCACCTCCCATTCATTCGAATTGGTCTGGTCGGTGATGACGTAGTTCGCGATTTCGAGCGACTGAGATCCCGCGCTGGTTCCCGCAATGCGCTGGATCATAATCTCGCTTTGACGCGCGAGTTGGCCATTAAAAGTGGCAAACGTGGCCACTTCGATGTTGGCGAGCAGTTGGTCTATGGTCGCCGATTCGGGATCGTTGGGCGAAACCACCTCGTCTTTGAGGAAATCGTCGCACCCCACATTCGCCAAAACGAGCGCTGAGGCGAGCACGAGGGCAGCCGGGCGCATAATCAGGTTTTTCTTCATGGTGTCTAAAAGGGGTTAAAGTCCAAAGCTCACTCCGAACAGATAGGAGCGGGTTCCGGGGTTGTTGAAGTAGTCAAAGCCCCCGACATTCGATCCGGCACCGGTCAAGCTGGTCTCGGGATCCACGCCGCGGTAGTTGGTGCTCAGCCACAGGTTGCGACCCGTAAAGCGGAAGTCGATGTATTGCAACTTGGTCATTGCGCTCTTGATTGGCCAATGGTAGCTCAGCGACAGGTCGCGCAAGCGCACCCAGTTGACTTCTTCGATGGCGTTTTCCGTCGCCCCGCCCGCATCGCCTTTGACCGAGCGGAAATACGTCCGGGCATCGATCTCGGTCACGTTGGGTTGACCGCTTACGTCTACCCCTCCAATGATTGTATTGGGCGCATAAACCCCTTCTACGATATAGGTCCGCTCGCGGTCGTCGGTCTCGGACGTTATGCCGTACTGATTCAAGCGGGCCCAGGTGCCGTTCCAGATCGATCCACCTTTGCGGAAATCGAGCAAGAAGGTCAATTGCCAGTTCTTGTAGTCAAAGGTGTTGCGAAGTCCCGCCAACCAATCAGGTTGAGGATTTCCGAGGTAACCCGTTTGAGAACTAACCAGCGGCAAACCATTGGCTCCGATGAGGAGTTGACCCTCGTCGTTCCGTGACCACTGGCTGCCGTAGAAAGCTCCGTAGGGTTGACCGATAATCGCAAAGCTCTGGATGGAGGCAAAAGCCGCTTCGAGATCAAGTTCGTCAACCCCCTCGGCCAATTTCAGGACTTCACTTTGGTTGCGGCTCCAGTTGGCGGTCAGCGTCCAGGCGAATTGCTCGTTCCGGATCGGTTTGAAGTTTAAAAATACTTCCCATCCTTTGTTCATCATTTCGCCCGAGTTCTCGTAGGAAGAGGTAAAGCCTGAAGAACCGGCCACAGGACGGAACAACAAGATATCGACCGACTTCTGCTGGTAGTAGGTGACGTCTAGATCGATCATACCCTTGAGGAACACGAGGTTGACCCCAAATTCATTCCCGATGACGCGCTCTGGCTTCAGGTCTGGATTGCCCCGGATTTCAGAAATCGAAGAACCGTTTTGTCCCCCGTAGGGAAAGGTCAACCCATTGGTAAACCCGTCGGTGTAGGTGGGGGTGTTGAAGTAGGTCCGGGTGTTGTAGGGCGCTGGCGGTATACCTGCTACGGCATAGCTGTAGCGCACTTTACCAAAATCCAACCACTCGGGTTTGCCTTCACCCCAGGGTTGGGTAAAGACCCAAGCCGCTTGGGCCGAAGGATAGAAGAAGTTGTTGGTCGCGTCGATTTCGTAGGTAGAAGACCATTCGTTCCGACCAGTAAACGTCAGGAAGAGCTGTTGGTAGAGACCGACGTTGACTTCTCCAAACCAGGCCGCGGTGTTCTGATTTTCGGTAAAATGGGATGCGTAGAGATCGGTGGCGTTGGCGAGGTTGTAGAAGTTGGGCACCGTGAGTTGACGACCCCGCAAGAACGAATCGTCGAACTTCTTGACGAAGAAGTTGTGCCCCAAAGTGGCGCGCAGCTCGAGGTTGTCGTTGATGGGCTTGTTGAAGTTCAACAGCCAGTCTCCGTAAATCTGGGTGCTGGTCAAGACGTTCTCATTGATCTGACCGACGGTTCCGATGTCGTCCCCCCACGAAGACACCGCAAAAATCTGTCGGCGCTCGTCGGTGTAGTTGTCTACACCGAGTCGATACGAAGTCGACCAGGTATCGTTGAACTTGTACTGGGCAAATACGTTGCCGTACACCCGATTCACCAAACTGGTAAAGGGGTTTTCCTTGGCGGTATAATACGGGTTGTCGTAGATAAAGCAGTAGCTCTGCTGATAGCCCTGATCGTACAGGTAGTCGCGCAAATCGTAGGTGATGGGCGTGCGGAGCAAACCGAGCATGATGCCAGCGAGGTTCGAACCGTTTTGCGCCATCTGACTGTTGCTGCGCACATAGCTGGCCGTAGCGCCTACCCGGAGTTTTTCGCTCAGATCGATATCGCCCGTAAGCCGGACCGAGGTGCGATTGAACTTGGTGCCCGGACCACCCCGGTTTGACGCAGATCGCCCACCGCCAAACGAACCCCAGATTTCTCGGTGCCTCCCGTCAGTTCGATGTTGTTGTTGTAGGTCACACCCGTTTCAAAGAAATTGGCCTCGTTGTCGTAGGAGGGCAAGCCCGCAGTGTCGAGGCGAGGTCCCCAACTCTGGTTGGTCCCCGCCGAAACGTCGTCGGCCGTTCCGTAGATGCCGTCGGGTCCCGCGTCGGCTCCCCCGATGTAGTTGCCTCCCACCCCGGCTCCAAACCGAGTCTGGCGCTCGGGCAGTTTGTTGACCTCGCTGAATTCCACACTCGAAGAAACCTGAATGCCCAGACCTTCTCCCTTGCGACCTCGCTTGGTGGTGTATACGATGGCTCCATTACCGGCTCGGGCTCCATAAAGCGCCGCCGCTGCTGGCCCTTTGAGAATGGTCACTGATTCGATGTCGTCGGGGTTGATGTCGATGGCCCGGTTGGAGTTGTTGACCCCTTGAAGATTTTCATTAAACGGATAATCTCTGGGGCTCGATTGAGTGGTTTCGTTGTCGATGGGCACCCCATCGATCACGATCAGCGGCTGGTTCTCTCCGGTAAAGGTCGAGTTGCCCCGAATCAGAATTTTGGACGAAGCCCCAGGCGTACCCGCCGAACTGATGACCTGCACCCCAGGGGCTTTGGCCGCCAGCGACTGGATGGCGTTGTTTTCGCCCGACCTGCGGACATCTTGCCCGTCGAGATTGGACACCGCATAGCCCAGGGTCTTCTTCTCCTTGCTGATGCCGAGAGCGGTCACCACGACTTCGTTGAGTTCCTGGGTCTCTTCGTCAAGGGTGATGTTCATCACCGATCCGTTCACGGCGATTTCTCGAGAACCGATTCCGGCCGCCGTAAACACCAGCACAGGCGAAACGGTGGTCAAATTCAGGCGGAAGTTCCCGCTCCCGTCTGTGACCGTTCCATTCGTGGTGCCTTTTTCGACCACGGCTACCCCGGGTTAGGGTTCAAGGCTGCCCGCAGCCTTTACGGAGCTACTGACTTGCCGGGTCTGGGCCAGAGCCGCAGAACCCATCCACAAGCACAGCAAGCTCAAGCGTAGCGCTTTCATCATAGCAGGTGATTTTGTGCGTTAATTATCGAAAAACCAAAATTACAATTTACTGTTAAATATTATGCGTATGTTAATAAATAAACAGCTCACCAAAGTCCTATGTCGTTGTTGACATGCGACTTAGCTCCAATGGCGGCACTTAAGACCTTTTTAACCGATGTTTAAGGAAGCGGATACGATAGATCCTGTGTCCCCAACTTTGCGCTCTAGGCGCCCTGACTTCCAATCGGCACAAACGAAGGGCGCAATTCGTCCACTTCAATGCCGATGCGCTCCGCCAGAAGATGCAGTCGCTCCGTAAAATGCGATCGAACCCCGTCTTGGCTCAGGAGGAGGGTAAACACAAAATTCTGCAGTTCGTGTAGCTCGGGCTTTACGCCAATGCGCTCGAGCAAATCGAGCACTTCAACGCTTTGATTCATGAAGCGCTCGCTGTAATTCCCCGCTTTGTACGCCTCGATGAGAAAATGAATGCGGTTGGTGCTGATGTACTTCAGCCTTTCTACATCTACGTACAAATCCCATCGGCGCACCTCTCCGACCAATTCCTTGAGGCGGGCCACCGAAATCTCGATTTGGGGCTCCTCGAGCAATTCTTCGAGATAGTGGTTCACCATGCTCTGCAAATTCTGCATCAGGAGCGGGGGAATGTTGAGGTGGTTGTTGCGCATCACATTCAGCAAGCTGTACACCCGGTCGTTGATGCGCTCATAGGAGCTGAGCGCCATTTCGACGTTTTGTGCAAGGACTTTGTTGAGCAAGTTGAGTTGCTCGTCCAAATACAAATCCTGGAACGAAAAACTCCGCTCGGCAAAAGTCGATTTAATGCTGTCGATGGTCTGGGAAATATGGCCCGAATTGAAGCTATTCGAAATCGAAGCACAAGCCTGCTCGAAAGCCTCCAGTTCGAGGTGGTCCGTGGTATTGCCAATTAAGTGGTGGTTCCCCAGATACAGAATGGCAAAACTGAAGCGCTTTTCGCTGAGCGTCACGTTGCTCGTCACTTTGGTCCGCCCCATGGCGAGGATCTGCATTCCAGCGCGGTATCGGTGGAGTTCTTCGCTTTCCGCCTGATAGTTCAACACCTCCAGTGCGCCTTGCGAATCGTCGAAGAGCGAACGGACCGCGTAGTGGATACCCACCTGGGTCAGGCTGAGCATTTTTACTTTGACAAACCGCCGGTAGATGTCTGCACCCGTGCCAAAGCCGGGAAGATTGCTCTCGGCATCGGACAAAATCCGGAGAAAGTCCGTTTCGAGATCGATTCCGGTCAGGGTATCGGCCAACTGAATGGCCCGGCAGGCGTACTGCATCACCTGGGTGGTTTCGATCCCGCTCAGTTCGTTGAAAAACCAGGCGCAACTGGTCTGGGCAAACAAAGCGTGTTTTTCCATTTCAAGCGCCCGGATCAATTCGGTGAGGCGCGTTTGTTCCGGGCATTCGCCCAGTACGGAGGCAAACCAGTTCCGGCTTTGTTCTTCGGTCCGGCGAGGCTCCATCATCAAGCAGATGTACTCGTCGCGCAATTCGTCGGCCTTATCGCGCAGTTCCGGCCCCAAAACCGTTTCGTACACCGACCGAACCCCATCACTCAAAAAGGCGACCGCCGCGCGCAAAGGAGTTCTCCACGCCTGGTTCCAATGGGGTTCGCCACCCGTATGGCATCCGCAGTTCGAGCGCCAGCGTTCGATGCCGTGAGCACAACTCCAAGAGCTGTTTTCGTGGATGCGCACTTTCCAGGTCGGGGGCGCCAACTCGAGAAAATAGCGGTAGTTGACCACGGTGGCCAGCCCTTGTTCTTCGATGTAGCGCATGCCGAAGGCCAAGGCCATATCGCCGTGGCGGTGGTGGTGTCCAAAGGTTTCTCCGTCCGCGGCTATGTGGAGCAGCTGGGGCTCAGAAGGATCGGCGTCGAGACCCGAAACCAAACCGCGGGCAAATCCCAGTCCGTCGTTTAAGGCTCCATTGAAGGCTACATCGCGGGAGCGGTCGCCGTCGTAAAAGAACAAGGCGATCGAACGACCCGACGGAAGCTCGCAGCGATAAGCGCGACGGCTTTCGGAAAACGGAACCCATTGATCTGAGTCGGGGGCCTGTACCTGAGCGGCTTGCGAAGGTGCCAAGACGGTAAAAAGGATTCCTTCTTCCGCCAATACTTCAAGGGTTTCTACGTCGACAGCGGTTTCGGCCAACCACATCCCTTCGGGTTCCCGACCAAAGCGGTGTCGAAAATCGGTCATGCCCCAACGCACTTGGGTCCGTTTGTCGCGCAGACTGGCCAAGGGCATAATAATGTGGTTGTACACCTGCGCCAAGGCCGAACCATGGCCCCCAAAGAGCTCCATCGAAAGCCGATCGGCCTCGAGAATCGAACCATAGACCGCGGGGTGCCTGGGTTCGAGCCAACTCAACAGCGTAGGCCCGAAGTTGAAACTCATCCGGGCGTAGTTGTTGACGATGTCGACAATCCGCCCCCGTTGGTTGAGGATGCGGCTAAACCCGTTGGTTTCGTAACACTCTCGGGTGATGCGCTCGTTCCAGTCGTGGAAGGGGCTGGCCGATTCTTGTACCTCGATGGTATCGAGCCAGGCGTTTTCCCGGGGCGGCTGATAAAAATGACCGTGAATGCAGATGTATCGGTTCACTGGAGTGTCTTGAGTCGGTAGAACAGGGCGGAAAGCGCGGGCAACTCGAGCAGAACGGATTGCGCTTTTCCATGGGCTTCCCTGGGTTCGGACAAGAGATGGTGCAATATGCGCTGGTCGGACCCACCCCAATCCGAGGCATCGGTGTTGAGCACCAATTCCGCCTCAGAGTGCTCGGGAATTCCCAGACGATAATGGGAATGGGGTTGCGGAATGAGGTTCAACACCACAAGAAGGGTCTCTCCGCTGCGGGGGTCGCGCCTTAGGGCAGAGACCACGGCATTGTGCCAGTCGTTGTGCTCAATCCATTCAAATCCGGCGGGTTCGTATTGGGCGGCGTACAAGGCCGGTTCGCTTCGGTACAGGCGGTTCAGGCGCGCTACAAGCCGCTGCACGCCGCGGTGCTCGGGCAGATCGAGCGCCCACCAGTCGAGTTGACCGTCGTGGTCCCATTCGCCTCGCATGCCGAATTCGCCCCCCATAAACAACAATTTGGAGCCCGGGTGCGCAAACATCCAGGCAAAAAGGATGCGCACATTGGCAAACCGCTGCCATTCATCGCCCGGCATCCGCTGGAGTAAACTGCCTTTGCCGTGGGCCATTTCGTCGTGGGAGAGCGGGAGGCAAAACTGCTCAGAAAAAGCGTAGGTGAGCGAAAAGCTCAATTCGTTGAGGTGAAAGTGCCGGTGGATGGGGTCGCGTTTGAAAAACTCGAGGGTGTCGTGCATCCAGCCCATCATCCACTTGAAGCCAAATCCCAGTCCGCCGGAATCGGCCGTGCGCGTTACTCCTGGCCAGGACGTGCTCTCTTCGGCCAGCATCAACACATCGGGATGTTCGGCATACACGGCGGTATTGAGTTGCCGGATAAAGTGGAGGGACTCGAGGTTTTCCCTACCCCCGTGCATGTTGGGAATCCACTCGCCTTCCTTGCGCGAGTAATCGAGGTAGAGCATGCTGGCCACTGCATCGACCCGTATGCCGTCGATGTGGAATTCTTCCAGCCAATACAAAGCGTTGCTGATCAAAAAGCTGCGAACCTCGTTCCGGCCGTAGTTGAAGATGTACGAATTCCAGTCCGGGTGAAAGCCCTGTTTGGGGTTGGCGTGTTCGTAGAGCGCACTTCCGTCAAAGCGATGCAACCCGTGGGGATCGCCGGGAAAATGACTGGGTACCCAGTCGAGGATGACCCCGATTTCGGCGGCATGCAGCCGATCGACGAGGTACTTCAACCCGTCGGGGTCTCCAAAACGCGCCGTAGGAGCGTAATAACCGCAAATCTGATACCCCCAGCTCCCGTCGAAGGGATGCTCCATGACGGGCATCAGTTCGACGTGGGTACAGCCGAGTTCGACGGCATAAGCGACCAATTCCTCCGCAAACTCCGCGTAGGTGAGCGATTCGTGATTGGGTTTGCGCTTCCACGAGGCCAAATGCACTTCGTAGATTGAAAGGGGCTGTTTGTGGACGGGGATTCGGCCTCGATCGGCCATCCAGACCGCGTCGTTCCATGCGTAGTCCGATTCCCAAACCACGCTGGCCGTGCGCGGAGGAGCCTCGGTCCGCCTCGCGAGGGGATCCGCCTTTTCGAGCCAAGCGCCTTGACGGGTCTCGATGGCGAATTTGTAGAGTGCATAGCGCTCCACGCCAGGCACAAACCCTTCGTGTATTCCCGATCCATCCCAGCGCGGATAGAGGGGATGGGCGCCCACGTTCCATGCATTGAACGAACCCACCACGCAGACCGAAACCGCATTGGGAGCCCAGACGGCGAATTGACATCCGGCCACACCCTCCCGCTCTACGAGATGGGCACCCAATACGGTCCACAATCGACGGTGGTCGCCTTGGTTGAGCAAATGCAGGTCCAGAGGGCCCAGAAGCGAAAACGGCTGTGAATTCATCCGGGACTTAGCGTTCGTTGTACACGATGGCAATTTAGCGCGATGCGTTGGGAGCGTCGAAAGATTTAATGTGGACTTAACCCCGACCCCTCCACAAAGCGCTCCACCAGCTTCAGCGCCTTGAGCGAAGCACCCTTTTGACGTTCGACATAGGCTCGGGCTCGTTCCGAGGCTTGGGCGCGGAAGCCCGGATCGCTCAACCAGTTCTTGAGTTGTTCGAGTTCGACCTGGTCCAACTCCCAGGCGGCTCCGCATTCCATCAGCTCTTGGGCCTCGGGAAAACCGCGGTGGCGGGGACCGAAAAACAAAGGGCAACCAAAGGCGGCGGGCTCGAGTACATTGTGTACGCCTTCTCCATACCCCCCGCCAATGTAGGCCCAATCGGCATAGCGATAGCAGCGGGCCAGCCAGCCGATGGCATCGAGGATCAACAGCCGCTCGGGGCCTTTTCCCTCGGTTTGGGTCCAGCGTTGATGCGACCGAGGGCCCAGCCGCTTCAAGAGCGACGCAAGCGCTGCCTCTTCGACTTCATGGGGCACGATCAACCAGCGCACTTCGGGGGTGGCATCGATGAGGGGCAAGAGACGCCGGAGGTCTTCGGGCCAAACGCTTCCGCCAATGAACAACCTCCGCGACTCCTTAAAATCGGCCAACCAAGAAACGTCCTCGGCCCGTTCGGCCAATTCGGCCACGCGATCGACCCTTCCGTTGCCAATTGCGGAGCTGTTGCGAAATCCGCGCTCCACCAAGAGTTGATGAGAGGCCTCGTCTTGGGTTCCAATGGCTTCAAGCCCCCGAAGCACCGTTAAGGCGGATGCCGCCGTCTTTTTAAAAAACCACTGTTCGGGCCGGAAGTGGGCAGACACGACCAACCGCGGCACCCCGGCCTTTCGGAGCGCTTCGAGCAAGACCATCCAAAACTCGTAGCGCACGGAGACAAATACCGAGGGCCGAAGTGCTTCGACAAAAGCCTGAATGTCTTGGGGCCGATCCAACGGCAAATAAAACCGCCCCACACCGGTATCGCCGAGCCGGGCGTGTTCATAGCCGGATGGAGAAAAAAAGCTCACCGCACTGTTCCATTCGGGATGCGCGGTTCGAAACAATTCGAGCAAGGCGCGCCCCTGTTCGAATTCGCCCAGAGAGGCACAATGCATCCACAGCACCTTTCCCGGATGACTTTTCCGCCATTCGAGGACGGGCCGAACCCCTTCTGACCGACCGCGAATCCACGCCCTCGCCTTGGGATTCCACAGCGCAGTCAGACGGATGCCCGCTCCATAAAGCGCGATGGAAATGGGGTAAATGACGTGCTGAAACAAGGCCTTCAATGAAGGCGAAAATTAAGGTTGGTTTGGCCAACTGTGTCGGGGCTGTGGCTCAAGACCCTGACAGAGATTCAAGCCTGTTCCCGAGCCGGCCACCACAGCGGACCGACCGCTAAAAGCAAAACCAATACATTGAACAGCGCGTTGGAAGGATGATCCGAAGCGATGGATCCTGCGCTGTCGAGGGCAAACCAGGACAGGATTCCGCCGAGCACCGAGCGCCGAACGGCCTCAGGGGCTCGATCGTAGACCAGCGCGGAAAGCAGGGCGATGGTCACCCCCCAACCGAGCAAAAATCCCCCGGTCAAGGCCGATAAAAACCGGGTAGTAGGTTCAGTAAAAGTTTGGACCGCATCAACGGGCCATGCCAGAAAGTCGAGGGTCCATCGCGCGGGTTCTGCGGTAGGCAGCCGGGTACCCAAAAAGAAAATGGGACCGAAAGACCCGACTACAAAGGCCGTGATCTTGAGGTAGAAACGATGCAGCCGAGGACTGCGCACATCGATGGTTTGAAAGGGCATTTGGGGGATTTTGAAGGATTGTACCCCGGCAAACTATCCTCAATGGCCCGTTCAATGCTAGACGGCACCGTCCAATCCGCTGTGGTCGACCGAAATTCGGATGTGAATCAGGTTTTGTTGCAGTTCGTGGAAATAGGCCGCGAGCCATTCCCGTTGGAGCGTTTGTTCGGTGATTTGAAAAAAGAAGTGTTCGATCGACAACCGCAGCGCGGTTTCGGCCGCAGGGGGCCGGTGATCCATCCCGACAAAGCGCGCCCAAAGCGGAACAATGGCTGGCAGGGTGCATTCCACCGTCTGTTCGAAACAGGCGCGGAAGTCGGGTCGGTCGCGGTGGATCCGCAACTGACGGTTGAAAAGCACATCGGTTTTGTGCGCGAGCAACACTTCGATCCAGGCTTCTACTTCGGTGCATTGCGCTTCTTTGAGCGCCAGGATTTTCGATTGGTCCCGATGATGGTTGAGCAGGGCTGCCGTGAGTCCTTCTCCATCGGCAAACAAGTGGTAAAACGATGATTTGCTCTTGCCCACCGAGCGCGCCAGCGGCTCAATCTGCACCGCCGAAGGCCCACCCCGCGCAAACCGGACATAGGCCTCTTCGATCCAGGGTTGGCGGACTTCTTTCATGCCCCTCGGAGTCCGTATTCGATTATTGATAGTAATAGTCTCCGCCGCCCGAATCGCTGTACACCGGCAAGAACCATACAAATTTGAGCCCCACCAAAAAGTCGAAGGCGCGTTCGGGCATCGGTTGGTTGGTCGAATAGTCCCAGACGCGGACATTCTCGGTGAATCCCTGGACCAAATCGAGCCCCACGCTAAAGTTGAGGGTCCGGGTGTTGCCCGCGTGAAAATACCCGAAGTATTGGCGCAAGGCAGGCCCCATGCGCAATTGATCGTAGCCCGCCAAAAAATCGCCGCTCAGTTGTGGAAGCGCATTGGAACTTTCAATCCGGGTTCGGTGCTGCATCCAGCCTGCACCGACAATAACGGCCAAGCCCGAATTCGGGTTGTGCCCCCAGCGGTTGAAGATCTTACCGACCTGCACCGTGGCGGTATAGCCGCGTTCGAACACCTTGATCCCGGCATAGTTGCCCGACAGGTCGAGCACCTGTCCGTTCGAGGTCTCGAGAAGGCGGAACAGTTCCGCACTCCGCTTGACTTCATCGCCGAACAAAAAACTCCCCCCGGCCCCAATCAGCCAGTTGCTCCGGGTCTTGTAGTGGACATCGAGCCCAAGGTCGAAATTGAACCCATAGGACTCAGAGAGCCCGCCCACCGGCCACTGCAGCGCCAGACCCGTTGAAATCAAGACACCTGCCACGGCCGAATCGCGCACATTGGCCTGGGCATTAACGCGTTGCGAGAAAATCAACACCACAGCGAACACCGCGGTCCACCCCCTTGACTTCACACCCATGGTTGGCTGTTTATCATTTGTTCACGTCTTCAAAGATACCCAAAGCCCTAGGGCAAAGAGGGGCTGTATATTTGACCGCAAAACCCGTTGGTATGCGCGCTTTGAGAATGGTCGATCTGGTCACGCAGTACGAAAAGCTCAAACCCGAAATCGACCGGGCCGTATTAGGGGTCATGGAAGCGGCGGCGTTTATCAACGGTCCGGAAGTGCAGTCTTTTCAAAAAGAACTCGAGGGCTATATGGACGTAGAGCACGTCATTCCCTGCGCCAACGGCACCGACGCCCTCCAAATTGCGATGATGGCTCTCGATCTCCAACCCGGAGACGAAGTGATTACCGCGAGTTTTACCTACATCGCTACCGCCGAAGTCATTGCCCTATTGCGGCTCAAACCGGTTTTGGTCGAAGTAGACCCCCACAGCTTTTTGATCGATCCCGAGGCCGTTCGCAAGGCGATTACGCCCCGTACCAGGGCCATTGTTCCTGTCCATCTCTTTGGCCAATGCGCCCCTATGGACGAACTCCTCTCGATTGCCCACGAACACGGGCTGTTTGTGATTGAAGACACCGCTCAGGCCATTGGCTGCACCCATCGAGGAGCCGAAGGTGCCCGCCGGGCCGGGACCATCGGACACATTGGTTGCACCTCGTTTTTCCCGAGCAAAAACCTCGGGTGCTTTGGAGATGGGGGGGCCTTGTTTACGCGCGATGCCGCACTGGCCGACCGCATTCGGCGCATCGCCAACCACGGGCAAAGCCAGCGTTACTACCACGACGACATCGGCGTCAACAGCCGGCTCGACAGCATCCAAGCCGCCATTTTGCGCATCAAACTCCGGCATTTGGACACTTATACCCAAGCGCGTCAGGCCGCTGCAGCCCGATACGACGCTGCGTTCTCGGGCCATTCCGGAATCGAAATCCCCGCCCGGGTGCACTGGTCGGACCATGTCTTTCACCAGTATACCCTCAAACTCACCCCAGGAGTGCGCGACGGTCTTCAAGCCCACCTCAACACCTTGGGAATTCCCTCGATGGTGTACTATCCGGTGCCGGTCCACCTCCAAAAAGCCTATGTGCAGGCCGATGCCGGAGACCGTTTCCGGAACACGGAGCAACTCTGTGCCCAGGTCATTTCGCTCCCGATGCACACCGAACTCGACGACGAGCAACTCGATTTCATCATCGACAGTACGCTTCAATATTTGAATCAATCCACCCCAGCATGAAGGTAGTAGTAGTTGGAACCGGCTACGTTGGTCTGGTTACAGGCGCTTGTTTGGCCGATGTGGGCCTCGAAGTGGTGTGCGTAGACGTGAACACCGAAAAAATTGAGAACCTCAAAAAGGGCATCTTGCCTATCTATGAGCCCGGGCTCGAAGAAGTGGTAGAACGCAATTTCCGCAAGGAGCGCCTGCACTTTTCAACCGACTTGCCCTCGAGCATTAAAGGGGCCGATGTGGCCTTTATTGCGGTAGGGACCCCTCCTGGCGAAGACGGCTCGGCCGATTTGCAGTACGTCCTGGCCGTGGCGCGTTCGATCGGCGAAAACATGAACGACTACGGAGTGATTGTGACCAAGAGCACGGTGCCCGTGGGCACGGCCCAAAAGGTCCAAAAGGCCATTGCCGATGCGCTCGCCGCCCGCGGGGTCGACATTCCCTTTGACGTGGCTTCGAATCCGGAATTCCTCAAAGAAGGCGCGGCCGTAGACGACTTTCTCAAGCCCGACCGCATTGTGGTGGGCGTAGGCAGCGAGCGCGCCAAGGAAATCATGACGCGCTTGTACAAACCGTTTACGCTCAACGGCCACCCGGTGATCATTATGGACATTCCGTCGGCTGAAATGACCAAGTATGCTGCCAACGCCATGCTGGCCACCAAAATCAGCTTTATGAACGATGTGGCCAATCTGTGCGAAATCACCGGGGCCGACGTCAATATGGTCCGCAAGGGCATCGGGTCCGATCCCCGCATTGGAAACCGCTTTATCTACCCCGGTGTCGGCTATGGGGGCTCTTGTTTCCCCAAAGATGTCAAGGCGTTGATCCGGACGGCCTCCGATATGGGCTACGCCATGCGCATTCTCGAAGCCGTCGAAGAGGTCAACGAAGACCAAAAGATGGTCCTCGTCCAAAAAGTACACAAGCACTACCAGGGGCAGATTGCGGGCAAGACCTTCGCCGTTTGGGGGCTGTCGTTCAAACCCCAAACCGACGATATGCGCGAGGCACCATCGTTGGTCATCATCGAAAAACTCCTCGAGGCCGGCGCCAAGGTCAAGGCCTACGACCCCGTAGCGATTAAAGAAGCCCAGCACTTTTTGGGCGATCGGGTCGAGTATACGGCCGACGAATACGAAGCCCTGGTCGATGCCGATGCACTGTTGCTCATCACCGAATGGTCGGAATTCCGCGTGCCCAACTGGAAAGTGGTGCACAAGTTGTTGGCCGACAAGGTGGTCTTTGACGGACGCAATATCTACGACCGAGACGAGTTGAAAGAAAACGGTTTGACCTATTACGGAATCGGAATCGCATGAACGCACCAAAACGGGTACTGATTACCGGAGCCGCGGGGTTTCTCGGCTCCCACCTCTGCGACAAATTCCTGGGCAAGGGCTACCATGTCATCGGAATGGACAATCTGATTACGGGCGATTTGCGCAACATCGAGCACCTGTTCAGCCAAGAGCGCTTTGAGTTCTACCACCACGATGTCACCAAGTTTGTCCACGTGCCCGGCGAACTCGACTACATCTTGCACTTCGCCTCTCCGGCCAGCCCCATCGACTACCTCAAAATCCCGATTCAAACGCTCAAAGTGGGCGCCCTCGGCACCCACAATTTGCTCGGTTTGGCGCTGAGCAAAGGCGCGCGGATTTTGGTGGCCAGTACATCAGAGGTCTACGGCGACCCGAACGTGCATCCCCAGACCGAAAGCTATTGGGGGAATGTCAACCCCATCGGACCCCGGGGGGTCTACGACGAAGCCAAGCGCTATCAAGAGGCCCTGACCATGGCCTACCACACCTACCACGGTTTGGAAACCCGCATCGTGCGGATCTTCAACACCTACGGACCCCGGATGCGGCTCAACGACGGCCGGGTGCTTCCAGCGTTTATCGGCCAGGCGTTGAGGGGAGAAGACCTTACCGTGTTTGGAGACGGCTCGCAAACGCGCTCGTTCTGTTACGTCGACGACCTCATTGAAGGCATCTACCGTCTGTTGCTCAGCGACTATGCCTATCCGGTCAACATCGGAAACCCCGACGAAATTAGCATTCGCGAATTTGCCGACGAAATCATCAAACTGACGGGTACCACCCAAAAAGTGGTCTACAAGCCCCTCCCCACCGACGATCCCACCCAACGCCGTCCCGACATTTCCAAGGCCCGCGATTTGTTGGCCTGGGAACCCCAGGTGGGCCGGGCCGAGGGGCTCCGAATTACCTACGACTATTTCCGCAACCTGCCCCCCGAATTGCTGTATCAGCGCGATCACAAAGATTTTCGGGGTTATGTGCGCAAAGGGAGCAAGGGATGAAGGGCCGCAAAATCCTCGTAACCGGTGGTTTGGGCTTTATCGGGAGCCATACAGCCGTGGAGCTGATCGCCCAAGGCTTCGAAGTGGTCTTGGCCGACAACCTCAGCAATACCACCGAAGCGCCGCTCGAGGGCATCGAAGCAATTACGGGACAACGACCGGTTTTCGAGAAGGTCGATTTGAGCATCGGGGCCGAGGTCCAAGGGCTTTTTGATCGCCACCCGAACTTTGATGGGGTTATCCACTTTGCCGCGCACAAAGCCGTGGGCGAAAGCGTCCGCGAGCCGATCAAATACTATTTGAACAACCTCGGTTCGCTCGGTTTGCTGCTCGAGCAATGCCGTACACGTTCGATTGTGCATTTTATTTTCTCCTCCTCCTGTACAGTCTACGGAGAGGCCACCCGACTGCCAATCGACGAATCGGCCCCAGTGCAACCTGCCATGTCCCCCTACGGCAATACCAAACAGGTGGGCGAGGAAATGCTCCGCGATGCGGTACGCGCCTATTCCGGCCTCCAGGTGATTGCATTGCGCTATTTCAATCCGATTGGGGCCCATCCTTCGGCCCACATCGGGGAACTTCCGCTCGGGTCGCCGTTAAATCTGGTGCCCTATGTCACCCAGACCGCGGCGGGGGTTCGAGAACAACTCCAGGTGTTTGGGAACGACTACGACACCCCAGACGGGACGAACGTGCGCGACTACATCCACGTGGTCGACATCGCCAAGGCGCATGTGGTGGCGCTCAACCGCTTGATGCAGCATCAGAATACCGATGCATACGAGGTGTTCAACCTCGGAACAGGTAGGGGTTCGAGCGTTTTAGAGGTGATCCGATCGTTTGAAAAAGTAAGTGGCAAGGCACTCAACTACCGCATTGTAGAGCGCAGACCGGGCGATGTAACCGCGGCCTATGCCGATACGCGCAAGGCGAACGAGGTGCTGGGCTGGAAGGCCGAGCTGAGTCTGGATCAGGCGATGGAAGACGCCTGGCGCTGGGAGAAAAAAGTGCGGAACCTGAACGACTAAACGGGAAAAACAACGATGGCAGAGCGCATTTTGGTGACCGGCGGAGCCGGGTTTATCGGTTCGCATGTGGTTCGATTGCTCGTGGAGCGCTATCCGAATTCGGAAATCGTCAACCTCGATGCTTTGACCTATGCGGGCAACCTCGAAAACCTGCGCGACGTGGAACAGCGTCCCAACTACCGCTTTGTCCGGGTCGATATTGGCGATGCGGCCCAGGTCGACGCGCTGTTTGCCGAAATGGCCTTTGACGGGGTGATTCACCTCGCCGCCGAAAGTCATGTAGACCGATCGATTGAAGACCCGCTGGCCTTTGTGCGCACCAACGTGATCGGCACGGTCAACCTGCTCAATGCCTGCCGGCGGCAGTGGAAAGACGCCATGGAGGGCAAGCGGTTTTACCATATTTCCACCGACGAGGTCTACGGAACCCTGGGCAAAGAGGGCTTGTTTACCGAGACCACGGCCTACGACCCCAACAGCCCCTATTCGGCTTCGAAAGCATCGAGCGACCATTTTGTCCGGGCCTATGGAGAAACCTACGGACTGCCGTATGTGGTGACCAACTGCAGCAACAACTACGGCCCGAATCAGTTTCCTGAAAAGCTCATTCCGCTGTTTATCAACAACATTCGCATTGGGAAACCCCTGCCTGTTTACGGCGATGGGCAGTATACCCGCGATTGGCTGTTTGTCCTCGACCACGCCCTCGCCATCGATTTGGTCTACCGACAAGGGAAGAACGGCGAAACCTACAACATCGGGGGGTTTAACGAATGGACCAACCTCGATTTAATCCATTTGCTGTGCCGCGTGATGGACCGCAAACTGGGCCGGACCGAAGGCAGCAGTGCAGAACTCATCACCTACGTCAAAGACCGTCCGGGGCACGACCGTCGGTATGCGATCGACGCTACCAAGATTGAGCGCGAGCTGGGCTGGAGGCCTTCGGTGACGTTTGAACAGGGGTTGGAACAGACCATCGATTGGTATTTGGCTAATACCGAATGGTTGGAAAACCTCACCTCGGGTCGTTATCAGGAATACTACGACCGGATGTACGGAGGGCGGTGAATGAACACCCCAGTCGCTCGGTTCCTGCCAAGTGACCGAGTGACGACACGTTCGGAGATCGGATTTCTGTTTAGAATCTGTCCTTTCCAAGTTAAAAACCCGGCCACTCTATCCGCTGTCAACGGGTGCACAAACCCGGCCACAGGCCGTCAACCAACTAGCCTCCGCTTAAAAAAAGCTCGTTTCTTTCCTTCTTTCTTTGGAGCAGCAAAGAAAGAAGCCCCCCGCGCTTTTTTTTCACCAACGGACACGGAGCCCTGCGCCATGGTGCGGGGCACCTGCCGAGTCGTAGAGCGGGAATGAACAGCGCAGGCCTTCTTTGAATACTCTTTGGCGTAGCCGGAAGAGTTTGATCCGAAGACCCAGAACAAGACCAAAGGAATAACGAGCATTCCTTTTGCTTACGAGTTCCTTTGGAAATCAATACCCGAAGAACGCCCTCCCCCCTGGAGTTCTTCCCGTAGCATCAAGTACTTTTAAGACGTCAACCATCGCTTTTTTCCACCCCATGCTCTACCGAAATCTGGGCCGCAGCGGCCTTCAAATCAGCGCCTTGTCCTTTGGCTCTTGGATCACCTTCGGGAATCAAATCGAAGACAACACCAGCGAAGACCTGATGAAAATGGCCTACGATGCCGGCATCAACTTTTTCGACAATGCCGAGGTGTACGCCGCGGGCAAGAGCGAGATTGTGATGGGGCAGATTCTGAAGAAAATGGGCTGGAGCCGAGATACATACGCCGTCAGCTCCAAGGTCTTTTTCGGAATTGGCGCGCAATTGCCCATGCAAAAAGGGCTCAACCGCAAGCACGTCACCGAAGCCTGCCACCAGGCCCTGGAGCGCTTGCAGGTCGACTACCTCGATTTGTATTTGTGCCACCGCCCGGACAAGCTTACGCCGATCGAAGAAACGGTGTGGTCGATGCACAACCTGATCGTACAGGGCAAGGTGCTCTATTGGGGTACGTCGGAGTGGAGCGGGGTCGAGATTATGGAGGCCCACCGCATTGCCGCCCAGCACCACCTGATTGGCCCCGTGGTGGAACAGCCTCAATACAACCTGTTTACACGCCAAAAAGTCGAGGTGGAATTCGACCAGATTTACCGGAACGTGGGTTTGGGCACCACCATTTGGTCTCCGCTGGCCTCGGGCTTGCTGACGGGCAAATACAATGGGGTAACGGAGCGCAATGTGCGACTAAAGCGACTTGAACTCAATTGGTTGGCCGAGCGGAATTTGATCGAAGAAAACCTGCGCAAGGTGGCCGAGCTCCAAGCGTTGGCGCTGGAAATTGGGACCAGTCTGCCGCGGATGTCGATTGCATGGTGCCTGATGAATCCCAATGTGAGCACGGCCATTTTGGGGGCAAGCCAAACCGCTCAGCTCGAAGAAAACCTCAAGTCGTTGGACGATCTCGACAAACTGACCCCGGAGGTCCTCGAGCGCATCGAGGAGATTGTGCAGAACAAACCGAAAAAACCGGTTTTCTAGCCGGTTCGAGTAAAGCCGCACGCTGTACAAAGCAAAACCCCGCCGGTGCTCGGCGGGGTTCGACGGATGTCTACAAACCCGTTGGACCTAGGGCAGATAAGACATTCCGTGTCGCGTCTTCCAGAGGAAATACTTCTCGAACAACACCTTGTTGACGTCTCCGAGCAGGTTGGGAATCATGATGGCGAACTTGCGGGGTTTGAACAGGTGGTCGCCGAGGATGATCACTTCCTTGTTGCCGGCGTCCATCACGCACACAGCGGGAATTTCGCCCCAGGGCTTTTCGACCAGTTTGGCCTTGCCTCGGTGCACCCGGGCAATGTTCTCGGCCACCACTTTACCGGTTTCGTCGCTGGGGTAGCCGGTTTTGGGGCTGCCAAAGGGGACGCATCCGGGTTCGAAGGGGGCCTTGACGTTGACCGCGATGCCGGCGGCCCACACAGTGGGATAGTCGGTGTGGCGGTAGGTGTCGGCTGTGGGGATGTAGCCTGCGGGCGTGGCCTTGAGTTCGGGGCTGTTTTGAATAAAGTCCACACCGACAAAGGGCGGCATCAGCATGGTGAAGGCAGAGGGAAGGAATTCGTCGGTGCTGAGCAGCACTCCGTCTTTGCGGACTTCTTTGACGCCGACTTCGGTGCGGTGATGGATGTTGAACATCTTAAAAAATCCGCCGAGCATGGTCTGGGCGCCGGTCATGCCGTCGATGCCAAAGTGGCCGAGATAGGGCTCGGGCGTAATCCAAGTGAGGTCCACTTTTTTCCGAATTTTCTGAGTCCGCAACCAGGTGTCGAGGTTGAACAGAAATTCGTACGCGGCCCCCATGCACCCGGCCCCTTGCGTGGTCCCCACCACGATGGGGCCGGGATTCCTCTTGAATTCTTTCAGGGCTTCCCGGATTTTTAAGGCTCCAGGGGGTGTGCCCACATAGTGCGCGTGTTCTGCTACACCGGGCGCCACGGTAAAATCGACCTTAGGCCCTGTAGCGATGACGAGGTGGTCGTAGGCCACATCGCCTTGGCTGGTATGCACCACCTGGTTTTTGGGGTCGACGGTTAGGGCTTCGGCGTTGAGAAATGCGACGTTCTTTTTCCGGAGAATGGGATCCCGGTTCAGGGTGATGTCCTTGATTTCGCGCCGTCCGAAGGGGACCCAAATCAAAGAGGGGATAAACAGGAAGTCTTTAGACCGGTCAATGACGGTTACTTCGACTTCTTTGCCGAGTTTTCGCTTGAGTTCCAATGCGGCGGTCATTCCGGCGAAGTTGCCGCCTACCACTACTGCTCTCATGATGTTTCGTTTTGATCCAACAGGATAAAATTCGCTCCTTAGTGGGGGGGAATACAATGACTTTGACACAGCTTAAAGGCTGCGTTTTGTCAGGTTTTTCGCGAAGGCCATGTGTGAAGGTCGGGTGCGTATTTTAGGGTATGCCATTGGAACCGGAGCAACTGGAAGAGGAGGGGTATCGATTGTTGGACGAGCTGCCGCATGGGGGGTTGATTCCTTTTGTGCAGCGGGCTATGCGGTTGCCGACGTATTGGGCGCGTGCGTATTGGGTTTGTACGGTGGTGGGGGGCGTGGGCATGCTGGCGTTGATTTCATTGGGGCCGGTGTGGACCGGTGGACCACCCACATGGAAGCCATGACGGTTACCTACCAAGACCGCTCAGGCCAGGTGCTGCGGGTGGAGAACATTCTGGCGGGGTGAGGGAATGAGCGCAGCACCGCTCGCAGAAAACTACCACAAACTCCTTGGGACCCGTTCAGCCCATAAAGGGCCATTTGGGATAATTTGGTATTTTTAGATCATGGTAACCATCCGCCTTGTGTTAGTACAACACCGCAATGCGGATTACATGGGCTTGTACTTTCCCTACCATGAAAGCTTTATGGCCATTTGCAAGGAATTGGGTGCGCAATGGAGCGCTTCCAAGCGGTGTTGGATGCTTCCACATACGCTGGAGCAGCGCAAGGCTTTGTTTGCTGCATTCAGGGGCAAGGCTTGGATAGACCAGGAGGCCATTGGCCCGCCGCCAAAAGAGCATTCAAAAAAAATAAATCCTATTCAAGAGGAGGCCGGAAAACCAACAATAGGGCAGGTATTTCTTGTGCCAGAAGAATACATCAAGCGATTGGAAAGGAGGAGGTATTCAAACAACACGATACGAAACTACGTTGCATTGTTCAATGATTTCTTGGTCTTTATTCAACCCAAAACACTTGAAACCTTTGGGGAAAAAGACATCCAGGAGTATCAACTATACCTTGTAAAAGAAAGGAAGTGGTCCATTTCATCTCAGAACTCGGCCATCAATGCCATCAAGTTTTACCTGGAACATGTCATGGGCGGTGCCAGGAAGGTATATAAGGTGGATAGGCCAAGAAAAGAGCACAAGTTACCTGTAGTGCTCAGTGAACAAGAAGTCGTTTCCATCCTGGCCCACACACCCAACCCCAAACACCGCATGGCCTTAGCGCTGTTATATGGATCTGGTTTGAGAATTGGTGAACTCCTCTCTTTGAAAAAAGGAGACATTGATTTTGACCGCAGAATGATACATGTCAAGGGTGCCAAAGGAAAAAAGGACAGGGTTACCCCATTGGCCTTGAGCTTAATGCCCGTATTGGAAACCTACCTGACCACCCACAAGCCAAAATACTGGCTATTGGAAGGC
>WGMI01000010.1 GCA_016125155.1 bacterium
AACACGTGGGCGAAAACGAAGTGAAACTCTCGCTCGGCCACCTGAGCAAGGGCGTCTACACCCTGCGCGTTTCGACGGCCCAAGGCGTCGTAAGCCAGAAAGTCATTCTCGAATAAGGCGGAACCCTCCGCCCCGCGATCCTCGGAACCGCCGCGCCCCAAGCGCGGCGGTTTTTTTTTGTTCCTGTTGCGAACAAAAGCGAACAATGTGTACATTGTACATTATCTAACCTAACTCTTTGGAGCACATGAAACAACACTTGCTCTTGGGTGCATTTGTAGGACTCTTCGGTTTTGCACATGCCCAGAACTCGGTCACCTTTCGGGTAGACATGAGCCAACAGTTCTCGATTAGCCCCGATGGGGTGCACATTGCGGGGAACTTTCAAGCCGCGGCGGGCTACCCTTCTGATTGGGATCCTGCGAGCGCCGAAATGCTCGATCCGGACATGGACGGCATCTACGAACTCACGGTAACGCTGCCCAACGGAACCTATCAGTACAAATTCGTCAATGGCGATGCCTGGGGAACGGACGAAAGCGTTCCGAGTGGTTGCGCGGTGAGCAACAACCGGGAGGTGACCATTTCGGGTAACACCACCGTTCCAGTGGTGTGTTATGCGCAGTGTACCGCATGCATTGTCAACCCCACGGTAACCTTCCAGGTAGACATGAACCAACAGACCGTGAGCCCGCTCGGGGTGCACGTGGTGGGCAACTGGATGACGGCGGCAGGTTATCCGGCCAACTGGAATCCCGGCATTGCGCAAATGAGCGACAACAACAACGACGGCATCTACGAACTCAGCGTTCAGATTCCATCGGGAACCTATGAGTATAAATACGTCAATGGCGACGACTGGGGCATGGACGAAAACAGCCTGCCCGGAGCCTGCAACTTCTTTGGAAACCGCCAGGTAACCATTGTCAACAGCGTTGCCCTTACGCCTTTCTGCTTCAATACCTGTGCTACCTGCCCCGCTCCGGCCCCGCAGTATATGATTACCCTTACCGTCGATGCCACCAACGAATGCGAACTCGATTCCATCGATGTGGCGGGCACGTTTAACGGTTGGACGGGTGGCAACGGCTACGTATTGCAGCCAACGATGAACGACGGAGAGTATGCCATCACCCTCATGGTCGATTCCGGCTACCACGAATTCAAATTCCGCCGGTATTTCGAGGGCAATTTCAGCTACGAAGGCTTCGGTGGCAACCGCAATATCACGGTGAGCGGACCTGGTTCTTTCGGTCCTTATTGCTACAACAGTCTGGGCGCCTGCACCCCCGTTCCCGGTCCTCAAGACATCACCTTCCGGGTCGATTTGGGCGATTTTGCCGCCGACTCTGCCGGAGTGTTTTTGATGGGCAGTTTTACCATTCCGGCATGGCAAGCAGGGGCCATTCAACTGACCCAAAACCCCAACTACTGCAATGTGTGGGAAACCACTGTTTCAGGAGTTTGCGAGCAGAATCTGGCCTACTTGTACGTCAATGGAGACCCCAGTGGTACCGGATTCATCGAATACTTCCCTACAGGCAGCACGGCCTGCTTGGTTCCCAATGGCTTTGGCGGGTGGAACCGCGGTTATACCCGGGTCAACAGCAACCCCATTGCGCTGGAGCACAGCTTCAATTCGTGCTGGGGCATTTGTGAATACCTCGACCCCCAAGTGAGCTTCAACAACCGCTTTAGTCACACCTTTACTTGGAATGCAGACGCCTCCGCCACCCAATACGTGGTCGAATTCCGAGGAGAAGGCGACAGTGTCTACACCACCCGGTTTACGAACAACACGGTCTTGACGTTTAGCTTCCCCGGCCCCAACTATTATGAATATAGGGTGGGCGCTTTGGTCAATGGCGTATGGCAGTATTCCTGCTGTCAGTTTATCGAGGTAGACTGCGTGCCCATGAATGTCGCCATTGTCGAATTCGACGCCCCCTTCTGCGCGGGAGACAATGCTACCTACCGCGCCAACTTCTCGGGTGGTGCCGGTGCCAAGACCTATTTGTGGAGCACCGGAGCCACGGCCCGTTCTATAACGGTTCAACCGGGTACCTATTGGGTCACGGTGACCGACGCTTACGGTTGCTCGGCCACGGATACGATTATGGGCGAAACTGCTCAATATTCTGACTACGCGACGACCCTGGTATCTGTGGTCAAGTCCGGAGCTCAGTTTACCGTCAACTGGAACCCTGCGGTGTTGCCCAACGGTGCCACGGTGTTGGGTTATCGCGCGGGCTATCGCGTTCAGAACACGAGCAATCCTTTTGTGACCAGCGCTTTGCTGTCAAGCAGCGCCACGAGCCATGTATTTGATTTGAGCGCAGAATGCAATGCCAACTACGAGTTTGTGGTGTATGTGCGCTATCAAGTACCCAACGAACCCGCTCGTACTTCAGCCCCGAGCTGCCCGATCAGCCGTGGACACAACAACGGCGTTGTTTGCGGTGGTGCGAAGAACGACGGCTTTGCGGCCGGAGTCTCCAGCGGACTGCTCAATGTGTATCCGAACCCCACCCGCAACTCGGTCTTCGTTTCGATCGAAGGAGCCCATGCCGTGGTGGATGTCCTGGATTTGAGCGGCAAGGTGTTGAGCACCGCCCAGTACAGTGGTGTGACAGAGGCCCAAATCGAGCTCGGACATCTGCCCTCTGGTTTGTATTTGATCCGCGCCACGACCGACGAAGAAATTCGTACGGCCCGGATTGTGAAGGAATAACTGAGAGACCCGAATGGTCTTCATCGAAGCCGCCTCCTTTGTGGGGCGGCTTTTTTTTGGCCTTGAAAACGGAGATTTCGGGTATGAAGAACTATACAAACCCCTCTTAAACAGGATTATCCCATATTCGGATTGTGGATATGGAATCAAAAACTACGAGAAAACCAAAACGGCTCATTTCTATCGAAATTCACCTATAGTCCTCTAAATTGACGTGGTTTTATTTGCCCATCCAAGAGACACCCTCTAATAGGTCATAGGCGCAATACCCTTTCCCCTCGGCATCTCTGGTTCACTCTGCCGAAATCCGTGTATTGACACACTAAAGCACAGTTCCACCATCCTCAATGAACCAATGGGATGACGGATCTCCTCCGAATTTTAAACATCCCCCTTTTCTCCAGACTGAAATTCAATCTCGACCCAACTCAAGGGAAATCCCCGCCTACCGGCGTGATTCATCCTCCCAACACCCTTCACAACAAAAAAAGGCGATTCGGCGCTAAAAGGCCCAGGATCAAAAAACGGTCGAAAACGGGAGTCAATCCATCAATCGAAATAGGCACGCAAAGCCGCTTCGATACGCTCCCAATCGGACTCGGTGAGATTGGAACCCGACGGCAAGCACAGACCCTGGTCGAACAACCGCTCAGAAACCCCATTCGCATACATCGGTGCCGAGGTAAAAATGGGCTGGAGGTGCATGGGCTTCCAAAGCGGACGGGCTTCGATGTTCTCGGTCTCCAACGCCAGACGCAGACCTTCGCGACTCTTGCCCCCATTGCGCGCGGGATCAAAGGCCACACAGCTCAACCAGCGATTCGAGAAAGAACGAGTATCTTCCTCCTGATATTCAAAAACATAACCCAGAGCTTCAAACGACCGAAACAAGGCCACATAGCGCGCGTAGTGGGCGCGACGGGCAGCAATACGATCGTCGAGGACCTCCATCTGACCCAGCCCGATTCCGGCCAATACATTGCTCATGCGGTAGTTATAGCCTATGTGTGAATGCTGGTAATGAGGAGCGGCATCGCGTGCCTGGGTCGAAAGAAAGCGCGACTTCTCGATCAGCGCTGCTTCGTTGCCGATCAGGGCACCACCGCCCGAGGTTGTGATGATTTTGTTGCCGTTAAAGCTCAAAACCCCCAGGCGACCAAAGCTCCCGCATTTTTGACCGTCAAACGTACTGCCGAGGGCTTCCGCGGCATCTTCCAACAGGGGCAATCCGTATTGTTCGGCTAAGGTTCCAATGCGATCCATTTGAGCGGGCATTCCGTACAAATGAACCGGTATAATGGCCTTTACATTCAGTCCCCGGGCGCGGCTCTCGACAATAGCGCGCTCCAGTTGCTCGGGATCCATATTCCAAGTGCCGGGCTCCGAATCGACGAATACAGGGGTGGCGCCCAGATAGGCCACGGGATTGGCCGAAGCCGAAAAGGTCATGCTCTGCACAATAACGGCATCTCCGGGGCCTACGTCGAGTAAAATCAAACCAAGGTGGAGGGCGGCCGTACCCGAACTCAGGGCAGCCGCGTGTCCGACCCCATTGTATTCGGCCAATCGGCGTTCAAATTCGTTGACATGCGGGCCCAAAGGGGCGATCCAATTGGTCGCAAAGGCTTCTGCCACGTAGTCTTGCTCGCGTCCGCCCATATGCGGAGAAGAGAGCCAAATCTTGGGTTTCATGCTCATCGGAATGGTGTAAAGGCCGTTTCGAATGCAAAGGTCGTTCAGAGTTCGGAGCGTTGCATCAGGCGAGCCGGATTGCCCACCACCTTGGCGCCGTTGGGTACGGTTCGGATGACCACACTTCCGGCTCCGATCACGGCCCATTTTCCCACTTCAACGCCCGGAATCACCACGGCTCCGGCACCTACATGGGTCCCTTCTCCAACGACAACGTTGCCTGTAAGGGTGGCATTGGGGCTGATGTGGGCAAAGTCGCCAATGCGCGCGTCGTGATCGACCACACAGCCGGTATTCAAAATGACGTGCTTCCCTATGCGCGAACCGGGGTTGATGAGCACTCCGGCCATCACCACACTGCCTTCCCCGATCTCGACGTCTTCGGCTATTTGGGCCGAAGGATGAATGGCCATTCCAAATCGAAAACCGGAAAAACGCCCGGACAACATCTGGCGAATCCGATTGTTCCCCACCGATAGGATGAGTTCCTCGGCCCGCGAAGCATGCGGGGTTTGGAGGACCGGCACCCCCATCAGGAGATTCCCGACAGGCTTGTCGTCCCAAAAAGCTTCGGGTTCTATCCCCCTTCTTCTCAGGATATCAAGAATTACTTTGCCGTGACCGCTGGCGCCGAACAGAATCATCGCACAATGAGGCGTTCGAGTTCAAAAGCTTCGGCCCGGTGAACGTTGATGGTGGCTCCCCTGAGTTTGGCGAGTGCTTCGAGTGCCTCCAAGGAACGCGAGTGCGGAAAATCCATCAACTGCGAGCCAAAGCACTTCATGGCCTCGAGTTTGGCTTCAAAACAACTGCTCACATCGACAAAAACATTCGGCTCGAACCGTTCGTCGCCCTGTACGGGGGCCCATTCGGTTTCGCTCAAGGTTTCGTAGCAGTAGACTTCGGCCGGACATTGGCTGCGGCCCGGGCGCAAGGCTACGAGGGCGCTTCGATAAATGACGCGGTGGTCTTCGTGCAGATCGCCAGGATGCGGCAAATAGACCACCTCGGGCGCCAATTCGCGGACTGTTTGACCGATGTGGTTCGAAATGGGATAGGCTGGACTGCTGCTGAGCCGGGGGGCCGGAAACTCGGCAAAATGGGTCTGGGTTACTCCGAGAACGGCGTGCGCTTTGAGCGCCTCGGCGCGGATGGCTTCGACCTGTTCGGGGCGAAACAACTCGGGCGCGCCCACCGATGCATTGGTGGCGATCAATACGTGCACGGCATCGCCTTGGAGCACGTGTTTGCACATCGTCGCTCCACAGCCCAATACCTCGTCGTCGGCATGAGGGGCAATCACCAAAACGGTCTTCATGGTTGTTCCAGTTTGAGAAGGCGCTCTTTGAGCGCGATCATTTCGTCTTCGAGATTCAGCCCCAACTTGTCGCCCACCTGAGGAAGCCTTGAAGCCGTGGTTTCAAGATCGCGCAACCACAACAATCCCGTCCCGCACTGCACCAACCAGCCCCGTTCGGGATGGGTCAGCAATACCCGTCCCGCAACGCCTTTAATGCGCATAGCGGTCTCTATTTCGGACTTCCAGACCACGAGTTTGCGGTCCCTAAACCAGGTGTAGGCCCCAGGATGCGGGCGGCTACTGGCTTTGATGAGTCGATCGAGCGCCTCCGCACTTCGATTCCAATCGAGCCAACCGTCTTCCGGACCGCGCTTGCCCAGCCAACTGGCGCGGGCTTCGTCTTGGGGAACGGGGTTCCAAACTCCGTTGATCAAATCGGGCAGCCAACGGTCGAGCGCCCGGTCGATGGCCTCGCCCAAACGGTGTTCAACCACCCCCGCATCGTCGTCGGGGCCCGGTTGGAAGACTTCCTGAACGAAAATCGGCCCATCGTCGGCCCCCTCACCCATCAAAAAGAAATTGGCCGCGGCGGGCAATCCATCGTGAACAATCCAGGCCAAAGGTGCCCTTCCCCGCCCTTCTGGCAAGGCGGTAGGGTGGAATCCAACAATGCCCATCGGGGGCATGGTGAGCCACTCTGGACCGAGCAGTTGCGAAAAGCCCACGGCAAAGATCAAATCCGGTTGGCGGATGCGCATCCACTCGAGGTGGGTTGCATCGCCAATCTTTTGATAGCCCTGATAATCGAGTCCGAGTTGGGCAGACAATGCCTTTAAATCGGCCCATCCACTGACCCGTTCCACCTGGGCCGGTTCATGCCCCAAGACCCCGACCACCTCGAAACCGTGGCGAACGAGGGCTTCAAGCGTCAATGCACTGGTACGCACGGCTCCGATCAGACCGACCTTCAGGCTCATGATTGGCCGGAAGATGGGGTTCCCGAATCGGTGGCGCTAGGAACGGGTTTGCGGGTAAAGCGCTCTTCGCCCAAAATCACAATCAAAATCGTTTTGAGCAAAATTCCGAGGTCAAGACCCAAGCTCAGACGCTCTACATAGCGCCGGTCGTAGGCCCAGCGCTCGGGCCAGCTCAAAAAGATGTTTCCATTGACCTGGGCCAAACCGGTCAAACCGGGACGAACCTCCAAACGCTTTTTTCCATCTTCGTTGAACTCGCTCAGCTGAGTTGGGAGTCCTGGCCGGGGCCCGACCAGCGACATCTCGCCCCGCAATACGTTGAGGATTTGAGGCAATTCGTCCAACTTGGTTCTGCGGAGAACGCCCCCAACCCGAGTGATCTCGGCGTTGCCCTTGAGCACCTCGGTGTGCACCGTGCGGGGCTTGTCGGTCATGGTTCTGAGTTTAAACACCTTGAACAACTTGCCATGGCGTCCGAGCCGTTCCTGGTTGTAGAACACCGGGCCCCGGCTGTCGATGGCCACCAGGGCCATACACAACAGTAGTACAGGTCCAAACACAATTAAAACCGCCAAGGCGACCCCAAAGTCCAAAACCCGTTTGAGTGCGTTGCGATACACGGTTCAAAGATTGGAAAGGTATTCGGCATAGCGACGCGCGAGCACATCGCGGTCGAAGTGATTTTTGGCATAGGCAAATCCATTGGCCCCATCCTGGATTCTGCGCTCGGGATGATCCCGATAATAGAGAATGCCATCGGCGATCGAACGGGGATTTTCCGGCTCGACAAACAGACCGCATTGGGCCGTTTCGACCAATTCGCGGCTCACCCCGTCTATGGCGAGCAAAATAGGCCGCTGGCACGACATATAGTCGAAGGTTTTGTTGGAATAAATCGTCTTAAACGTATCGACCTTCTTCAACACCGAGGCACCCAAATCGGAGGCCAAAATGTACTTGAACACTTCTTTTTTGGGCACCGGATCGCGGAACAGGACGTTGTCCAACCCCCGCTTTCGGGCTTCTTCCACCAAGCGCTTTTTCTCCATTCCATCTCCAATCAGTTGGATCAGAATGGGTTCCCCCCTGAGTAATTCGGCCGTATCGAGCAATTGATCGAGGTGATTGGCCACCCCATGGGCGCCGACATAGGTGACCACAAACAGATTTTCCTGCCCCAGTTCCTTTTTAAAGGCTGCCGCGTCGAAGGTGTTGAGCAATTCGTCGCTGAGCGAAAAGTCGGCGGCATTGGGGATAAACACAATTTTCTCCGACGGCACCCCCTTTTTCTCGATCAACGTAGTGCGGAAGGCCGGGGTGAGCACGTTGATCAATTTGGCCTTGCGGTAGATGAAATGCTCGAAGGCATAGGCCATTTTGATGATGAACTTGTTGGTCACCACCCCCGTATCGATGGCCGACTCCGGCCACAAATCGCGGATTTCGAATACAAAGGGGGTTCGTTTAAACCACGAGAGCAAAACCCCCGTAATTCCGACGAATAAAGGCGGAGAAGTAACCAGAATGACGTCGTAGGAACCCTTCACCTTGGTGAGTCCTGCCCACAAACTCGAAAAGACAAAGCTGAAATACCCCCACAAACGCCCGATAAAACTCTTGTTGTACTGCTCGGAAACATGGCAGCGCCACACTTCGACCGGACCCTGCATTTTGCGCTTGAAGTGGATGCCTTTGTATTCGGGATATTTTTCGTGCCCATTGTAGTGCATCATTCCGGCCAAGACCGTAACCGTGTGGCCCTGAGAAGACCACACCTTGGTCATCTCGTTAAAGCGCGAGGCCCCGGGGTCGTTGTCTTCGAGAAAATACTGATGTAGAACGAGGATTCTCATGGGTTCGTGAATTCGAGGGTGGTTCGGATCAGGCGACCGCGGCAGGCAAAAGACCATTGGGGAACAGACTCTTTGATCCCGTAGCGACGGGAAAACCAACCGTGTTCGTCTCGGCGTTCCAAGAACTGCCCATCGGCGTCTGTGGCGCGAATGTGGATAGAGTCAATCTTGCCTGGATGCGGGTGCCAACGCTGAACGAGCAAGCGGTCTTGGGTCCCCTCGATGTGGTCGGTAATTTCCCAATGGGGTCGATTGCGCTTTTTGCGCACACTGCGATGCTGCACAAGGGTTTGTCCCGTGCCTTTAAAGCCCCGCAGCGTCATATCGAGGACCCATTCGTCTTCTTCCAAACGCCATGGACGGGCCGAAGCCTGGCTCCAATAAAACCAAACAAATCGTGGACCCTTGAGCATCTGATCGGCCCCGTCAATCATGAGGGCATTGTGGCTTTCGGTACCCGCGAAATACCGGATTTCGGCTTCTGAAGTATTGTATTTGTAGCTGCCCGCGTCGCGCATCCAGTTTTCGTCCATGTACCAAAGATCGAGGTGGAGGTTGTCGGCCTGAGAGGGACGGTCTTTGTGGGCCCCGCATCGGACAAACGCATACGTCTCGGGTTCGCGCAATCCGTAAAATCCCCCGATGGGAAAGGCGGTGGCCATGGGTCTTTCCGGAGGGCGAGAAAAGGCTGTAATCGGCTCAATGCCAAACCAATGCGACTCTTCTTGCCAAGGACCAGCGCCCCAGGGGTTGGCCACCCCCAAGGCGTGGCTCAAACAGCCCAATTGGGGTCGAAAATCGGAATAGTCGGAATCGCTGAATTGGAAGAAGAGGGCCCCGTCATTGGCTCCGTAGTTGGGCAACCATCCGGTCGAAGGTTCGAGGGCCGAAACCAAAAAGTCGAGAGCCGCACGAGACCTACGGTGAAACGCATCCGAAAATGTCAGCCCGAACGCCCGCCCTACCGACAAGCACAGGCTGAGTACCTGAACCACTACGCGCTGGTAGTTGGTGCTGAACTGCAGATGGGTGCCGTCTTCGTAGATCTGGTAGGCCACTTCTTCTTCGAGCCACCGCTTCCCGTCCGCTGCCCAGGTGCGGGTTTCCGGAATAAACGGAAACAACACCCCGCTCAGGGCCAAAAAGGCGGTTTCGGTAATGGCGTGGTTGTTGCGCACCGCGATGCGCGAAAAATCGATGTGGTCGTAGACATGCTTCAAACTCCAATAAAACACGTTCTGGTAGCGCGCCCAGCGCTCATCGGTAAACGCCTCGGAATGCGCATAAAACGACAATCCAAACAACCAATTGAAACAGCGCAGCGAAATCTCCTGGCTGCACCGCCAATTGGGACCTTGGTTGATGGGGTTGGAGGCAATCCATGAATCGAGTTCGGAGAAAAACCACTCCGCGCTGTCGGTTCCATTGTGGTGGTCGTCCCGGAGCACGGTATGGAGGTACGAAAACCGGCTCTTTTCCCAGACAAACTTGATGTCCCCCATGGAGGGGTCGAGGTCGGGAATCCGCGACCAGTGCTTGCTCAGATCGTAGCGCTTGCCCGTTTCGGGATGCGTAATCCAGTCGAAATGCGGCCCGAGGTCAAACTCGGTGGCGCTAAAAAAGGGAACAAGGCCCGAACGAATGCGGTCGGCCCGGCGCTTCAAATCGGGATTGGGCTGGGGCTTGAGCCCAAACGAGCCCCTGGGGGGCAGGACAAAGCGCACAGACTGTACCCAGGTGGAACGAGCGATGAAAAAACGGGTCTCGGGGCGGACAGGGAAGCGCTTTTCGAGCACGCCCAAGCGGGTCTCGAGCATGAGCCGCAGCCGATACAGCATATAGCGGGGACCCATGTTCCGCGCCATATCCCACACCAAAGCAGCCTTCCACCCCATGGTTCAGCGGAGACTGAGCAAGTGGTTCACAATGCGCTCAGCGGTCTTTCCATCCCAGAGTTCGGGAATGCCCCCTTTTTTCCACTCCCCGGCAAACAGCCGGTTCATGGCGGGTTCGAGCGCCTTGGGATCGGTTCCCAACAATTCGTTGGTCCCGATGGTGACCGTTTCGGGGCGCTCGGTCGAGTCGCGCAAGGTCATACAGGGAATGCCCATCACCGTGGTTTCTTCGGTAATGCCCCCGCTGTCGGTTATCACTACTTTGGCCTTGGAAACCAAATAGTTAAACTCCATGTACGACAAGGGCTCGACCAGGTGGAGATGGGAGGGCATAGACCCGAGATCTTGAAGGTTCTTGGCGGTCCTTGGGTGCACGGGAAACACCAACGGCAAACCGCGGGTAACCCGGACAATTTCGTTGAGCAAATCCTTGAGTTTGCGCTCCCCATCGACGTTGGCGGGGCGATGCAGGGTCATCACGGCATATCCGCCTTCCTCCAAACCGGCCTGTGTCCAAATCGGAGGGGCCACAAACCGCGACTTGCTCCACAACAAGGTGTCGATCATGGTGTTGCCCACAAAACGAATGCGTTCTGCGGCAATACCGGCCTGGGCCAAATTGGCGTTGGCGACACTGGACGTTGTGTAGAAATAGTTGGTAATGCTGTCGGTCACCAGCCGGTTGATCTCTTCGGGCATGGTCCAGTCGCCCGAGCGAATCCCTGCCTCTACGTGGGCCACCTCCACATGGGCTTTTTGGGCCACAATGGCACAGGCCATGGTCGAGGTTACATCGCCCACGACCAGACACATCCGGGGCTTGCCGTGCTGTTCGAGCAGACTTTCGTAGCCCAGCATAATCTTGCCCGTTTGTTCGGCCTGACTGCCTCCCCCTGCCCCGAGGTTGTGGTGGGGTTCGGGAATTTCCAGTTCCTCGAAAAAGCGCTCGCTCATATTGCGGTCGTAGTGTTGACCCGTGTGGATGAGCCGGAAGTCGATGGGGTCTCCGGCCGATTTGCGCCTTTGGATTTCGCGAATCAGGGGGGCGATTTTCATGAAGTTGGGGCGGGCTCCCGCAATCAAATCGATCAACATGGGCAGTGGCTTTAAGGGGTCGTTAGGCTTTCGAGTTGGTCAAAAATGCGGCGGTGCACTGCTTCAGAGTCGAATTCAGCGGCTTTGGCCAAAGCGAGCGGACGGCAGCGTTCAAGGGTGGGGGTATCGAGGGTACGCACCCGCTCAAACAGGGCCTGTTCGTCTCCCGGTTCGAGGAGCCAACCGCTGCGGTCGTGGTCGACAATTTCGGGCACGTGTTTCCAGCGGGTACTGATGCAGGGAACCCCATGGGCATAGGCTTCGAGAATAATCCCTGGGTAGCCCTCGCCTTCGTAGCGCGTGGGGAGCATCAACACATCGATGCCCGCCAAAACCTGTTGCACCCCTACAGCATCGAGGGGCCCGCGGTAGCGCGCATCGCTTTCGATCCACCGCATACCGTCTTCGGCGATCGGTCCATAAACTTCGAGTTGAAACTCGGAACCGAGCCGATCGAAGACGCGTATCAGTTCGGGCAGGCCTTTGCTTTCTCGAATCTGCCCGATGTAGGCAAAGCGGCGCGCATAGGGACGAGACAGATCGGGGTGGAGCACGGGCATGTTCCGCACATTCGGAAACCACCCGACCCGGGGATTGAAGGCGCGCACCTGCTCTACCAAGGCCTTGCTTTCTACGTAGACCAAGGGGACCGAGCGCAAAGCTTTGAACAGCAAACCCGGTGCCTTAGAAGCGCGAATCGAGTCCAACAAATGGGCTCCAAACGCCCTTAAGACCAGCTTTTTTCCCCTTAGGCCGGCATACAGCCACAAGAGCGGAAACAACACCTGAATGCCCCCTTGGGATGCATTGACCACCCACACCCGATGCCGTTTGGCGGGACCTTCCAATTCCGAAAGCACGTGTTGAAGGTTTTTGATTTTGCCCCCCAAACCCCCTCGATCATACGGATTGGCCACCACCAGACTGTAATCGCGGTTTTGCTTGCGCGCATCGTCCACCATCACCTCAAACAAACGCGTGGCCCCGCCCAGGGTGAGCGGGCGGTCGTTGAACGGCAGGGGGCCTATCAGGGCAAATCCGCGGTTGGGGGCCATGGCGAGGGATTATTTTCCTTTGGACTTTTCTGACTTTTCTGACTTTTCTGAAGACGTCGACTTGCCTTTGGACTCTTTGCGCTCGTCGATTTCGGCTTGGCGCTGCTGATTGCGCTGCTCGAGCTTCTCGGGCTGCAGCCCTTTGTCGATGCCGTTCTTTTTGTAGCCCTTGCCTTCGCCGAGGGGAGGGGTATCGAAATCGGGCATCAATTTTTGGTCGCCTTGCACGATGTTGCGGAACTCCATCACGCTGTTGCCAGGATACTTGCCGCTTCGGTAGATGCCACACTTAAAATAAGTGGCCTTGTTGTCCTGATAAAGGGTCGGGATGTTGTCGAGCTCTACTTTTTGACCGTTGATGACGCATTTGAACTTGCCTTTTTTGGGATCGGACGACCAGGTGATCCAGATCTCTACTTTGTTCCAGTCTTTTTTGAGCGGTACGTTCTGAACGCGCTTGAGTTCGCCGTTGTTGAGCGGGCGCAGCAAAACCGAAATCTGATCTTTCCAGAGGTTAATGGCCACCGGACTGCGGTGCCCCCAGCCTTTTTCGATGTTTTCTCGGCCAACGGCAGAATTCAAATGCCAGTCCGCGATGGAAAAGAACTCATTCTCCAAATAGGTGAATTCGGTCGGCTTAAACTCAAAGGCGTAATAACTCGCCTTGACGGTATCGCATTTGATCTGCGAACAATTGCCGTTGTACGCATAGTCGTCGGGGCGCACCTCGAATCGGATTACTTCTCCGTTTTGCTGGAGGGCATGGGGCGCACTAACACATACCCGGGGCACCTTGAGCACAGGAAGAGAAGCGGGCTGTTTTTGGGCGACAACCCCCGTGCTTCCCAAGAGGATGCAGCCGAAAATAACGATCGAATGGTTCATCTCAAGTCTTCTTAAGTTCCTGAAAAAGTTGAATATAGGACTGAGCACAACTCCGCATACTGTAGCGCTCGGCATAGCGTCGATACAGGGCGTCGGTTCGTTCTGCGCGCTCGTCGGCACTCAGATTGAGGGCTGAGCGCAGGGCATCGCCATAGGAGGACTCTTCGGCCGTTTCGCTCAAGACTCCGTAAGGGGCAATCATTTCGGGGATGCCGCCTACAGGGGTTGAAACGGGCAGGGCTTTGCACGCCATGGCCTCGATGATGCTGATGGGCATGCCCTCATACAGCGAGCTCAGGGCGAAAAAATCGGCGCATTGCACATAGTCGGTGGCGTTCGATTTGCCGCCCAACCAAACAATTCGATCGCCCAAATGCGGTGCCATTTCGGCCAAAATAGGGGTGCTGACCGGTGCGCGCTCAGTGCCCAAAATCCACAAGACCCCGTTGTGTCCTTCGGCCAAAATCTGGGCAAAGGCAGACACCAACATCGCCTGATTCTTCTGAGGGGTGATGCGGCCAATATTGACCCAAATGCGCACTTCGTCTCCGAATTGCGCCTTGAGCCGGGATACCTCGGCTTGTACTGCGGGCATTTGGACGCTCGATCGCGGCTCCATGCGCCCGTTGTCTATGCGCCGGACCCTTTTGAGACCGTAGTACTCGAGAAACGAAGCATGGCTGGTCTCCGAAATGGTAACCGGAAAAACCCGGCCTGTGGAAAATAAAAACCGTCTGAGCCGGAATTCCTTGTCGCCGCTGACCTCTTTGCGCGCATCGTTGTGGATGGTATGGACCACGGGCACCTTGGGCAAGCCTAAAAATCCCGCCATCGCCAGATAGTTAACCACGCGCAAATGGGTATGGATGTAGTCGGGGCGCTCTTGCCATAAGGTTTTTCGCAACCGAAGAATCACCTTGGCATCGAAACCGAGCTTTTTGTCGAGAAAAACCAGCCGAATTCGGGGATCGAGATCGGGGAAGTACTTCAGCCCTTCCTCATTGCGCGGAAACAGCGAAATCACAACGACTTCGTGGCCCTGATGGACCAGTTCGTTGGACAGATCGACCAGGAAGCGTTCTGCTCCACCGTCGATCAGCATGGGGATGAGCTGGAGAAACTTAGCCACGGCTTACCAGAACTCTTTGGGGTCGATGTTTTCGCGGATCACCTTGGCGGGAACGCCCGCGGCTACACAATTGGCCGGAATATCGCCGATCACAACGGCTCCGGCCCCGATCACCGAGTTGTCTCCAATGGTCAGGTCGCCCAGAATCGTGACGTTGTGGCTGATCAACACATTGTTTCCGATCCGCGGAACCCGGGGCTGCTTGCTCCTGCCCCCCACGACCAAATGGATGCCCAAATTGCAGTTTTCGCCCACTTCGACGTGCTTGTGCAAGGCCACCGACAACCCCTTGTAGGCAAACAAAGTGCCCTTGCCCAACTTGACGTGGGTGCCGATGTAGGAGTTGTAGATGACAAATTCATAAAACTGAACCAAGCGCGGAATGAGCGGAATTCTGCGCTGGGTGAACCAATAGCCGAAGCGATGGACGTGTGCGAGATTCATAGGGTGCGTTCTCTTGAGATTAGGTTGCTGGGTTTTGGTCTTTTTCGAGCCATTTGAGGGCCGGCTCAAACCCGTGTTGTTCGGCCAGCTTCCGGCTGTCGCGCTCAAAGCGCTTCCGGAGCGCTCGGCGCAATTCAGGGGAGGCTTCTACTGGCTTGGAAACGCCCTTTTCGGTATTCCATTCGATGAGCTTTTCCTTGAGCTTTCTCCGGTTTTCCGGACTCAAAATCCGACTCGCCAGGGTGCGCATCCAGGAGGCGCCTTTGCCCGCCGAAAGCAGTTCTTGAACCGAATCGCTGCGCACCTCGCCGGTGATGTTCCGGTCTTCGTATTGGATGGAATTCGAATCGGGAAGGGCGAGAAAGTCAAAGATTTTCCGCATAAATCCAGCCCTGTCCCTCCGGAGTTGACCGTAGTCGAGAATCAACAGTCTTTCTCTCGGAAACACGGCCAAAATCCGTTCGATCTGTTCGGCATACAAACCGTGTTCGATATAGGTAAAGTCGTTGTTGAAGAAGCTAAAATCTTCGATGGCCCTGGGTTCGTAGTCCAAGGCTTCCTCGATGCTTCGCTTTTCCTTCCGAAGTTTTTGAAAGTAATTGTAGGCCGATACCGCTCGGTCCACCGGATCGCGGAGAACCGCCATCAATTGGAGGTCTGGAATCTGTGCCAGCCCTTCGATGGCCTGTCGATAAATCAGGTAGTTGACGTGGGTGTGGAGTCTGTAGCGCTGGCCTGTATAGGATTTGAAATAAGGTTCCATGGCGCGTTCGGGATGCACGCGGCGCTCGGGATGGCTGTAGAAGTCGCGGTCTTTGATCTCGGGAATCGAGAAAATGTCCGGATGCTGGCTCAACCAATCGTGCAAACTGGTGGTTCCGGCCTTTTGGGCGCCGAGCAAGACGAGATTAGGCTGCATGGGCTAGCGCATTGCGTTCTTCGATCCAAAAGCGGTGCAAACTGCCGATGGCCCCAGTCAAACAGAGGTGATACCACAGCAGCGAACTCCATAACCAACTGACAAACAAACTGGAGAACACCAAGGAGAAATAGGCCAAAAACGGCACCAAAAAAAGTCCATATTCCCGCAGCGCACCCCCTCGAATCCGCTTTCGGATGGAGCGGTAGTTGAGCCAAACCCTTCTCTGAATCAGGAAGTACATAAACAGTCCGATCAGGCCATACTGAATCGCCATTTCGAGGGCCGTGTTGTGAATTACGCTGTCGTGGCCGCTGTGGTCGCGGGAATAGCGACGGGTTAGGCTGGGGTCTCCGCCTTGTCCGGTCAATGGGCGTTCGAGGAACCCGAGGAACCCACCGGTCCACAATTCGTTGCGCCCGCTGGACACCTCCTCCAAATCGCGGGTTTCCCCTCCCAATCCGCCGAGACGGCGAAACACCGGATTGTCTTGGTTGAAGAAAATAAACAAGGCAATGGCAGCCAAAAACCCAAAGAGCACCCCAAAATTGCGCAGATTGAGCCGGAGGCCCACGTAGACCGAGTAGAACAAAAAGCCAATGAGCAAGAACGAAAACAACCCGTTCCGAGAGCCCGAATTGAGGATGATCCACAAGACCATGAGCAGGGAAGCCCCCGCCCCAAGTCGATACACCGGTTTGTTGCCCGGCTGGAACAACATCAACATGGCATAGGCGCTGATCCCCACCAGCGAAGCGGTGAAGGTGCCATGCCGGCTGTCGCCGAAGTTGAGGTACTCTTGATACCCCTGTGTTACCCCCTTTAAATTCATATAGAGGAACATGATGAAGAGAAAGGGCACTATGATGTTCTTCATGATTTCGAGGCTGTTGCGAATTCCCCCAACCCCTCTTTGGACAAAAAAGGCGTAGATCAAGAAGAAAAAGGCAATCTGGGCAAGGTTGGTGATGTTGTTGACGATGATGTTGGCCGCCGGGATATCGCCATAGATGTTGCTCAAGGCTATGGCGGTTCCAAAAATGACCATGGCCGTGTATCCGAGAAAAAAGTGCACCATGCGCTTTTCGGCTTTCAAACCCTTAAAAAACAGATCATAACCAATAATAGGCGCTATAAAAATGAGGCTAAGCGTTTCGGTCGGAATGGGGAAATTGTCGGTAAACCCCCCTTCGATGGTCGGAATCAGAAAAAGCGTGGGCATGAGGAAATCCCGGTTCATCATTACGAACGGGATACAAGCCGCAATCAGGGCTGGGGTAGAGCCCAAGAACAGCGCTACGCCTATGGCCGAAACGAATAGAAAAGATTCTATGTTCTTATATTTCAGCCTCATGGCTTAATTCGAATTCCCGTTTTTTTCCGGATCAATTTCGCCAAACGATCGAGGATCTCACAAGCGGGTTCGCCCAACCATCGGGGGGCGACCCGATAGAGCACGAGCACCACCCCGGCCGACAAGATCAGACTGAGCGAAGCCGCGAGCAGTCCCCTCCACAAACCACTCCCTTGCAAGCCATATTGGAGCAAAACGCCGGAAGCGGCAAAGACCGCCATGAGCGGGAGTGACGGCAAAAAGGGACGGTATTGAACCGCCCAGTCCATCCCCACCCTGCGGATGGCCAAGGCCGACATATTGAAAAATTGAAAGACCGAAGTGGCCAGAATGGTCCAGGCCACCGCCGAGAGCCCCCAACGAGCGGTCCCGATCAGCGCTGAAAACAAAACCACGGTGTAGAGAAACTTCTGGAGGGCGCTCCGGTACACAAGTCCTTTGGCGCGGATGATGGAGTCCGTAAGCCGGATGCACACCCGGAACGGAATGGCCAAAAACAAAATGCCGAGGGTGGGAATGGCCTCGGTCCATTCGGAGCCCAAGAGCAAGAGGACCACGGGCTCGGCGTGGATAGCGAGCCAGACCGAAATGGGTAGGGTGAGGAGCAAACTATAGCTCAAATTGCGTTCGTACATCCCAACGAGGCGCTCGTTTTCGTCCTGGATGCGCGACATGGCGGGAAACATCACCTTGTCGATCACGTCGCCCAGCATTTTGCCGGGAATCATCATAATGCGATACGAGCGTTCGAACACCCCGAGCATGTTCAAAGGCATGAGCTTGCCGAGCAGCAAGTTGAGCCCCGAATTGGTCAGATAGTTGTTGATCCGAATCAGGGTGAGCCCCGCTCCGAAGTGAAAGAGCTCGCGGAACTCCGCCTGGCCAAATCCGGCCCCCAAGCGGAGCGGCGTACGACTCAGGACGATGGCCAGTTGAACAAACTGATAGGCAAGGGTGCCGTACACCAAAGACCACACCCCAGAGCCGGTCAGTGCCGTGACGACCCCTACCCCCATCCCGATCAAATGGGATAGGTTCTCGACCCAAAAGAGATACTTAAAGTCCATCGCCCTTTGGATGAGGCTCATAGAGCTACTGGCCGCCGCCGATAGGATAAAACTGAGACACAGTATGGGCAAAATGCCGACCAATTCGGGGCTGTCAAAAAAGTGGGCAATGCCCCCGGCTCCCAAGGCCGTCGCGGCGTACAAAACCAATCCGACTCCGAGGTTGACATAAAACGAAGTAGAGATGTGCCGAGCGCTCGGATCGCGGTGTTGAATGAGGGCCGGACCCATGCCGATCTGCGAAAAGAGCTGGGCGAAATTGACAAAGGAGTTGGCAATGGCCATAAGACCAAAATCTCGGGGATCGAGAATGCGCGCCAAAACGGCGTAATAGACCAACTGAATTACCGCCAAACCGAGGACGTTGTACAGTTGCCAAAACAGCGAATTGCGCAAGCCTTTGCCCATCCTGTTCAGACTTTGACGTTCTTTTCCAACCAACGGGCGTAGGCCGACAGCAGAGGATGACTGTCAAAATAGGGCTTACTCTTGTCGTCGTACACAATCGGGCGGCGCTCGAAGCGGGAGGGCGTGCCGCCAATGCTATGGCTCGAGAGCGGTTCCATATGGGTTGGCAGTCCGGTGGCAGGGGCTTTTTGACCGAGAAAATCAAGCAAAGCCTGCAAGGTCGATGCGGTTTCGGTTGCCAGATCCCGATAGTGCAAAGCGAATTTGGCGGCCTCGGGAATGCGGTCCACGACGGCATCGGCAAAGCGATTCTGCAGGGCCACCGAGGTGAGGTATTGGAACATCTGAAGCGACGAACCCACCCCGCCTTTGCGGTGTCCAATTTTGGAATAGGCGATTTCGGGAATCGAACGCTTGAGGTGAACCACCCGTACCGAATCGGGGCGGGCCTTGTACAGAAAATAACCCTGAAGCGCATCCTTGGAACTGTCGACCAAAACGCGGGCTCCAGAAACCCGACCAAATTCGTCGAGTATCCGAAGGCTGTCTTGGGCCACTTCCATGCCCGCAATCGAGAGTTTTGCGATGGCCGCATCGACCGCCTTGGCCACGGGTTCAAACAAGGCCGGTCCGCTTTCGCGGTGGTCGAGACGGGTGCGGAGTTCGTCGAGTTGGATGGTCTGATGTACCACTCCCCACACGGCGCACGCCCGCACCTCTTGGGCACACGAGCACTTCCACCCCCATTTTTCGCCCGGGCCTTCGTGCTTCAAATGCCCCTGGAGCATGCGCAATTCGCCCACCGAACCAAAACCTTCCAATTGCCCGAGAAGGTTCTCGAGCAGGGTAGAGCCTGTGCGCCGATCGGATACGATATACAGTATCTGACTCATTTCTAGGGGTTTTTATCCTGAAAACGCTCCCTTAAAACGGCTTCGTTGGTCAATATCAAACCCCGTTTCTGATCGCTCAGCTTTTCGAGCGTCATCTCCAAAGGTTGTTGGGCGACCTCTAAATGACTGTTGAGTTCGGCGACAAACCGATCCCATTGGGTGGTCATGTGTTCGTAGGTCAATACCGGGGCATTGCGCTTGGTGGCAAAATCGAGCAGGCGATCGCGCTCGGCTCGGGCCAAGTCGTACAAGGTCCTAAAGCGATCTTCGGGCACGGAAGCGGAACGGGGCGCCCCCGATGCCAACCCTGAATCGCTGTGGTAGGTGCCGCTCAACTGGGCTTTAGCCGCGGACAGCGCACTCGCAAAGGCGTCTTGCCGAACCAGCACCAAAAAACGCGGATTCCGCGCTTCGAGGGCAGGGAGCAAGGCGGGGTTCCATTTGATTTGAGACAGCATGAGCTTAAACCCACACGCCTTGACCCCTCGAGCCGCTTCGGTGTAAAAGCGATCGAGGTGCGCTTTGATGCGGCCTTGGGCTGCGATTTTGTTCAGGGGCAAATCGAGCTTGCGGAACCCGGTCTGCCAATACCGAAACCGGTATTCTTCGTGGTGAATGCCGGGGGCGTAGTGAAAGAGCTCTCCGGCAGCAAAGACTTCCGGATGCGTATCGAGCGAGCGAATCAACAGTGTTGAACCCGTTCTCTGGCTGCTCAAGAGCGCGAATTCCATGGATCAGGCGCGTTTCCAGGTACCGAGGTCGCGCCCAATTCGGGTTTCGAGCGCCTCGATCATCGGGCGGTAGTAGTCCACCAACACGGCCCGATCCTCCGGGCTCATTCTGGGCTTGACGTCTTCTCGGGTCAAAGAACCGGCAAGGCGGGAGCGCAAGGGCTTGGGCAGGGCGCGGAGCAGGGCTTTGGAGCGCGGGTGGTTGACCGCGTACAGCAACCACGAAAATCGGGCCTTGCGATAGGTGTTTCGCTCGCTTTGCACGGGGATGACAAAGTCTTGGTCGACCCCGATCCAGCGGTAGATCTGACGCAGATTCCCGAGCAGATCTTTGCGCAGGTCTTCGGTGAGCACAAAGTGAATTTGCTCCTTGGGGAACAGCGATTCGTAGATATCGAGAACGCGCCCATAGTCGCCCCCTTCCAAATAGGTACGGATGATCTCGCCCGGTTTGTGCGTTCCCTCCAAATGCTCCCGGACCCAGGCTTGCTCGAAGTTCGGGTCGTCAAAATTGAGCCCTTGTTCGCGGTTGGCCCGGATGGCATCGGCAAAGCCGAGCTTTTCGCTTCCGTTTTCTTTGCGCATCAACCAACCCGAAAAAGCCCGCTCGGCGGGGTCGCGAAAGCTAAAAATGATCTGAGCCTGAGGGAAATGATGAGCAATGCGCTCGGCGGCGAACCGCAAAAAGGCATAGCTCGGAGTTGCCTCGCCAGCGGCTTTCACCCCTTGCCGCTCGGGGAATTGGGTTTCGAGATAATGCTCCAGACCGTGGGCATATTCGTTCGAAAAAAACCGGGTCTCCTTGCGCACCGACATCTGGATTTCCGGGTGCTGACTCAAGTAGAAATACAGCGAGCTCGAAGCGCACTTGGGCGGTCCGGCAACAAAAAAAGTGGGTTTCATTCGAGGGAGGAGCCCAAGGCTCTGGGTTTTACAATGCCGTGAATGGCCTCTACTTGATCGGGGGTAAAGTAGTCGGTATCGGGCCGCACATCGTTGCGGACGGGGTTGTTGCGCAGATAGCGATCGATCCAAACCGAGGGCTTCAGCCCTGTAAAATGAAGCATCTCTGCCATCGAGCCCCCCGGATCGCGGACAAAGTCCTCGTAGCGCACTTCGAGCAAGGCGGGGCGCCAACGGGCCGCTTCCATTTCAAAAATCTGGTTCAGCTTTCGGTATTGCAGGGCCCCGAGCAATTCAGGCTTGCCTGCCAAGGAGTCAGCAAACTGCTGTTCTTCGGGAGAATACGCCCCCTGCCACCACAACTGATCCATGCCCTTGTCTTGCCAAAATTCCACCTTGAGCCAGCTGCTGATGGTAGGCACCGGGGCTCTGCGGATGTGGATAAACAGGGCGTCGGGAAACAAATCGAGCAAAAAACCCATCCGTGCCGGACCCGTGAGCTTAAACGCCAATTGCCGGCGCCCCTGCAAACGGACCATCGAATCGAAAAATCCCAAGACCGCTTCTTTTCGGGGTTCGCTTAAGCGCTCGTCCAATAAAAATCCCCTCGAAAAATCGACCTCGTTTGCGGTCAAGGCCTCCCACATCGAATAGCTCTCTCCTGGTTTGAAGGCATATCGGTTTAGGAACCCAGCCTTGTGGAGCTGTTCTTTTTTGCCTTCGTAGCGGTACAAAGGGTTGTCAAAGACCCATCGCACCAATGAGGCCGCGGTTTTTCCTGGAAACAGGTGGTCGTAATTGCTCGGCCACGCCAAGTGCGGATGCCGAAAGAGGGCCTCAGAGATGATCGTGGTCCCCGAACGCCCGGTGCCAAAAACCACAATGGGTCTCGATAGTCGGTGTCTGGCCATGGTTCCCGAATGAGCGATCAAAGACGGGCGTCTACCATTGCCGGATCCAAGAAGGATTTAATGTCGAACACCACGTTTTCAGGCTTTTTGAGCTTGGCTAAATCGAGGTCGGCAAACTGATCGTGGGAAACGGCCAAAACAATGCCGTCGTAGCGCTCTTCAGGCAAGGTCGAAAGCAGTTCCACCCCATATTCGTGGCGCACTTCTTCGGGATCGGCCCAGGGATCGTACAGGGTGGTATTGACCCCGAACTCTCCGAATTCCCTGTAAATGTCGATGACCCGCGTATTGCGAATGTCGGGGCAGTTCTCTTTAAAGGTGAATCCCAACAACAGCACCTTGGAGCCGTTGATACGGATCCCTTTGTGAATCATCATTTTGATGACTTTGTTCGCGACAAAATGCCCCATATTGTCGTTGACCCGACGCCCAGATAAAATTACATCGGGCTGATAGCCAAGGGCCTGCGCTTTAAAGGCGAGATAATACGGATCGACCCCGATGCAGTGCCCACCCACCAAACCGGGCTTGTATTTCAGAAAATTCCACTTGGTCCCCGCGGCGTCGAGGACGGCCTGGGTATCGATGCCCATGCGGTCGAACATCAAGGCGAGTTCGTTGACAAAGGAAATGTTGACGTCCCGCTGGGCATTTTCGATGGCCTTGCTCGCTTCGGCCACCTTCATGCTCGGTGCTTTGTGGGTTCCGGCTGTAATGATGGAGGCGTACAAAGCGTCGACAAAATCGGCCGCTTCCGGGGTAGAACCCGAGGTTACTTTTTTGATTTTCGTCAAGGTGTTGACCTTGTCTCCCGGGTTGATGCGTTCAGGCGAATAACCGCAATAGAAATCGCGGTTGAACTGTAGTCCGCTGTTCTTTTCGAGCACGGGAACGCAGTCTTCTTCGGTGCAACCGGGATAGGTCGTCGATTCGTAAATCACCACATCGCCCTTGGAGAGCACCTTGCCCAAGGCCGTTGAAGCGCTGATCAAGGGGCGCAAATCGGGGGTTTTGAAATCGTCAATGGGGGTTGGTACCGTGACGATGTACACATTGCAAGCGCTGACCTCTTCGAGGCGGTCGGTCAAGTACAGCCCCGGGCCCGATTGGGGCGTCAAGACCCCAGGAGCGAGACAGGCTTTGAGCTCGGCCTCGTCTACTTCGAGCGTATGGTCCTTGCCCGATCGCAGTTCTTCGACCCTTTTGGTGGAAATGTCGTAGCCCACACAAGGGTATTTATGACTGAATTCCAGCGCCAATGGCAGCCCGACATAACCGAGCCCTACTACGCAGATCCGGGCTTCTTTGACATCCATCACTCGCTCCATAACAACAAGGGTTTGTAGTCCAGTTTTTCCAAATGTCCTTTAAGTTCCTCAGGCCTCAGCAACAAATACCTGATTTTTCTGTGCACAATGGGTTCGGCCTTCTCAATGAGGCGAACAAGATAATTGGTATCGATTTCGGAACCGACAAAGACCAGATCGATGACATCGGAGGCGATGCCGCGCGCAAAACTGCCTTCGAGATACAATTGCTTCAATCCGCCTATTTTTTCGACAATGCGCACAATGACTTGATCGAGTCCGATGAACTTCTGGACAATAGACTGCAAATCGCCAAACAAGGGGTGCTTGTGGTTGGCCTTGTAGAGTTTCTTGTTGCCTTCGAAGTGAGAAACGAGTAAGTCTGCCTCTTCAAATCGGTTCAACTCGATGCGAATGGCATTGGTGCTTTCGCCGAATTCTTGCTCCAAATTCCTCAGATAAGCGCTGTTGCTCCCATTCAAAAAGAACTTGAGCAAGAGTTTGAGCCGGGTTTTGGAGGTAATGAGTGTGTCGAGCAAGTTGCGCCAATTAACTACTCAAAATTACACCCGTAGAGTTATCCGATTGTTAAATCTTCAAAGTCGATCAAACCCCTGCCCCGCTCGCGAAATCGCCTTGGCGCAACCGGTACACTTTTTCGATAAATTCCACCACCTTCATCCCTTCGAGGGCGGTGGTCCCCACGGCGGCTTCCGCGCGCAATACCTCGAGGACATTGCGGTGCACGGCGGCCCGGTTCTGCACTTGTACCCCGTCTCGACCCGCCGCTTCGCGCACCTGGGCAAACTCGCCCGGATGGACCTCGGGGAGACTGCAGAAATCGAGTTTCTCGAGGTATTGACCGCTGACGCGCAGCGCCCCTTTTGAGCCGATGAGCGAAAGCGAGCTCTCAAAATTGGATTCGGGCACAGCCGTGGTGTAGGCGAGACTCCCGAGGGCGCCTTGGGCGAGGTCAAAATGAATCAAGCCGCTGTCTTCAAACTCGGTATTGTTCCGGTGGGCGTAGTTTGCAAATACGGGGGTACCGATCAGCTTCAGGGGACCAAACAGCCAATACAGGGTGTCGATAAAGTGGCTGAATTGCGTAAACAGTGGCCCGCCATCTCGATCGAGGCTTCCGTGCCACCCCGCCCGGGTCCGGTCTGCTCCATAATAGCGCTCGTCTCGGTTCCAATAACAGCGCACATCGGCCATACGCAGGGTTCCGAGCCGCCCTTGCTGCACGACGCCCCGCAACCAAATCGCCATGGGGCTGTAGCGATTTTGCATCACCACAAAAACCTGTCGGCTCTGCTCGAGTGCCACCTGGAGCACCCGTTCTGCGCTCGATCGGCTCGTGGTCATGGGCTTTTCGATGACGGCGTGCAGCCCTTGTTTAAGGGCGGCAATCGCCAATTCTGCGTGTTGTCCGTTGGGAGCTGCAATCAAGGCTACATCGGCCCCGAGGGCGCCGAGCCCGCTCAAGTCTCGAATGGAGGGGGCCGAATAGGGGAAGCAATCGAGGGCTTCAGCAGAAGGGTCGTAGAGGCCGGCCAATTCCATTTCAGGGTGCGCATCAATCAGTGCGGCATGCGCCTGACCGATGCGGCCACAACCCAAGATCACCCAGCGCAGTTTCTTCATTCTGCCGTGCGGGTGCCCACCGCAATCACCCGGTCGTCGGGCGAGCGATAATACCAATCCGATCCTTCCGGGCATTGCGCCCAACCCCCGGCATCAAACTCGAGGCGGTGCCCGGCTTTGCTCATCCAACCGATGCGGCGGGCAGGCACGCCGACCACCAACTCAAAGGGGGCGACGTCGCGGTGCACCACGGCTCCAGCTCCCACAAAGGCATACTCGCCCAATTCGACACCGCACACCAAGGTGGCGTTGGCCCCAATGCTCACCCCGCGGTGCAGGCGGGTAGGTCGGTATTCGCCCCGGCGCACTACGCCCGAGCGAGGATTCAAGACATTGGTAAACACACAGGAAGGCCCCAAAAAAACCTCGTCTCCCACCTCGACCCCTTCATAGAGCGATACGTTGTTTTGCACCTTGACTCCCCGGCCCAAACGGACCCCGGAAGCGACAAAGACGTTTTGACCCAAGGAGCAGTCGGGGCCAATCTCAGCCCCCGGCATAATGTGGCAAAAATGCCAAATCTTAGAGCCCGATCCAATGTGTACACCCGGGTCGACCACGGCGGTGGGGTGTACAAAGGGCTCGGCATACCCGCCCGAAGCCGATGGGCTCTGTGGGCTCAAGCCTTGTGGCGCTTTTTCCGACCAAACCACTTGCGGCGATCGGCTCCGTCTTCGTCTTCGTAATAGCCGTATCCATAGCCATACCCGTACCCATAGCCGTAGCCGTAGCTGCCTTTGGTATTGTAGTCGTTGATGACGATTGATATGTTCTTGACCGCTCCTTTGCGCGATTGCTCGTGAATGTGCTGGAGCAATTCTTTGTTGGTGTAGTTCTGGCGCACCACATACAAACTGAGGTCGGCGAACTTGATCATGTCAAAAGGATCGCTTACCAGCCCTACCGGGGGGGTGTCGAGAACGATGTAAGCATAGCGCTTGCGCAAGTCTTCGATCATTTTGCTGAAGTTCTCGCCCATGATCAACTCACTCGGGTTCGGGGGAATCGGCCCCCCTGAAATGACATCGAGGTGGGGGTGTTCGGTGCGCTGAATGGCTTCGTCCAAGGTGCATTGACCTGAGAGCAAACTCGAAACGCCCACGCTGTTGTTCAGTCCAAAGTCATTGTAAATCTTGGGCTTGCGCATATCCATCCCAACGATGAGCGACTTTTTGCCCGTGATGGCCAAAACCAAGGCCAAGTTGGTCGAGCAAAAGGTCTTGCCCTCTCCACCCACACTCGAGGTCACCAAAAACACCGTTCCGCTGTCGTCTTTTTCGCGAATCAGGAATTTGAGGTTCGAGCGAATGGCGCGGAACGATTCGGCAATCGACGATTTGGGGTGGCGCGTCACCACCAGCGTGGTGTCTCGGTCGTTGTGGCCCACAATACCCAGAATCGGGATGTTGGTGATCTTCTGAATGTCTTGACGCGACATGATCTTGTCGTTGGTCAGGTCTCGGGCCACAAAAAACACCGTAGGCAGCAACAGCGCCAAGACGAGTGCACCTGCAAAATTCAATCCCTTGCGGGGCGAGAGCGGATCCTTCGCCGTAAGCGCAGAATCCACCACCTGGTTGTCGGGCAAATTCGAGGCCTTGGCGATTCCCGTCTCGGCCCTTTTTTGCATCATGAAGACAAATAAATTCTCGTTGAGTTGATACTGCCGCTCGATGTTCAGGTAGTTGCGCTCAACCTCGGGCAATCGCTTTAGCTCGTTTTCCAGACCGCGGATTCGGACATCGAGGTCGCGCATTTTGAGTTTGCTCTGGGCAAAGGCGCCCTGTAAATTCTCTTTCAGCAAACCCGAAACGCTGCGCATTTGCTCCTCGATGCGCTTGAGTTCGGGGTTGCCCGGGCGCAGTTCGAGCCGCATGGTGCTGTAGCGGGTCGAGATTTCGTTCAATTGACCGATGAGGCTGACGGTCGACGGGTCGGTGATTCCCACTGTATACGGGGCCACGACACCGGTCAGGGCATCGCCTTTGTCGAGGTAGTTCACTAAATACTCGATGTATTCGAGCCGCATTTTCTCTTCGCTCCGCTGGCCTTCGAGCAACGTAAATTGCTCGAAGAGCGAACGGCCCTCTTCCGAGAGATCCACCACCTGTTCTTCGGTGCGGAAGGCCTGCCGCAACCCTTCCACCAGCCGCAGAGAATCCTGGAGCTTGACCAATTCGCCCTCGATAAAGTTCAAGGTGTTTTCGGCCATCACATTTTTCTGTTCCAAGCCAAATTGGATGTATTGCTCGATGAAGGTGTTCAGAAAGTCCCGATCCTTGGCGGGCACGCTGCCCACAATTGACAAAACCGCTCCCGACGACCCTTCGGCCGCGGCTTCGATGGTCAAACGCTTGCTGTATTCTTCGAGCAAATTGGCGTTTGAACGAAAGCGGAACTGCATGGGTTCGTCTTTGACCTTCACGTGTTCGGTCCGCACCACGCGAAAACGGCAACCCGCTGTTTCAATCCACTCCCCGTAGCGGAATGTGCCCCGCACCTTCTCGAACGATGCCCGGCTCTCTGCGCTCATCTCGACCCCGTCGCGTTTTTCAAAAGAATAAAAGCGTTCGGGTTTTTCGAGGGGCTTGAGGACAAATCGGTCCTTGTCTTTGGGTTGAAGCGAATACAGCAGGCCGACGGCTTGAGGATGCGCTGGATCGTACTCGACCCGAATGGGGCTGTTGGGATAGACCTCGTTGGCCAAAAACTTGCCTTCGCTGTAGTAGGCCACTTCAAAGTGCAACTGGTCGAGGGCGCGCTGCAGCATCTGATGCGACTTCATGACCAAAAGCTCGTTCTCAAAATCGAGGCGGGGATTGTAGTAGCCAATGGCGCTCATCACAGACTCCAAGCCCGCATTGACGCCGCTGTTGTCGGTATTGATGAGCAACAAAGCCTTGGTTTTGTACTTGGGCGTGGTATACCGGTTGATGAGGTAGGCCCCCAAAATGCAAAGGATAGCGCTGATCAAATAAACGGGCCATTGACCGACAATTCTCGACCAAAGCTGTTTGAGATCGAGGCCTTCGTCTTCTTTGTTTTGGCCGCGTTCGACCGGGGTAATTCCTTCTGGGCTCATTCCCACAACGGGGTTAATCGATTCGCGACAAGGTGTAGATCAGGGTCGCCGTACTGGCGAGTACGGTGATGACAGAAGCAAATGTGGCAAAACCGGTGGTGCCGATGCCCCAAGATTTGGCGCGGAGCGGATAGACATTGATGACGTCGTTGGGCTGAATAAACCACTCAGGGCTTTGAACGGCCTTGTGGTCGGTGAGGTCGATGGTAAAGAATTGCACTCCCCCGTTGGTCTGGCGGACAATTTGCACCTCCTGCCGATTGCCCACCATGGTGATGTCGCCCGCCATGGCGAGGGCATCGATGATGGTCGCTTGGTTTTGATAGATGACGTATTTGCCGGGACGGGCCACCTCGCCGATGGCCGTAAACCTAAGCCCCGCCAATTGAACCGTTACATTGACCGCATCTTTGGAAAAATAACCATCCATCAAGGTTTGAATTTCAGCCTTGAGCTCAGACACCGTTTTTCCGACCACATTCACCGGACCGATGACGGGCAGATCGATGTTGCCTTCCATATCGACCGAATATCCCTGGAGGTAGAAAATAACGTCGCCTGCATTGAGGTTGCCGTAGTTTTCTTCTTTGTTGAACAAGGTCTGGGTCTCTGGATTCAAGGTAGTCACCTTGACATTCACGATGTCGTTTTGTTGAAGCCGATAGTCGGCGCGTTGGGTAGGAACCGACAAACTGTCGGAATCCGAGTCGTCTCTGTCGAGATAGGTCAGCTTGCTGAGCGGGATGCAAGCGCTTGCCGCAGCCAGCACAAAAACGATCGAGGCGGCAAGCGCGGGCCGAAACGCAAATGAACTCATCGGACAGAAGGTGGTTGACAATGCCTGTATCCCGATTCCTGTGTGGAATTGGGGGCAAATATAACGTGTCGGTTCTTGGGAGCGCCGACCGAAAGAAAGGGGGTTACCCGATCTGTCGCACCCTTTATTTGAAGGCCGAAATTCCGGTTACATCCATACCGGTTATGAGCAAATGGATGTCGTGCGTGCCTTCATAGGTAATGACCGACTCGAGGTTCATCATATGGCGCATGATGCTGAAATCGCCGGTAATCCCCATACCGCCCAGCATTTGACGCGCGTCCCTGGCAATCTGGCTCGCCATGGCCACGTTGTTGCGCTTGGCCATCGAAATCTGCGCGCTGCTCGCCCTTCCTTCGTTTTTCAACTGCCCCAAACGGTAGGTCAAAGCCTGGGCCTTGGTGATTTCGGTAATCATTTCGGCCAGTTTCTTTTGTTGGAGTTGGAACCCGGCGATGGGTCGGCCAAACTGTTGCCGTTGAAGACTGTAGCGCAAAGCTGTATCGTAGCAATCCATGGCCGCTCCAAGGGCTCCCCACGCGATTCCATAGCGGGCCGAGTCCAAACAGCCCAGGGGTGCGCCCAATCCACTCTTGTTGGGCAGTAGATTCTCTTTGGGAACCTTGACATTCTCGAACACCAATTCGCCGGTGGCACTGGCGCGCAAACTCCATTTGTTGTGGGTCTCCGGGGTGGTGAATCCTTCCATGCCCCTTTCGACAATCAGTCCGTGGATGCGGCCCTCTTCGTTTTTGGCCCAAACCACCGCGACATCCGCATAGGGCGCGTTCGAAATCCACAACTTGGCTCCATTCAAAAGATAGTGGTCGCCCATGTCCTTGAAATGGGTCACCATGCCACCGGGATTCGAACCGTGGTCGGGCTCGGTCAATCCAAAACAACCGAGAAACTCCCCGCTCGCCAGTTTGGGCAGGTATTTCTTGCGCTGATCTTCGCTTCCGTAGGCGTAAATAGGATACATCACCAGCGAGCTCTGCACCGAACACGTGCTCCGTACCCCACTGTCGCCGCGTTCGATTTCTTGCATCATGAGCCCGTAGCTGATCTGATCGAGTCCCGCCCCTCCGTACTCGGTCGGGATGTAGGGGCCAAAGGCACCGATTTCGGCCAAACCCTGAATGAGCTGGGTCGGAAACTCCGCCTTTTGGGCATAGTCTTCGATGATCGGACTTACGGCGCGCTTGACCCATTCCCGAGTGGCCTCACGGACCAGTTTGTGCTCTTCGCTGAGCCATTCGTCGAGGAAGTAATAGTCGGGCGATTGGAACACGTCTTGGGCCATGAGATTCGCGATGGGTTTGGTGGAAGATCGGCTGTAGGTGATCAACAAAATCGGGCAAAGTTAGTTTGCGCGGGGTTCAGTGAAATGGGAGGATGGCCTGGAACACCTCGCGTAAAAAACTACTTCCGGCATTTGTTCCAAGTCGAAGTGCCTCTTTGGTTTATGACATTTAACAGGATGTACCCGAGCGACGGAGATTAACTTCGTGGACTCTTGTTAAGCGAGCGGTTATGACCCATCCTGCCTCCATTCTCGTTCCCACCGATTTTTCAGCAGCTTCGTCGAAAGCTGCTTTTTTGGGTGCCGATATGGCCTTGAGTTCGGGTGCAATGCTGCGCTTATTTCACGTCGTCAACGCCGATTCCGCGCGGTACTTGCGCGCAGCGGGAACACGGGAATCCACTCCCGAGGAGGCTTTGGCTGCGCTCGGAGCCCGGCTGGAACAACAACACCAAGGACTCCAGATTGACCTTCGAACGGGAGCGGGCTCAGTTGCAGAGCAGTTGATTGCCGAAACCCGAGACCCCGCTTGCTCCATGATGGTGATGACCACCCATGGCACCCGAGGACTGAGGCAGAACCTCTTCGGAGCCGATGCGCTGCGCATCGCTCAGGGATCAGCGATTCCGGTGCTTACCGTCCCGGACCAAAGCGACGAATCTTACCGAGGCAAAACCCTGATCTTGCCGTACAGCGCCCACGAGGCCTACGCAGCCTTGGTTCGCACCGCAGCACGGATCGCGCAATGGCTGGATGCACAGGTGGTCGTGTTCGGCATAAAAAAAAGCGGTGAGGTGCTGTCCGAGCAAACCCGTCGCAACGTAGTCGAGGCCATGGACTACCTCGGTTCCCGACAGATTCAGGCTCGGGAAGTGCTGCGGGAAGCATCGCACTTTAGCGTGGGTTTTGCCGGAGAACTGCTGCACTTTGCCCGAGAAGTGGACGCCCGGTGGATTGGGTTGATGGCTGAAGCGGCCGACGAACACGCCTATTTTGCCAAAACGGATCGGGAGCGGTTGTTGAACAACGAGCAGGGCATCGGGCTGTTCTTTTCTTCAGGATAACCCCGTTGCCAAGCTGCTCCCCCTGAGAAGCCTCAGAGGTTGAAAGCGCGCTGCGCATCCACGACTAACTTTGACGCGTGGATCGAATGCCGCATCATTCGGATTGGAGCTTCCTCGTATTGGTGCTGACCTACGGGGCCTATCTGGGCATGAGGCTGGGCTATCCCAAAAAATTCGCCGCATTCCGAGCGTCGATTTCAAGCGCAGGCCACCTGATGGGTCCGGGGCGACGTGAAGAGGTGCTTACCGATCGATTCAATTTGCTCCGCAACCTGACCTATTTCGGCTTGGTGCCTTTGAGCTTACTCCTGGCCCTGAGGGCTTCCGAAGGCGAACGCATTCTCGCTTCCGATTGGAAATGGTATTTGATCTTGTTGATTCTGGTCGGGAGTGTCATCAGTCTGCAGCGGGTGTTCAGCCTGCTTTTTGCGTGGGTATTGGACAGGGCGGAACAATTTGTCGAACACTTCTCGGTGCGCGATCACATCGGGCAGTGGGTTCTGGTTCCGCTTCTCCCCCTCAGCGTATTGGGGGTGTTTTACGACCCCTTGAGTCCCGCCATCGCGCTCGTTTCGATTGCAGGTATTGGGGCGTTTCACGTATGGGGGCTGCTTCGGTCGCTTTCGGTTCTCGACATTCGCACCCCTGTCGGCCTCGGTTGGGTTTTGTTGTACCTTTGCGCCTCGGAAATCCTGCCTTGGTGGATGGTGGTAGAAGCCATCCAAAGCCACTGGGGATTGGCCCGCTTCGATCTCTGAACGCCCCCCATTACAGACGTGAAGATCAAGAACATACTGGTTTCTCAACCCGAACCCAAGGTAGACGGGCATTCTCCGTACAAGGAGTTGGCAGACAAACACAAACTGCGCATAGACTTTCGTCACTTTATCAAAGTGGAGGGCGTGCCGAGTGCTGATTTTCGAAAGGATAAAATCAACATTGCCGAGCATACAGCGGTGATCATGACGAGCCGAAATGCCGTCGATCACTTTTTCCGTATGTGCGAGGAAATGCGGGTTCCGATCAATCAAGATTTGAAGTATTTCTGTCAAACCGAGGCCATCGCTTACTACTTGCAGAAATACGTCATCTACCGCAAGCGGAAAGTGTACCACGGCAAATCGAGCTTTGCCGATTTGATGGCCGTGATCAAAAAGCACAAGGACGAGCGCTATTTGTTGCCGAGCTCCGACGTTCAAAAAACCGACGTTCCCCAGTTGCTGCACGAAGGCAAAATCAAATACACCCGCGCAATACTGTATCGGACCGTAAGCAACGATTTGAGCGAGGTGAACATCGGCGACTACGAAATGCTGGTATTTTTTAGCCCGGCCGGAATCAAGTCGCTGTATCAGAACTTCCCGACTTTTGTCCAAGGGGAAACCCACATTGCCGTATTCGGATCGAGTACTTTGCAAGCGGCTCAAGAAGCGGGTTTGGAAGTGCAAGTGGTCGCGCCCAGCATCGAGTTTCCCTCGATGACCATGGCGTTGGAAGACCATATAAAGCGCAACCACAAAGCCAAATAAGGCTTTGGCGGAATCGGATAGCCCAAAGGCCGATTTGAGGTTCAACCTGCCCCATAGAGTCAAATCAGAACGGGTCATTGCCCGTTTGTTCGAAGAGGGATGGGTAGAGGGAAAAAGACCGCTGACCCTCCGCATGCTGCCCGTTCCAAACCTCCCGAGTTCCCAGTTTCTCTTTTCGGCCCCCAAGCGTCGTTTTCGACAGGCCTCGGTGCGCAATCAGGTCAAACGACGCATGAAAGAGGCGCTGCGGCTCGAATGGGCCTCGGCCCCTGAATCGCTCAAAAGCGGATACGTCTTTGGACTGCTCTGCGTGTCGTCTCCGCCCCCTTCGGTGGCCACCCTTCGCGCCGCGCTTCGGGGGGTTTGGCCCAAACTCGAACATCGGCACGGGGCGCAGGGAGCAGCCAATCGATTTGAACAATAGCTTTGGGGAAAGTGCCCTTATCCCCAATTGTTTCTAAGGCTTCTGCATGAAACCCGATAAAGTCCACCGAGTTCTGACGCCCAGAACGGTCCCTTCCCTTCGCTCGTTTGGAGCCGCAATTGTGCTGTTGGCCTTGGGTTTGGGCGCTCGGTCCGATCATTTCGAGATCAACAAACAGCTCGAAATCTTCACGGATGTGTATCGCGAAGTCCACCAGCACTACGTAGACCCAGTGTCTTCTTCCAAACTCATGGAAACGGCCCTGCATGCCATGCTGGCGACGTTGGACCCCTACACCAACTACATTCCCGAATCGGCCGTTGAAGATTTTCGTTCGGAGAACACGGGTCAATATGGAGGCATTGGCGCCAGTCTGAGTCCACGGGGCAAAAGCATGGTAGTGAGTTCGATTCATCCGGGCGCCTCGGCTGATCTGGCCGGTTTGCACATCGGCGATGAGCTGCTCGACATCGACGGCACCCCGCTCGAAGGACTGGATATGAACCAGGTATTCCGATTGATCAAAGGAAGCCCGGGTACATCTCTGGATGTGACCTACGAACGCAAGGGAAAAAAGACCAAGACTTCGCTCAAGCGGGTCGAAGTGCGTGCGTTCAACGTAGCTTACAGCGGCTTTGTAGCCGATGGGGTAGGCTATATCTACCTCGCGAATTTCATGAACAAGGCCTCGGACGAAATCAAAACGGCCTATTACGAACTCTTGAAACAAGGGCCCGTGAAGAGCTTGGTCCTCGACCTGAGGGGCAATCCCGGAGGGCTGTTGGACGAGGCCGTCCGCACCTGCAACTTGTTTTTGCCCAAGGGACAAGAGGTGGTGCGCACCAAGGGGCGCGACCGGGCTTCAGAAGAAATTTTCCGAACCACAGCCAACCCCATGGATGCCGAAATCCCCTTGGTGGTGCTGATCAATTCCGGCTCGGCCTCGGCCAGCGAAATTGTGGCGGGCACCTTGCAGGATCTGGACCGGGCGGTGGTCCTGGGGCAGCGTTCGTTTGGAAAAGGCCTGGTCCAACAGAGCAAACCCATCAGCTATGGCAGCCAGATTAAAATCACCATCGCCAAATATTACACCCCTTCCGGTCGGTGTATTCAGGCGCTCAACTATGCCGATCGGGCCGAAGACGGGAGTGTGCGCGCGGTGCCCGACAGTGTGCGCAGTCGGTTCAGCACCCGTGGAGGGCGGACGGTCTACGACGGCGGCGGCATCGATCCCGACGTGGTGGTTCCCGAACCAAAAGGTTCGGCTTTGCTCGATGGATTGGAAGATCAATGGACCGTATTCGATTTCGCCAACGAAGTAGCCGAAAACAAACCCGAGTCGTTTCAACCGGGCAAGTTCGAGGTAGACGACCGGCTCTATGCTCGATTTGTCGATTTTGCCCAGAAGCGCGGATTTGCCCACCAGTCTTATTCCGAGCAACTCATGGCCCGGCTGGACACCGTCTTGCGTCTGGAAGGCTATGGAGACCTCTCGAAAGAATTGGAAAGTCTGCGCCAGCAAACGTTGAAAATGAAGTCGAACGACCTCGATCGTCAAAGGGCGCGTTTGGCGCCGTGGATTGGAGCCGAGCTGTGCGAGCGGTGGGGGTATTTGCCGGGGCGCATCGAATATGTCCTGAAACACGACGAGGAGACCCAAAAAGCCGTAGAACTCCTCCGTAAGCCCGAAGTCTATTCTAAGGTATTGAAGCCCTGAAACCCGAACTCTTCGAACGCATTAAAGAAGGCGGGTACGGACTGGCGCTCTGTTATTTCGCTTTCTTTTTGCCGTTTCAAGCTCCTTGGGCCCCTACGGCTCTGGGGTTGATGCTTTTTGGGTTCTTCTGGACCCTGCGGTCGGACTGGGCTGACCTGCCGGCTCAGCTGTGGGGCAATCCGGCATTTCGATGGGCGCTGTGGTTCTTCATCGCCACCCTGGCATCGGTATTTTGGAGCGACAACCGTTCGGAGGCCTGGCGGCTATTCGCGCTTAAAATACCCTTGCTGGCCTGGCCTTTGGCCTTGGCCGGGGTCGAAACGCCCTATCGATTTCGGATCTCTGTCCTGCTCGATGTGTTTGTACTCGGGCTGTCTTTGAGCTGCCTATCCTTGTTGGGAATGGCGCTCTACCAAAGCTTAGTCCTCGGGGCCCAGGAGGCCTTTTTCTACCACAATTTGATGCGGTGGCCCCTGTTGCCGGGGCATTATTTCTCGCTCTATCTCGTCTTTGGAGCCGGATGGACGCTCCATAGACTATTGCGCGATTTTAATACAGCCTCTGGTGGAGTTTTGGTGCTGCGCACGGCCGCTCTGGCCTTATTTGTGCTGGTCCTTTCGCTCACTGCGGTGCGCATTGCCGCGCTGGGGTTGGTCGCTGCCCTGCTGTTTGCGCTCTCCGACGCCCTGCCCAAGATTCCGCTGCGCAATTGGGGGATCGCCCTGAGCGGTCTGGGGGTTTTTGGATTGCTCATGCTCTCTCCCGAGACCCGCCGCAGGGCGACCGAAACCTGGGACGAATGGAAGAGCTTCAACCGCCTCGAGACCGAGAAACAGACCAATGCGCGGGTGTATTTGTGGAAACACGGTTGGAGTGTATTGAACGAACGCCCTTGGTTGGGGCACGGATTGGGCGATGCAGACGACCGCCTCCAAGAACAACTCAAACAAGAAACCGCGCTGTTTTGGGACGGTAGCGGACACTACCGATTGAGCGACCGCCGCTTGAACTACCACAATACCTTTCTTCAAACCGCGGCCCAAATGGGATGGCTGGGGTTGGTTATATTGGTATTTCTCTTTGCGACCCTGCTCCACAGCAGAGCGGGGTTTGCCTCACGGCTGCTCGGGCTGGTCTGCCTGATTTCGTTCAGTACCGAATCCATGCTCGAACGACAGGCCGGAGTATTCTTTTTCGGCTTTATGTTCGCTTTGCTTGCGGTAGAGGCCGAGCGGACGAAGCGGAAAGCGCCAACAGCAGCACCGCGGCAAACAACACCCCTTTTTGACGGTCGATCAGAGACTCTGTAAGTCCACTTAGCGCGAAAAACACCACGGCGGCGAACAACAAGGGATCGCGGTTTTTCCAGCCCCGGCGCCCGAGTCCGATCAAAAACCACAACAGCAGCGCCAGCCCCGCCCAACCGCCTTGGAGCAGGATTTGGTAGTACATATTGTGGGCATTGTAGCGGTTTTGAACCCCCAACACAAATCCGATGTCGGCATACGAGCGCTCGAGCTCTCTCTGGGCATCGGCTCCAAAACCGTACCAAGGTGCCCTTTGTAGGGCATGGCGAACGCCCTCCCACTCGGCCAGTCGAATGGTGAAACCGCTAAAGGCTTCGATGCGGTCTGCGTCCAAATCGTATTCGAGCGAAAATCCTTGGGTCCAGCGCGATCGGATCGATTCGGGCCCCTTCCACAACAGCCATCCCAGCGAGAGCAGCAAGCCACCGCCAAAGGCCCCCAAACGGATCCAGGGAATCCCCCCGGGCATCAAGGTGCGGATAAACAATACCAGCGTAAGCGGCAGGGTCACACCCAAGGCGATCCAGTTCATGCGGCCTTGCAGGATAAAAAACAGGACCACCATCGACAACAGCGCCCCCCCGGTGGCCCATTTCGGCCAGGCTGGGGTGCCCGGGGTCAAAAATCGCTCTAAACCAGAGGCCATTATCAACAAGCCTGCGAACAGGCTCATATAGGCGGGGTGCCAGCCGAGTGGAAAGCTGTAATGGTCGTAGAAGAAATAGGCGGCATAAGCCTGCCCGGGTTCGGCTTGATGCTCGGCCCTCCACCAAGACAAACCCAGCCCATACAGCGCGGTGGCGAACAATCCGAGCCACGTTGCCGCCAATAGAACCCGGCGCCCGGGCAACCGCTCGGGCCCCAAGAGCAGCAATACGAGGGGAAAAACCACAAAGGCAGAGCGCACCTGCATCAAATTGGCTGTGTTCTTGGGATCCGAAAACAGCCCGAAGGATGCTGTGAGCGCGAACAAGGCCATCGAAGGCCAGAGCCACCTGGTCGACGGGCGCATCCCGCGCTTGACCCAAGCCGCTTTCCAGAGACTCGGGTCAAAAATGACCAAGGCGGCGAGTGCGACCAGAGGTCCATTTCCCAGGCGTTCGCCCGTAGACATCCAAAAAAAGGACAGCAACAGCAGCCCATGGCGCACAGTATCGATGGGGCGCGGGTTCATGCTTCGGGCTCGGGTCTGAGCAATTTGGTCCAACGGGGAATTTGGCTGAGCACCAGGGCCAGCACCACGTACAACAGGAGCTGGTATTTGGGGAGCATGCGCCCTTTCAAGGCCGTGGCCAGCGCGGCAAAAAGCGCAGCGGTGGTCACCAAAACGGCCGTCCCTTGCCGGTGGCTCAACCCGGCATCGAGGAGCAAGTGATGGATGTGATTTCGATCCGGACTAAAGGGAGATCGGCCCCGCATCAACCGCAAGACCACGACCCGAACGGTATCAAATACGGGGATCAGGACCAAGGCAAAAGCATATACAGCGGAACCAATGGCATAAAAGAAATTGGGCTCGGCCACTACGCTTTTTTGGATGAAGAACACGGTAATAACCGCGAGGTTGAACCCGAGGATCATGCTGCCGCTGTCGCCCATAAAAATCTTGGCCTTGCGCCGGTAGTTGTAGGGTAAAAAGCCGAGGAGGGCACCGGCATAACTCAGACACAAGATGAGGAACAGCGCCTCGTTCATTCGGTAAAACCAATAGGCATAGATGAGCAAGATCAACACCCCCAGACCAGAGCTCAGCCCGTTGATGCCATCGATAAAATTGAAAGAGTTGATCAGCATCAAAAACAAAACCACAGAACCCAGCACGCTGACGGCATAAGGCAATTCCCCGATCCCAAACAAACCGTACAGGCTTTCCATGCGCACGTTCCCGACCAAGACCACGAGCAACACCGCGAGCAATTGACCCACGATTTTCTTGCTGGGACTTAAAGGGAACAAATCGTCTTTGATCCCCATCGAAAACAAGATGATGTAGGCCGCGAGGATCGAATTCTGTTGCGGATAATCCAGACCTGCAGAAAACAGCACAAAGCTGAACAAAAAGGCCCCGAAGATGGGAATGCCCCCAAGCGCCCCGATGCGCCGGGTATGGACTTTGCGCGCGTCGGGCTCGTCGTAGAGTCGCTTGACCAGACTGAGCTGAATCATGGCCGGAATGGCCGCGTAGCACACCGCAAAGGACAGCGCCGCGCTTAAAACCGGAAACCATGTGGTCCAAGCATTCACGACAATGGGGTATAGCGCGCTTTGCGGTTCAACCGAGTCCGTCCCGCATCGAACCACCAGCCCCATTTGTCGAAATAGGCCTTGGCGGAACGCAGATGGAGCTGTAATGCCGAAGTGCTCTTGTATGACGCTTTTTGATAGTCGTGCACGATCTCGAATTCGGGTCTGTGGTGATTGGTGGCCATTTCCGCTGCCCTTCTGCAAAAGTCCACATCTTCGAGATACAGAAAAAAGCGTTCGTCGAATCCGCCGAGGGCCTGGAGCAGTCGGTCGTCGAACCACATAAAACAACCCGAAAGCACAGGTACTTCCATGGGCTTCAAATAATCGGCCTGCCGAAATTCGTAACGGTCGAAACAGAACCGCAATCCCCGCTTGAGTGCGTCGGGCAAAAACCGCCGACCGAGCAGGTCAAAGGGCGTGGGCAGTCTTTTGCATAGGTATTGGATGCAGCCATCGGGATAGCGAATCAGAGGGGTCACCACGCCGGGTTGGTCCCATTGGGGCCACAAAGTGGCCAATCCGCGAAGCACTTCGGGTCCAAACCGTACATCGGGGTTGAGCACGAGGTGGAAGTCGAATCGGTGGACCGAGCTGCGGAGCACGAGGTTATGCGCAGCCCCAAAACCGAGATTCCGACCGGGGTCGAGGTATTCGAGTCCCATCGAATCGGCCCATGCCTTTACCCCTGTTTCTGAACGGTTGTCGACCAGAACGAGCCTGAGCGGGCCCTCCCACGATTGCCGAACACTGTCGACCGCTTGGGTCAAAAGCGAAATCGAATGCCCGTAGGTCACAATGGAACACGAAAGAGAAGGTCTGTTCACGGCGGCAAATTAGAACCTTCGCCAGCCGAATCCACAGAAGCGGGCTCGGGGTGCGTTTTTCTCAGTTCGAGCATAGAACGGATCAGCAAGACCACTTCGACGGCATAAACGGTTATCAGGACCCACCCCCAGCCCCCTTCTTGCGTACCAAAGGCCGTCAGAATCCACTGAATTAGGCTCATAACCACGGCGGTCCGCGCATAGCTGCGCGCATTCCCTTGGGCAATCTGGGCGACCTCGGCCAAATGCCGGTAGGCGAACAGAAAAGGAATACCCGCAGAGGCCACGAGCATAGGCACAAAAGCCGGTCCCAAGGCTGCGCTCAACTGGGGGCGCGCCCACCAGAGCAACATCCCAAAAACCAACAAAAACAAGGCATACAATCCGAGCGACCCCCCCACAGCCCGGTACAATTCCCCACGGCGAACCATGGATCCCTTTTGTGACCAGCGCAAACTGAGCCGGGGCAAGAGCACCGTACCCAGGGCCTGTATGCCCAATTTGAGCGCGAGGATAAACTTGTCTACAAAGGCAAACGCACTGACTGTGGAAGCGGGTTGGAAGGCGCCGATCATCAGCATTGGTGCTTGGGCAAAGCTGGCGTTGGCTGCGGAAATCCAAAACAGCCCCGCGCTTTCTCGCAGATAGCGCCATACCGCGCCGGTCGAAAACCGAACCCAGCGCATCCCCAAATGGGACAGTCTCCACCAGGACCACACCCCTACCGAACTGACGCAGAGCGCACTGAATGTCGGGACGAGCCAATCGTGACCGGGCTTGCGCACCATGGTAAACACCAGAATTGTATACGCCAGCCGTTGAAGAGATTGGGCAATATTGATTTCCGCAAAACGACCCATGCCCTGAAAAACCCCAATGGGCAAGGAAGAATTCGCGGGTACAAAGAGATAGCTCAATCCAAACAACAGGGCGTACGCCCGATAGGCCGGAACCGCATAGACGATGAGAAAAAAGGGTAGCGCCAAAACCAGACTCAGCCCGAACCGGGCCCATTGCACCCCCGCCACCAAATGGGGGCGATTTCCTTCGGCTGTGCGCACCCATTCTCGGGTCCAGAAGGAATGAAACCCGAAATCGGCCACAACAGAAAAGAGACCGTTGAGGGCCTGGGCAATCATCAAGGCCCCGAAGCGCGCCTCGCCCAATACGGTATACAGATAGGGAAGGGTGAGCAAGGGCAAAAGCATCCATATACCCTGCAAACCCCCTACCCAGGCAAAGTCGCGCAGCAAAGACGAAGGAAGGGCTGAGGACTTCTTCACCCTTGGAGGTACACCCTTTTAATCCGGGACGACAACCCCGTGAGCACTTCGTACGGGATGGTGTCCAAACTCCGCGCCCATTCGGCGACATCGAGGTGTTCTCCGAATATTTCGACGGGATCTCCTTCGGCACAGTCGATGCCGGTTACGTCGACCATGCACAAATCCATACAGACCTTTCCTATCACCGGGGCGAATTTCCCACGGATCCACACCCGGCCTTTTCCGTTCGAAAAACGGCGATCGAATCCGTCGGCATAGCCTATGGCAATGGTGGCGGAGCGCAGGTCTCGCTCGGCCACATAGCTGTAGTTGTAGCCGACGCTCTCGCCTTTGCGCACAAATTTGATTTGGCTGATGTGGGTTTTTAGTCCCAATGCCCGATGGGACGAACCCGGTCCCATACCATAGAGACCCAGCCCGATGCGCACCATTTCGAAAGCGTATTCGGGATAGTGTTCGATTCCCGCCGTATTGAGCGCGTGTCGATCAAACCGCTGCCCTGTTGATTGAGCCAAACGGGTGCACATCTGCTCGAATCGCTTGATTTGAATCAGGGTGCGCTTGCGCTCGTCCATGTCTTCGGTGGCGGCCAAATGCGTAAAGACGCTTGCGATCCGCAACCGATGTTGGTCGCCGAGTTCTTCGCACAGGGCTTCGACGTCTTGCTCGGCAAAACCCAGGCGGTGCATTCCCGTATCCATCTTGAGGTGAATGGGATAAGCTTCCGATCGGCCATCGCTGCGCAGCAAAGCCTTGACAAACAGCCCCAGCATCCGGAACGAATAGATCTCAGGCTCTAAGCGGTGTTCGATAAGCCGGTCGAGGGCTTCTTCTTCTGGATTCATCACCATGATGGGCAGACCTATGCCCGCTTCGCGCAATTCGATGCCCTCGTCGGTATAGGCCACAGCCAGATAGTCCACCTTCTGGAATTGGAGCATTGAAGCGACTTCCACCCCACCCACGCCGTAGGCGAAGGCCTTGACCACCGCCATGATCTTGACCGAGCGGTCGAGCTTGCTCCGCACTGCATTCAGATTCGCGGCCATGGCGTCCAGATCGATCTGGAGCTCGGTTTGATGCCGCTTGACAACCCATTGTTCGGCCAGTTTTTCAAATCCAAAGCTGCGGGCGCCCTTGAGTAGGACCAAGTGCCCTGCGGGCGGCAATTGGGGCTCGGCGCGCCCCAAACTCCGCGCATCGGGATAAAAAGACCCCTGTGGCAAATAGCCTTCGCCCGAACTGCTCCAAACAGGACCCACCCCGATAACCCGCTCCAACCCGTGGGGTCGGACGAGTTTTTCGACCGCTTTAAGCCATTGGGCGGGCTCCATTCCGGTCTGCTCGAGGTCGGACAAAATCAGCATGGCCGGGCGCTTTTTCCGCTGGGCCGACACAAAATCGAGGGCGATGCGGAGCGATTCGAGGTCGGAGTTGTAGCTGTCGTTGATGAGCAGGCTGCCCCGCCGACCGGGTTCGAGCGAGAGCCGCATCACCACGGGTTCGAGCAATTCGAGCCTGCGTTTGATACACGCTCGATCTACTCCGAGTACAGCCATCAATGCGATGAGATGCCGTGCGTTTTCGAGCGAAGCAGCGTCGATAAAGGGCAGTTGCACCCTAAAGGCCGGACCATATCCGTGCACTTTGAACGAGACCCGGGCATGCTTGTGTTCCAGACCGTCGAACCATATCCGGGCTTTTTCTCGGGCCGACCAACCCCATAAGTCGAGGTGCTCCTTCTTCTTGAGCCGCTTTTCGACCCCGGGTTGATCCGCGCAGTACACCATTGTTTGGGCGTGGTCGAACAGCGACAACTTTTCCCCGAGCTTGTGGTCCATGCTCCGAAAATGCTCCTGATGGGCGCTGCCCAGGTTGGTGAACAGACCGATGTCCGGGCGCACCATGACCTGCTGGCGCTGCATTTCTCCGGGCTGAGAAATCCCCACTTCGATCAGTGCGAGTTCGTGTTGGGGTTCAAGATTCCACAGCGACAGGGGTACGCCGATCTGGGAGTTGTAGCTCTTCGGACTGCGCACCGTATCAAAATCGGGCTGGAGCAATTGAAACGCCCACTCTTTGACAATCGTTTTTCCATTGGAACCCGCGATAGCCACCACGCGTCCCTTGAACCGATCGCGGCTCCATGCCCCCAACCGCTGCAGGGCATCGACGCTGCTTTCGACCCGGCAGAATCCGACGCCCTCGGGTAGGTGGGTCGGGCGCTTCTCTACGACAAAAAGCCTCATACCCAGGCGTATGAGTTCCTGAATATGGTCGTGACCGTTGTGTACGGCACCGGTAAGCGCAAAAAAAACCGCATCGGTTTCGCCCCGATAGCTGCGGCTGTCGGTGATCAGGGTGCGCACCGGGGCGGGGCCTGGAAGGCCGTAAAGAGTGCCCTGAACAACGCTACACAGGGTGGGGAAGTCGAGCTTGGCGTGGGCCGTCATGTCCGGCGCCGAATTTGGGCAAACACCGCGCGAGAAACGGGCTCGTAGGCATCGCTGTGTCCGAGTTGAATCAACTGTCCTTCGGGGTCTTTGCGCAGCGAATAGTGCGCCAGCCCACCGGTTCGCACGCAAATGGCGTGCACCTTGGTCACAAATTCGGCCGTGGCCATCAAATTCGGCATGGGGCCAAAAGGCCGTCCCAGGTGGTCGAGATCCAGACCCGCAACCACCACCCTTTGGCCCCGGTCGGCCAACGCATTGGCGACTTCAACAAGCTCTGGTCCGAAGAACTGGGCCTCGTCAATGCCCACCACTTTGTAGGAGGCGGCCTGCTCGAGCAACTCCTCGGCGCGCTCCACGGCTATTGAAGGCAGCGAACGGGCGTCGTGGGAGACCACCTCTTCGGGGTGGTAGCGCACGTCGATACCAGGTTTGAATATGCCAACGGCCTGCCCGGCAATCAGCGCCCGGCGCAATCGGCGAATGAGTTCCTCGGTTTTACCCGAAAACATCGGGCCACTGATGACTTCAATCCAGCCGGCATCGGGCATTGTGGCAGCGCCTTGTTCCAAAAACATCGAAGAATCATGGGGCAAATGGTGCCCAATGCTCAAAACTAACGAATTTCGGGGCGGTTCTCTTTCAATCACACACGGCATGCCCACTGACCCCACTTCCCACCCGATCTCCATTCAAGAGCGCCGGTTGCTCGTCGAAGCGCAATTCGATCGGTTGCGCGCTCAGTTCCGCGATCCCGGTCAGCGCTCGGCCTTGGTGAGCGGGTTGCGCGCGCTCTATGCCGAAGTCCTGTTGCTGGATTTTCTCGAACGCGAAGCCGAGGCCCGGCTGGAGATGGAACACGCGATTCGGGCCCGGATGATGCAAGCCCTCGAATCCAGCGTTTCCGAAACAGCGGTACCCACCAGTACCCCCGAGACGGTCCCACCCTCAGCACCAGCAGCCGAAACCACTTTACGACCCGAAATTGTCGTTGTTCCCGTTCCCCAAGGCCCGCCCGTGGTCCGCAGAGAAGAACCTCAACCCGAGGCCCCTCGTCCCGAAATCGCCGCTTCCACCGCTTCAACCCATGCGAAAGAGGCGGAAAAGCCCGAGCGACCCCATCACACCCCGAGACCGCCCGCATCTTGGGAGCTGGGGCTCAACGACCGAATTGCCTTTACGCAACAACTCTTTGGCGGCCAAGCCGAAGACTACCACCGGGCACTCTCCCAACTCGGCACCTTGGCATCTGCTGCCGAAGCCCGAAAGTTTGTCAACGAGCAATTGCGGCCCGACTACAACTGGACGAGTCTCGAAGCCCAAGAACAACTCGAACGACTGTTTGAACTGATCGAGGCCCGATTTGGTGGCTAAACCTACTGCCGCTCGAGGGTAAACTCGATGTCTGAAGTCAGGGTGAGCCCAGTGCCCGGAATGCTGAAGGGGACCTCGGAAGCCCACACCTGCCGATTGGGCTCGTTGACGAGCACATCGTAAAGAATCAGCTCGCCGCTGTTGGCATCTTCCACAATGACCCGTTTTTCGTCTCCGGTTACGGTCCAGGTACCCGAGCGCGCAATATTGATTGGAACGCCGCCCACCAAAGGCGGAGGAAGGGTAACGCTGAAAATCAAGGTGTAGTCGACTTCGTTTGGATTTTGGGTTACCGTAAAATCTCCGCTGACGTTGTCGGCATTCCCGCTCAAAGGAATGGTCGTACCCGGAACCGCAGGATTCGGGATTTCCGTGTCGTAAAAGAGCTCGGTCATAGTCCACTCTCCGACCAATCGCTCCTCGAGCGTTTGGGGAGGCGTATTGTTGTTGTCCGAGTCTTCCTTGCATCCGGTCAATCCGCCAATCACCGCCGTGATCGAGAGCAGTGCCGAGAGAAATGGTGTTTTCATAGAGTCGAAATTACTGAGAATCAACGGTTGATTTCAATAAACCGATCGATGTATTTCCGCTTTCCAAAAATCACAATCAAATCGTCCGCCACCAGTTGGGTATGGGCGTCGGGAATGCCTTGTATGTGGTAGCCCTCTTCCGACTTGCGCAGGAGGGTGATGAGGTTGAGCTGGTATTTCTCCCGGAGTCCAATGTCGCCGAGGGTGCGGCCGAGCACGGCCTTGGGCGCCTTGATTTCGATGATCTCGAAGTCGTCCGGTAGCGTCATGCACATCAAAATACCCGGATTGGTCAACTGCTCAGCCACGTTGTTGGCCACCTCTTCTTCGGGCTGAAGAATCTCGTTGATCCCCATCTTCTCGAGGATGCAGCGCTGGGTTGAGCCCTGTGCCCGGGCGATGATCCGCTTGACCCCGAGCTCTTGTAAAATAAACGTGGTGAGCAACATGGCCTGAAAATTGGCACCGATGCACACCACCACCGCATCCATATCAGTGATGTTCTGAGCATCAAGGGCCCTTTTATCGGTCGAGTCGAGTGTCACGGCATAGGCCACGTCGTCCTTGATGGCCTCAATCTTTTCCTCGTCGTTGTCGATGGCCAAGACCTCAGAGCCTTTTTCGGTCAACCGGCGGGCAATGGCCCCACCGAATTGCCCCATTCCGATAACCGCCAGTTTTTGTGCCATGGATTAGAGCTTATCGAGCGCTTGTTGCAAATCGGCCAACAGATCTTCCGGGTCTTCAATCCCGACGCTGAGCCTGATCAGCGAGTCTTCCAGACCGCTCTTGAGGCGTTCTTCTCTTGGAATGGAAGCGTGGGTCATGCTGGCCGGATGACCACAGAGCGATTCTACGCCCCCCAGCGATTCGGCCAGGGTAAAGACCTGCAGAGTAGAAACCAGATGGAAGGCCTTTTCTAAAGCGTCGTCCTTGAGCGTAAACGACAACATCCCCCCAAAATTGCGCATTTGGCGCGAAGCGACTTCGTGACCGGGGTGGTCGGGAAATCCGGGCCAGTGCACCTTTTTCACCTTGGGATGCGATTTGAGAAACGCTGCCACCACCCGGCCATTGGTGCCGTGGCGCTCCATGCGGAGGTGAAGGGTTTTGATGCCCCTGAGTACCAAAAAACAGTCGAGGGGCCCGGGCACGGCTCCAGAGGCATTCTGAACAAACCGGAGACGCTCTGCCAAATGTTCGCTTTTCGCCACCAAGGCCCCCAAGACCACATCGCTGTGTCCGCCGAGATATTTGGTCGCACTGTGCATCACCAAATCGGCTCCAAGCGCCAAAGGCTGCTGTACATAGGGACTGGCAAAGGTGTTGTCGACCACGAGCATGGCTCCGCTCCGCTTTTTGATTTCGGCCAAGGCGGCGATGTCGGCAATGTGCAACATCGGATTGGTGGGCGTTTCGCACCATATGAGCCGGGTGCGCTCGTTTACGGCCCGTTCTACCTGGAGGGGCTGGCTCATATCGACAAAGCGAAACACCAGACCGAAGTGCTGAAAAATTTTGGTAAACAAACGATAGGTCCCTCCGTAGAGGTCGTTGCTCGCCACCACTTCGTCCCCGGGCAAGAGCAATTTGAGCACGGCATCGATGGCCGCCATTCCGCTGGCAAAAGCAAGCCCTTCAACGCCTCCCTCCAACGAAGCCAGGCTGTTCTGAAGCGCCGTCCGGGTCGGGTTGTGGGTTCGGCTGTATTCGTACCCCAGGTGTTGGCCAGGAGCCGATTGAGCATAGGTACTGGTGAGGTAGACCGGAGGCATTACAGCGCCGGTGGAGGGATCGTGCTGTTGCCCTCCGTGTATGGCCCGGGTGCCGAAGCCTTGTTGTGCCCCGTGGTCGGGGGCCTTGTCGTCCTGATTCATGGGGGACGTAAAATAATGGGATGCAAAAGTAGTGCGCTCCCTTTCCACTGCCCTCCCCCGCTAGTGAGTAGTTTTGCGGCTCGATTCCCCACTATGTCGCTCGAGACCACCTACCAGCCCGCGCAGATCGAAGACAAATGGTATGCGTATTGGCTGGAGCACAAGCTGTTTGCCGCCAGGCCCAATCCGGACAAGGAGCCCTACTCCATCGTAATTCCCCCGCCCAATGTCACCGGGGTGTTGCATATGGGGCATATGCTCAACAACACGCTCCAAGACGTCCTCATTCGTCGGGCCCGGATGCGGGGGTACGAAGCCTGCTGGGTGCCCGGTACCGACCACGCCTCGATTGCCACGGAAGCCAAGGTCGTGGCCTTGCTCAAAGAACAGGGATTGAGCAAGGAAAGCCTGGGTCGCGAAGCCTTTCTCGAACACGCCTTCGCGTGGAAAGAAAAATATGGGGGCATCATTCTCGAACAACTCAAAAAGCTCGGAGCCAGTTGCGATTGGGACCGCACCCGCTTTACGATGGAGCCCGAGTTGTATCAGTCCGTTGTCGATGTTTTTGTGGATTTGTACGACAAGGGCCGGATTTACCGCGGCATCCGCATGGTCAACTGGGATCCCCAGGGGCGAACGGCTTTGAGCGACGACGAGGTCCTGCACAAAGAGGTCGAGCGCAAGATGTACTACGTCCGCTATCGCTTTGCCGAGGGCGAAGGATTTTTAACGGTGGCCACGGTGCGCCCCGAAACGATTATGGCGGACGTGGCCGTGGCCGTGCACCCCACCGACGAGCGCTATGCAGGGTTGATTGGTCGGAAGGTCCTCATTCCGCTGATCGACAAACCCATTCCTATTATCGCCGACGATTATGTCGACCCGGCCTTTGGAACGGGTTGCCTCAAGGTTACCCCGGCCCACGATCCCAACGACTACGCGATTGGGATGCGGCATGGCCTCGAGGTAATCGATCTGTTGAACGAAGACGGAACGCTCAACGAACAGGCCCAAATTCACGTCGGCGAAGACCGTTTTGCCGCCCGCAAGAGCATTGCCCTCGAACTCGAAGCCTCGGGTTTGTTGGAGAAAACCGAATCGGTCCGCAGCTCGGTCGGGTTTTCGGAGCGCACCGACGCCGTGGTCGAACCTCGGCTCTCGACCCAGTGGTTTCTGAAAATCGGCGATTTGGTGCCCCCGGCGCTCGAAAGAGTCCTCGACGACACCATTCAGTTGCACCCGCCCAAGTTCAAAAACATGTACCGGGTCTGGATGGAAAATGTCCGCGACTGGTGCATTTCCCGTCAGCTGTGGTGGGGGCACCGCATACCGGCCTGGCACGGACCCGACGGACGCGTGGTCGTGGCCCGAAACGAAGCCGAAGCCCGGTCTCGTTGGCAAGCCGAGTACGGTCCGCTCGACGGCCCCCTCGTTCAAGATCCGGATGTGCTCGATACGTGGTTTAGTTCGTGGCTCTGGCCCATAAGCGTTTTTGATCCCCAGGTATTCCGCACCGGAAAGCCCAATGAAACACTGCGCTATTTCTATCCCACGCGCGACTTGATTACCGCTCCGGAAATCTTGTTTTTCTGGGTGGCGCGCATGGTAATGGCAGGGTACGAATACCTCGACGAGGCTCCGTTTAAAAACGTCTATTTGACCGGCATTGTCCGGGACAAACTCGGGCGCAAAATGTCCAAATCGCTCGGAAACTCTCCCGACCCCCTCCAACTCATCGAGCAGTTTGGAGCCGATGGGGTGCGCACGGGTATGCTTTTCAGCAGCCCTGCGGGCAACGACCTGCTCTACGATGAAAAGCTCGTGGAACAAGGACGGAATTTTGCCAACAAAGTTTGGAATGCTTTTCGGCTGGTGGACGGCTGGCCATCGGCCACAGTGGAGGTGGGTCAAGCTGAACTCGAGGCCATGGCGTGGTTTGAAGCAAGGATGGCCCAAGGCCTGAGCGAAATAGACCGCTGTTTTGAAGAATACCGTCTGGCCGATGCACTGATGGCGGTGTACAAGCTGGTGTGGGACGATTTCTGCGCCTGGTATTTGGAAGCCGTCAAGCCTCCCTTTGGCGCCCCCATTGCAGCATCGGTGCTGGAGCACACCCGGCATTTCTTCGAAGTATTGCTCAGGATAATGCACCCCTTTATGCCCTTTCTCACCGAAGAATTGTGGCACAGGATCGGGTCGCGTGCGGCCGGAGAAAGCATATGCACCAGTCCCTGGCCCGTTTTGGGATCGTTCAATCCTGAGCTCATTGCACGCTTCGAAACCGATCGAGCAATTGTGGTGGGCGTACGGGCTTTGAGAAACGAAAAGAACCTGAGCCCGAAAGAAAGCCTGAGGTTGTTCCACAGCCCGGGAGCCGACTTCGACCGGGGATTGGTGACCAAAATGGCGCACGTATCCGAACCCGAAGCTACCGATACAGCCCCCGAACAGTCGGCGAGTTTCCGGGTAGGGCAGCACGAATTTTACGTTCCCCTGAGCGGCTTGATCGATCCAGAAGCCGAAATCAAAAAGCTCAAATCGGAGAAAGACTACCTAGAAGGGTTTAAGCGCAGCGTCCAAGCCAAGCTCCAGAACGAGCGCTTTGTGGGCAGCGCCCCGGCCGAAGTAGTCCAGCGCGAGCGAGACAAACTGGCCGATGCCGATTCCAAGATCTCGGCCATCGACGCGTTGGTTCACGCCCTAGAGGCCTCAAAATAAACCCATTCCCACTTTTGGGAAGGCTGGTTTGGGCGGGGCCCTACTATTGATAACGGGCCACGGGGCTCAACCGAATTCGATCGAATCGGGATGAAAGACTGTCGTATTGCTCTTGGAGAGACGTGGATCCGCGGTATTCAATCTGAAAATAAACCGACAGCGAAAATTTGCCCGGATTGTTGTCGAAGGCATTGCGCAGGGGAATGGGTGGACTGAGGGCCTTCCACTGCCGTTGACCTGTTGGGTCGAGTTCAAAAAAGAGCGGATCGGCCCCTGAAAAGCGAATCCGAGCGCGAACGCGTTCAAACGCGCCATCGACGGTCATTCCCAATTGGGTGTTGGATGCTGTACAAATCGATTCATAATCAGGGGCCAACCAACGCAATACCAAACGGCCAGCCTCTGGATTGTACTCCAAAGTTTGAAATTGTTCAAAGGGCGGAATGGTATTGAAAGTCTGCTCAGGCAAACGCGGACCGCACGTCTCGGTTTCTTCCAGACTGCATCCCCCTGTCCCGAGAATTACCAAGGCCCACAGGAGGTTGAGGACGTTGTTTTGTTTCATAGAATTCAGCTGATCAATGGTCAAAAGTCTTAAGTAGAACTTGAGCCTTCATCAATGGAAAATGAAGAAATGCGACTCAAGCCCAAAATCATGGGATTGGGCTAGGCCCTTTCGGACAAAGAACACGGCCCTCTCAATTGCGCAAAAGGAAAGAAGCTATTGATAGCGTGCAATGGGTGCGATGGTACACGATTGAAAGCGCGTGGCAAAATGATCGTATAGGGTCTGAATCGCTCCCGAACCGGCCCCGGAGAAATAGAAATCGATGGAAAACCCGAACGAGCCCGGATTGTTGTCGAAGGTCGCCTGCAAGGGGAGTTCTTCTCCTGAACCTTTCCAACGATCAGATACTACTTCGTCGAGGGCAAATCGAAAAACCCGACCGTCCCGCCATTCAACGCGACCGATAACAGAATCCGCCGTTCCCAAATAGAGCAGGTCCATGCGGGTTCCGGCCGAACTGCACAAGGCTTCGTACCCCTCGGTTTGCCAGCGCAAGCCCAAGCCATTGCCCAATACGGAAAACGATCCGATGGGCGGAAGGGTGTCGTAGACCGCTTCGGGCAGACGGGCACCGCAGACCGAGGTCTCATTCCCCTTGGAGCATGCCAAAGACATTCCCATGAGGGTAAAACAAATCAGGGTACTTTTCATACCCCAAATGTCCATCGCAGTTCTCAACACCGAGCACTGGGCTCACAAATGCATATAAGCTTGAGGGAGAATCTCGAATTCGATGAGTTGGGCCTCAAGGGCGTCGATGATCGCGCCCAAATCGTCGGGGCCGGTGTATGCAAAACGAAAATCGACCTCCACCCAGGCTGAAGCGGGTCCATTGCCAAAATCGACGTCGAAGTATCGAGGGACCGATTCTCCAGTCCATCGGTTTCCTTGTTGAGCGAGGGCCAGATTCGAAAGACCGTTTTCTCTCCAGCGCACGCGCGCCTCTTCGATGTCAAAATTGCCGGCGGCCTCAAGGACAAAAGCCGACGGAGCAAACGTGCACATTCCGGTCAATTTGGAAGAGCGGTAGCGCAACAGCACTTGACCTTGCCCAGCATCGTAATTCAACACAGAGAATTCAGAATCCTTGAAAGCAGTTACGGGCATAGATTCGATCGAAGGGCCGCATTTTTGTTCGTCGACAGCAGTGCAAGCAGCCATCAAAATGAGCAGTACAAACAGGGAAGAAAGACGTAGCAGACGGTTCATTGGGTTTCATTTTGTTATAGCAAATATACTACAACATTTGAAACACGCAACCCCTATCCTTCAGATTGAGGTCCGCGTTGTCGAATAACCTCGGCCAAGAAAATTCCCGCGGACACCGATACATTGAGCGAAGCCGTTTGACCGAGCATGGGGATGGCGCAGCGCTCGTCGCAGAGGTCCAAATAGGCTTCAGAAATGCCGTCTTCTTCCGAACCCAGCACCAGTGCCAGGGGTCCGGTTAAATCCGCCTCGAACAAAGTGGCTTGTGCCTTCTCGGTACAGGCCACCAAACGAAGCCCGCTTTGCTTGAGATCGGACAAAGCGCGTTTGAGGTTGTCTTCCCGACAAATGGGAATGCGCTGTAGCGCACCCGCCGATGTTTTCAGCGCATCGGCACCCACCGGAGAAGCGCCCCGAGAAGGCAAGAGGATGGCATGGGCACCGAGGCATTCCGCCGAACGAACAATGGCGCCGAAGTTGCGCACATCGGTGATGCGGTCCAACACCACGATGAGCGGATCTCGGCCCGACTCGAAGAGCGTAGGGAGCAACTGGAACAAAGACGCGTACTCCACCTCGGCCAAAAAGGCGAACACGCCTTGATGGTTTTTGCGGGTCAGGCGGTTGAGCTTTTCGAGGGGGACGCTCTGAAAAGGGATGTTTCGCTCTTTGAGCAAACGCATCAGTTGCTTGGCCAAATCACCTTGCAAACCTCTCTGGATCATCACTTTGTCAACCTCTTTTCCCGCCTCTATGGCTTCGATGACGGGCCTAATACCAAAAACCGGGCGACTGCCGCTGGATTCGGAGCTGTGCGTCTCGGGCATCTTGTTCTCGTTTTATATCTGCACTTCCATACACCTTGCCCGACCTCCATCCGGCTATGGCCTGTTGCCATCCGTAGCGGTGGTCGGCCAAGCGCACCAGCGAATAGTCTTGATCGGTAAAGGGGTTCTCTACCCGAACAAACTCAAAGGCATAACTGAGGGCCGATTGTCGGTTCCCGTAATACCAGCGCTCCCGGTCTCCAAGATCGAGCACTTCGTCCGGAGGTCCATACACCACGTACAGGATGCCTCGATCGGTCCTCCACCCCGGGGTGTAGGACGTAAAACGCTCGTTCGCTTCTTCGACCCTGCGGTAAAACGCCTCGATCAAGGTCCGGGCCCGTTCGGGGCTGCCGCCTATTTTGAGCCAAAATCGATCGACTTCGCGCTTTATGGAATCGGGATTCCCCGACTGGGCCAAGGTTTCGTACTCCTTTTTGGTCGTCAGATAACGCAAGGGGGGCGCCAGCTCCGTTCGGAGCGAAAGCCGGGGATAGTCCGGTCCCAGCGCAAAAGCGGTAAAGCCCGAGAGTCCGGCGCTGTCGACCTGGAAATGATACAGCCCCGGTCGATCAAAAGTCAGCGTGTCAGACAGACGCACAAGGCCAACGCTGTCGCCGGAAAAATCGAAACTGCCGGATTCGTTCGACGCAAAAGGAGGAGTGGCCAAGGGGTATTCGGTGCCGAAATAGCGCACAAAAAGCCGATCTGGACAGCGACCGCATTCGAGGGTATAGGCTGCCCTAGGTCGAACCCAAGGGGTTTCGATCCAGGTTTGACCAGACACATCGCGAAGCCGGAAGTACTGCCGATTTTGGGCATCTGCACCATCGAGCCGTGCAGCGACCTTGGCTTCCGAACCCCGTTGGGGATCGCGAACGACCATATCGAGGGTGTACTCACCGCCTGCCCCCTCCGCGGTGGGCCGGAGCAGCCCCCATTCGAACAAGAGCTTTCCCCCGTCGACCCCTGATTTATAATCTCGAAACTTCAGGGTCCCCGAATCGACCAAAACCCCGTTGACTTGGTTGAGCAAACGATACTCGATCTCGATCAGGGCGCGAAAATCGGCGCCCACGGCCTCGGTCTTGTACAGCAAATCGGACCGGTCGAGAACAAGGCGGATCCAACTGCTGTCTACCGATGGGTGATAGACCGATACCGAAGGGCGCAAACCCGTGGCATCGTCTCGGTATTTATAGGCCAAATTTTGAGCCGTCTCGGTCCGGGGACTGCTGCACCCGCCGATTATACCCATCAAGACCCAAACCCACCTCTGTTGGCGCATCCTACAAATTTAACCCCTGAACGCCGCATTGCGCTCAAGCGTGTCTCGTTGGCTTTTCAAAACAACGTTTCGAATCGAATGTGCAAGGCCGTCAATCGGACATCGAACCCCTGAGTGTCGGTTCCAGGAACCCAGGCTTCGACAGCCAACTCGGCCTTGCCCAAAGCCAGACTCAGCCCTAACCCAAGCCCCCCCCTGATAGACAAGGCCCCCGGTCGCTCGTCGGACACCATTCCGTCGGCCAGGATGGCAAAGAGCGTTTGCCGATCGAGTTGTCGGCGATACTCCAAGGTCCCCAGGGCAAAGTGGGCGGCAAAAACCGAAAGCGGGGGTATGCCCCTCAAACTGCCGGGACCGCCCAGCCGAAAGCGCTCGTTGGGCGCGGGAACGGCCCCGGGCATACTCCCTGCCTTAAGGGCAGCAAAACCCGCGTTCCGCTTTCTGAAGACCCGCTGCTTCTCGAGTTCGAGTTCGAGGCGGTACTGGGACTCAACCGTTCCTGTTCGCCTCCGGCTTCCCGCGAGGGCTTTGAGCCGAAAATACGCTTCCGGATAGAGTCCAAACCGGGCGTCGCGCTCGTCGATGCCAACTTCAATGCCGAGCAGTTCTTTGGAGTAGTCGGAAAAATCGGAGGTCTCTAAGGGAACTCTGGAGCGTTCCAGAAGCAGGACGGCTCCAAGCCAAGCAGACCGATTGAGCAGGTAGTCGATGCCCGCATCGGTCTTGAACGTGGCAAAGCTGCTGTCTTGGCGCAAAAACTGAAACGAGGCATTTAAACGAACCGGCGTAGCCCACACATAGGGAAGGCTGAGTCGAAGATCCAGCTGCTGCGATTGCTCGGGCAAGGCCTCCCAGAAAATTCGAATCTGCTCTCCGCTCCGGAACAAATCGACCCATTTGAGGTCAAAACGACCGGTCACTACAGTGCGGCCATCGGCTTGGGTACTCAGTCCCAAGAGGGCATCGAGCCGGTTTGAAGGCAGTTTGGAAGGATAGAGATAGAGCGTGGTTTTTTGCTCCCCGTAGAGAACGGCCGGGGGTTGAGTGAATGCACACAATCCGCTTTTGAGCGCATCTTGTTCAAGGGTTTTGATGCGGTCATAGGGGAGCGGCTGTCCGAGGCGGAGGTCAAAATAGTGTTTGAGCCAACCCCTTGGAATTCGATAGGTTCCTTTCTGAACCAAGCTATCGAGGGCCACGGCTGGCCCGGGGTCCCAGCGGCCCGAAATTTCGACCGCCTCTCCTTGAAAACCGATGCTCTGAGGCTCAAACTGCGCAAAGGGAAATCCCCGGGCATCCCATTCTGTCCAGGTCTGTGCCCAATCGACCACCGACGCCCCTGTGGAGTCCCGAACGCTGCGGCGCATGAGCGGACCGGGCGCGATGCGGTAGGTTACGGTATCCGAACGCAGGCTGCGCTCCGTTCTTCTCAACCAATAACCTTGTTGATCCAGAGCGGCCTCCAACGCCTCCCGCTCGGTCTCCCACCCCAGGCTGTCGGTCAAAAACTGTGGGCTTGCTCCCGGAACCAAAGACGCGATGCGGTAGACCCGAGGGGCAGGACGCCCTTGGGCGGATACCGACAAAACGGTGGCTAGCCACCATCCCAACGCGATCGCCCATCGCCCTACAGCGTCCATACTACGGGAGAAACCCCACGGGCTTCCAATAAGCGATTGGCTTCAGAAAAATGCCCGCAGCCCAAAAAGCCGCGGTGGGCGCTCAAGGGCGATGGATGCGATGCCCTCAGCACGGGATGCCCCAGGGGGTTGTAGCGGTCGATGCGCGCTTGAGCGGGTTGGCCCCAGCCCAAGAAAACCTTGGGGGACGGATCGTCCATCAAAAAAGCCAAAACCGCATCGGTGAGTCGCTCCCATTTCCAGTGGGCATGGGCCAAAGCGCGGCCCGGAGCCGTGCTCCAATGGGTGTTGATCAGCAGCACCCCCGATCGGGCCCAAGGCGTTAAATCGCCTAAAGCGTTGCCGCTGAGCGGATCAGAAAAGGCGTCGGGAAGATCGCGCCGAAGCTCTTTGAGGATATTGCGCAAACTGGGAGGCAAGGCTTGCCCCCCTTGAACCGAAAAAGCCAAACCGCAGGCTTGACCCGGTCCGTGATAGGGATCTTGCCCCAAGACCACCGCCTTGACCGCATCTGGAGGACAGAGTTCCAAAGCGCGGAATACGAAATCCGGGGGTGGACACAGTCCCTCTCCCTTGAGAGCCTGCTGGACCGAGCTTTCCCAAAACGCCCAATCGTCCGGATGGAGGCGCGCCGCCAAGACCCGTGCCCAAAAAAAGGGCATGCGTTCGAGAAACAACTCAGCTGGGGTTTTCAACACAACACTCGTTAAACTTCTGCGTTAATAACCTCACAACGCCTGGTTCTATTGTAATTTTGTGTTCAAACTTCGCACCAATGAAACGCAGCATTGCATGGCTCATTTTGGCATTTTGCGCAGGTTTGTTGATTCAATCGTGCGGATCGGCTGAAAAGTGTCCGGCGTACGGATCGACCCCTCCGAGCCCGGAGTGGTCGGACAAGGTATGAACCGAACCGGCGAAGCGTTGCGCTGGATCGATTCCAAAGATCAGCTCCACGCGCTGTTTTCTGAGTCCTCGACCCAGGTGTTGTTGCTCAAGCACAGTACCCAGTGTCCCATCAGCGCCCGTGCTTTGAGACAATTGAACTCAGTAGCCCCTGCGCTGGAAGACGTTGAATGCTGGGCCCTCGACTTGCTCCGGCACCGCGATTGGTCGAACTGGATTGCCGAACACAGCGGAGTGGTGCACGAATCGCCTCAACTGCTGTATCTTCATAACGGAATTTGCCGTTCATCGCTCTCGCATTTTGAAATCGAAACCGTCCGCATCGCCCAACTACTCGAAAGACCTTCGGAGGTCCGGCCTTAACACGGGCAAGGGGCATTCCCGATGGTTTGTTGTGATGGGGCTGGCTTTGGGGTTGTTGCGTCCCCAACAGGCCGAGGCTCAATTGGATACCGAAATCGATTTCAAGCGCACGGTCTACCTCAACGAATTTTCGATGGGCCCCTTGTTTCACACCAGGGGCTACGGGGTCAATTTCCGGCGTTCCTACTACCTCGATGGATATACCAAACAAGGCTGGGAAATCGATGCCGTCAACATCCGGCATCCCAAAGAGGTGAATTCGTACAACCAATTTGACAACAGCGCACGGGGCTACGTCCAGCAAAAAATCAACAGCTTTTACAGCCTCCGCGGCGGGTATACCCGAGAATACACCTTGGTCGACAAAACGGATCAAGGAACGGTGGCGCTCAGCCTGGTCGTAGCCGGGGGTGCCTCATTGGGCTTGTTGAAGCCCGTATATGTTGAAGTATTTGACAATCAAGGATTTCTTAGGGTTGAACGCTACGATCCCGCGATTCACGACTACGGGGAAATCTACGGTCGCTCGGGTTTTTTTACGGGATTCGACGAAATCACTTTGCGCCCGGGGCTCTATGCCAAAACCGGCGCCTCATTCGACTTCAACTTGCTGGACGAGCGCATTACTACGTTGGAAGTGGGCCTGATTACCGACTACTTTTTTGAACCGGTTCCCATTATGTACGTTCCACCGGGGTCTGAATCCACGAACAAAGCCTGGTTTTTTCAGCTTTACTTGTCGGTCAACTTTGGTAAGAAATGGAATTGAATACAGCGGAGCCGGCGGCGGTTGAACCCCAGCGGTCCGAACCTGTGCGCAAGCCCCAGTGGCTGCGTGTAAAATTGCCTACGGGAACGGGCTACCAGTCGGTGCGCAAACTGGTCGACGACTACCAACTGCACACCATTTGCGAAAGCGGACACTGCCCGAATATGGGTGAGTGCTGGGGGGCTGGAACGGCCACGTTCATGATCCTTGGGAATACCTGTACGCGCAGTTGCGGATTTTGCTCTGTAGCCACGGGCCGTCCCGATCCGGTAGACTGGCAGGAGCCCGACCGCGTGGCGCGTTCGGTGCGGTTGATGAAGGTAAAGCACTGTGTGATTACCTCGGTAGACCGAGACGACCTGGCCGACGGAGGTTCGATTATTTGGGCAGAGACCATCCGGGCCGTGCGTCGATTGAGCCCGGGAACTACACTGGAAACCCTGATTCCGGATTTCAAGGGGGAACGACACAACATTGATCGCCTTGTCGAGGTGGCTCCGGAAATCATCAGCCACAATATGGAAACGGTGGCCCGACTTACGCGAAAAGTGCGGATCCAGGCGCGGTACGAACGGAGTCTCGAGGTGCTGCGGTATATGAAAGAGCAAGGGCAAAAGCGTACCAAAACCGGGATTATGCTCGGATTGGGAGAGCGCTTTGAGGAGGTGGTCGATACCATGAAAGACCTGCGCAGCGCCGAGGTCGATATTTTGACCTTGGGGCAGTATCTCCAGCCCACTCCCAAACACCTGGGCGTGGTTGAGTTTATCGCTCCGGCTGTGTTCGACGAGCTCAAGGAGATCGGGCTGGGACTGGGATTTCGCTATGTGGAGAGCGGTCCGCTGGTGCGCTCGTCCTACCACGCCGAGCGCCATCTCTTCTAGATCGATTCAGCGGAAACCGGGGTGTTGGGAGTTTAACCTTTTGTTGGCAATACGGCCCCTGCCCCGTACTTTTAGCCATTCAAACCTTCGCCCCCAAATCTGCGTTATCAATGCAACAGACCTGTTGCGTCCCAGATTGGGTCAGGTCCAACATTAGAAGGTGAATCGCTAAAATACAATGCGTTACAGCATGAAGAAGTCGATTGTAGGAGGAGTTTTGCTCGGTGTTTCGCTGGGCTCGTTGGCGTGGTTTGTCGTCCCTCAAAAGCCGGCTGAACCAACCTACACACCGCGTACGGCAGCGCAACGGAATGCGGAAAGCGCCAAGGGATCTGCAGAATGGCTGCATCGCTTGCGCGCCAACCAAGAAACAGGAGAAATCAACACTGCTGACGTACTCGCGGCCCGCGCTGCCTTGGAACAAGGACAGAGCTTCAAACAGAGCGGGGTCCTCAACCTCGTTTGGGAAGAGCGGGGGCCGGACAACTATGGAGGCCGCACCCGGACCTTGTACATTGACCCGAGCAATCCGCAGTTCATGCTGACAGGCTCGGTATCAGGAGGTTTGTACCGCACTGTGAACGGCGGAAGCAGTTGGCAAATTGTCGACAACGATGCCCCGAACAATGCGGTGACCTCGGTGATTCGCGCCGGCAATGGCGATTTGTACTACGGCACCGGAGAAGGGATGCACTACTTCGCCAGCGGAACAGGCACCGGTGGAATTATTGGAGGCGGCATTTTTAAATCGACCGACAACGGACAGACCTTCTCGTCGTTGACCGCCACGGTCCCCCAGCCGAACAGCAATTCGACCGAATGGGCGGCTATTAGCTTCTTGGGTGCCGATCCCAACAATGGACAGCGCATTTACGCTGCCACCAACCGCGGACTGCGCCGCACCGATGATGGAGGCGCATCCTGGGTCAATCCGATTTCGGGAGGCTCGGGCGTTGGTCAGGCCACCGATATGACGGTTTCTCCTTCGGGTGCCGTGTGGATGAAACTGGGCGCCGCCGTTTGGTATTCTCCCAACGGAGACGATGGCAGTTTTGCCCTAGTCGGGGGTGGACTGCCTCCCAATGGAGGACGGTCCCGGATTGCCGTATCGCCGACCAACGAAGACGTGGTTTTTGTGTGCAACGTGACTGGCGCGGGCGGTTTGGGAACCATTTACCAAACCAAGGACCGCGGATTGAGCTGGAATTTGGTGGCTCAAGGGACGTCGAATTTCAACCCCATGAACAATCAAGGCGACTACGATTTGTTGTTGACCGTTGACCCGAAAGACGAAGACCGGATTATTGTCGGTGGGGTTGAATTGTGGGAATGGTCGGCTACCGGGGGCTGGGTGCAGATTCACTCGCGCTTTGATTCTCCCAACAATCCGTTCTACGTCCACGTCGACCAACACGAAGGCGTATTCCACCCGACCAATCCCAACATCCTGTATGTGACCAACGACGGAGGTATTTTCCGCTCCTCGAACAACGGATTTACCTGGGATCGGGTCAACAACAACTACATCAGCTTGCAGTTGTATTCTGCCTTTGGAAACGACTTAGGCCAGTTCATCGGCGGATCTCAAGACAACGGCACCATTGGCATTCTCGGAACGGGCAATACCCCTAAAGCCGGTGTGCGGACGCCGGGCATCAACTACCAAGTGTCGGCCAACGGAACAGCGACGCTCGACGGCGACGGTGGCTATGTGGCCGTTTCCCAACTCAACCCAAACATGTTGTTCAAAGAGATGCAGTACGGCATCCTTGGACGTTCGTTTACGGGGGGAGAAATTTTCTCTTCGTTCTACGACTTTCCGCGCATGGACCCGACGTATATCAGTGGAGGAATTACAGCGGCCTTCTCTGAGTTCGTCACCCCCTTCGAATTGTGGGAAAGCTACGATGACCCCTTCAGCACGGACTCGGTGTACTTCAAAGCGGAAAAAGCCCTCGAAGCCCTGGGCTTTGCCACTCCGGCCGATACAGCGAGTCGGGGCATTATCCCGCTGCCTCAGCCTGCAGCCTCGTTCGTGGTTCCCTCCTTCAAAGTAACCCACGGCCCGCTGGTGCTTACCTCCGATGCCTCGGGCAATTTGACCGGAGACGGTAGCGGTACTTTCAATCCGACCACAGGCCAATTCGTGGCCCGTTTCAACCAATACTTCGCCTTGGAAGTAATCGCTACCTGCGATGTGCGGTACGATCCAGGAGATGTGGTGGGCGTGACCAGTCTCATTAACGAAAACAGCTTCAACTACACCGTGACCCAGACGTTGGTGTCGGGCGACAGCGTACGTCTGCAGGATCCACAGCAGAGCATTTTTGCCATTGGGCTCCGCTCTCGGACCCTTACAGGTCAGAGCCAGTTGTACGGAGGGCTGTGGATAACCCGGAGGGCGCACGACATCTCGACCGATCGACCCGAGTGGTTCCAGATCTATACGCCTGCAGCGGGCAACACGATCACGGCCATCGCCATTGCTGAAGATGGGAACACGATTTTTTGCGGGGTGAGCAACGGACAATTGATTCGGATATCGAATTTGTCCAGCAGCCGCGACTTCGCCTCGTGCGATGTGTCTTCGGCCACGCGCACTACGACCCAAGCCACCGCAGGTCAATGGAGCAACCGAACCATTACCGATATCGCCATCGACCCGAACAATGCCAACCGGGTCTTGGTAACCCTCGGCAACTACGGAAACACGACCAACGTGTTTTTCTCTTCCAATGCGTTGGGGACCACCCCGACGTTTACGAGCAGACAAGGCAACCTGCCCGCCATGCCTTGCTACTCGGGTCTGTTGCACATCTTCGACGGAGCCGTGGCGTTGGTGGGTACCGACTATGGGGTATTCAGCACCGACAACATCAACTCGACCAGCCCGGTTTGGACCAAAGAAGAGAACGGATTGGCCGATGTGCCCGTGTTCTCGATTCACCAAGCCAACAACAAACGGCTGAGCTGGGACGGAGACACCCTTTATTCGGGCACCATTACTTTGGGAACCCACGGACGGGGCTTTGTTCAAAGTACCACACTCCGTCAGCCGAATGCGTTCAGCACTCCAGAAGTGCCGGTAGCGCAAAAGGCAGAGGAGGGACTCAAACTCTTCCCCAACCCCGCCCGCGACTACTGTTCAGTCGAACTGGAACTGTCCTCTCGCTCCCATGTTTATTTGAGCGTGATTGATCTTAACGGACGCGTGGTGCGACAGGTAGAGCTCAAAGGTCTGGCGGCCGGTGCCCACCGTCTGCCCGTGGACGTGGCCGGTCTGTCGACGGGGGTCTACGTTGTCAAGGCCCAAGCGGGTTCTCTGAAAAAGACCGGACGGTTGGTGGTGCGCTAAACGCCCGCTTCTTCTTTGAGTAGAAAAGGCCCTCGATCTCGGGGGCCTTTTTTTGGTGATAGACTCCCTTCGCGGATTCTGGGTGCACAGGGCAAGGATTTTGGGGTACCAAAACTTTGGAAAAAGCAAGGTCTCCTCAACGTTCCATCAAATTATCATCCTATTTCCGCATTCTGGATAGGGATAAAGCGGGAAGTCAAGAGAATAAAGGATTATTCCGACGAAAATTGTAGTCCAGACGTCGGCCCTAGTCTTCATCCCCCTTCCGAACTCTGGAAATGGTATAATACTGGAGGTTAATAAAATAAAAGTTTCTTTCGTTGAAGATTGTCGTCTCCACCACAGCCCCAATCCACACCCTATATTCCCTATTCGACCATGAGAAAATCCCGAGGCCTAGGAGGATCCGATGATGTACCTCAATACGAACCGACCCATCTCTAAACAAACCCAACCCCAAGGCTAGGAGTCTTCCAAACCAGCTCTGCGATGGACATCCAACAAAAAATCGCGCTCCAACTCCAGCCTCGCCTTTTCTCTTTTCAACGATTCAATATCTTATTCTGTAGTGGATTGTCTACGCTTCGAATCGGAAGAAATACCCTCCGCTGTGTCCAAAACTTGTTGTTTCCAATAGAGCAGGGTGGTCACTTCCACGCGATATCGCGCGGCGATGGCCTCGACTGGCTCCTTTTCTTTGAGTACTTCGATGACGGCTTGAGCTTTGATTTTGTTGGAAAAGGCAGAATCGTTCAAGAGGAGTGTTTTGGTTTGTTTATCGCTCAAAGAAGGGCCTTAGACAGTCATCGAAAGGCCATAGACAGTCATCGCCACAGGATTGAGATTTTTAACGCTCCGGCTCCCGCTGTGAAGGTCCAGTGCCCTAATCGAAAAAGACACAACGCTATCCATCAAAACATGAAAAAGGCCACCAACCATGAAATTACAAAAAAGAGCGGTGGTCCCACGAGACTGAAATAGGTACCAGAGACCTGAAAGTCCCGCTGACCCACCAAACCCGTGCTGAATGCAATGGCATTGGGTGGGGTCGAAACGGGCAAATAGAGCGCGCAAGAGGTCGTTAAGGCAATGGCGATGGGCAACGCCAATCCGTAGGGCGCGGGCAGACCTGAAACGAGCGGAATCATCAGAGCCGAAGCGGCTGTATTGGACATGATGTTGCTCAAGGCCAAGGCCAAAACGATCAGCACAAAGGCGAGGAGCCACAAGGGCAAGTGCAGCGAATCCAACTTCGACAAGACTTCCTTCGCCAAGCCCACATCCACCAAAGCCCGCCCCAGGGCCAATCCTCCGGCCACCAACATAAGCGAATCCCAGGGCAGCCCGCGTACTTCTTCGGCCGAGACCACCCGAGAAAGCGTTAACAGTACGATGGGCACTGCGGAGGTGGCCGCCAATGGGATGCCGTGTAAGGACTCTGTGCTCCACAGAACCACGGTGGCTAAAAACGTCAACAGCACCACCCTGCGCTCCTTTTGACCGAATTTGGGCTCTTCTCCCTTTTGATCCAGAATACCCTGAATTTCATCTGCCTCAAAGTTCAATCCATTGCGCAGGTAGCGCCGACCGAGGTAGCGCGCAAATCCCATGACCAGCACAAACGCCAAAGGCAAGCCAAAGAGCATCCATTCGGCGAAATTCAACTCAACACCGATGTCCTTGAGGGCGCCAACGGCAATGGCATTGGGGGCGCTGCCAATAATGGTCGCGATTCCTCCAACCGAAGCTGCTGCCGGAATACCAATCAAAATGCTCTTGCTCAACGGATCGTTCTCCGAGCGTGCATGCAATAAAGGCAACACACTGGAAATCATCATGGCGGTGGTGGCGGTGTTCGACATAAACGAACTGGCTAAGGCAGTGAGCAGCATAAGTCCCGTGAGCAGTGCCTCGGGTTTGTGGCCGAATCTGCGCAGGGCAAATCGAAACAAATCGCGATCGAGCCCGACGCTTTTCATGCCTTGGGCCAAAAAGAACCCCCCGAGCAAGAGCCAGATGACATCACTGGTCCAGGTACTTACATAAGGCTCGACATCCTTGGGCTCAGGAAGAAAAAAATCGGAACCGAGCACGAAGACCAAATAGGCGATGATGAAAATTCCCACCGCAAACGGAGGAATGGCTTCGGTGAGCCACAAACCCACCGAAAGCAACAACAAAAACAACACGTAGTTGATGGCCGGACCCTGATCGCTAAACGCGAAGAAATAGGCCAAAATTCCCGGCGAGGACAAAATTGCCAAGAAAGGTGGAAGTGTTGAATAAATGCCTGAATTGGCGGGGCTTATAGTTCTTTAGCGCCCACCACCGGCTGTCGTTGTCTGCCATGCCCGAAAGCTACTGCATCGGATCAAGGCAAGACCCTGTCCAAAATCAGTTTCTGCTCTGGAGGGGTGGCTACAAACTCTTTTGAATGGCCTGCTCGAGCGGCTCGCCCCTCAGCCCTTTTTCGATGAGCTTTCCCTCGCGGTCTACCAAAAGGGTAAAGGGAATGCTGCCGAAGCCATAGGTGCGCACGGCCAGCGAACTCCACCCTTGCAGATCACTGAGGTGCAGAGGCCATTTGAGCCCATCTTCTTCGATGGCGCGGATCCAATCGCCTGCGGCATCGGGCTGATCCTGGACTCCGTCGAGCGAAATACTCAAAATCTCGAGGCCCTTCCCTTTGTATTTGTCGTACAGTGCCACCATAAATGGACTCTCCTGACGGCAGGGGCGGCACCACGAAGCCCAAAAATCGACCAAGACCACCTTGCCCTTGAGCTCGCTCAAACGGTGCTTGCGCCCATCGGTGCCCGTCATTTCGATGTCGGCCACTTCGGCTCCCGGCTCCAAGGCGCTCATGGCCTTCATCATGATTTGCTCGGTTTCTACGCGCTTGCGCACCGAAACTACCCGTTCGTTGAAGCGCTCTACGTGCTTGTTGCCCGGGAGGGCCAGCGTCATGGCCTCGGCTACGCTGTCGTAGAGGGGCAAATATTCCACCGGGTTGATGAGCAGATCCTGCCCCATGCCGAGGGGGAAAATGAACATATTGGTCATGGAGCCCGGTTGCGCTCTGAGCATGGTGACCAAGGACTTGCGGGTGTCGTCGATCGTGGTCCTGTAGACCTCGTTGAGCGAGTCGCGGACCGCACTGAAATTGGGATCGCTCATTTTCCGCTGACTGACCGCGTTGAGCGTATCGACCGTTTCGTACAGCTTGCCGATTACCTGGTTGATGGCCAGAATCCGCGCGCTCTCTTCCGATCCGCGAATCGTATAGTTGTAGCCCTCTTCGTCTTTGTCCGCTTTGAGCGTGATGCGCTCGCCCTTGCGGGCCACAATGCTGATGCGCAACCCCCCGGGCCTTTCGAACATGAAAATCTCCGGTTGATCGGGCAACACCTCCAGGTCGATCGAGAACGACCCACCCCGGGTTGCGAGGGTATCGATGTATTCAATGCCGTCGGGCAAGAGTTTGGCCACCAATACCGTGTCGGCGTCTTCGAACGTCCCTTTGACCAAAGTCCCTTGGGGCGGTTGACAGGCTCCTGCAGAAACCAAAAAAGCGAAGGCAGACGCCCGGGAAAGATTCAATTGCATGGGGAGGTGGGGGTTTTATGATTTTCTCTGAGCTTCGAGGGCTTCCTGGACCAGACGGCTGCTGAGTTGGGGATCGGCTTTGCCCCCGCTGCGCTTCATGACTTCACCCATAAACAGCCCCAACAATCCCTTTTTGCCCCCCAAATACTCTTCTACCTTAGCGGGATAGGCCTCGAGCACTTCGAGCACAATGGGGCGCAAGCGGTCTTCGTCTCGGTCTTGCAAAAGCCCTTCGGCCTCGGCTATGGACAGCGGATGTGCGGTTTGACCCGACTCCATCAACGGCAGAATTTTCTGGAAAGCGGCGCTGTGGCTCAAACTCCCCGATTCTATGCATTCGAGCAGGGCCGCCAGGCGCTCGGGGACCACGGGATATTCTGAGAGCTCGACCCCGTTTTGGTTGAGATAGGCCCTAATCTGGGTATTCAAAACATTGGCGCAGGCCTTGGGGCGGTTGTGGAGGGCGACCAAATGCTCAAAATAATCGGCCATGGCCTTGTCTTCCACCAACACCGAGGCATCGTAAGGGCTCAATCCCCAGTCTACGGTATAGCGCTCGATTCGGGCTTCCGGCAAGGCGGGCATCTGGGTGCGCACCTGTTCGATCCACCCTGGACCCACATAGACCGGAGGGAGGTCGGGTTCGGGAAAATAGCGGTAGTCGTGGGCCTCTTCCTTGCTCCGGAGCACTTGGGTCATGCCTTGAACGCTGTCCCAGGTGCGGGTTTGTTGCTGCACCGCCCCCCCGGATTGAATGAGGGTCACTTGTCTTTCGAACTCGTATTCGATGGCCTTTTGTACGTGGCGAAACGAGTTGAGGTTTTTGACCTCTACCTTCGTTCCAAAAGCCGATTGCCCCTTGGGGCGCACCGAAATGTTGACATCGCAGCGGAGCGAGCCCTCTTCCATATTGCCATCGCTGATATCGAGATAGCGCACCAAACGGCGCACCTCGGTCAAATAGGCATAGGCCTCTTCTCCGCTCGTAAACTCGGGTTCGGAGACCATTTCGAGCAAGGGTACGCCCGCGCGGTTGAGGTCGACCAGGGTGTGAAAAGGATCGAGGTCGTGCAGGCTCTTGCCCGCGTCTTCCTCCATGTGAATGCGGGTCAGCGCAATGCGCTTACCTCCGTGTTTGGCACCCAAACCTATGCTGCCCCCTGTGCAGATCGGGGTCGTGTGTTGGGTAATTTGATACCCCTTGGGAAGGTCGGCGTAGAAGTAGTTTTTCCGGGCGTATTCGTTGCGCTCGCGCAGGGTGCACCCACAGGCCAAACCCAGCCGGATGGCGCTTTCTACCACCGCCCGATTGACGACCGGAAGCGTGCCAGGATGACCAAGGCTGATGGGACCCACCATGGAGTTGGGCCTTTCCCCGTACCCCGCCGGATCGGCAGAGTACGCCTTGGAACGGGTATTCAATTGAATGTGGACCTCGAGCCCAATAACGGGTTCGAAGGCCGATAAATCTTGGGAATCAGACATGGATGGCCAGGCGCGCGGGTTCCGGTGGTACTAACCCGAATACGGGTGCAAAGAAAAGCATTATACGAGGGCCTTGGCAAGCCGTTGTTCCAGGAGTTTTACGAGTCGAGCTCCTCCCGAAAACAGGAAGGAAACATTGATGGGCAAAACGGCCACCGCCCAGTGAGTGGGCCATTCGGGACCGATGCGCACGGCGTCTTTTTCGGTCAGGGTGAGCAGGGTTCCGCTGCCTTCCATGACCCCAGACAGCCGTTGGAGCAGGGTGGCATCGAAGCGAGCGTGGTCAGGCAAGGCCCAGCCGATGACTTCCCGGTCCGGAAACAGCGAACGAATATGGGCTTCGTAGGCCTCGGGGTGGGCGATTCCGCTCAGAGCCACGACCCGTTCGACCGTTTGGACCTCTGAAAGTGCCAAGGTGGGACCCCATGGACGCAGCGGGGCATAGCGACGGCAACTGAAAAAACAATCTTCGCCCAAGGTTCGACCGGCTCTGTGCGCCATCGCCTGAGCTACCTCGTGCGCCAGGGTTTCGGGAGACGATGTAAAAATAACGATATCAGCACGTTGCGACCCTGAAGACGGCTCGCGCAAATAACCCGCTGGAATGACCCGGTCCTTCCACCAAGGGGCGTCGAACCGGCTCAGCAAAAGGTCGACCTGGCGTTGAATGCGGCGGTGCTGAAAACCGTCATCGAGCAGGATGAGCCGGATGTCCGGTCGTTCAGAAACCATGCGCTGCGCGCCATTCAGGCGATTTTCGTCTACGGCTACGGCGCATTCGGGTCGGCGCTGTTTGATCAGCAGCGGCTCGTCTCCGCTGTCGGAAGCTGCTGAATCGACGGTGACCCAGCGAAACCCCTTGCTCGAGCGCCCATAGCCCCGGCTCAATATCCCAACCGGACCAACAGAGCGCAGCTGTTCGGCCAACCACAGCACATGCGGGGTTTTGCCTGTGCCTCCAGCGCTGAGATTGCCGACCGAGATCACCGGAATTCCGGGGGTACCGGACTTGAACCAACCGAGATCGTACCCCCAGTTTTTCAGGGAAGCACCCGCAGCATACGGCCACGAAAGGGGCTCCAACCATCGATGGGGTTTTAACGACATGGCATCAGGGTAAACAAGCGATGGGGAAAAATACGCGGATTTTAGCCGAGCCAGGACTCTAAGGCCCGGTCCCAGCCCTGGGCGTCGCTGGCGGTTAGCCATTGTACCCCTGGGGTGCGGTTCCTGAACCAGGTGCGCTGCCGCTTGGCGTATTGACGGGTTTTGAGGGCGATCAGCGCTGCGCATTCCGCCTCAGACATACGGCCTTCAAGTACGGCAAAGGCCTCGGGATATCCAATGGTGCGCAACACGGGTAGATGCCTGTACTCCAACACCGAGCGAGCCTCGTCGATCAACCCCGTTTCGATCATGGCCTGGCTCCTCGCTTCGATGCGTCGGATCAGCTCTGTCCGTTCGACCTCCATGCCCAGTACCTTCCAGGACCCCGCAAGTCCAGAAGTGCGCTCCGGGTTTGGAGCCACCGGGGTTCGGGCCACCTCGAGGGCGCGGAGCAGGCGTTGGGGGTTGTGGGGATCGATGCGCTCCAAGGCAGTGGGGTTCTCCCGCTCCAAGGATTTTCTCAAAAACTCGATTCCGTGGAGGGCATATTGGGCGTTGAGTTCTTCTCGGAGCTTCGAATCGACAGCCGCCGGGGCATCAAAACCCCGCATAAGCGCTTCGAGATACAGACCACTCCCTCCAACCAAAACCACGCCTTCTACCGGATGCTCGAACACCCATTGCCGAACCTCTGCCCCGTAGGCGCCTGCGCTCAAAGGACACTCGATGCCGCGGTCGAGGACAAAAAAGTGGGGAACCCTGTTCCGCAGCTCCGAACCGGGGGCCGCCGTCCCGATGGGCAGCTCTCGGTAGAATTGTCGAGAGTCGAACGACAACACCGGCCAACCGAGGCGCTCGGCCAGTTCGACCGCCCGATCGGACTTGCCCGAGGCCGTGGGCCCTACGAGGGCGAGATATTTCACCTCTTCGGAGATGTTGCTCTCTGAACCGCGCTCAACAAAGGTTCGATCAACAGCTTAGAGTGGAATGTTTCCGTGCTTTTTGCGCGGAAGCTTCACGGCCTTGTTTTCGAGCATGGCGAAGGCCTTGATGAGCCGGGTGCGGGTAAAGCGCGGCAGGATCACATCGTCTACATAGCCTCTGGCCGCGGCTCCATAGGGGTTGGCAAAAGCTTCGGCATATTCGCGCTCTTTTTCGAGCAGTTTGGCCTCGGGATCTGCGGCTTCGGCGATTTCTTTTTTAAAGATGATCTCCGCGGCACCCTTGGCCCCCATCACCGCGATTTCTGCGCTGGGCCAGGCATAGTTCATATCGGCCCCGATGTGCTTGGAATTCATCACGTCGTAGGCTCCTCCATAGGCTTTGCGCGTAATCACTGTAATCCGGGGAACGGTCGCTTCGCTAAACGAATAGAGCAATTTGGCGCCATTGGTGATAATCGCGTTCCACTCCTGATCGGTTCCGGGAAGAAAACCGGGCACGTCTTCAAAGACCAAGAGCGGAATGTTGAAACAATCGCAAAAGCGGACAAAACGCGCGGCTTTCTGAGAGCTCTTGATGTCGAGAACCCCGGCCAAATAGGCGGGCTGGTTGGCCACGATCCCGATCGCACGACCGGCCAAACGGGCAAAACCCACCACCATATTTTCGGCGAAATCTCTGTGCACTTCGAGGAAACTGTCGGCATCGGCTACTTCCTCGATGACTTCGCGGATGTCGTAGGGCTGGTTCGGATTTTCTGGAACGATCGCGTCCAGTTTGGGGCGGGTTTCGTCGGAAGGGGTGTAGGGCGCAAAGGGCGGCTGTTCCTCGCAGTTCTGCGGCATATACGAAAGCAGCTTTCGGAAACCCTGCAACAATTCCACCCCATTGGCATACGTAAAATGGGTCACTCCGCTCTTGACGGCATGCGCGGAAGCACCCCCCAGATCTTCGCTGCTGACCTCTTCGTGGGTCACGGTCTTGACCACGTTGGGTCCTGTAACGAACATATAGCTGTTGCCCTCAACCATTCCGATAAAATCGGTCAGCGCCGGAGAATACACCGCTCCGCCCGCGCAAGGACCCATGATGGCCGAAAGTTGGGGAATGACCCCGCTGGCCAGCGTATTGCGGTAAAAAATGTCGGCATAGCCACCGAGCGAAACCACCCCTTCTTGAATCCGCGCCCCGCCCGAATCGTTCAGCCCCACCACGGGAGCTCCATTTTCGAGCGCCAAATCCATGATCCGGACAATTTTTTCCGCGTGGGCCTCGGCCAAAGAGCCTCCGAGCACGGTAAAATCTTGCGCAAAGACGTAAACCAAGCGCCCGTTGACCGTTCCGTAGCCAGTGACCACCCCATCGCCCAAAAACTGCTGCTGATCGAGTCCGAACAAATGGCTTCGGTGTTTGACGAGCATCCCGATTTCCTCAAAACTGCCCGGATCAAGCAACAAATCAATGCGTTCGCGGGCCGTGAGCTTTCCCTTGGCATGTTGGGCGTCAATGCGGTCTTGACCTCCGCCCAAACGGGCTTCGCGTCTAAGTTCTTCGAGTTGTTCTATGCGGTTCATGCGCGTCTGGTTATCTCGTGTTATCGCCTGAAATGTACAATGCACCGTCCGCCTGAAGGGTGCTATGGGGGCTATTTTGGTTCGGTCTAGAGAATATTCACTTCGGTTTCGAGGGCCACGCCAAATCGACGCTCCACTTCGGCTTGAACCGTGCGCGCCAGTTTGAGAATCTCTGCACCCTGGGCTCCTCCGTAGTTCACCAAGACCAGGGCTTGGCGATCGTGGACTCCGCAGGCCCCCATTCGGCGTCCCTTCCAACCCGTCTGCTCGATGAGCCAGCCTGCGGCCAATTTTACGCGACCATCGGGCTGGGGATACCGAGGCAAGGTGGGAAACTCGAGGGAGAGGCGTTCGGCCAAGGCCGCGTCTACACTCGGATTCTTGAAAAAGCTTCCCGCATTGCCCAAAACGGCCGGATCCGGCAGTTTGCTCTGCCTTATGGCGATCACCGCTTTGGATACCGACCGATAATCGGGTTCGGCGACCCCTTGGTGTTCGAGTTCTTCGCGAATGGAGCCGTAGTCGAGGTGAAGCGGGGCTTTGGGATCGAGGACAAACCGAACACCGACGATCACATAGCGGTCCTTGGCCGCTCGTTTGAATATGCTCTCTCGATAGCCAAAACCACATTCGCTGGCCGAAAGGGTCTCAAAACGAACGGCTTTCCAATCAAAGACCTCGACGGCGGCAATGGTGTCTTTGACCTCGACCCCATAGGCACCGATGTTTTGCATGGGGGCGGCACCCACCTTTCCGGGAATCAAGGAGAGGTTCTCGAGTCCGCCCCAGCCTTTATCCACCGTGTATTGGGTCAAGGCATGCCAATTTTCTCCGGCCCCGGCCCATACCTCGATGCGTCCATCTGGGCGCTCGCGGGGTTCGAGTCCAGTGAGTTCGATGCCCAATACGGGGCGCTCGGGATCTTGGGTAAAAAGGATGTTCGACCCGCCGCCCAAAATCAAAGGGGGGTCTTCGCCCAATCCCCGGCGCAGCCCGACCAGCGCCTGTCGGTCGCTCAAACCCAAAAACCAACGCGCCCGAGCCGGTACCCCAAACGTAGTGCGTGGGGCCAGGTCAACATCTGGCAAAAAACCGAGCTCAGCCGCGTTGTGCATAGGACTGAAGTCCATGGCGCAGCACTTCGACTGCCTGTTTCAACTTGGGTCCTTCGAGCACATAAGCGAGCCTTATTTCGCTCTTGCCCAATCCCGGGGTTGAATAGAAGCCCTGGTTGGGGGCAAACATCACCGTGGCCCCGTCGTATTCAAATTCCGAGAGCATCCAGCGCGCAAAATCTTCGGCATCGGGCACAGGGAGCTCGGCAACGGCATAAAAAGCGCCTTTGGGACGCGGACAGCGAATACCGGGGATGCTCAACAGCCCGTCGACCAATATATCGCGGCGGTGGCGATACTCATTCAGCACCTGGGTAAAATAATCGGCATCGGCCTCGAGGGCTCCCAAACTGGCGATTTGACCGAGGCTGGGCGGACTGAGCCGGGCTTGGGCAAACTTGAGCGCAGCCTGCATCACAGCAGCATTTCGGCTTACGAGCATCCCGATGCGCACCCCGCAGAGCGAATAGCGCTTGGATACACTGTCGACCACGATGGCGTGTTGATCGAGTCCTTCAATGTCGAGGATGCTGGTGTGCCGGGCCCCGTCGTAGACGAATTCGCGATAGACCTCGTCGGCCAAAATAAAGAGGTCCTTGCGCAACGCGAGATCGCGCAATTGTTCGAGTTCTTGACGGCTGTACAGGCTGCCCGTGGGGTTGCCCGGATTGCACACCACGATGGCGCGGGTCTTGGGACCGACCAAGGCCTCGATGGTTTCGATGCTCGGCAGGGCGAAGCCGTTCGAAAGGTGAGAGGTGACGGGAACCACTTCCAACCCCGCCTGAATGGCAAAACTGATGTAGTTGGCGTACAGAGGCTCGGGTACAATGACTTCGTCTCCGGGGTCGGCTATGGCTCCAAAGGCAAATTGAATGGCCTCCGACCCCCCCGAAGTCACCATGAGCTCGTGCTCCTTGAGTTCGATGCGCAAACCGAGGTAGTAGTCGCGAAAGCCTTTGCGGAGCTCGGCCAATCCCGCGCTGTGCGTGTATTCGACCAAGGGTTCATCGAAACGGCGAACGGCTTCGATGGAAGGTTTTGGGCTCTGAATATCCGGTTGTCCAATGTTGAGCTTGATGACCTCGATGCCGCGGGCAACGGCGGCTTCGGCGTAGGGAACCAGTTTGCGAATGGGAGACTCGGGCAGCCGGTGGCCTCGGTGAGAGAGTTGGGGCATGGTGTTGGGTGAAAAAGAAAAACCCGCCTGGGCTGGGCGGGTTCAAATATCGGGTTTGGAGCCGAGGTGGCTAACCGCGGATTTAGCGGACTTGCAGGGCGCTCGAACCCGCATTGGGGTTCACGGGCACGGTCTCGGTCTGGGGGGCCGCCTTGACGTTGCCGCGGATGTTCAACACTTTGGTCGGGGTCTTGGCGTTCGAGGTCACGGTGACCTGCTTGTTGAACTGACCTTGCCGGCTGGTGTCGTACTTGACTTTGATGCTGGCCTTTTCGCCTGGAGCAATCGGGGTCTTGGGCCATACGGGGACGGTGCAGCCGCACGATCCTTTGCAATTCGAGATGATGAGGGGCTCTTTGCCGGTATTAGTAAAGACGAATTCGCGCTCTCCATTGGCGTTGTGCTCAATGGTGCCATAGTCGATGGTCTCGCTGACAAACGAAATTTCCGGAGCGTTCGGATTGGGGGCCGAAGCGTCGGCTACCTGAGCGTTTGCGCGAAGGGCTCCGAAGAGCAGAGCAGTGAGTACCAATGCGTTTTTCATGAAGTGCTGCGGGTTGAAGTGAAACAAATGTACGGTTCGTGAGTGTTGCGACAAAGGCCGCAATTACTGTGCCAGCTGACGCGTATAGACCGATCATTTATCCTCTAAAACTCATTATTTCATCGCTTCCGTGTGGACTGTGAAACGTAGGATTCCCGACAGGGCTCTGAGATACACCCGATTTCCGGAGCGTTCTCAGTGGGTTTCATGCGATGATGGGATGGGGTTTATGTTCATGCGTTGTGTCAGGAGCTGCGGCGGGATCCGGACTATGAGCCCGCTATGAGCCTACTATGGGCCTACTCTGGGACTGCTGTGGGACTGCTATGAGCTCTGTCAAGAGCCGCAAAATCTTGCGGCTTTACGGCACGTAGTTTTACTAAAGGCGGCTTTACGCGGGGGAACGGGGGGTGATACCTTCGCGCGGTGAATGCTCAGAGGAAGGCACATTGGGCGCTGGGGGCGGTGGCGGCGATTTACGGGCTCAACTTTACCCTCGCCAAAGAGGTCATGCCCGAATACATCGGGCCTTTTGGTTTTATCCTGATCCGGGCCACCGGAGCCGTGGTCTTGTTTTGGCTCGCCTCGGCGGGGCGCAAACGCGAACCACTCCAAAAACGCGACCTCCCGCTCTTTGCGCTCTGTGGACTGCTCGGTGTGGCTGCCAATCAACTCTTGTTTTTCAAAGGCCTCGAGCTCACCGGTCCCATCAGCGGATCGCTCTTGATGACCATCACCCCACTTTTGGCCTTGGTTCTCGCCGCCTTGTTCGGGAACGAACCCCTGAGCCCTGCCAAAATTGCCGGACTCGCGCTGGCCGGAGGAGGCGCCCTGCTCCTGATCGGATCGGGATTGGTGCGCGGACACCACCACAGCAACCCGCTGGGCGATGCGCTTATCCTGATCAACGCCGCTTCCTATGCCGCCTATATGGTTGCGGTCAAACCCCTGATGCAGCGCTACAGCCCCCGAACCGTCACCCAATGGGTCTTTGTGTTTGGATGCTTTATGGTCCTCCCCTTTGGATGGGGCGAATTCAGTGCTATTGAATGGGGTAAAATGCCTTGGGACATCTACGCCCGCGTGGCCTATGTGGTTGTCTTTACCACCTTTTTCGCTTACCTCCTCAACAGCTACGGCATTTCCCAACTCGGCAGCGGGATCTCCAGCCTCTATGTGTATTTGCAACCCCTGTTTGCCACCGGTTTTGCGCTGCTGCTCGGGAGCGATCAACCGCGCTGGGTGCAATTGGTCAGCGCCCTGCTCGTAGGTCTTGGGGTATTGGTCGCGGGCAACCGAATCCACGGACAGCAACCCCTGCGCGGTCCCAAGAGACGAAACCGTACCTTTCCCGACCCAAAAATCAGCCTGCCATGATTCTATCGATGACCGGATTCGGCAAGGCCGGAGGAGAAAAAGAAGGCCACCGCATCGAAGTCGAAATTCGATCGCTCAACTCCAAATTTCTCGATCTCAACCTCCGGATTCCCTCTGCGCTGCGGTCGATGGAAACCGCCTTGCGCGAGCGCTGCCAGCAGAGACTTGAACGGGGCAAGGTCGAACTCCACCTGAGCGTAGAAGGCAACACCCCGACCGAGGCCGCCCAGATTGACCCCGAGCGCTTTGCGGCCCATCTATCGGTGCTCCGCACCTTGTGCCACACGCATCAATTGGCCGAAGATTCGCTCCTGACCCACGTGCTCCGCATGCCCGGGGTGTTGCGCGAAACCGAAAGCGCCGCCCCCGAAGGACTGGTGGACGCCTGCCTCGAAGTCGTAGACCGGGCGCTCGATGCCCTCGACGAACACCGCAAAGCCGAAGGAATGGCTTTGGGTCGCGATCTCAGAGACCAGATTGACCGCATCGCCGAAGGGCTTTCCAAAGTGGAACCCTTTGAGGAAGTTCGGAACAAATCCTATCGCGAACGCCTCGAAAAAAATCTTTCGGCTTCGGGCATCGAAGTCGACCCGACGCGCTTTCATCAGGAAGTATTGTACGTCCTCGAGCGCTGGGACATCAACGAAGAAAAAAAACGGCTTGGCCACCACCTCTCGTTTTTTCGAGAAGCGTTGGAAAAAGACCAACAGCAAGGGCGGAAACTCGGGTTTATCGCGCAGGAAATCGGGCGAGAAGTCAATACCCTCGGATCGAAGTGCAACCAGACCGACATCCAAAAAATGGTGGTGGAGATGAAGGAGGCCCTCGAGAAAATCAAGGAGCAAGTCAACAATGCCCTCTGAGAATACCCTCAAACTGCTTTGTTTTTCGGCCCCTTCTGGAGCCGGCAAGACGAGTTTGGTCCGGGCGCTGATTGAACGCATCCCCGAGCTGTCGTTTTCGATTTCGGCTACTTCAAGGCCTAGGCGGGGAACCGAACAAGAGGGGGTCGATTATTATTTCCTGTCGCCCGAAGATTTTCGCCAACGCGCAGCCCAAGGACTACTGCTCGAATGGGAAGAGGTCTATCCCGGTGCGTTGTACGGCACATTGGTCTCGGAAATCGAACGACTCCGCTCCCTCGGCAAAATCCCCATCCTCGATATGGATGTGTATGGGGCACTCGGGCTTAAAAAACGGTTTGAAACACAGGTGCTGACTGTATTCGTGATGCCCCCGAGCTTGGATGTATTGCGGCAGCGACTCCAACTGCGGGGCACGGACAGCCCGGAGCGCATCGAAGAACGGCTCGCCAAGGCCAAAGAAGAACTGCGGTTGAGCGAAGAATTCGACCGCATTGTACTGAACGACGAGTTTGCCATGGCCCTGGAACAGGCCGAAGCGATTGTGCGTCGGTTTATAGAGGAATAAAGACCTTTCTAAGTGGAAGTTGGACTCTTTTTTGGCTCCTTTAATCCCATCCATCTTGGGCACGTTGTCATCGCCCAATACGCGCTCCACGAAACCGATCTGAACGAGGTATGGCTGGTGGTCAGTCCCCACAATCCCCACAAAAACAAAAAAGGGTTGCTTGACGAACGGACCCGGCTCCACCTGGTCAATTTGGCGTTGGAACCCTACCCCGGACTGCGGTCGAGCAGCATTGAGTTCGGGCTTCCCCGCCCGAGCTACACCGTGTTGACCCTGGCCGCCTTGCGCGAAAAACACCCCGAGCACCGATTTTCCCTGATCGTTGGGGCCGACAACGCCCAGGGACTGGAAGGCTGGAGAGATGGCCCGCGCATCCTCGAAAACCACCGCGTTTGGGTCTATCCCCGAGGCGAGTTCCGTCCCCCCGCTCCCCTGCCCCACGCCTCGATGCAGTGGTTGAACGCGCCCTTGATGGAGTTGAGCTCTACCTACATCCGCGAGACCATCCAAAGCGGCAAATCTCCGAGCGCCATGCTTTCCGAGCGGGTTTGGGCTTATATAGAGCACAACGGATTGTACCGATGCTGACGCCCTAACGTACATTCGAGCCATGCCGCTCCTCGACCGCCTTTCCGAAGCCATCTTGGCCGAAGCCCCCGACCGCCGCCATCGGTTCGCCTATATTTTGCCGAGCCGAAGGGCCTGTTTGGTGTTGAAAAACAAATTGCGCGAGCGGACAGAATCCGGTTTTATGGCTCCCTTGATTCTGAGCATCGAAGACTTTGTGCGCCGCCAAACGGGACAGCGCCCCATAAGCCGCATCGAGGCGCTGGGGCTGTTGTACGAAGCGTGGAAAGCCGAAGTAGGACCCGAGGCCGATCCCTTGGCTTTTATGCGGTGGGGCCCCGTATTCCTCGACGATTTGGACGAGCTCGAGCAAGCCGGTGCCCACCGGAGTTCGGCACTCCGGCACCTCGAAGACTACAAAGTCCTCGAGCAGTGGGGCATTGCAGAAGACGAGCAACAAAGCGAACACGTTCGGCGCTATCTCGATTTTTGGAAAAAACTGCCCGTGGTGGCCGAGCGGTTTCTTGCGCTTTCTGCGGAACGCGGTCTAGCGCTCGGGGGAACCGCTACACGCCGTGCCGCGGAAAATGCCCTCGATTCGACCCAGCGGTGGATGGAGCGCGAGAGGCTGTATCAACTGGTGTTTGCGGGTCTCAATGCATTGAGTCCTATGGAAGAACGGTGGATCCGCGCCTTGGTCGATGCTGGCTGGGCCCAGTTCCGCATCGATGCCCACCCCTACTTGCTCGAACCCGAACAGGAGGCCGGGGTCTTTTTGAGGCGGTATGCTTCCTGGGGCGTTCGACCCGAACCCCAAGCGGACGCATTGAGCGAACGTCCAGCCCGATGGACCTCTTGGGGCGTCTCGGGGTCTGGTGCCCAGCTCAAATTGGCGGCCCAACTCCTACTCGACTGGGTGGAGCGCGAGGGTCCCGAGGTTTTGTCGCGTTGCGCTTTGGTCTTGGCCGACGAATCGCTTTTGCCCGCCGCCTTGAGTGCCCTGCCGGAAGCGCTCGGCCCGTTCAACATCACCATGGGGCTCAAGCTCACTGACCAACCCCTTTTTGCGGCCTTTGAACGCTTGGTCGAGGTTGTAGAGCGCTCTCGAATTTCTCCCAACCTGCGCAGGGCAGAACTCGAGGAACTCGAATCCTTGTTTCGACCCTATTTTGAAATGCCTGCCAGTGCCCCATCAGAGCCCCTGGGCCAGGAGAACTCGGGCAGGTCGCGAGCGGAGAATGGATCGCTGTTTATTGGGCCGGACCAATGGGATTCCGTGGTCTCGGCACCAGCCCGTGTACTCTCAGACATTCTGCACTCGGACCAGCCCTTGCAAAAAGCCGCCGATTGGGCCCTGGGCTTGGCGGAAGGCGAGACCGACCGGTTTACGGCCCAAGCCGCTGAACTTTGCGCCCTCTGCCTGAGGGCCTTGGACGAGACTCAGGCAACTTTCGGAACAAAGCTGAACACCGCGTTGTGGTTCCGGCTTTTGGCCGCTGAGCAAAAACTCAACTTTGTGGGCGAACCCTTGGTGGGGCTGCAGATTATGGGGGTTCTCGAAAGCCGGGCTCTGGGGTTTGAAAAACTGATTGTGGTATCGGTCAACGAAGGCCGTTTGCCCAAGGCGCAACACCCCGTGAGCCTCCTGCCCCCTGATCTGCGCAAAGCACTTTCGCTCCATGGCATCTTTGAAAACGACGCCCTCTATGCCCACCACTTTTTCCAGTTGTTGAGCGAAAGTGGAGAAGCGCACTTGTTGTGGAACGCCCAGGGCCATGCACTGGGAGGGGGGGAGCCGAGCCGTTTTTTGCGTCAAATCGAAAGCGAATGGACACGGACCTATCCGCGAACCCTCCACTTCGAAAAACGGCGTACCGAAGCCAAATTGCCCGCTGACTTGGGTCAAATGCCTGAAGTCCAGAAGACCCCAGAGGTACTCGAAGCCTTGCGGGCTTGGTCGGAGCGGGGCATGAGCCCCAGTGCGCTGTCGCTTTATGTGAAGGATCCGGTGGCTTTCTATTACCGCTATCTGGTCCATTTGGAGGAAGATCGACCTCCGGGACTTGTAGACGCCGCCTTATTTGGCACCTTGGTTCACCGACAATTGCAGCTCCACTTTGAATCCTATATCGGCCGAACGTGCACGGTCCAGGACGTAACCGGGATGCTCAAAAATGTCGAGACGGTGTACCGGCAAGCACTCGAAGAGAAATCGCTCGACCCGGATCGCGCTCAAGGAGTCAATTGGCTGGGGTTGAGCATGACGCGCAAGCACGTAGAGGAATGGCTCAAGGTAGAAGCGGAAGCGCTCCAAGAAGAGGGTCCGGTGCAGATCGAAGCCTTGGAGACCAAGCTCAAGGCCGTTCCGGTGGCCGAAGGGGTACTGCTCACGGGCGTCATAGACCGAATTGAATACAGCGCGGAGTATCCCAAAGTCCCTAAAATGCTCGACTACAAAACCGGGGGCGTCTTGGCGGGCGATCTCAACATCAAAGAGCTCGATCAGTTGTTTCGACCCCGACACGACAAGGCTTTCCAGCTGATGTGTTACGCCCTTATGATCGCCCAAACCCGCGACCTCGAACACGTGCAGGCCTGCATTTCCAGTACCGTCAAACCCCGGGCGAAGCGGGTACCCCTGGTGGTGAACGATTCCAAGCTCATACCGCGTGCGGTACTCGATGATTTCGGGTGCAAATTGGCGGAATTGCAGGCACAAATGATGAATCCCCACACCCCTTTCAAGGCCGATCTGGACTTTAGAGACCCTTCCGATGACTTTTCCTGACCGCATTCCGACCCGCGCTCAACTCGAAGAGGCCCTCGAGGTGGTCGGACGCTCTGTGCACCGCACCCCGCTGCTGCGCAGCAGACGCATCGACGAGGCGCTGGGTTGCTGCGTGATGTTCAAATGCGAGAATTTTCAGAAAACGGGCTCGTTTAAGGCGAGGGGTGCGGTGTTTGCGCTCAGCACCCTAGAACCTGAAATCGAATCGGTTGCGACCCATTCTTCGGGCAACCACGGTCAGGCGCTGGCCTGGGCGGCGCAACAAAGCGGGCGCAAGGCCTACATTGCCGTGCCAAACAACGCCCCTCAGGTCAAACTGGCTGCCATGCGGGAATACGGGGGCGAAATCCTGCTGTGCGCCCCGACTGCCGCAGCCCGAGAAGCCGCCTTGCAGCAGTTGGTCGAGATGCATGGGGCACATGCGGTTCCTCCTTTCGACGATTTTCGGATTGTTGCCGGGCAGAGTACGGTCTTTCAGGAAGCGTTGTCGCAAATGCGGTTGGAAGGGAAAGAACCGCATGCCGTTGTGGCCCCCGTAGGCGGGGGTGGGCTGATGGCGGGAACGGCCTTGGCTGCAGAATATTTCGCACCCGACTGTGCGGTGTGGGCAGGAGAACCGGAAGGGGCCGACGATACCGCCCGATCGATGGTAGCGGGGCAACGCCTCCCGATGATCGACCCCCAGACCATTGCCGATGGGCTCCGAACGGGCATCGGCGTCCGCAACTTCGGAGTGCTTCAACCGCGGCTCAAAGGCGTGCTCCGGGTCAGCGATGCCGAAATTCTCGGTGCGCTGCGGTGGATCAACCAAGCGCTAAAAATCGTGGTTGAACCTTCGTGTGCGGTGCCCTTGGCAGCCCTTTTTCGGTATCCCGAATACTTCCAAGCGCAAACAGTGCTCGTGATTCTGAGTGGAGGGAATACCGATGGATAAGCCCGCGTCCAACAGTTTCGCTGTGGCATTGCATAAAATCCTCACCTGCAGAGGCCGCAACACGGTCTCTCACCGCCAATTTTCTCGCAGAGGCCGCAAAGACCCCCGCAGGGGCCGCAGAGTGTTTGAACAACCCACCTTGTTTCCGTCTTTCATGGGAAATTTCTGAGTGCCGTTCATATTGAATCAATGGAAACTCACTCTGCACACTCTGCGTGAACCC
>WGMI01000009.1 GCA_016125155.1 bacterium
AATCCCGAATCCCGAATCCCGAATCCCGAATCCCGAATCCCGAATCCCGAATCCCGAATCCCGAATCCCGAATCCCGAATCCCGAATCCCGAATCCCGAATCCCGAATCCCGAATCCCGAATCCCGAATCCCGAATTCAGTTGACAGTTCTCGGTTTTCAGTAACCCGTATCCCTATCAGCGAATTGTTCCGTACGAACTCCGAACTGCAAAATCTTGACTATGAACTCTCAACTCCTAACTGTTCACTCGGTTCTGTGAGCTGAGAACTGCAAACTCTAGACTCCAACCCAAAATCCCCAGACAATCCCCCATCCTTACTTCCCTCTCCCTTGAAATACAATCAAAATAGTGTAAATCAGTATTTTAAGATCGTTCATAATGTTCATATTCTCGATGTAGATAATATCGTATTTCAACCGCTCTACCATTTCCTCTACGTTTTCAGCATACCCAAACTTCACCATACCCCAACTTGTCAGCCCGGGCTTTACCTTCAACAAATGCCGATAGTGCGGGGCTTTTTCCACGATTCGATCGATGTAGTACTTGCGCTCCGGACGCGGGCCCACCAAGGACATTTCGCCCCAGAGCACATTGAACAACTGCGGCAGTTCGTCCAAACGGTGCCTTCTCATTACCCTCCCCCAGGGCGTGATGCGCGGGTCGTTTTCGCTGCTCAACTGGGGTCCGTTGCTCTCGGCATTCGAAAACATTGAACGAAACTTGATCATTTTAAAGGTCTTGCCATTTATCCCGACCCGTTCTTGTCGGTAAAAAATGGGGCCAGGAGAGCTGAATTTCACCATCAAGGCCCCAAATAGAAAAAATGGACTGAGCACGATTACCCCCAGCAACGACAAAACCACGTCCAGGGCTCTTTTAATCACCCTTTGCCAGAGGGGCATCAGTTCGTGGCGGATCACAATGAGCGGAGCTCCATACGACTCCAAGCGCACCTGACCCGAAATCAAGTCGTAGGTGTCTGGTACCATATGAATGCGGATGCCCGGAAAGACCTTCAATACGCTTAAAATGGCTTGAAGCTTGTCGTGTTCTCGGCTTTCGATCGCAATGATGACTTCTTCAATGCCGTGCTCGCGCAAAATGGTTTCAAGCTCGGTGTATTCGCCCAAATGCGGCAGATTGCGTCCGAGCAAATACTTCAAATTGTTGTTGACGCTGGCAAAACCGACGAACTGAAAACCCGCTGATTTGCGCGCGCCCTCGAGTTCATTGAACAGATCGACGGCCATTTGATTGCTCCCGACAATTAAGGTGGGGAAACCGATTTCTCGGTTTTTGATCCGAATGGCCGAAAAGGTTGTAACAATGGTGCGTACCGAGGCAGTGAGTCCGAATTGCAGCCCGAGATAGAGTCCAAACAAAGCGTAGTAGTCGCGAAAATCAGCGACGAAATCGTCGAGAATTAGGGCAAAGAATAGGACCACCGAACCGGCAATCGACAGGGCGAATGTGTTGATCAAATCGCGAATTCGCGAACGGCGGTAGACTTCGGCATAGAAGCCTGTGAGCCACGAAAGAGCGATCCAAAACAGGATGACCCAAATCGATCCCGTCCGGTAGCGCTCGTCCAACACCGAAAGCACGCGATCGACCGAAAATACCCCAGCGCTCTGTTCTATGATTTCCTTGCGGTAGACAAAGAGTCCCGTATAGGCCGCCCAGGCGGAGAGGGCATCTCCGAGCACGTATTTGAATCGCTGAAGTCCGGGTCTTTTTACTGTCTTCAAAACACCAGCTTCAGATTGTCGATCAATACCCGTTTTGCACCCCGGCCTTCGAAGTTCAATCCTCCGAGAAAAATCTTGTAGTCAATGGCACCAGGATAGCCTGAAACCTCGCTCTGTAGATTGATGTAGATTTTATTCCATCCCGAATTGGGATTGATGGTGGCCGTATTGGCCTGAATGGTTTGCGCCGCGGTTCGAATTTCTAACCCGACCACAAGCGGGATTTCCGTCCAATAGTTGAGCTCTAAAAAAACGGGTTGTGCGATAGGCAAAAAGTATGCATCGGCAGTCAGGACTTCAAAGAGCACATCGGCATCCGACAGATACGCCACGCCACTTTGGGTGCCCGGTTCTCCGGGAAACGGAAACACCAAGGCGCTGTCTGAGGTGCGGTACAGCAGCGTGTCCGAGCGCGTGCTCGCCACCAGATTGAGTCCAACCCCCTCGAAATCTTCCACTTTGAGCACCGTGGCATTCGACCGGTAACGCGTATTGAGCGTTCCCAGCCGAACGGTATCCCCCGGTGCAAAATCGGCGCTGCTCAAAATGGGCTCCAAAAACGAATGAATGCTGCGCGTGCTCGAGGTGCCGTTCTCGTTGATGCCCGCATCGAAGCGTATCGACTGGGTCCCTTCAACCAACACCGGAAACAGTGCGGGCAGCTCGTACACCCCTTGATTTTCATTGTTGACTTCGGTCCACAGGGTCGTGATCCGATGAGAAGCGGTGCCTTCGGCAATATAATCGGTGACCATTCCAATCGAATCGATCGAGAGATAAGCCGCACGTCGGGCGACAAAACTGTCCTTGGCACACCCCCCAACCCCTGCCAAACCGGAACAGAGTCCAATCCAGAACAGCGAAAACCGCATGGTTGTTGGCTTTCTCAAATCATCCTCCTGCTTCATCAAGCCCGTATCGCGGTATTGCGCTCCACCTCTGAAAGGATGTTTTGGGCCACTTCGAGGGCGCGGTAACCGTCTTTGAGGGAAACGATGGGTGCAGTGTCGTTATTGATGGCTTCGGATAAAGTGCGGAGTTCATCGCGTATGGCATTCGTTTGAACGAGCGAAGGCCGCTCGAATTCGATTTGCCGTTTTTGACCATCACCGAGTTCGAGCACCATAGCAAAGGGATCCGGTTCGGCCGGTGCATCCTTCATGCGGACAAACTCGGTTTCCTTTTTGAGAAAATCGACCGTGATATAGGCATCTTGTTGGAAAAAGCGAGCCTTGCGCATGTTTTTCAGGCTGATGCGGCTGGCCGTTAGGTTGGCCACGGCCCCATTGGCAAATTCCAAACGGGCCGTGGCGATGTCCGGGCTTGAACTCACCACGGCCACTCCGTTGGCGCGCACATCAACGAGCTCACTTTGAACGGCATCGAGCACAATGTCGATGTCGTGGATCATCAAATCGAGGACAACGGGCACATCGGTACCGCGGGGGTTGAACTCTGCCAACCGATGAATCTCGATAAACCGAGGCTTCAAAATCGATTTGCGCGCTTCTACATAAGCAGGATTGAAGCGTTCTACATGCCCCACCTGCACTTTGAGCGGGGTGTTTTCGATGCGCCTGAGCAGGTCCCGGGCTTCCTCTAGGGTATGAGTGACCGGCTTTTCAATAAAGATATGCCGACCTCGTTCAAGCGCTTGTACGGCACAGTCGTAGTGCGAGAGGGTGGGCGTAACGATGTCGACGACGTCTACGGCCTCGATCAAATCGGCAATCGATTCGAAGCGATGCAGTCCGGACTCGGCCGCTACCTGAGCCGATAGCTCGGGATTCGGGTCGAAAAATCCGACCAAATGGTACTGTTCAGGCAGTTCTCCGAGACAGCGCAAATGGATCTTGCCCAAGTGTCCGGCACCGAGCACGCCGACGCGGAGTTGTTCCGAAAGAGATGTTGACAACATGGGCTTTGAATCGGTGGGGTGCAAAAATAGGGCGCATCGGGCTTCACTAACTTTGAACCATGCGTTCCGATAGCTTAAAACACCAGGGACTGAGAAATCAGTTGGCCGAAGAACTGCGCTCCAAAGGGGTTTCCGACGAGCGCGTGCTCCGGGCCATTCAAAAAGTACCCCGGCATTGGTTCCTCGATTCTTCGTTCGAAGATTATGCCTATCAAGACAAGGCCTTTCCCATCGCTTCTGGCCAGACCATCAGCCAGCCGCTTACTGTCGGATTGCAAAGCCAGTGGCTCGAGGCGACGCCGGGCATGAAGGTGCTCGAAATCGGAACGGGATCGGGCTACCAATGTGCCGTACTCTGCGAAATGGGGCTCAAGGTGCACTCGATAGAGCGCCAAAAGGAATTGTTCGATTCGGCTTCGGTGCTGCTGAAATCCATGGGTTATCGCCCAACCCTGAAATTTGGGGACGGCCATCAAGGGTTGCCGACCTATGCCCCCTTTGACCGCATATTGGTTACCGCCGCCGCTTTGGATGTTCCACACGCCTTATTGGCCCAACTCAAAATCGGGGGACGGCTTATTATTCCCGTGGGCGGGGAAGGAGAGCAGCGCATGCTGATGCTCGTTCGTCAAAGCGAAACCGAATTTGTGCGCAGCGAGCATGGGAGTTTTCGCTTTGTCCCGATGCTGGAGGGCAAGGCGAATGCGCAATAGGCCTTATCGGCTCAATTCCCTTTTCAATACAGTCCAATTCTCGAACACCGATGCAGGGGGGACGTCGGCGTTTTGAGCGCATTCGATCATATGGTGCAGTCCTTGCGACACTTCGCCCCGGCTGAGCCAAAACATGCTCAAATTCACCTGATCGGTGGCTTGATTCAAGGGCTTTCCCAGCGAGCGGAACCAGGCCTCGGCGCGTCCTGGAGGATCTTGGGTGCTCAAAGTGTGCATTGTCGAGATCGCCTCTTGGGTCGGAGGTCCCTGTAGTTCGGGCCATCTTTCGGCCAGCTCTGGATGCGCTGAGCGCAAGGCGTAGACTGCAGCCAGACCGTCGACATAGACCAACTTCCATTCGGGGTTATTGATCAAATAGGCCCACCAACCGGTATTCTTGAGGTAGGGAAAGGCCGCCAAAGTGGGTTGGTATTGATCGAAATAACGCCGGGCTTTGGCAGGGTCTTTCAAACTGGCCGCGTAGGTTGAAAAATCCGCGTCGCTCCAAATCTCCATCCTTCCATCGATGTGAACCGGGTGGGGTTGAAAGAAATCGAAGGTCCCCCCGAAATCGATCGGGTTGATCAAGCGGGCCTCGGGGACGTTTTGGGCGATAAAGGCGGCCGCTCCAAGCGGGAGTTGAAGGCTGTCAGCCCCCAGACCGTGCGTATGCGGAGAGCGGATGGCGTGTGCATACCCGTTGTTTTGAGCGCTTCGTCCAATCAACACGGCCCCTATGCCGATCAGTCCCCATCCAATCGAACCTGAAACACCCTTGAGCAACCGAGGCAGAAATCCCTGTTGGGTTTGAGCGATCTGGGACTCCAGACTCCGGGCCATCAGCGGGAGGGCAGCAAAAAAGAAATAGCCAAAGTTCTTGACCCCCAGGCTCCAGATCAGGACAAAGCCCAGCAGCAGCAAGCTGTGTTCGTACCGCTTGGAACGCGCTTCAAATACCGCGCAGACTACGGCCAAAGCCACGAGTAGTTGGCCCCAGAACAACGGGTACAATACATACCCCCATCCGTAGATTTTGAGCTCAGATAGGGTAAGCGGACTTTGAAATTCTCCGATGTATTCCTTTTTCAATCCCGAAGAAATCAACCCGAATTGCTCCCACGGATACCCCAATCCACTCAGACCGTAGGGAGTCAAAGCACTGGCCAAAACAGTGCCCCCCAAGGCCATCCACATCGGTTGGGGAATCCGTTGTCCTTTGAACCGGGCCCCTGCGACATACGCGATTTGAGCCACCCATCCCAAGATGTACAAGCTGTGCGTATTGGCCCAAAAAAGAGCGATCAAAGGAATCCAAAACCACTGCTTCGATTTTCCGGTCCACAACCGATCGAGCACCCAGAGAAGGGCTCCGAGAAACACCCAAGAAAGGGTGTGCGGACGGGGTTCCGATCCCAGCAGGGGCAGCCCGAGCAAGAGCAAAAAGGGCAAAACGGCAGGCCAATGCCCTTTTTCAGTGCGGGATCGGATCAGAACCCAAGCCAGCGCAGCCAACAACAGCAGCCATTGCATCCAGAAAAGCCCTTCAAAGCCCCCCATGCGGTAAACCGCACCCAACACTTTTTGATAGCCCCAGTGTAAATCGACATAAATGCGGTCTTTGCCCAGAATGGTAAAGGGGTCGGTCTGGGGAGGAAGCCCACCATTCTGCTGCATCCACCGATCGGCGGCCAAATGAAAGCCCAGGTCGGGGCTGTATATTTTTTGCGCGCTGAGCTGAAACAGCATCCACAAGAGCGCTGCGCTGAGGGCGAGGGGGACACCCCAAGGAGTCCATTTTAGTGACCATGGGCTTTTCGAGGCCGGGGAAGTTGGCGTATTCACAGCGTTCAAGATTGGTATTCGCGGGTCGGGCGCTCCCACAACAAATCGGCAAAAATCGCTTCCCCTTCGGCATCGCGATGCACAAAGGATCGGGTTTGAAGAAAGCCCATGCGGCCAGCCTTTCTTTCGGTTTGTGCAAGACTGTATTTCCGGCTGGTTTCGGTGTGGATGGCTTCAAAAGCTTCAAAAGAAAAGCGGGGTCCGCCAGAGAGGCCAAATTCTGCCTGGCGCACACAGACCAAATGGCTTCGTGCTTCTAAAGCGATGGGGTCGTAGATGGGCCAGTGTACGAACGCCGAACGGTCAAAATCGCCCCCGAGCTCTCGGTTGATGCGGTCGAGGAGGTTGAGGTTGAACCGGGCCGTAACCCCTTCAGGATCGTTGTAGGCCGCGAGGATGCGCTCGGGTCGTTTGGCCAGATCCAGTCCGAGCAAAACCCCGTCTCCGGGTCGGCACAACCGACGCAGCAAGGCAAAAAGGGCCTCTTCGGCCTCGCCGGTGAAATTCCCCAGATTGCTTCCCAAAAACAAAAACAATCGCTTGCCGGGAGCCTCGGGCAACACCCATGGAGAGCGGAGATAGTCCGCAGCAACGGGTTGAAGGATTAAATCGGGCCAGCGCTCCAACAAGCGTTGGGACTGAAGCTCGAGGACGCTGGGCGAAATATCGACCGGGAAGTAGCGCAAATCGGATTGTGCTCCGAGCAACCCCTCGAGAAGGATCTCGGTTTTGCGCCCATCGCCCGACCCGAGATCGACCACATCGAGCGCGGTTTGCCTCATCCAATCCCGGATGCCCTCGGCTACCGCGGGCATATTGTCGCGTTCGGCCCGGCTGAGGTAATAGCCCGGAAGCTCCATGATCTGCTGAAAGAGTCTATCACCTTCCGGGTCATAGAAATAGCGCGATGGCAACACCTTAGGGCTCGAACTCAACCCTTCGATGACGGCCTCCCGAAAGCGATCGCGATCACTCATGGCTCTGTGCGGTAGCGAAATGGACGAATGCCGGCAAACATCCAGCGCATTTCGGGTGCATAAAAATTGCGGTAACTCGGACGGCTGTGGCCCGGTGGAGTGGCCCGAGAAGCCCCCTTGAGCACCATTTGGTTGACCATGAATTTGCCGTTGTATTCTCCCGCGGCATCGCTCGCAGCCCGGTAGCCTGGATAGGGCAAATAGGCCGAACCGGTGAACTCCCACAGCTGCCCGGTGTTGAGCGCATCAGGGGCCTTGCGCACGGCGCTTTCCCACACCCCTTCAGCGGGCAAATCCCAACCGGCCCAGCGGCAAAACGCCGCAGCTTCGAACCAAGAAATTCCTGAAACGGCCTCAGAGGCAGACCAATCACCGACTCCAGACAGCCGATATTGCTGCCATCCTTCGGCACCGGCAGGTCGCCAATACAGCGGGTGCTCGATGGATTCCCTCTGTCGCCATGCCCAACCTTCGCTGTGCCACAAAAGGGGGTCGCGATAGCCCCCGGCATCGATGAATTCGAGATAATCCTGATTGCTGACCAGAGAAGTCGACAGTTGGCCCGCAGGCAGGTATTGCCGGTGCCGTGGACTTTCGTTGTCGTAGGTAAAGCCCTCCCCCGAAAAGCCAATTTCCGCTATCCCTTCTGCACATTCGATCCAGCCCGAAGGACCGGCTTCAAATTGGTCGATATGGCAATTCCGGGCATAAGGTTCGGTCAGCGCCTGTGCGCCGAGCAGGTATTTGAGGTCGTACCACATCAATTCCTGGTGCTGCTCTTCGTGGTTGAGTCCGAGTTCGAGCAGTTGTAGTTGGGATTCCGAGAAGCGATGATGTTCTAGGGCGTCGATTAAGGCGGTGTCGACGTAGGTCCTAAAATCGAGAATGCGGTTAAGTCCCGGCCGGCTTTGAAGTCCTCTGCGGTCGCGGGCTACACGCTCGCCCAGGCTTTCGTAATAGCTGTTGAAGAGTACGTCCCAATCGGGATTATACCGCTGGTAGCCAACGAGATCGCTCAGGATGAACTGTTCGAAAAACCAGGTGGTATGACCGAGGTGCCAAGCGGCCGGACTCGCAAAGAGTGCGGGTTGCACAAGGCAATCTTCTGGGCTCAGCGGAGCGGCAATGGCTTTGCTGCCCGAACGCACCCGGGCAAACCGTTCAGAAAGCGACTCCGACGGGTCAGAATACCTTTTCATAGACTTCGTGCGTCTTTGGAGCCGCAGGTTCGTCGAGGGCCACTCCGAGCAATTCAAAGGCGTTGCGGCCAATGGTCTTGGCGATGTCGCCCGTGGGCAAATCGTTGCAATCGAGCCCGAACGGATCCTCTATTTCCTCGGCCATGAGCTGAATGCCCGCAAATGCGAAGAAAATCAATACCCCGATGGGCACCGACCAAAAACCATAGAGCGGAACAAGGACTAAGGGGAGTATCAGGCTGTACGCCAAGATGAAAAAGCGCAAATAAATGCTGTACGAGAAAGGGATGGGTGTTTTCCGAATCCGTTCGCAGGCCCCGCAAATGTCGAGCAGAGCCTGAAGGTGGGGTTTGAAATTGAGGACGTCTTCGCCCGTCATATCGCCTTGGCGGTAGACCCGTTCGACCAATCGATGCAGTTCGAGAGAGAGCGTGGCTGGTAGGTGTTCGGCTTCGGCATAGCGCCTCCGCGACTCGGGGTCGAGCCCGATGAGTTCGTCGAGCACCGCACCCTTGCGCAGGTGTTCTTTGAGCGATAGGCTAAAGTTGGCAATGCCCACCGCCAGTTCGTGCCGTTCGCGCCGGGCGTCTTCGGGAAAGCACGTGGCGCCCATCACGGAGAGGTTGCGGCTGTGGTTCACCAACGCACCCCAATGGATGCGGCCTTCCCACCAGCGGTCGTAGGCCGAGTTGGTCCTGAAAACCAATAAGATCGAAAGCACGATCCCGAGCAAGCTAAAGACAGTTACGTCCATAGGCTGTTCGGGAATGACCTCGGCAAAGAAAAAATCGCAGATCGCCAGAATGCCGACCATCAAACCGTATAGGCCAGCAAACCGCGCAATGCGCTGCATGGTATAGCTCTTTCGGAATTCCCGAAAGTCATTCCACCAATTGCGGTTGGTTTCGTATAAGATCATTTTAAGCGAGGGGAAGGATTTAGAATTGGGCCAAGTACTGGTGGATCAGGGCAATGCTCATGGAGCCCTCGCCTACGGCCGAGGCCACCCGATTCATCGCCCCTGAGCGCACATCGCCCGCGGCAAAAATGCCCGGAACCGAAGTTTCAAGCAGAAACGGCTCACGGTTTTGCTTCCAATGGGTTTTGGACATAGGGTGTTGGGCTACGTCTCTTCCCGTGAGGACAAAACCGCGTTCGTCTTTGAGAATCTCTGCAGGCAGCCAGTCTGTAATGGGCTTGGCGCCAATGAACACAAACACCCCCGCGGTCGAAACCCATTCTTTTGCCCCTGTCTGACGGTTCGCGAGTTCGATGCGCTCGAGCCGGTCGTTGCCTTCAGCCTGTACCACTTCGGTGTACGGAATGAGTTCGATGTTCGGAATTTCCCCGATTTGTTTGATCAAATAAGCCGACATGGTCGATGTGAGATCGGGTTTGCGGATGACGATCCCCACCTTTTTGGCGAAGTTGCTCAGGTAAACCGCGGCTTGGCCCGCACTGTTTCCGCCTCCGACTACGTAAACATCTTCGTCTCGGCACGAGCTGGCCTCTGTGTTGGCCGCACCATAATACACCCCGGCCCCCAGAAACCGATCGAGCCCCGCGGCTTCGAGTTGTCGGTAGTCTACGCCCGTGGCAATCACCAAACTGTGGGCATTGAGCGCACTGCCGTCTTCGAGGTGGAGGCGGTGGTAGTCGCCTTGCCGTTCCAGCGATTGAACCCGGTTGGGACTCATGAGCTCCACGCCAAAACGCGTGGCTTGGGCCACGGCACGTCGGCTCAACTCGCTGCCGCTCAGACCCGTGGGGAAGCCTAGGTAGTTTTCGATGCGCGAACTCGTACCTGCCTGCCCACCTGGGGCTTTTTTCTCGATCAGGACGGTTTGCAGGCCCTCGGAAGCTCCGTAGACTGCGGCGGCCAAACCAGCAGGACCTGCGCCAATAATGGCCACGTCGTAGGTGCTGTGCCCAGGCTTGGGCTGGAGCCCGAGTTGTTGGGCCAGTTCGACCACGGCAGGGTCTTGCAGGATGGCGCCCCCTTCGAGAAAGACCATCGGAAACCGGGGATCTTCGAGGGGGTGGGTTTCGAGCAGGGTTTGGGCCTCGGGGTCCTTGCCGAGGTCGAACCAGCGATACGGGAAGAGATTTCCGCTTAAGAACGACTTGATTTCGTGGGCTTTGGGCGAAAACGCATGCCCTACCACTCGGATGCCCATAAAGGGAGGAATGTAGGCCGCGTCCCAATCTTCAAGCAACTCGTCGAGTACCGGGTACAACCGCTCTTGGGGAGGGTCCCAGGGCTTGACCAAATAATAGTCGAGTTGGACTTCATTGATGGCCCGGATGGCGGCTTCGGTGTCGCTGTAGGCCGTGAGCAGCACGCGTTTGGCGCGCGGATACGCATTGCGGGCCTTGGCCAAAAAGTCGACCCCGAGCATTTCGGGCATGCGTTGGTCGGATAAAAACAGGGCCACCTCGTCTCCGCTTCGGCGCAATTCGTCCAGACTTTCGAGGGCCTCTATGGCCGAGGTGGTGTCGAGCAATTCGTAGCGGTCGCGGTACCGATCGCGGAGGTCTCGGCGCAAGGCCTTGAGTACCTGTGGATCGTCGTCTACGAGGGCGATGAGGGGTTTGCGTTCGGGCATTGGGTCTAAATTAGTTCAGCCGATCCTAGCCATGCACGCGTTTTGCGCGTCTTGGTTCGCTTTCAAGACTTCGATGGGCGACCCAAAGGAGCTTCCAGGTAAAAGACGGTTCGCCCTGACTCGGACATAAACCCGAGTTCGCCCCCCATTTTCTGAGCAATCTGCCGGCTGATTTCCAGTCCCATCCCCGTGCCTTTGCCCGCCTCTTTGGTCGTAAAAAAGGGTTTGAACATTTCTGAGGCTACTTCTGACGGAATGCCCGGTCCGTTGTCTTCAATCTCCACGCGGATGCGCTCGCCCTTGACGGCGCTGTTGATGCCAATCCTCGGATCGGGTTGCCCATGGAGTGCATCGATGGCGTTGTCGAGCAGATTGGTCCAGATTTGTCCCAATTCTCCGGGGTGTACCCAAACCTTGGGGCCCGTTTCGAGGTAATTGCCCCCAAAGGCAATGCCTGATTGTTTCACCTTGTGGTTGAGCAAAGTCAAAGTGTCGCGAAGGGTTTCGTGCACATCGACTTCAACCGGGTCCAGCCCCCGATCCATATGGGTATAGCGCTTTACACTGCCTACCAAATCGCTGATTCTCCGAGCCGATATACCCACTTCTGAACTCAGTCGGCGCATTTCGAGCAACAACGCCAATCCTTCGACCAGTACAAGGGCTTCTTTGGGGCGCAGCGTTCCGCCGAGTTTTTCGACCGAAGCCACGGCCACCCCGCTGTCGACCAAGGAATCGGCCAGGGTGCCGGAGTCTTCGCTCCCCCAATCATCGAGGAGATCTTCGAGGGCAGAGCGCCATGGCCTGCGCGCCAGCAAGCCTGGTTCGGTGGTTGGGAGGGGTTGTTGCAACAGTTCCATGAGGCACATGCCTGCGTCGTCGTCGAGGTCGAGTTCCTGCCATCGGCCGAGCAAGGGAAGGAGGTGGTTTTGCAGTTCGAGCAGCGTCTGGCTGCTGCGCGCAATGGCCGCTGCAGGATTGTTCAATTCGTGCGCCAGGCCCGCCGACATCTTGCCAAGCGCCATCATTTTCTCGTTTTGCAGCGCCAATTCGGTAAACTGACGCACCCGTCCGGTCATGGCATGCACCAAACTGCGGGTCAATTCATAATGGGTTCGGACCAGTTCGGGGATTCGCTCGGCGGGAACCGACAGCATTTCGCATCGCTCTAGGCATGCCCCATAGCCGTTGGTCAATTTGAGCCGGGAAAAAGGGAGGACGCCCGTTAGGGTTGGGCCTTCGAGGATGCGCCCGGGAATTTTACCCGCAGCATTGGTCATATAGACGTCCACTTTGCCACGGAGGATCAGGTGCATCCATCGGGCTTCTTCTCCTTTTTGAAACAAAAACGAGCCCGCCTCGAGGGCGTAGCGCTGGCCGTGGTCGAGAAACCACTGGAGCTGTTCCGGGGGTACGTCTTGAAACTCTTCCATGTGTGCCAAAACTTCGGGCACAACAATCTCAAGGTCCGGGGCGATGCGTTCCATAGGGGGAGGGGTGCCGCATTGGGAGGGCAGCGAACGAAAGGTACGCCCAGCCGCACAGCGTAGCGATGGGCGGTCAACAAAAAAGGCTGCCCCTGTTTAGAGACAGCCTTTTCGCTGTTACAACACCTTCCAGGCTTAGTACAGATTCTCCGCGTCGCGGTAACCGGGCAAATCGAGGTACCAATCGGGGAAGCTGAGTCCTCCGCTCATCACCCAAGCTGCAAACTTCAGATGGGCTGTAACGATGTCGGTTTTCTCGGTGGGATAATCAAAGCGAACGGGCAGGTGCAGGGCCCAGGGCAAATTGGTTTCGGTCACGTACGTCCGTCCAGCTCCGGGGTTGGAGTCGTCGTCGCCCAGACCGAAATAGCTCGGATCGGCCAAATCGGTCGGAGCATAGCCAGGCAAGTGAATCTCGCGGCCCCGGTCCTGCTTGGCGATCAAGAAGGGATTGAAGTTGGGCAGGTCGAGGTCAGCCATGCTGGGTTTGTTGTTGGTAAACACAATGCTCATCCGAATGGTATCGGGCTGCACATAGGGCATATTGGTTTCGGTATTGACCCCAATACCCACGCCGGGGTGGCGCATTTGGCCATACGCGTCGGTAAAGACGATGATGGTGGCTTTGCTCTGACCCAATTCCAATCCATTGGCGCCAAGGTTCACGAGCGGGGTAGAGATTTCGGTTCCAGTAACCTGCATGTTCGAACCATCGAACTGGGGGTTGGCAAATTGGAAGCCGAAGCCGTTGTGAAAGCCCGCCCCGAAAGCACGGATCACAAATACAGCGTCGAGGGCGTTGACTTCGTTCGCGCTGCTCAATTCAGCCGTAAACCGGTAATCGAGCACGAGGTCGTTGAAATCGTAGTCGCCGGCAGCGGGCCAAAGATCTTCATAGGCCAGCGTAGCCACACCCGTGCTCGGGTACGACACATCGTAGCACCGAGTCGGATCGTTGGGGTATTGGTCCACCGCGTCTTCGCAACCATCGTTGTCGGAGTCGGGGGCCTGTTGGCAGACGGTATTGGCGCAGTTCATCACGGCTTGAAAGTCGGCCACGGAGAAGCTCGCAATCTGGCTATCAGTACCGGCCTTGGCAGAAACGCGCTGGGCTTGAAGCGAGGTAAGGGTATAGCTGATTTCCACAATACCCGCCTTTCCGCTGCCGAAATTCGAGGTGTTGTCGAATTTGAAGCCTTGAAAAGGAGTCGAAGCGCCCAAATTGGGGCCATTGGAATACGATCCATAGCTGGCGGTACCGCTTTTGGTGGTCCAGGTGGCGCCACTGTAGGTTCCGGGAATCGCTTCGATGCTGAGGTGCGATAGGGCTTTGCAGGTGTTTCCGCTGCAGCCATTGTGTTGGAGTTTTAACACAATGGTGTAGGTGTTGTCGCAATTGTCGACTACGCTTTTAATCGAAGTGGTAAAACCGCCTCCGTTGCTCTTGCTCAATTCGCAGGTGCCGGGTTGGGGTTGAGGGCTGAAACCTTCTGGATTGCAGGCACTGGTCGGAATGGTGTTGCTGCACGAAGCTGTAGCACCGTTGTTGTAGGTGGGTGTGCCGCTGATGGTTCCACCCAAACAAGCTTCTACGGGTCCTGTAATCGAGTTTCCGCCATTGGCCAAAGTGGGTCCGGTGACCTTGAGGGTATTGGAACTGCCATAACCCTGAACCGTTCCGTTGAGGATGAGTTCAGCCGCGGTCATCTGGGCTTGGGTATCGAGCTTGAGCTTGGACCCTCCGTTGATGTACAGCTTGGTTCCCGCCTTGGCGTAGTCGTTGTTTTCGAATTGGATGTTGATGTGGAACTCCTCGCCCGAAATCATCGAACAGCAGTTCACCATGGCCGATCCGCCGTTGAGTTTGATGTCTTTGCTGGCGTAGAGGCTGCCCGAATTCAAACCACAAGGGCTGTTGTGGTTGAAGCTGCCTTGGTTGACCGAAATGCTACCGTAGTTGTGGTAGGCGGCAGCAGAGTTGATGTTCAGATCGCCTCCATTGACGGTTATGGTGCCGTAGTTGTAAAAATCGTTGTTGGGCGAAAAGCCATTGGTAAAGGTCAAGCTGCCCCAGTTCTTGATGAAGTTGGAGTTGGAGTTCATGCCTCCGCTGTTCTGGACTGTAACCACAGCTCCGCTGGTGATTTCTACCGAGCTGTTTTGGTCGAACGTCCAGGAAGTAATGGTAGCATTGCCGCAAATCCGAACCTTGGCGTTGCGCACATTGAGCGCGCCGTTAAAGGTGCCCGTTATGCAATAGGTCTTGTTGGCCCCGCTTTGGTTCGAGTTGAACTGCAGGTTCAAATTGCCCACGTGGTTGTTGTAGGTGGTTTTGCAGCCGCTGTTGCAATTGGGGCTGCTGGTCGCGTTCATCGAAAAGGTAGCGACAAAGAGAGCGGTGGCGGTAAAAAGTGCCTTCATGGGGTAGGAATGCTGTAAGCGTGATGGGTAAGAAGCGCGGCTCAGTGGGCCCACTTCATTTGGGGACGGACGTTCATGGGGGTGCGCACTCCGTTGAAGGCGACGCTGACCTCTCTGATGTGGTTCGGTACTGTGAAGCGCAGTTCGCAGGGACCTCCGGTGCATAGCATCCGGGCAATTACAGCGCCATCGAGGGTGTTGATTTCGACCATACCCTTGTTGCCATTGAGCTCGAGGGTGCAGTCTTGGTGATTTTTCCAATCAAAGCCGGCAGGGGCATACATCTCGATGCTCTGGTTGACCTGCGCAGCTTGAGGGGAAAGGGCTTCTTTTTCGGGTGCGCAAGCCGCCAAGGTGGCAATGCATACAAGTCCGAGAATCGTGCGGTGCATAGAAAGAATTTTTGGACGACACAGGAAAATTCGTGCCAGTCTTGGGAGTGCGTTAATGGCTTCTGTAATTCAAGTTGTTACGAAGTGTTGAAAAATGGAATAATTCCAATATTTAGAATTTTTCCCAAAAAGAAAGCCGGCTCAGGGGCCGGCTTGCATTCGTGAAGAAGGTTAATTACTTGACCAAAGCTCCTACTTTTGGGCCCCCAGCGAGAATTTCGTTGCTGGCATTCGAGGCAAACTGTTCGAAATTCTTGTTGAAGCGGTTGGCCAAATCGATGGCCGTTTTGTCGTACGCTTCCTTGTCCGCCCAGGTAGAGCGCGGGTTTAAGAGCTCCGATGGAACATTGGGGCAGGCCGTTGGTATCCACAGTCCAAAAATGGGATGCTCTGTAAACTCAACCCCGGTCAATTGACCTTCGAGGGCTGCGGTAATCATAGCGCGGGTATAGCTGAGCTTCATTCGAGCTCCTACACCATAGCTTCCCCCCGACCAGCCCGTGTTGACGAGCCATACGTTGACGCCATTCTCGCGCATTTTGCGCCCGAGCATTTCACCGTATACCGTTGGGTGCAAGGGCATAAAAGCCTTGCCAAAGCAAGCAGAGAACGAAGGTTGAGGCTCGGTAACCCCCATTTCGGTTCCAGCCACCTTGGCGGTATAGCCCGAAATAAAGTGATACATGGCCTGGCCCGGGGTCAGTTTGCTGATGGGGGGCAATACCCCGAAGGCATCGGCCGTCAAGAAGAAAATGTTCTTGGGGTTGTGTCCCAAGGAAGGCACCGCGATGTTGCGAATGTGCTCGATGGGATAGCTCACCCGGGTATTTTCGGTAATCGAAGAGTCGGTGTAGTCGACTTCGTCGGTTCCGGGTTTAAATACGACGTTTTCGAGTAGCGCTCCCTGTTTGATGGCGCGGAAAATGTCGGGCTCCTTTTCTTCGCTCAAATCGATGGCTTTGGCATAACAACCGCCTTCAAAGTTGAAGATGACATTGTTTTCGCTCCAACCGTGTTCGTCGTCTCCGATCAGTTTGCGGTTGGGGTCGGCGGAGAGGGTGGTCTTGCCTGTACCCGACAATCCAAAGAAGACCGCGGTGTCGCCCTTTTCGCCCAAATTGGCCGAGCAGTGCATGCTCAGGGTGTTGCGCTGATGGGGCAAAATGAAGTTGAGTGCAGAAAATACACCTTTCTTGATCTCGCCTGTGTAGGCCGAACCTCCGACAAGGATCATCTTCCGTCCAAAGTTCAGAATCGAAAAATTGTGCTGACGGGTGCCGTCAACCGCCGGGTTGGCGCGAAAACCGGGGGCACACAGCACCACCCAGTCGGGTTCAAAAGTTTCGAGTTCTTCGACCGATGGGCGCAAGAACATATTGTTGACGAAAATGCTCGACCACGGAAGTTCCATGATCACCCGAATCTTCAGCCGATACTCCGGATCGGCGCAGGCATACACATCGCGGACATAGACCGGTTTTCCGCTCAAATAGCTTCCGATTTGGTTGGCGAGGCCATCGAATTTGGCGCCCTCAAAGGGCATATTGATGTCCCCCCACCACACCGAATTGGCGGTGAGTTCGTCCTTCACAATAAAACGGTCTTTGGGAGACCGACCCGTGAACTCTCCAGTGTTTACGGCCAGGGCGCCAGATGAAGCGCGGCGTCCCATTCCGCCCTCGAGCGCAATGCTTTCGAGTTCAGCAATGGCGGAGTTCCAGAATTCCGCGGAAGCTTGGATGCCGAGTTTCGACAAATCGGCTGAGGCCGAACGAATCCCATTCTGTGCGTTCATAGAAATGATGTAAATTGAAAGGGTGGGCAAAGGTACACGATAAACATCTCAGCCCTCCTGCGAGCCCCGCTTTGGACCGATGGATTTCATGAGCAATACAGTCCAGCCGGCGATGAGCACCAGTCCCCCCAGAGGTGTAATCGGCCCAAGCACAGCCCGAAGGGGCGCGGCGGGGGGTGAAAAAACGAGGCCATAGATCGAACCGGAAAACAACAGGGTTCCAACGATCCAACCCATTGAAACCCACTTGAAGGAATCGGCTCGGGTCGACAGTCCCAGTGCCAGCAGTGCCAGCGCGTGATAGAGTTGATAGCGCACGGCGGTTTCAAAGCTGTCTAAGGCGTCCGGACTCAATCGACTCTCGAGGGCATGAGCGCCGAGCGCTCCCAAAATAACCGCGGTACCTCCGAAAAAAGAGGCCCAGCCGAGGGGTTTTCGAAAGAATCGTGGCATGCACTTGGGTTTAGGGCTTGTCAGGTTGATCGCTCGAGTTCGGGGCGTACTCGGTCCAGGTCTCTTGAAAAGCAGCCCGAGTCCAAGGATACTCTAAGGTATTGCCGAGCTCTGAGAATCCCGGTGTTTGGGCGTAGGTAGGCAATAAAAGGCGGAGCAGTTCGAGTTTGCTGAAGTCGTGGTCCAGGCAGCCGAGGAGGGTTTTGAGTTCGTCGGGACTGCATGTTTTGGAATGCGCGTAGGCCTCGGCGGCCTTGAGTCGATCGTATTGGTGTTCCAAAGTGCAGAGGGATTCGAGCGAGAGGGTCGGAAACTCCGGGCGTGCTTCGATCGAGGGAGATGGGGCCGGATCGCCCTCGGCGGTCGAGGCTCTAGTCGATTCCGTTTTTGGCAAGACTGGCTCGATGGGGTCGGAGGGGGACATCGCAATGCCCGCGACAGGGTTTGGCGGAGAAGTCAGGGTAGGAGCTTGCCCGCCAAGGGTTTCTTCTGGTAGGGAGGCAGCAGCGGGAGTCGGCGGTGCAACAGGGGGGGCGGTTGGAGGGACGGTCAAGACGGAGGCCATTTTCGTGGCCATGCCCGCAGGTACCGGAGCCACGAGACGGAGCTCGAGGGGTTTTTCGTCTCCGCGATAGCGCAATCGGTGGTGTGCGTCTTCCCGGGTCAATACATAATGTTGGTGGCCGGGTGCCATGGGGAGGGTCTGTTCGGCGAGCACAACCCCCTCGCGTTTTGCAGTGACCCTACACGGTGTTGTATCGGGAAGGGCGACGCCGGTCGCGGCGCAATCTTGGCAAGCGTGCAGAGTGCCGTTGGGCAACCGAACGCTCCAGTCCACGGGCCCGGTTTCGCTTTTCAGGCTGAGTCCAACGGGGCTCGGGGTTTGCGCTTGCAGCGGGGACGGAAGGATGCCGGCTAGACCTAGGATGCCGAGACACAGCGCTGCTGCGTGGAGCAACGGCGGATGTAAGCAGAGTATGGAGGGGTTCGGCATCTTCGGGGTCAAAGGTATGTTGGGGCTGCGCATACCTTTGGGCGCTCTAACCCTCCTTTTCCTTTTGCGCATGCGCATTCTCGTGATTGGTGCGGGCCGCAGCACCGGAAGTCTGATCGAATATTTGCTGGAGCATTCGGGCTCTATGGATGCCACCTTGGTCGTGGCCGACCGCGATGTGGCATTGGCCGAGCGGAAGACAGGAGGGCATCCGCGGGCATCGGCCGTGGCCTTTGAGTTGGGCAATGTCGATCAACTCAAACGCCTTGTTTCGGCGTGCGATTTGGTGGTGTCGATGCTGCCGGCCGAACTGCATGTGAATGTGGCCAAAGAGTGCATTGCTCAGAGCAAGCATATGGTGACGGCGAGCTATTTGCCTCCGGTCATGGCGTCCATGAACGACGAGGCCCGCGCCAAGGGGTTGATCTTGCTCAACGAAATTGGGGTCGATCCGGGGATTGATCATTTAAGTGCGGTTCAAATTTTGGATCGGCTCCGCGCCCGGGGTGTCGAGATGCGCGGTTTTGAATCGTTTACGGGGGGGTTGCCGGCTCCTTCAAGCGACAACAATCCGTGGAACTACAAATTCACGTGGAATCCGAGGAATGTGGTGTTGGCAGGGGCTGGAGGCGCGGTCAAGTTTATTCAAGAAGGGCAGTACAAGTACATTCCCTACCACCAGGTGTTTCGGCGCACCGAGTTTTTTAAGGTCGATGGGTACGGGCGTTTTGAGGGGTATGCGAACCGGGATTCGCTCCGATACCGTTCGGTGTATGGGTTGGATTCGATTCCGACGATTTATCGGGGCACGTTGCGACGCCCGGGTTTTTGCCGGGCTTGGGATGTGTTTGTCAAGCTGGGGATGACGGACGATTCGTACCGCATCGAGGCTTCGTGCTCGATGAGTTGGAGGCAGTTTACCAATACGTTTTTGGCCTACCACCCCACGGATAGTGTGGAGTTGAAGTTTCGCCATTATTTGGGAATCGCCCAGGACGACCCCATCATGGATAAATTCGAATGGTTGGGGTTGTTTTCGAACGAGCCGATTGGGCTGGAAGAAGCATCGCCAGCCGAGATTTTGCAGAAAAAGCTCGAAGAAAAGTGGAAGTTGGAGCCGGGGGAACGGGATATGATTGTGATGCACCATTTGTTCGATTTCGTCGAAAACGGCGTGCTCAAGCGGCTTACTTCGAGCATGGTCTACGAAGGGTTGGACGATCAGCGCACGGCCATGGCACAAACGGTAGGGCTTCCGGTGGGCATTGCCGTCCGGTTGATCCTCTCGGGCCAGATTACCCAGCGCGGGGTGTTGCTGCCGATTCACAGAGAGTTCTATGAACCTATGCTCAGAGAATTGGAGGGTTATGGGGTGCGGTTTGTGGAGAGAGAGGGGTAGAGTTGGCACGAGCCGGGAGGCTCGTGCCAAGATTGCTGCTTAAGACGAAATACGTTTCTATTTGTTAGAATAATATTACAAGTTACCAAAAGTTAATCTGATTTATTGAGCAGTTTTGCTTCATCCTAACAAACGGATGATTTCCGTCCACTGACTAAACCGCTGGCGCGAGCCTCCCGGCTCGTGCCAAGATGATTTTCCGATAATGAGCAGAAAATACAAGTTCAGAAACCCCGCAGGTATCTATTTCGTCAGCTTTGCTACTGTCTTTTGGGTTGACGTTTTTACCCGGAAATTGTATTTCGATGAAGTTGTTGAGAGTCTTCGGTTTTGTCAGGAGCGCAAGGGAATGCAGCTCTTTGGTTGGTGCATCATGACCAATCACGCCCACCTCATCTTCAGATCGGATGAAAACGATCCATCAGAAATCATGCGGGCCATCAAAACGTACACATCGAATGCGATTCAGAAAAGGATTCAAAACAACCCTCGCGAAAGTAGAAGAGCTTATCTCTTAGCATTGTTCCAACGTGCCGCGGAGAATAAAAGCAATGTTCGGAAGGGGCAATTTTGGCGACAGGACAACCAACCCATTGAAATCTGGAAGGAGTATGTTTTTTTTCGGGTGCTGAATTACATCCACTACAATCCGGTGAAAGAGGGTTTGTGGAAAAGCCTGAGCATTGGAGATACAGCAGTGCTGCTCGGTATAAGGGGATGGAGGGTTTACTGAAATTGTCTGAAATAGAGATGTTTTTTTAAGATGGCACGAGCCGGGAGTTTTTTTTAAAAATGGCACGAGCCGGGAGCTTGCTCCGATCAACAAGGCTCAAGTCAATGGACGGTTCTCCGAATGTATTCCGCGGGAAGTTCTTCGAGGAACGATGATGGTTGAGATTCGTCTCCGAGCAAATAAACCCTCTCTCGGGCACGGGTTAGGGCTACGTAGAAAAGCCTGCGCTCTTCCTCAAGGAGTTCGACAGGATTCTTGGGATGAATCAACCAGTGAATGCGATCGCCCAACCAATCGTCAGGAAAACCATAAGTCCCTTGTTTCAACCCCACCAAAAAGACCACTTTGGCTTCAAGTCCCTTAGAAGCGTGAATGGTCTTGGCGTTCACTTTGATCTTATTCGTCCGGAAGAATTCGTGGTAAGGGTCAAAGTGCATGGTTCGTCGATAGAGAAACAAGATGTCTTCGTCATGGTAGCCAGAGGCCTTGAGGTTTTCGATTTCTGAAGCTGCGAACAGCGCCAGCTCCTCCTGATTCCGGCCCAGATGAATCGTGATTTTCTCCCCAGGCCCCATAGCCGATTCAACGTGCTTTTGGACTTGATTCTTGTTCCGCTTCATCACCTCGCTGCTTGCTTCAACAATCGGAACATGACTCCGGTAGTTCTTGACCAGAGAAATGACCTTGGCGGGTGGGAAATGCTCCTCAAAGCGGACGATGTAGTCCATTTCTGAACCCCGAAAACCATAAATACTTTGCCAATCGTCGCCTACACAGAACAGATGGGTCTTGGGGCCGAGCAATTTCTGTACGAGTCGAATCTGTAAGTGGTTGACATCCTGAAACTCGTCTATGAGAAGGTGCTCAATGCCTGAACTCAAATGTTCCGTCCAGGAGGGATCTGCATCCAGACGCTGTAGTGTATAAATCAACAAATCGTTGAAGTCAAGATAACTGTGGTCTTTCATTTGCCGCTCGGTTTCTTCAAACAGGGGCAAAGCCAGCTCATAAAAGGACCGCGTACGGTCGTGGGGCTCATTCTGAGTTCGCGCACGCATTTCTTCCACGGTGAGACCAAATGACTTGATTTTGTCGAAGGTCTCTTCCATTCGCTTTAAGAGAACTTTGAGTTCTTTTTGATACGGTTTAAACTCTTGATCCATACTGATTTGGACCGGCTCTGAATGGGCATTGAGGCGATCGCGAAGCGTTTCGTCTAAATACCGGTGAATCACTTGGTGGTCCTTCATCATCTCCTCAGTGGTGTACACACAGCGCATTCCGGCCCAACGATAGACTACTCTTTTTTGGGCTTCTTGAGAGCTCAGATCACTCGTATGTTCTAAGTACAGTTCCGATGCAGGAAGATAGAAGTCGGGATAATAGTCTCGACCATCAATGTGTACCCGTCGCTCGTATTCGAATTCAATCTGGTGACGGTACAACCAATCTGCAATGAATGCCTCGGATTTGCTTCGAACCCGCGTTCCATTCAACGTAGTATAGCGAAAATCAGCTCGTTCTTCTGCAGATTTGTATTCTTGTCGATCAATACGATCCACGAAGTAGTCTATGAGATAGCGTTTAAATTTTAGTCGATAGTCGTTGTCCTGGCTCAGAACTTTGAGCGCGTCTACAATCAAGTCTTTCTTTTTTTTAACGGCAGAGAAGGGCTCAAATTCAGGATCGGGCTTTTCATTCGTCAGGATCTTGAATTGGTTGTCGAAATCTGGAGTAATTCCCTTTCTCAGAAGTTGATAGCAAAGAGCATGGAATGTTTCGATTCGCAACCCTGACAGAATGGTGCTTTCTTTTTTGCGCTTATTCCGAAGCGTTCGTTTCTCAGGGAATTTCAGGAGGCGATCAGAAATTTCAGCCAGATGTCCTGTATAACCCGGTTGCTGCTCAATTAGACGATCTACCATCTCATCACAGGCATTCCGAGTAAATGTGATGGCTAGGATTTTCGATGCCGGCACCTTTCTTTTTTCAATGAGGTAGGCAATTTTCTGCAGAAGGGTTTTGGTCTTTCCACTGCCAGCCCCAGCCAATATCAACAGCCGCTGACTGTCGTCCGCCACTGCCAAGAGTTGTTCGTGATTCAGATCATTGAGATCGAGCATAGCATGAAAGGTGTTACGACGGAAAAAGGATGTTGATGACGGTCGCCAAAGTAGCGATCAAACAAGAAACTTGATCTCGCCTGTTTTTTGCGGCGCTGCGATAACCGTATTGTTTCCGAAAGCCCCCCTCTTTTACGCGACGATCATCCTCCTTTTCCTGCTGCTTCAAGCAGGGGAGCGATTTCAAACTTAGTCATGCGGAGAAAGGCTTCTACCACTTTGGGGGCAGTGACCGGGTCGCGCATCAAATCGCTGAGGACGGAGGGCACGATCTGCCAAGAAACCCCAAAGCGATCGTCGAGCCAACCGCAGCGGTTGTACACCCCTCCTGTGCCCAGTATTTCCCAGTAATAGTCAATCTCCTCTTGGCTATCGCACGTCACCACAAGGGAATGTGCTGGGCTAAAGCGATAGGAAGTGCGGCTGTTGAGCGCCATAAACCGCGCTCCATTGAGTTCGAACACCAGTATCATTGGGTCTTCGGACACCTTATGGGAATCGCGAAACACGCTGCAGTAGAAATCAACCGCTTCCTGAGCTTGTCCATCGAACCACAAACAGGGGTAAATGGGGTGGGTCATCGGGATTGAAATACAGAATGAATGGCACGAGCCGGGAGGCCCGTGCCATGACTTTGCAATCCTTCTAAAGATTACGACTTCGTTTCGTTCTGATCTTCCTCATCCATATCCAAGGCTTCGCGCAGGTCGCCCCATTTGTCGGCGGCAAAGGCCTTGGTCTTGGCCCAGAAACTCTGAGCGCCTTGCTGGAGTCCTTCAGTGTTCTCGTCCAGTTCAGCCCACATCTTTTTGGCATTGAGGGCGATGCGGTCAAAGGCCTTTCCGCTTTCGGCCAGCGCCTTATCCGTCCACTCTTTGGTGTCGTCGGTTAATTCGCCCGCCTTTTCTTCCAATTCCGCGAGCAATTCCTTCGCCTTGGCGCTCAATTCGCCCCCTTTTTGTTCGGCTGTAGCGTGCAGTTTGGCGAGCATTTCGCGCACTTCTTGACCGCTCTGCTGAGCTGCCTCTTTCAATTTTTGGGTCGTGCTGTGATGGGTGTTTTCCATGGTGGTTGTTCAATTTGGATAATCGGTAGAAAGGTACAACGGCTCATCACAATCCACCCGCAAAGGCCCTTCTGGAAACTACCTTCGCGCCCATGAAATGCGGAATCGTCGGACTGCCCAATGTTGGCAAATCTACCCTGTTCAACTGCCTGTCGAACGCCAAGGCCCATGCGGCCAACTTTCCCTTTTGTACCATTGAGCCCAACATCGGCACCGTCATTGTACCCGACGATCGGCTCGCCGAACTCGAACGCCTCGTAAAGCCCCAGCGAGTTCTGCCCGCCAATGTCGAAATTGTCGACATCGCCGGACTGGTCAAAGGCGCGAGCAAAGGAGAGGGACTCGGCAATCAGTTTCTCGGCAACATCCGGGAAACCAATGCCATTCTTCATGTGTTGCGGTGTTTCGACAACGACAACATCACCCACGTCGAAGGGGGCGTAGACCCCGTGCGCGATAAGGACATCATCGACACCGAACTCCAGTTCAAAGACCTCGAAAGCATCGAGAAACGCCTCGACAAAGCCAGCCGTGCCGCGAAAGCCGGAAACAAAGACGCGCAAAAAGAAGTCGATCTGCTCAAGCGCTGCAAAACCCACCTCGAGCAAGGACGCAACCTCCGTTCGATGGACCTGACCGCCGACGAGGCCCTGGGCGTCGAGGAATTCCAATTGCTCACCTCCAAACCCGTCCTCTACGTCTGCAACGTCGATGAAGCCTCGGCAGCTTCGGGCAATGCCTATGTAACCGCGGTCCGCGAAGCCGTCGTTGCCGAAAAAGCCCCCGTCCTCATGCTCGCCGTGGCCACCGAAGCCGATATCGCGGAACTCGAGACCTACGAGGAAAAACAATTGTTTTTGAGCGAAATAGGCCTCGAAGAGCCCGGGGTCAACCGGTTGATCCGAATGGCCTACGAACTGCTCAATTTGCAGACCTATTTTACGGCCGGCGAAAAGGAAGTCCGCGCCTGGACCATCTACAAAGGCGACACCGCTCCCAAGGCCGCGGGAGTGATCCACAGCGATTTTGAAAAAGGCTTTATCCGGGCCGAGGTGATCGGGTTCGAGGATTACGTCAAGTACGGAAGCGAAGCGGCTGTCAAAGAGGCCGGTAAGCTTCGCGTGGAAGGCAAGGAATACATTGTCAAGGACGGAGACGTAATGCACTTCCGCTTCAACGTCTGAGGGGCGAGGGCAACCCCCGACGAAGCGCCGGTATTCTTAGGGTTAAACTCCTCAGGTTCGGGTAGGACGATGGGGTTTGCCCCGATGGTGCACGTGCGCAGAAGTTGTTCATAAACCCCTATCCCGATCCGGTTAAACCGTCCGTGTTTGGGCTAAATTTTGCCTTTCCATGACGAACTACAACGAAGAGAGCATCCGGTCGCTCGACTGGAAAGAACACATACGGCTGAGGCCGGGGATGTACATCGGTAAACTCGGGGACGGCACTTCGCCCGACGACGGCATCTACATCCTCATCAAAGAGGTGATCGACAACTCCATCGACGAATTTGTGATGGGCAACGGGCGGAGCATCGAGCTCACCATCGACGAAACCACGGTGCGGGTGCGCGACTACGGACGCGGCATCCCGCTCGGCAAGCTCGAAGACGTGGTGTCCAAGATCAATACGGGCGCCAAATACGACAGCCAGGCCTTTAAGAAGTCGGTAGGGCTCAACGGGGTCGGTCTAAAAGCCGTCAACGCCTTGAGTCAAACCTTTGAGGTCAAGGCTTTTCGCGAAGGAATGACCCGATCGGCCCGCTTCGAACGCGGCGAACTGATCGACAGCACCCAACCCGAATCCACGGCGCTCAAGCAAGGCACCGAAGTGGTGTTTTCTCCCGATCCCCAGATCTTTCGCAACTACCGCTTTCTCGACGAGTACATCGAGCGGATGTTGCGTTTTTACGCCTACCTCAATACTGGCCTCACCATCGTCTTCAATGGGCAAAAGTTTGTCTCAGAACACGGGTTGAAAGACTTGCTCGAGGACCAGCTCGACGGACCGATTGTGCACCCTATTGTGCACCTCAAAGGAGAAGACATCGAAATTGCCCTTACCCACAGCGATCGGTCTCAAAGCGAACAATACCACAGCTTTGTCAACGGGCAGCACACCACTCAGGGCGGGACGCACCAGGCCGCGTTTCGCGAAGCCCTGGTCAAAACACTCCGCGAATTCTACAACAAAAACTTTGAAGCCGCGGACATTCGGCAAAGCGTGGTGGCCGCCATCAGTCTCAAGGTCATCGAACCCGTTTTCGAGTCTCAGACCAAGACCAAGTTGGGGTCGAACGAAATGGGGCCAGGGCTGGTGACCGTGCGCACCTTTGTCGTCGATTTTGTCAAGACCCACCTCGACAACTATCTCCACCGCGAGCCCGATACGGCCGAGGCCATTTTGCGCAAAATTCTCCGGGCCGAGCGCGAGCGCAAAGACCTGGCGGGAATCCAAAAACTCGCCCGGGAGCGCGCCAAAAAAGCCAGCCTGCACAACCGCAAGCTCCGCGATTGCCGGGTGCACTATACAGACAGCAAACACGAACGTCGACTCGACACCACCTTGTTTATCACCGAGGGCGATTCGGCCTCGGGGTCGATTACCAAATCGAGGGATGTCAACACCCAGGCCGTGTTCAGCCTCAAGGGCAAACCGCTCAATTGCTATGGGCTGAGCAAAAAGGTGGTGTACGAAAACGAAGAATTCAATCTGCTGCAATCGGCCCTCGACATCGAAGACGGTCTGGAAACCCTGCGCTACAACAACGTGGTGGTGGCCACCGATGCCGACGTAGACGGGATGCACATCCGCTTACTTTTGCTCACCTTCTTTCTGCAATTTTTCCCCGAATTGGTCAAAGAAGGACATTTGCACATTCTTCAAACCCCGCTGTTTCGGGTGCGCAACCGCAAAGAGACGCGGTATTGTTATTCGGAAGAAGAAAAACGGGCCGCCTTGCTGGCGCTGGGTGCCAAGAGCGAAATCACCCGGTTTAAGGGGTTGGGCGAGATTTCGCCCGACGAATTCAAGCACTTCATCGGCCCCGAAATTCGGCTCGAACCCGTATTGTTGTCGAAAGACCAAACCATCGAGCAAATTCTCGAATTTTATATGGGGAAGAACAGCCCCGAACGCCAGGCGTACATCATCGGCAACCTGCGCGTAGAAAAAGATTTGATTGAAGAAGAAGTGGGATGAGAATCAATACGCGATCTCGTTATCATCGGCTGCAACTGAACTACCTGCTCATTTTGGTATCGCTGTTGTCGGGATTTGTGTTGATGAATGTAGAGGGGTCGTTGAGCGTCTGGAAATGGGTATCGCTCCTGGCCTTTGCCTTGATGTTTTTGCTGATGTATCGGGGCTTGCCGGTCTTCGACTTCGACAGCGATGGCGAAGTACTGATTTTGACGGCCAAGGAGCCTTTTTTACAGCCCTTTTCTTCGGTTTTTGTACGGCATACCGAGTTCCCCAAGCGCAAACTCCGCGACTTCTCCATCCAGCGCGCTCCGCTCAAACGCACCATCACCCTGATTATCGACAGCAAAGAAGACCATTATAAAAAAGTCCGAATTCCGGCATCCTACCTTAAACGGACCGAACTTCGCGACGTGGAGCGATCGCTGAGGGGCGTCCTCAAGCGCAATGCAGAGCTCCGCAATACCGCATCCGATGAGCATGAGCAGTGAGCCCGGTTCCGAGACCCCCCATAGCCGGGTGGTCAAGGTGTCGGGAATGTATCAGGACTATTTTCTCGACTATGCCTCTTATGTCATCCTAGAACGCGCGGTCCCCTTGCTCGACGATGGGCTCAAACCCGTTCAGCGAAGGTTACTCCATGCCCTCGACGAACTCCACGATGGTCGCTACCACAAGGTGGCCAATGTGATTGGGCACACCATGAAGTATCATCCGCACGGGGACGCTTCGATCGGAGATGCCTTGGTGCAGCTGGGGCAGAAGGACCTGCTCATAGACTGTCAAGGGAACTGGGGCAATGTGTTGACGGGCGATTCGGCCGCCGCCCCTCGCTACATCGAAGCCCGTTTGACCCCTTTTGCACTCGAGGTGGTCTACAACCCAAGGGTTACCCAATGGCAGGCTTCCTACGACGGCAGGGGCAAAGAACCGCTCAGCTTGCCCGTTCGGTTTCCATTGCTGCTCGCCCAAGGCGTAGAGGGCATTGCTGTAGGGCTTTCTACCCGGATTTTGCCCCACAACTTCAACGAGTTGTGCGATGCAGCCGTGGCTGTGCTCGAAGAACGACCCTTTGTGCTCTGTCCCGACTTTGCCACTGGGGGCTGGGTGGATGTGGAACAATACCAGGACGGGCTGAGAGGCGGACGGATTCGGGTTCGCGCCCGGATTTCTGACCTCGGCAACCGAACGCTTCAAATCTCAGAAATTCCCTTTGGCACCAATACGGGTTCGCTCATCGAGAGCATCCTCAAGGCCAACGACAAAGGCAAGATCAAAATCCGCAAAATCGAGGACAACACAGCCGAAAACGCCGAAATCCTCATCCATTTGCCCCCGGGGGTTTCACCCGACAAGACCATCGATGCGCTCTACGCCTTTACCGACTGCGAGGTGTCGATATCGCCCCTGTGCTGCGTCATTCACGAAGACCGACCCGAGTTTATCGGGGTGAGCGAGGTCTTAAAGCGGAGCGTAGAACACACCCGGGAACTGCTCAGGCGCGATTTGGAACTCCGGCTCGAAGAACTCGGCGAACAATGGCACTTTGCGAGTTTGGAGCGCATCTTCATCGAACACAAGGTCTACCGCGAAATCGAAGAAGCCGAGACCTGGGAGGCCGTGCTCAGCCGCATCCGCATCGGGCTCGAACCCCATATCGACGGGCTGCTCAGGGCCGTGACCGAAGACGATATCGTCAAGCTGACAGAAATCCGCATCAAGCGCATTTCGAAGTTCGATTCGACCAAGGCCGACGAACACCTGCTCAAGCTCGAGGGCGATATGGAAGCCCTGCGCAGGGATTTGAGCGAGCTGACCCGCTATACCATCGACTGGTTTCGCGCGCTGCAGCGCAAGTACGGTCCTCTCCATCCGCGTAAGACCGAGATTCGGCGCTTCGACGGCATCAAAGCGACCGAGGTGGCCATGGCCAACGCCAAGCTCTACGTAAACCGGGCCGAGGGGTTTGTGGGGATGGGGCTCAAAAAAGACGAATATGTCGGAGAGTGTTCCGACCTCGACGACATCATCGTGATCTGCGCCGACGGCAAGATGAAAATCTTCAAAGTGGATCAAAAGACGTTTGCCGGGAACGACATTCTCCACGTCGGGGTCTACCGAAAAGGCGACGAGCGCACGGTCTACAATCTCATCTACTACGACGGGCTCAGCCAGCGGTCGTTTGTCAAGCGCTTTGCCGTTACCGGGGTGACCCGCGACAAAGAGTACGACCTGACCCAAGGGCATCCCAAGAGCAAGATTTTGTACCTGACCGTCAATCCGAATGGAGAGGCGGAACAGGTGCTCATCCACCTCAAAGCCGCGAAGAATCTGCGCAAGCCCAAGATTGAGTTTGATTTTGCCGAGATGGCGGTGCGTTCCCGGAATTCGAAAGGGAACCTTGTAACCCGCTATCCCGTGCGCAAAATCGAATTGCGACAACAAGGGATTTCCACCCTGGGTGCGCGCAAAATCTGGTTCGACGAAAGCGTGCTCCGGCTCAATATGGACGGAAGAGGACGGTTGCTCGGCAGCTTTGGACCCGAAGATTTGTTGATGGAGCTCTGCAAGGACGGGCGCTACCGCTGTTTTGTCCCCGATTTGTCGGTCCACCTCGATCCCGATGGGGTGTTGCTCGAAAGAGTTCTGCCCGAACAGCCTTGTGCTTTGGTGTATTTCGACGGGATCAAACAGCGCTATTTCGCCAAGCGGTTTCTGCCGGAAACCACCGCCAAACCCGAGCGCATTGTGAGCGAACACCCCGATACCCGGATCTTGTATGCGCTCTACACCAATGGTGCCGAACTCGTACTCCACTTTGAACAAGCCCCGGGCAAGCCCCCCAAGGAACCGCTTCAAATTCCGCTCGACGATTTTGTCGGGGTTAAAGGACTCAAGGCCTTGGGCAATCAACTGTCTGCCGTCTTGCCCGCCTCGATCGAGTTGTGCCTGCCCGAACCTGAACCTGAGCTTGAGCCCGAACCCGAGACGCTTTCAGAACCCGAGGCCAAAGCCGCCGGAGCGGTCGATTTGTCCCTCCAGGATTCGGTTTCGCTCGAAGACGATGGGCAAATAGTGCTCGATTTTTAACCCCCGGTCTATTTTCAGCGTAATGCTGTAGTCAACTTCAACCTCCAGACGTGAACCACCCCCCTTTTTTGTTGTCCTTCGCGCTCGCGTTTTCTGCAGCTGTTGGGGCCCAGTCAACCGACAGTTTGAATTGCTCTGCCCTCGGCCACCTCGACTATACCCCAGAGGCCTCCGATGTCTGGGGCTATGCCGCGGACGGAAAGGAATACGCCCTGATCGGTTTGAGAAGCGCCCTTTCGATTGTGGAGGTTACCGACCCCACGAATCCCATAGAGAAAGAGCGCATACCCGGAGCGCCGAGCGTTTGGCGCGATATGAAGACCTGGCAGCACTACGCCTATACCACCCACGATTTGGTCTCGAACCCGAGTGTCCCGGCTTCGGGCCTCTTGCTCGTCGATATGGACAGCGTGGGTCTGCCCGGCGTGGTACGGCACAAATACATCCGCCCCGGTATTCCCTTGCCCGGAGGGGGATTTGATACCTTAAACACCGCCCACAATCTGTACATTGACGAAAACGGCATTTGCTACATTTTTGGCGCCAATGTGGGCAATGGAGGCGCCTTGATCTTCGATTTGAATCCCGACCCGTGGAATCCGGTCTATCTGGGCATGTTTGATCAATATTACCTGCACGACGGGGTGGTTCGGGGCGATACGCTGTGGGGCAGCGCGGTGTTCAATGGGTTCTTGTCAGTCATCGATGTGACCAATAAGGCCCAGCCGCAGGTATGGGCGACCCAATTCACGCCGAATCAGTTTACCCACAACGCCTGGATGAGCGACGACAACCGCTACGTATTCACCACAGACGAGGTGAGCGCGGCCTTTGTCGGGGCCTATGATGTGACCGACTTACAGAACATCACCGAGGTAGACCGCATCAAGACGAGCACCGATCCGAGTACCATCCCGCACAATGTGCACTATTTCGATGATTATTTAGTGACCAGCTATTACACGGCCGGGGTGCAGATCGTGGATGCGAGTCAGCCCGATATGCTGGTCGAAGTCGGTCGGTACGATACTTCGCCCCAGTTTTCGGGAACCGGATTCAACGGAGCCTGGGGGGCGTATCCGTGGCTTCCTTCGGGCCATATTCTGGTTTCGGATATTCAAACCGGACTCTGGATTGTCGATGCGGACTATCGCCGTGCTTCTTTTTTGCGCGGGCGGGTGGTCGATTCGCTCAGCGGTCAGCCTTTGGCGTTTGCGCAAATCGAAGAACTGGGTGGTCTGTTCATGTCGACGGCCGGGGTCGACGGTCGGTTCAAATACGCCCAACTCGATTCGGTCGATCTGGTTTTGGCACTCAGTGCACCGGGTTATATCTCGGATACGGCCTATGTGCGCATTGTCAATGGAGTCGTTCGGATGCGCGACTTTGGCTTATTGCCCGAAGGTTTTGGTCTGGGCGAATCGGCGGCTTCGGCCTTGCGATTGCGCGTTTCGGGACACGAGGTCTCTTTGGACGGTGGTGTTGAGGAGCGGGCGGACTGGATGCTGACCGATTTGAGTGGTCGGCTGGTCGCCCGACAGGGAGCCACGCTGGATCCATTTGCCTTGCCTTTGAACTGCCGGGGCGCTTTTGTATGCACGGTACAAACGGCCTCGGGCAGGGCGCTTCGCCAATTGATTTGGGTCAGGCCCTAGACTCTTTCCGAAATGGGCCGATGCAGGGACCCGCGGATTGACTAATTTCGGCGGCGATAAAAGCCGTTTACCTAGCCCCGTCGCCCCATGCCCGAATTTTTTTCAGCCTTGCTGAATGGCCTTCACGGGGTGGTTTTTGGTTTAATGGTGTTTCAGGTCGGGTACCTGCTCGTCTTTGCCACGGCAGCGGCCCTGGGGTACCGAACCCATCACCCTGAAGCGGAGCCGCTTTCGATGGCCATTTTGATCCCCGGCTACAAAGAAGACCGCATTATACGGGAAACGGTGCGTTCTGCCTTGGCGCACGACTATCCATCAGATCGGTTTCGGGTAGTTGTCTTGGCCGATCAGTTTCAACCCGATACGCTCGAACAGGTGCGCCAAATGGGGGCCGAGGCGGTCGAAGTTCGGTTTGAACAGAGCACCAAAGCCAAGAGCCTTAATCTCGGGTTGACTTATCTGGCAGAGCAGCCCGGCACCCCCGAGGCTGTTTTTGTGCTCGACGCAGACAACCTCATGGAACCCGGCGTTCTCCGAGGCGTTTCGAATGCGCTTCAAAACGGCTACCGCGCTGTACAGGCGCACCGCACCGCCCGCAATACAGACACAGCCTTTGCGCTCCTCGATTCGGCCAACGAAGAAATCGGGAATTCGCTCTTCCGCAGCGGGCACCGAAAAATGGGATTGCCTTCGGCCCTGATTGGCTCTGGAATGGGGTTTGAGTTTGGGCTCTTTCGCCAAATTATGAACGACATCCGCGATGTGTCGGGCGAGGACAAACTCATCGATCTCAAACTGGCCGAAGCGGGCATTGACGTTGAATTCCTGCCCGGTCACAAGGTGCTCGACGAAAAGGTGAGCAATTCGAAAAATTTCACCCAACAACGCACCCGTTGGGTGGGGGTGCAGATTTACTTTTTCAAACGCCACTTCTGGGAGGGCTTTCGCAAGCTGTTCCAAGGCAATAGCGCCTACTTCGATAAGGTTTTGCAACTCTCGCTCATTCCGAAGGTGCTCCTGATGGGATTGCTCTTCCCGATGGGTCTGCTCGATGCGGTGTTTGGTTGGCCATGGTTTTGGTGGGAATTGGCAGCGCTCTTGGCATTGTCCATGCTCTTGGCATTGCCCAGAAAGCTATACACATGGCCCATGTTTAAGGCTGTTTTGACGTTGCCCATGGCTTTTATCGGCATGGTGAAGGCCATTGCGCGCATCGACCGCACTACCGCGGTGCGCTTTGAAGTGACTCCGAAAGAACAGGGAGGAGAATAGCTTCGGGCTATTTCCGCTGTGATTCTTTCAGAAAACGACCCACCAAAAAGGCCATCAAAATGGTCAGGTACACCTGGCCCAACACAATGCCCACCATCACGACCGCTTTGGCCGGTGGATTTTGTGGCAGGATGTCTCCGAACCCCGTGGTGGTCATCGAAACAAAACTGAAATAAACATAGTCGTATTGCGCAAGGGATTCTTGTTCGGCATGAAAAGAGCCCGGATGAATTTCGTCGATCAAACGCATCCAAAAGGCGCCCAGCAGCCCCAACGTGAGGTATCCGGCAACCGAACCGTAAATGACGCCCACAGTGGTTCGATTGGAGCGCAGAATTTCTCTTAATAGTGTGTAAATCAAATAGCTAAAAAATCCAATCGCCGAGACGCTGAGCAGCAGTTTAATTCGCACATCCGGATAAATCCACTGAATCAAATTGGGCAATACTATGCTCAAAAAAGCCAAGGTCGCCAGAGCAAATCCCACCAACCGTTCTCGGGGATGGGCTTGGATCCAATACAGGGAGGAAACAATCAGCATGAGGTAACACAGCGCGAATACCCATTCCGAATAATCTCCAAACACCAGAGAGAGCGCCGGAAAGAGGGCTACCGACGCCAAGGTAACCATTAAGAATGCGTAGCGCTGTCTCCAATACCGCAGTGGACGCATCGGTGCTTCAATTATGGGAATTGGCGTCTTGATCAAAAAACGCCCCCAAAATGGTGCGCAATCCGAAAATGCCCAACCCTACGGCTGTCAACATACACACAATCGAAACAATGGGCCATAGATAGTGCCCTTCGGAAAAGTCGGATGCTCCTTTCCAGGCAAAAATGGCGGGGCCTGCCAGGACGAAGGGGAAGGTAAAGCCGAGGATGTACAGACCCTTAACGAGTTTTTCCTTGTTGGTGGACATAGGCATCGATGGCTTTGCGGACGTTTTGGTGGATTCGGAGCAACTCCTTGGCCTGTTTGCGGCCAATGCGGAGTTCCTCCATCAACATTTGTTCGGCCCGATCGTTCAGTTTGGCATTGGTGAGCTGCATATCGACCATTTTGTTGCCCTTGACCCGCCCCAAACGAATCATCACACTGGTGCTGATCATATTCAACACCATTTTGGTGGCGGTTCCGGCCTTCATCCGCGTGCTTCCGGCCACCACCTCGGCGCCGGTGCACACTTCCACGGCATAATCGCAGGCTTTGGACAACAAACTCCCCGGATTGCAGCTCAGCCCTCCGGTGGCAATGCCCTCCTTACGGCAATCGAGAATGCCGCCCAAAACGTAGGGGGTTTTTCCCGAAGCCGCAATGCCCAGGACAAAATCGCCTGAACCCAGTCCGGCACTGCGCAAATCTGCGATGGCCTGGCGGGTGTCGTCTTCTGCTCCTTCTACGGCTTTTCGGATGGCCGAATCCCCCCCGGCTATGATCCCGGTCACCCATTCAGAGGGTACTCCGAAAGTGGGTGGACATTCGGACGCATCGAGGATTCCCAAGCGACCGGAAGTACCCGCTCCGATGTAAAACAGCCTCCCCCCATGGGCCAAACGGTGGTAGACCGCCTCGGCCAATACGGCAATTTGGGGAAGCGATTCGCCTACGGCATCGGCTACGGTGCGGTCGGCTGCGTGCATCAACCCGATGAGGTCGGCTGTGCTCTTGGTCTCGAGCGCATCGTGTTCGGGGGCCGATTCGGTGGTAGGGCGATTCATAAGCGCTGCAATCTCGCCATAAAAAAGCCATCGGAACCCGCGTTGTTGGGTTCGACGCGCTCCATTTCGAGCAATCGAAATTCGGGATTCCGGAGCGCAAACCCCTCGACCGCAGCCTCGTTTTCTTCGGGCAAAATGCTGCAGGTCGCGTAGACCATTTCTCCCCCTTTTTTCAGCATGGTGCTGTAGCGGTCGAGCAGCTCGGTTTGGGTTTCGACAATGCGCCCCAGCATGTCTTCCCGCAGCTTCCATTTGGTGTCCGGATTGCGCTTGAGCACGCCGGTACCACTGCAGGGGACGTCCAGAAGCAGGCGATCGGCCGAGTTTTCGAGGCGTTTGATGGTCTTGGCACTGTCGATGGGGCGCACTTCGATGTTGTCGGCACCCGCTCTGCGCGCGCGTTTGCGCAGTTCTTCGAGCTTCCATGCCTCGATGTCGAGCGAAACGATTTGGCCTTTGTTTTCAAGCAAGGCAGCGAGGTGCAAACTCTTGCCTCCGGCTCCGGCACAGGCATCGACCACCCGCATCCCGGGTTCTGCCCTCAGATAAGGGGCAATGCGCTGAGAGCCACCATCTTGCACCTCGAACCAACCGTCTTTAAAGCTCTCGAGCCGAAAGACATTGCTCCGCTCTTCTATCCTCAATCCGTCGGGTTGATCGGGCATGGGTTCCGAGACCACCCCTTCGGTGGCCAGCCGCTCCCGGGCTTGTTCGAGCTTGCATTTCAACGTATTAACCCTCAACACCAAGGGCGCAGGGGTATTCAGGACTTGGGCCAAGGACGGCCAGCGCTCCCCAAAGGCATCCTCGCCCCGGATCCACAGCCAGTCGGGAAACGACGCTCGAATGGCCGGGGGCCATTGTTCCTCAATGAGTTCGATGGGTCGGGGATCCAGTCCGTTGAAGACCTCCCAATCCGGGAGGGCATGGCCTTTCCACCGCCAATAACTCGCAAACAACCGCCACAGCGACTTTCGGCTCAAATCGGGTTCCCTGCCTTCCAAAGCCCACAGCAGCCGCCAGTAGCGCACCATGGTGTAGGTGTGTTCGGCCACAAAAGCCCGGTCTCGGCTGCCCCAGGATTTGTTCGAGCGCAACAAGCGTTCGATGACTTTGTCGGCGTATTGATCTTGACCAAAACTAAGGCTCAAGGCTTCGAGTACCCCTGCCACCAGGTTGCGGTGGAGGTGGGCCACAGGGCGTTCGCTCATGCCCGGAGCGGAAAACGACCCGGGTCAGCTTCGTGCATCAGGTTAATGCACAGTTCGATAAGGTCCTCGGCCGAGGGTTTGCTGAAATAGTCTCCATCCGATCCGTAGGCAGGGCGGTGCGCCTGGGCGGTCAAGGTGCGGGGCGGGCTGTCGAGCCAGCGGTAGCCGCCTTGTTCTTCCAACACCTGTTGGAGCAGATACGCACTGGCCCCTCCCGGCACGTCTTCGTCGAACACCACCAACCGATTGGTCTTTTGCAGGCTCCGGGCGGTGGCGCCATCCAAATCAAAGGGCCACAGGCATTGGGCGTCGATCAGTTCGATGTCAATTCCGTGTGCGCCGAGAAATTCCGCCGCCTCCTGGGCAATCCGGCAGTTGGAACCGTAGGTCAATACGGTGATGTCGGCTCCGGTTTGGAGGATCTCCACCTGGCCCACCGGGGTGCGGATTTCGGCCAAATTGGCCGGCATGCGCTCTTTCAACCGATAGCCGTTGAGGCATTCTACGATCAATCCCGGTTCGTCGCTGTCGAGCAGGGTGTTGTAGAAACCCGCTGCCTTGGTCATGTTGCGGGGAACGAGGATGTACACGCCCCGAAGCAGGTGGAGAATGCCCCCCATGGGCGATCCGCTGTGCCAGATGCCCTCGAGGCGGTGTCCGCGGGTGCGCACCACCACCGGAGCCTTTTGACGCCCCCGGCTGCGGTATTGCACCGTGGCCAAGTCGTCGCTCATAATCTGCAGGGCGTACAGCAGATAATCGAGGTATTGGATTTCGGCGATGGGTCTGAGCCCCCGCATCGACATTCCTATGCCCTGACCGAGAATGCTGGCTTCGCGAATGCCGGTGTCCGAAACCCGCGCTTCGCCGTGCTTGGCCTGCAGTCCTTCCAATCCCTGATTGACGTCCCCAATTTTGCCCGAATCTTCGCCGAAAATCAACACTTCGGGGCGGGTTTGGAGCAGGCGGTCGAAGTTGTCGCGAAGCACCACCCGCGCATCGACCACCGGGCTGTCTTCGGCATAAGTCGGAGCTACTTCGGCCATGCGCAGGGCACTGTGCGCGCTTTGGCTATGGAGGAAGCTCGAATAGCGATCGCGGTTTACTTCGGCTTCGCTCGTCCTCCAATTTCGGAGCGCGTCGAGCGCCGGATGCGCGGCACCGGTCTGGGTCAACAAAACCCGGCGTACGAGAGAATGCATTTCCCTTCTGAGCGGTTCTTTGTTCGCCTTGAGTGCCTTGAGTGCGGAGAGCAAGCCGTCGTCGGTCCGCCCCAATGCCTCGATCCACCCAACCACGGCATCGCGTTCCGCGGCAATCGGAGCCAAATAGGCCTTCCACGCTTGATCTTTGGCTTCCTTGACCCGCTGCCGGGCTTCTTGGGCCACCGCTTCGAGGGTTTCGGCCTCGGCCAATCCGTGGGAAACAATGTACTCCCCGAATTTCTTGATGCAGTCGAAATCGGTTTCCCATTTGAGCCGCTGCTCGTTCTTGTAGCGCTCGTGGCTGCCGCTGGTCGAATGTCCTTGGGGCTGAGTCATTTCGCGCACGTGCACCAGCACGGGAACGTGCTCGTGGCGGGCAATTTGCTCCGCTTTGGCATAGGCCTCTACCAAGCCCGCATAATCCCAACCCTTAACCGTAATAATCTCGAAACCCGCTTTTTGGCTATCGCGCTGAAAGCCTTTGAGGATTTCGGAAATGTTTTCTTTGGTCGTCTGGTGGCGGCTGTGGACCGAGATGCCGTAGTCGTCGTCCCAAACCGAAATCACCAGGGGCACCTGCAGCACCCCGGCCGCGTTGAAGACCTCGAAAAACAGTCCTTCGGAGGTGCTGGCATTGCCAATCGTACCCCACGCAATTTCGGACCCATTTTGGCTAAACCGCTCCGAACCGGGAAAAGCCCCGAGTTCTCGATACATTTTGGAAGCCTGGGCCAATCCCAACAACCGCGGCATTTGACCTGCCGTAGGTGAAATATCGGCACTCGAATTGACCTGTGCGGTAAGGTCGAGCCATTCGCCGTTTTCGTCCAGAGTGTGGGTGGTAAAATGCCCATTCATTTGGCGTCCTCCGCTCGCGGGCTCGCGTTCGGGGTCGGTATCGGCGTACAAACTGGCGAAAAACCCCTCAAGCGTCAGGGCTCCGGTGGCGAACATCACGGTTTGATCGCGGTAGTAGCCCGAGCGGAAATCGCCGGGTCGAAACACCTTGGCCCAGGCCAGTTGGGCGAGTTCTTTTCCGTCCCCGAAAATCCCGAATTTCGCCTTGCCAGTCAGGACTTCGCGCCGACCCAACAGACTGGCTTCCCGGCTTTCGCAGGCCAACCGATAGTCGTTCAGCACGGTTTGACGGAGCTCTTCGAGGGTGAGGGCGGCGGGTTCGGTCGTACGCGTTTTCATGGGCGCCAAGGTCGGGAATATCGCGTTTGCCTCCTCAGGCGGGCGCTTTTTTTGGGCGTGTCCCTGACGACGCTGCGCGTGTCAGGGCCGGGCTTTTCGCTTCAATGCCCTTTCGGGCGATTTCCGCTGCAATCCCTCACGCGGCACGGGGGCGGTGTTGTATCCACGGGTGGGGCCATGGCGCCGGTTTATGGCGTTGGGTAGACCCGCAAAATTTTGCGGGTCTCTATGCGGGTCTACAACGCGACAGGGCTTCGGGTGGCATTGAGCGGAATATAAAGGGTGTCGGTGAGGGTATAGCGCACTTCCCAGACGACGCTCAACACGCTAAAGCCTTCGACATCCAAAATGGGGTCAACCAGGGGTTTGGGGAGCAAAAAGCGCAGGGGCTTGCGCCAGGTCCCCATGCGGGTTCCGGTGGAAAAGTCGCTTTGTTGGCTGAATTCGGTGAGGTTCTGACCTAAGTTGAGTTCGTATCCTTGGGGGTTGAGCCCTTGTTTCATAAAGACGTTGCGGTGGTAATAGGGTTCGTCTTTTTTAATGAGCGGTGCGGTGCCGATAAAAGCCCGGGGTTCTTTCCATTTGCTCGTTCCGGTTTGGTTGAATACGTAGTTGTCTTCGAGTTGGGGCAGGGTCGATAGCTGCCGAAACTCTCCATCGGGCAGCCATTCGAGGATGTTCCTGGCTTTGAGTCCGTCGATGAGCAGGTAGGTTTGGGCGTACAGGCGGGGGCTGCTGTGGTTTTGAAAAAAGTCGATGCGCAGGTCGACCTGATATTCGGGGCCGAGGTCTTGAATGGCGTGGCTTACGCCGAGCACGGGGGCGCGTTGTTGGAGGGTGTCGAGCACGGCGCTGAGTTGGGTGCAGGGTACGCGTTGTCCGGCGGCATAGGCCAAGGGGTCTTGATTTTGGTCGCCGACGGGATACACCAAGAGCAGATCGCTTACGGGGTCGCTTTGCATTGGGCCAAAGCCGTAGTGATTCACCAAAAGTGCCTCGGGGTGGAGGTATTCGGCGCGGATGCGTTCTTCCTCGCCAATGGCCATTCTGTAATGATAGTTGCCACCGCTGACCGCTACCAGCGGGTTGAATTTTGGTTCGGGGGGCATATCGTCGAGGGGATAGGTGGTGTCGACAAACTGGGGGTTGTTTTTTTGACAGCCCCAGAACAGGAGCGCTGCCCAAACGAATGTTATCTTGACGAATGTTATCTTTCTGTAAAGCATTGGAATAGGGGGATATTCTGACTAC
>WGMI01000027.1 GCA_016125155.1 bacterium
AACACGTGGGCGAAAACGAAGTGAAACTCTCGCTCGGCCACCTGAGCAAGGGCGTCTACACCCTGCGCGTTTCGACGGCCCAAGGCGTCGTAAGCCAGAAAGTCATTCTCGAATAAGGCGGAACCCTCCGCCCCGCGATCCCCGGAACCGCCGCGCCCCAAGCGCGGCGGTTTTTTTGAATAGATTGGGCTTTAGACATGAAGGTGTTAAGTTCTCCGAGTTATCGGATAAGTTCTAAGCGAAGTGCAAAACTGTCTGGTGAACCCAAAAAGAGGGTCTCTTTTTATGTTCAATTACACGAATATTGCTTACAATTATTTATTACTTTCCTTTCGTTCCGTCCCATAGTAACATTCGATGAAGGTCGACTTATACAGGGCAGTCTCGATGTCTTTTTCAACAACCGTTGAGGTCTTTGCCTGCGGATTCCGAACGTTCCCGTTTAAAAAAAAGAAAGAATGTACGCTCATTATTCATTAGGCAGGATTCACTTTTGTACAAACAAATCCCATGAGTCACGTCCACTTTCCGCTCCGGCTTCTGGCCGAATCGGATCGCCCACGCGAGAAGCTGCTTCAATCGGGTCGGTCGGTGCTTACGGACGTGGAGCTTCTTGCTTTGCTGATCAATACTGGAACCCCGAGGTACTCGGCCCTCGATATTGCACGGAAGTTGCTGTCGGATTGTCAGAACAATCTAGTCCAACTTGGAAGTCTGGGCATTGTCGAACTGACGGCCTACGAGGGAATCGGAAGTGCCAAAGCCGTATTGCTTTCAGCAGCGTTGGAGCTGGGACGCAGACGTGGGTTGGGCGTGGGCGATTCCCGACAGCCGATTACCGGCAGCAAGGACGCCTTCGCCCATTTTTTTCCGCACTTTGAAGACCTGCCCCACGAAGAGTTTTGGTGTGCCTACCTCAATACCGCCAACCGACCCATTCGCACGGTACGCATCAGCCAGGGAGGGTTGAATGGCACCGTAGCCGACGTGCGCATCATTCTGAGGCACGCCCTTGAGTGCCGATCGTCAGGCATCTTACTGGCCCACAACCACCCGAGTGGTGCGCTCAAGCCGAGTGAGGCGGACGTTCGTCTTACGCGCAAAATCAAGGAAGCAGCGGAATGGATGGACATCAAGGTCCTGGATCACATAGTGCTGGCAGATCGATCGTACTATAGCTTCGCAGACGAAGGTTCGGTCCTCTAAATGCGCTCATGAAACCGGTTTTGATCGCCCATATTGTCGGGGCGCGTCCCCAATTTGTCAAGGCGGCCGCAGTATCTCGTGCACTTCGGCAAAAGCCGGAATTGGAGGAGTGGCTCATCCATACCGGGCAGCACTACGATCCTGGAATGTCTCAGCGGTTTTTCGACGAACTGGGCATTCCTGCGGCTGAGGCCTTGAGGATTGTGTCGGGCAAAGAGTCCGAATGGAACGTCGATTGGGCCACAGAAGCCTTGTGTTCGCTTTTTAGGGAACGCCGACCAGAGGCCGTTGTGGTTCACGGAGACACCTTATCGACCTTGGCGGGGGCCCGAGCCGCCGAGCAATTGGGCTTGCCATTGGCGCATGTGGAAGCGGGATTGCGCTCTGGAAACTGGGCCATGCCTGAAGAGGCCATCCGCGTAGAAACCGATCGTTTGAGTCGGTGGTTGTTTGTACCCCACCCGTCCGCAGCAGAACAACTCCGGGCAGAAGGTCTGGGCAGCGAACGGGGGCAGCACATCGAAACCGTGGGAGACGTCATGTTCGATTCCATGCGCTGGGTTCTCGATCACAACGCCAAAAACCAAGTGTTTTCAGAGCCGTATGCGCTGGTCACCCTACACCGAAATACCACGTTGGACGTTGCCGAGCGGCTGGGCACCATGCTCGAGTCCCTCTTGCAATTCGGCAAATCGGCTTCAGTTCCCCTGCGTTTGATCCTTCACCCGCGCCTGCGCGCCATGACTTCGAATGCCCCGGCTCTCCGCTGTTTGCTGCGCGACCATTCTTGGAGACTCCTTCCCCCACAGGGATACGCTTCCATGTTGGCGCTCATTCAACACGCCGATTGGGTTCTGACCGATTCCGGTGGTCTGCAAAAAGAGGCGGCCCTGTTGGGTAGACCTTTGCTCGTTTTGCGGGCGGAAACGGAATGGACAGAATGGGTTGATCAAGGACGCGCCCGTTTGGTGGCCGACCGCTACGACGAAATGGAGCGGGCCAAGCAGTATTTTTCGAGCCATAAACCGAAGCCACTCCCCATTCCCACCGGAGCTTCTGATCGCATTGCCGAAATCCTCGTCCGAGATTTGCGTCCATGATCCAATCGCTTTCGTTGTATGCCCAGTCGATCTTGCGCCTCGTGTCCCATTCCAGGGGCCGTAGGGTGCTGAACGCTCAGTTTCGCGGTCCCTTGAAAGAGGTCTACAAGCGCAGCTTTGGTCAAGCGGCCCAATCAGCGGCAGACTGGTTGATGTTGAGTCAGATCCACGGAAAAGGCGGTATGGCGAGCTGGAGTGTCTATGGGGGTTGGACCAGTGCCTATCCCGAAACCACGGGGTATATTATCCCGAGCCTTATCGAAGCGGCTCGGGTATTAGATGAGCCGAAATGGGCTCTTACTGCCCAAGAAGCGGCGCTTTGGCTCAAGCAACAACAACGGCAAGATGGCGGCTGGGCAGGCGGTTATGTCCATCAGCAAAAGCCGGCCGTCGTATTCAACACCGCTCAGGCTATGCGCGGTCTCTATGCGATGGCGGAGTGGGAAAAAGCCCATCCTGAACAGACTTCGTGGGTACCATGGGAAGAGCACTTGCTCAAAGCCGGAAATTGGATCGTCCAGTGCCAAGAGCGCAATGGGTCGTGGAAGAAAAACGCCCATTTGGGCGAAGCCCGCGTATACGACACCTACGTAGCGGCCGTCTTGGCCAAGCTCGGCAAGGCACTCGACAGACCGGAATGGATGGCGGCCGCCCGCAAACAATGCGAATGGGTTGTTTCCAAGCAGTTGCCCAACGGGTGGTGGCCCGATGCAGACAATACCATTCGCCACAACGACCGCCCCATTTTGCATACCATTGCCTATACCCTCGACGGAATGCTCGAGTGCGGAATAGAACTCGGCCAACCCGAGTTCTATCAATCGGGGGTTGCGGCAGCCAAGGCCCTCAAACGATCGTATCGAGCCCAAGGAAGTCTCTACGGGCGCTATGACCGAAATTGGAACGGATCGGAATCATTTTTATGCACCGGGGCAGCGCAATTGGCGCTGACTTGGCTCGAAATTGGACAGAGAACCCAGGATGGAGCGTGGATCGAGTCGGCCATACGGCTCGCACAACAGCTCAAATCGATTCAGCACGGCCCCTACGCCCATATTCCGGAAACTCGAGGCGCGCTCTTTGGATCCGATCCCATTTGGGGCCGGTATGAACCGTTTTCGGTGCCCAACTGGGGGGTCAAGTACGCGCTCGACCTCTTTTTGAAGCTGCATCAACGCGAAGTAAACACGCTGTAGTGCGGTTGTTCCGCGCTTCAGCACGTTCCTTGATCCGGGTTTTGCTCCCGGATTGGGCGATCGATGCCTACCGACGATGGCGTAAAAAGCAATTGCGCCAAGGCATACAACAGCGCCTTGAGGTCGGTACCGCACTCGATCAAGCGGCTCTTGTCGAGGGACTTCGATCGATGGGAATCGAAACCGGGCAATCGCTCTTGGTGCATTCAAGTTTGTCTTCGCTGGGGGCCGTAAGGGGAGGAGCCAACACGGTGATCCAAGCCATCCAAGAGGCTTTGGGGCCTTCTGGGACCCTCATGATGCCGAGCTCTCCGGTAACGGCCTTGCAAGCGGAGTTTGTTCGAAGTCGAGCCGTGTTTGATGTGCGCAACACCCCCAGCGCCATGGGGGCCATCACCGAACGGTTCCGACAACAGCCGGGCGTCCTACGGAGCCTGCACCCAACCGAGCCCGTATGTGCTTTGGGTCCTTGGGCCCTGGAGCTGACCGCCGATCACCCCACCCACATTCGTCCTTATGGGGTTCAATCTCCTTGGCGGAAATGGATGGAGCGCGATGGGCTGATCCTCTATGTGGGTGTTACCCTCGACCAAGCCGGCACCAGTCTTCATTGTGTTGAAGATGCCCTAGGCCTCGACTTTATGTACTTACCCGAAGCGGTGACGCTGTCCGTGGTCGATGTCATGGGTCGGCCGGGCTCGGTAGAAACCCTGATTCACAATCCCATTTGGTCGGTTCAGCGCCGATGCGACGGGTTGATCGAGCCGTTGGCCCATGCGGGTGTGCTCCGGCGGGTTCGATGGGGGGGAGCCGAATGCCTACTTTTAAGGTCTCGATTGATGCTCGAATTTTTGGTCAAGGAATATCAAGAACGGGGCGTAACCCTCTATCATCCCGAAGGAACGTGAATTCTTCTCACAAGGCTAAAGTGCTGTTGCTCACCGGGGCCAGCGGAGGATTGGGCAGGGCTTTGTCGGCGCTGTGGGCCAAAAGCGATTGGCAGTTGATCCTGCACTGCCACAGCGACAGAGACCTTCTGGAGGAGCACCTTTCGGGTTTGGAGTTTCGCCATGCCCCCATGGTGTTGCAAGCCGATTTGAGCGATCCCGAAGAAGTCCTTCACCTCTGCGGAGAGGCTCAAAAAAAAGCCGGTCGGGTCGATGTTCTGGTCAACAACGCCGGATTGAGCCACAGTGCCGTGGTCTGGAAACAAGACATCGAGGCCTGGAATCGGTTGTTGGCGGTCAATTTAACGGCTCCTTTTCTCCTGATGCGCCATTTGAGCCCGGGGATGCGCAGCCGCGGATTTGGACGGATCATCAACATTTCTTCAGTGGTGGCCCATCTCGGGGTTTTTGGGGCGTCGGCCTACGGTGCTTCCAAGGCCGGTTTGAATGGTTTGACCGCCAGCGCTTCCAAAGAACTGATTTCGGGGGGGATAACGGTCAACAACATCGCTTTGGGCTATACCTCAAAGGGGATGATCGACCAGCTCCAACCCGAACATCGCGAAGAAATTAGGGTGCGCATTCCAGCCCAGCGGTTTGGGAGTGCCGAAGAACTGTCGGGACTCATCGCCTATTTGGCTTCGGATCAGGCGGCCTACCTCACCGGACAGACCCTCCATTTGAACGGCGGGCTCTATGCTTGAGCAGTTTCCTCCGGAACCCGAGTCGGTTTGCGTTTGGGTCGATCGGAAGCGACCCCGAGCCATCTATGCGCTGGAAACCATTTTTCGGGATTTTATCGGGTTGAGCGTTCAGATTACAGACCAAATTGAAGCGTTTCGAAATGCGGAGGGATTGAAAGTCAATTATTCTTCTGTAGGCATTCCCGGGGTGTTTCGGGTCGCCAAGGTGGATTTGCTCTTTGAGACCGAAATCTTTGAACAAGAACTGCACTGGGGTCAGTGGCAGGGGGTGCCCGTGTTTTTTCAGACGGTCAATGCCAAGTCTGAAGTACCGTTCGATCTGTTTGCCGCTGCGTTTTACCTTCTGAGCCGATACGAGGAATACCTCCCTTTTGTTCCGGACGAACACGGACGGTTTCCGGCCAGCCAAAGCGTCCTGTCTCAATCGGGCAACCTCAAGCGCCCCTTGATCGACGAATGGGTGGAGGCCTTTGTTCGGGTTTGGGAAGCATCGTTGGGGAGGCCATTACGCCGAACAAAGCCCGAGTATCGCTTTGTGTCCACCATCGATGTCGACAACGGATATGCCTATGCGGGCAAGGGTTTGTTGCGCACGCTGTTCGGTTTTGCCGGCGATCTGAGCCGTTTGGATTGGGGGCATTTGTTTGCCCGCCTACGGGTGGTGCGCAAGCTCGAAACCGATCCCTACGACCGATACGACAGCCTGATCGAGCAATCGGAATTACTCGGATTTCGGCTGTTGTTTTTCGTGCTGTTTTCGGAATTGGGACCATACGACCGCTCCTTGGGGATGCATCGTTCGAGCATGCATCGGCTCTTGCGCCGGCTCTCGGATTTTTCTGAAGTCGGGTTGCATCCCAGCTACGCCTCGAACAGCGAAGAACGCGGTTTGGCCGCGGAAAAAGAGGCGCTCGAAGCCATTGTGCACCGTCAAATAGCGCAAAGCCGTCAGCACTATCTCAAGCTCCGTTTGCCTCAGACCTACCGAAACCTGATTGAGACTGGTATAGAAAGCGATTTCAGCATGGGGTATCCGCGTCAAACGGGTTGGAGGATGGGCAGCTGCCGTCCGGTGCGTTTTTACGATCTCGAATTGGAAGAGTCGACGGGACTGGTTGTGCATCCGTTTCCGTTTATGGATACGGTATACATCGATCATATGCGGTGGAGCCCGGAACAGGCCTTTGAAGAAATGAAAGGCTATATGGAACAGTGCAGACAATTCGGAGGGACCCTGATCAGCGTCTTCCACGACCGCACGTTTAGCGAAATGTTGCCCGCGTGGAGAGACTGGCGTTCGGTCTACGAACAGTGGATTAACATGGCCCGATGATTCGCCTGCTCCAGCGATCAGACATCGACCTCCGCGCTTGGGATGCCTGCGTGGATTCCGACCCGCGTTCTTTGGTCTACGGCCGCACTTTTTACCTCGATGGGCTCCGTCCCGATTGGTGCGGTTTGGTCGAGGGCGATTACCGCCGCGTTATGCCGTTGTTCTCGTCGGTCAAATGGGGCATTCGCTATGGTTTTCGCGCGTTTGGCGCCCAGCAGCTCGGGGTGTTTGGCCCAGAGGTTACCCCAGATAGGGTAGAGGCCTTCTTGAACGCGGTTCCTCGAAATTGGCCTTGGGTGGACCTGTACCTGAACGAAGGCGATGCGCCCCGATCGGAACAGATACCCCAATGGCGCCTGCGTCCCCAGCCCAACTATCTGCTCGATCTCGATCGCTCCTACGAAGCGGTGTACGCGGGCTACAATACCCAAACCGTGCGGAATCTGCGCAAGTCGGAGCAAGCTGGTTTTCGGATCTTCGAACAAGGCTCCCCGGAAGCCCTGATCGCTTTGTTTCAGGAGAACCGCGGAAGAGAACTCCCTTCAATGGGGGAATTGGAATACGCCACCCAGTTGCGGATCCAGCATCAAATGCTCCACCGGGGCATGGGACTGCTCTGGATGGTCCACGACGAGCGCAATTCGCCCGCGGCTGGGGTGTTTTGTACGGTGTACCGCAATAGAATTACGTTGCTGTTCAGTGGTCAAAGTGCTGAAGGACGGGAACGATCTGCCATGACCGCGCTGTGGAATGCGCTGTTTTTGCAGTATTCTATGAAGGGTTACACCTTTGATTTCGAGGGAAGTGCAGATCCGGGCATCCAGCGTTTTGTCGAAGGGTTTGGCGCAGTGCGAACCAGATACCTACGCGCGGTCCGCAACCGATTGCCGTTTCCGCTGAACCGCTGGATGGAGCAGAGAGGCTGACGGAATCGCAAAAACGGTGCCGACAACCCATTTTACCACCGCCAAGCCAAGCGGAAACGGAAGGCCTTGAGATCGGTCGCCGAACCGAATTCCGGATCAGCATACCACACCTGCCTGGGGTTCCAACCCAAGCCGACGCTCCCGTGTTCGTTCCAGCGCCAGTCGAGTCCGACACGCAGTTCGAGCGAGGTCCGGAAAATGTCCTGGGTGGGAAGTCCCAATTCGGGTTCGGCCTCAAGCCTCAAAAGGCCTAAGCCCATACCGGCGCCCGCGGAATACGCCCATCGCCCCTGCGACCAGACCCGCTCTCCGTATACGGGCCACTCGAACAACTGCCCCGTACGGCGATGGGTCTTTTGAGCGGTTCCCTGGCGTTCGATTGAATCGACCACGGTAACCCAATTCGAGTCGACCACGGCGATGTACGTAGTGTCGATGTCCCAGCCACCCTGATTGATGCCGAGGATGCGCCAAGTAGAGTCAATCTGAGGGATGTATTGTGTCGTGGTTTGCCATTCTTGTCGCGATTCGGTATCCCAGTACGCATACGATTCCAAGCGCTTCTGTTCTGCTCCGGTTTGTCCGAGGCCGAAACCCGTTCCCCAGCGATAGCCGGAACGATTCCAGTGCACCAACCCTTGGGCTTCCCAGCCGTCGGAGACCCCGGGACCTACACTCAGGCCAAAGGCGTCGGGACCCCATGGAGCTGAGGGTTTGCGCCTGAGATCCAAATCGTTCGGTTGGCGGAGGTTCTGTGGCTGATCTGGCAGTGGGAGCGATAGACCCCGGGGTGCGAGGCGAGAATCATTTGCGGCATTGTCTTCAGGCACGGTGCCCAATTGTGGCGCGGATTCATAATGGCTTTGGGCGTCCATTTCGGTAGGGTTGACCCCCGTGGAGCCAGTGCCCTCTGCCTTCTCAGTCAAGGGCTTCACAGAAGGGCGTTCTGAACGGTGCTCTAGAACCAAGGGCGCACCCTCTTCGTTCACCAAAGATGGAACGGGAGGATTCCCGGCTATGGTTCCAATGTTGGGGTCGTTAGCGGGTTCAGAGCCTTGAGGAGTGGCAATTGCTTCCGTTTTGGGGGCTGTGGACGCGGAGGTCAAAACGGGGGCAAGCCGTCCTGTTGGCTCGATCGCGGTTCTGAACTCGGTTCCAACTTTTGGTGCGATGGGTTCTGCTTGAGCCGTTTGAAGGGGTTCCTTTAATACTGCGTCTTGATGATTTTCAGGGGTTCCCGTGCTCATCGGATTGGTGCGCACCGCTTGCTCTTTGGTTTCTAAGAAGGCATTGGATCGATCTGCCGCGGGCAAGGCTTGTGGGGTTTCAAGCTTGTCGGCAGGTGCCAAGAGCATCAAAACCACACTCAATCCCCCCAACAAGGCTCCCTGGGTCCAAGAGGCCTTCGCGGCTCCCGTTGAAGGGGACAAAGGGAATTGTTGGTCCAACAACTTCGACAGAGCCTCGCGGTCCGAAGCTTTGGGGGTAAACTCCCGACGGTTCAGTCGGTCTTTGATGGGATCGGTCCAGGGGCGGCTCATATGGCATTGCGTTGTGCGGGTGCAGACGACAAAAGCATTTTTTGCAGCGTTTCTTTGGAGCGGTGCCATAGACGGCGGCTGGTGCGGGCGGTAAAACCGAGCTCTGCACCGATTTCTTCGTGAGAAAAGCCTTCTATGGCAAAGAGGTTAAACACCATGCGCTCCACTTCGGGCAAAGCGGCCAAAGCGCGTTCAATGTGTTCTAGGTCGAGTTGATCGATGATTTCAGCCGGAATCTCGGGTTCGGCGTGTGCGGGCCATTCGTCGCCGACCAACCACTCCTGTCTCTGAATTTCGGTCCGGTGTTGATCGATGGCCACGCGCACAGCGAGGGTGCGCATCCACGGCCCAAAGGGACGCTGAAGGTCGTATCGATCCAAACTGTGCAAGAGCTTCATAAAGGCCGTATTGACCAGAGCAGTAGCGTCGTCTCGGTTCCGTGCATAGCGCGACGCAATCCTCATCAATTCTTGGAAGCACAGATCGTAGAGCGCGAATTGAGCACGGCGATCGTTGCGCAAACAACCTTGGAGTACATCGGGTGCAGGTTCGAGCATGGACGGGAATTCCCGGTGGGTTCGAAAGCCAAAGGGCACCGCTGAATCAGCGGCGCCCAGTCGCCTTCACTTGTGGGGGGTCAAACAGTCGGAGGACACGATTAGTTGAGCAGCAAGCGGTGAGCGGCCTGAACCGAACCGTCGTTCAACTGCAGGACATAGATGCCCGAGGCAAAAGACTGTACGTCGATCCGTCCGTCAGACCCGATGCGGCCTTCGGCGACCGTCCGCCCAAAGCCGTCGATGAGGCGATAATCCACAGCCTCAGTGAGTCCGGAGATTTGCACAAATTCGTTGGCCGGGTTGGGGAAGGGGCGTACTTGCTCGAGGACATTTTCGCCTACACCGATGGTGGCAGGATTGAGAACGGTCAATTGAAAACCGGTTTGCACACCTTTGTAGATCAAGTTGCCCAAGCTGTCCATGCCGAGCGAATCGCAGTAGTTCGAGAAACACTGAGCGCCTGTTTGAGGATCGGTCGTGATGAGCAAGAGGCACACTTCGTACATCCCCGCTTGGGCGTATTGATGGCTGGGGAACGCCTGATTGGACGTGTTCCCATCGCCAAAATCCCAAACGAACTGCGCATTTCCGATATTCGAGAAACCAGAGGAGGTATTCCACAATACCACTTGACCGTTGAAGCTATTGACGGTATCCACGACAAACTCGGCGATGCAATTCGACGGATTTCCACCGGACAAACAGCCTGCGGTGAGGGTATCGGTAAAGACCAAACCATTGGGTCCGGCCATGTAGTTGTAGGTAGAGCCCACCACTTGACCGGCACAGTCGACGACATACACTTCGAGGGTGCCGATCGAATCGAACAAGGGAATGCTGTCCGCATAATAACCCAAGGCGTCCGTCGAAGTGGCATAGCTATACGTCTGACCGCCCGAGGTTACGTCAATATGGACAAGTTCATTAGCCCATGCGCCTGTGGCTGTGGCATTGCCGAGCAACCAGCCTTCAACAAAGGCTACACCAGAGAAAGGAAAACCTCCGCTGGCCACGCAGCTGGTCACCAGGGTGTCGGTCAACTGAAGCGAACCCAATGCGCTGACGGCATAGGTGTAGGTTGACAGCACAGTGAATCCACCGTTGCAATCAAAAACGCCCAAGCTGATCTGACCCGCGGTATCGGCCAGGTTCAGGCTATCGCCATAGTAGCCATTGGCGTCCGTGAGGTTGAATCCTTGTACGAACACATTTCCGTTGAAACCGGAGTCGCTGATCAACACCAAACTGTTGGACCAAGGCATGCCATTGGGGTCGAGCAACCAGCCTTGTACTTGTGCGAGCGGACCGGAAGCGGCATTGACGGGCGCTGCACAGACAATGGCAAAGTTGTCCAGAACATTGATCAAGACGGTACCGGCTCCAAAGGCGTAGGGATGTCTTTCAACATACGTATTGCCTTGGCAATCGGTGGTCGAAACGCGGAGTACACCAGAAGGGGCAAAGCCCGAAATCTGGGCATTGTACTGTCCACTCGCATCGGTTGCGGTGTAGTGCGGTATGGTTCCAATGAAGTTGCCCGTGCTGTCTTCAATCAAAACCAACTGATTGGCGGCGGGCGCATTGGGAGGGCTGATCGCAGTGATCTGACCGCTCACCATGAAGCCATTTTGGGCGTGGGCCGCCGTAAGGCTTATCATAGCGGAAAGAACTAAGGGTAGTGTGCGCATGGAAATAGGGGTTTTAAAGGGTTTCCACTCCCTACTACGGACAGGGGTCGTCAGAACGGACACGTCCGGATTAATTTGGGTGTAATATTAATTCAAAGTATTGATATAGTGATTATTAAATTAATTATTAGCGAACAGGTTCAGGGGGCGAAGTGGGTTTTTTGTGGGTATCGTCCCCTCTGGTGAAGGGTTAGCGTCGAACTTTCAGCAAACAGGGCAAACAGGGCCAGCAGGGTGGACTTTTTGACCGGGGCTCAGACTGCCTCGACTAACTTCGCCCAACACCCAGAGCCCAATCTATGAGTCGCTCTATGAACCGCATCGGCCATTTGTACTTCGACCTCGATCACACCCTTTGGGACTTTGAGGCCAATGCGCGGGCGGTGCTGTGGGAGCTGTACGAGGAAACGAAACTGGGGGCGGTGCTTTCGGTGACTTTTGACGCGTTTTTAGGGCATTATTCAACGGTAAACGAGGCGCTTTGGGACCGTTATCGGCTGGGGCAGCTCGGTCGAGACGAGGTGCGCTATGTGCGGTTTCGCGATACCCTAACGGCTTTGGGCATGCCCGATTCGGCGGAGAAATCCCAGTTGGCGGAGCGCTTAGACGCGGAGTTTATGCACCGCGCTCCCCGACAGACGCGCTTGGTCGAAGGCGCCATCGAATTGCTCGAATCGGCCTCGGTCCGCTACCGCATCCACATTCTGACGAATGGGTTTCCGGATACCCAAAATTTGAAGATCGACGGGAGCGGTTTGGCGCCCTACATCGAGCACCGCATCAGTTCGGCCGATATCGGTGTGCTCAAACCCGATCGCCGCATTTTTCTCCACGCTTTGCGCAAAGCCGGGGCCAAGCGACGCGATGCGCTCATGATCGGAGACCATTTGGTGGCAGACATCATCGGGGCCCGGAACGCGGGCATCGAGGCCGTGTATTTCAACCCCGAGGCCAAACCGCATCCTGAAAAATTGCGGTTCGAGGTGCGCCGGTTGCAGCAGATTGGCGACATCATTGGGGTGTAAGACCCCTGGCTTTTTACAATCGCTGATTTGTACTCTTGAACCGCTGAATGCCGGCGGGACGCTTGCGGCTGTGTTTGGTGACCCGACCGGTAACCCGCTTTCGCCACATTCGGAACGAGCTGGGCTTGAGTTCGGCACGCATCAAAGCGCGGACGTCGTTTTCCCGGAGCCCGAACTGAGCAAAGATGGCTTCAAAGGGGGTTCGGTCTTCCCAGGCCATTTCGACAATGCGGTCGATGTGTTCTGGGTTGAGGCTGATCTCGGCAGGCATCGGGATGAAAACGCCGATTTTGGGAATTGGTTCTCCGAAATCCCATTTGGATGATGAATCTCAAGGCGGATAGGGTCCGGTGTAATCGAAGCAATGCGGGGGGTAGGGGACAAAGCAGGCGTGGCGAAGGTGGACATCGAGTCCCTGAAGCGGGGTGCCACCTTGGATGTCGATGGTCATCAGCCCTTTTTCCCACCAGATTTCAAGGCAGGCTCGGTCTACAATAAGGTTGCGCCCGGACTGTTGGAGCAGCGCATTGACCGCTTGGCGGTTTTTGTGTTCGGGCAGCAAAATCACATAGGAGCCCGGGCGCAATTCGAAGAGGAAACGCCCTTCGACGTCGGTCTGGGTACTGTCTATGATGCGGGCGTTTTCGCGATTCACGGCTCCCGATCGGACATAGAGCCAGGTTTGCAAAGGACGAGCGGCATTGAGCCTGCGCAATTCCTCCTCACCAGGATAGGCGCCTCCGCAATAGGGATGGCTTTCGGTGAGGGTACCCGATACCTGCACCTTGGGTGCATCGCCTTCTTGAGTAGGATGCCCAACCCCCAGGCTTTTCTCGGGTGTACGGCACCCCCAAACCATCGTGAACCCCATGACCCAAACGGCCCAAAATAATTTCATAAGCGAAAAATACGGCATGGTCAAAGCATGCCGTGTCCTCTATCGCATGCTGCGCAGATTCAACCTGCGTCATTTCGGAGCCGATACAGCAAGATCGGACGATTCCTTTATGGTGTTGCGTGAGCGATTGCAGCGGATACCCCACAGCGCGGCGCGATAGGCCTCGGCAAGCGCTGGATCCAATTTTCTCCGAGCCGCGCGCGGAGTAGGAGCGGAAAGCGCGGTGCTGACCTGCGCAGCGCGGTCAGTACACGCCCCAACTTGTTCGAGGGTCCTTACTCTAAGCCACGCTGCTCGGTTTAATTTAGCCCCGAAATAGTATGTTCGACTCTTTGTAACGCCCGACTCTATGCAGGCTCCTCAACCCTATCGCCCGGTGCACAAAGTGCGCATCGTGACTGCGGCTTCGCTCTTTGACGGGCACGACGCGAGCATCAATATTATGCGGAGGATTATCCAGAGCACGGGCTGCGAAGTGATCCACCTGGGCCACGACCGCAGCGTAGAGGAGGTGGTGAATTGCGCTATTCAAGAGGATGCCCAGGCCATTGCGATGACGAGCTACCAGGGGGGGCACAACGAGTACTTTCGCTATATGCACGATTTGCTCGCCGAAAAGGGGGCCGGGCACATTCGGATTTTTGGCGGGGGTGGAGGGGTGATTTTGCCCCAGGAAATCGAGGACCTGATGGCATACGGCATCGAGCGGATCTACAGTCCGGACGATGGGCGTTCGCTGGGGTTGCAGGGCATGATCAACGACCTGGTACAGCGGAGCGATTTTCCGCTCGGCGACACCTTGACCGACGAGGTGGAACGGCTTTCCGCGGGCGATGTGCGGGCCATTTCTCGCTTGATTTCGGCGGCCGAAAACTATGCTGAAGCGCACGCCGAGGTGCTCAAGGCGCTCGAGCACAAGGCGGCCGAACGTCACATACCCGTGTTGGGGATTACGGGCACCGGGGGCTCGGGCAAGAGCTCGACCGTGGACGAACTGGTGCGGCGATTTTTGCTCGATTTCCCCGATAAAAAGTTGGCCATCATCAGCGTTGATCCGAGCAAGCGCAAAACGGGCGGGGCGCTGTTGGGCGACCGGATTCGGATGAATGCCATCCACCACCCGAATATCTACATGCGTTCTTTGGCCACGCGCCAGAGCAACTTGGCGCTGTCGAAGTACGTCCGCGAGGCCTTGAACATCGTCAAGGCGGCGCCTTTTGATTTGATTGTGCTGGAGACCAGTGGAATTGGACAAAGCGATACCGAAATTCTCGACCACAGCGATGTGTCGCTGTACATCATGACCCCCGAATACGGGGCGGCCACCCAGCTCGAGAAGATCGATATGCTCGATTTTGCCGATCTGATTGCGCTCAACAAGTTCGACAAGCGGGGGGCGCTCGATGCGCTCCGCGACGTGAAAAAGCAGTTCCAGCGCAACCATGGGCTATGGGACCGCGACGTGGACTCTATGCCCGTGTTTGGCACCATCGCCAGCCAGTTCAACGACCCAGGCACCAACACCTTGTACAAGGCCTTGGTCTCGGCCCTCCACCAAAAATTTGGTGGTTTTGAAAGCCGTATCGCGCTTCCCCTGGCTTCGAGCGAGAAGATCTACATCATCCCGCCCCAGCGAACCCGCTATTTGAGCGAAATCAGCGAAAACAACCGGCGCTACGACGAGGCCGTGGTGCGCCAAAGCGATATTGCCGAGCAGCTCTATGGACTCAATCTGGCGATTGTGCACTGTGGGGGTCCCAATTTGTTGCGCGAAGAAAAGGGCGACCGGAGCGCCCCGGAGGTTGGGGCTTTAATTGAGCGGTTCGAAAACCTGCGCCGCGACCTCGATCCCCACCATTGGGAGATGCTGCGCCGCTGGCAAACCGAAGAAGAGCGCTACAAAACCGACGACTACGTCTATTCGGTCCGGGGTCGGGAAATCCGGGTTCCCAACTTTACCGAAAGCCTGAGCCATCTCAAGATTCCGAAAATCGCCACGCCACGCTATCGCTCTTGGGGCGACCGGGTGCGCTGGGCGCTTCAGGAAAACACCCCGGGCTTTTTCCCCTACACCGCGGGCATTTACCCCTTTAAGCGAAGCGGAGAGGACCCGACGCGGATGTTTGCCGGAGAAGGGGGCCCCGAGCGCACCAACAAGCGCTTCCACTACGTCAGTCTGGGCTTGCCAGCCAAGCGGCTCAGCACCGCCTTCGACAGCGTGACCCTCTACGGAAACGACCCCGGACACCGCCCGGACATTTACGGGAAAATTGGCAATGCGGGGGTAAGCGTCTGCTGTTTGGACGACGCCAAAAAGCTGTATTCGGGTTTTGATTTGGCCGATCCAGCCACCTCGGTCTCGATGACCATCAACGGGCCGGCGCCCATGCTGTTGGCCTATTTCCTCAACGCGGCCATCGACCAGCAGTGCGAAAAATACATCGCGCAAAACGGGTTGGAGGCCGAAGTCCGCGCCCGGATTGCCGCCGACTATGCGGCCAAAGGCATGGAAGTTCCGACCTATCGTGGGGCTTTGCCCGAGGGCAACAACGGACTGGGATTGATGTTGTTGGGCACTACGGGCGACCGGGTGCTCGAGCCCGAAGTCTACGCCCGCATCAAGGCCGAGACGCTCAAAGTGGTGCGGGGCACCGTTCAGGCAGACATCCTCAAAGAAGACCAGGCCCAGAACACCTGCATTTTTAGCACCGAGTTTGCGCTCCGCCTCATGGGCGATGTGCAGCAGTACTTTATCGACCAGCAGGTCCGCAACTTTTACAGCGTCAGCATTTCAGGCTACCACATTGCCGAGGCGGGGGCCAACCCCATTACGCAGTTGGCTTTTACGCTGTCCAACGGATTTACCTACGTCGAATACTACCTGAGCCGGGGTATGGACATCAATGCCTTTGCCCCGAATTTGAGCTTCTTTTTCAGCAACGGCATGGATCCGGAATATGCCGTGATGGGTCGGGTGGCGCGGCGCATTTGGGCCAAGGCGTTGCGGTTCAAATATGGAGCCGACGAGCGCAGCCAAATGCTGAAATACCATATCCAGACCTCGGGACGCTCGCTCCACGCCCAGGAAATCGACTTCAACGACATCCGCACCACGCTCCAGGCGCTCTACGCCATTTACGACAACTGCAACAGTCTGCACACCAACGCCTACGACGAAGCCATCACCACGCCCACCGAAGAGAGCGTCCGCCGCGCTATGGCGATCCAGCTTATCATCAACCGCGAATTGGGGCTGGCCAAGAACGAAAACCCGCTTCAGGGCAGCTTTATCATCGAGGAGCTGACTGATTTGGTCGAGGAAGCCGTTTTGGCCGAGTTCGACCGCATCACGGAGCGGGGCGGGGTGCTCGGGGCCATGGAAACCATGTACCAGCGCGGACGGATTCAAGAGGAAAGCCTCTACTACGAAACCCTGAAGCACACCGGAGAATTGCCCATTATCGGTGTCAACTCCTTCCTGAGTTCCAAGGGCTCGCCTACGGTTTTGCCGGGCGAAGTGATCCGCGCCACCGAGCAGGAAAAACAAGAGCAAATCGAAACCCTGGAGCGGTTGCATGCCTTCCGTTCCGGACAGTACGAAGTCGAATTGGCCGAGGTGCAACGCGCCGCGGTGCAGAACGAAAACGTCTTCGAAAAGCTCATGGAAGCCGCCAAGTACTGCTCCCTCGGCCAGCTCACCCACGCCCTGTTCCAAGTCGGCGGACAGTACCGGCGGAATATGTGATATCTCGGATAATCAGCGGTTCGTACCCTTCGAGAACCTCAGGGTACGAACTAAAAATACTCGAATGTGCCACCCTGAGGTTCTCGAAGGGCACTTTCAATCGCTCACGCAACCCGGCAGAAAACCAGGGACACCAGTTGTAAGCCTTGGCTCTATCGTTTTTTCCTCCCCCTCAAATACCCCCGCACCGCCTCGTCCGTGCTCAAGGCAATGGCTCGGTCGTAGTCCAATTGGGCTTCGGGATAACGCCCAAGTCGGTACAACAGCTCTGCCCGCAGTGCGTAAAAGGGCTGATAGGGTCGTTCGCCCCCGTCGCCCACGGCCTCCAACAGTCGCAAACCCGTTTCTGCCCCCACCGCCTCGGCCGCAGCGGCAGCATGCGCCACACGGACCCCACGGCTGGGCGCCACCCGAACCAAGGCCTCGTACAGCCGGTAAATCCCCGCACTGTCTCGACTCCCGTTCAACCGGTTCGTTACATGCGCCGACTGGATCGCCGCCTCCAGCGCGTATCGTCCCAGTCGACCCGAGCTTTTCAACGCAGCCGCCGCTCGACGCACCAACGTCTCGGCCTCCTCGATCATCCCCGCATTCCAGCGCGAAACATCCTGTTCGTCCAAGGGAACAAAAGACCCATCGGCAGCCCGCCTCGCCGCATAGCGCGCTTCGTGGTACTTCATCAACGCCCACAACCCCAATACTTCCGGGTGCTCGGGCAAACGACCTGCCATGGCCGCACACAACATCTCGGCCTCGGTGGCCAGACGCCTCTGCCCATCGGCCCCCGTCCAATCGTCCCAAGCCGCTCCAAAGGCCGCGTAGACCGCATCGAGCAAAGCCCCCAAACGGGCTTCCAACTGCTCGTGACCGGGCAACTCAAAGCGCAACCCGGCCAGTTTGATCTTGCGCTTGGCCCGAACCAACCGCTGCGCCATGCCCGCGGGCGAAGTCAAGAAAACCGAAGCCACCTGATCGGCCGTCATCCCCAGCACGGTCTGTAAAATCAGCGGAGCGTGCAGAGAGGACTCCAAAACCGGGTGGGCGCAGATCATCATCAGTTCCAACCGATCGTCAGGCAAATCCATGCCCCTCGAGGTTTCGGACTCCATCGCATCAAAGTGCGCTTCGAAATCACTGTACCGGTCCATCCTCGATTCCTTGCGGGTTCGGTCCAACCACCGCCTACGGGCCACCGCCATCAGCCATGCTTCGGGCTGTCGGGGAACGCCCACCAAAGGCCACTGTTCCAAAGCCGCCAAAAAAGCCTCTTGCAAAGCATCTTCAGCCGCTTCCACATCGCGGGTACGGGCGGTCAGCAGAGCCACCAACCGCCCATACGCCTCGCGAGCGCTGCGGTCAATCAGCGAATGAACCACTCCTGAATCACATCACCAACAGTGGACGGACTTCCACCGAGCCTCCATATTCGATGGCAGGGCAGCGCTCGGCCCATTCCATGGCCGCATCCAAATCGACCACTTCGATCAGGTAAAAACCCGCCAACTGCTCTTTGGTATCGGCAAACGGACCGTCTTGTATTGCGTTTTTCCCTTGAACTTTACGAAGAGACGTCGCGGTGGCGGGAGGCTGCAACCCCGCTCCTCCCGTCATTACCCCCGCCTCGGTCAAGGCTTGCCCAAAGGCGGTATAGGCGCCCCAATACGCCGGGGCCTTGGCAGGGTCTTGACGGACGGCAAACACTTCTTCCGATTCATGAATTAACAGCGCATATTTCATGGTGCACAAATTAGAGGTTGTACCACCGAGTCGCTCTCGGTGTTCTCAGAGATGTCGTTCGAACCCACCCCAAATCGACACAGCCCGTGGACTTTTTGGAGGGTTATGCGTATTTTGTATTTTATATTCCTCGCTATGAGGAACTTATTTTTTATTATCCTACTCCGGCTCCTTCTCTTTTTTTCGAAACCACGACTTTTTTTTCTTCGGTTCTTTCGAAAGGTCGCTTCCTTGGTGTTTTAAAAAAGACCGCGCCACACCCCCCGGGAGGATGTACATGCATCCCTCTTTGACACTGGCCCACATAAAGTTGAAGGGACTCTTATACACAGTGCGCGGGGCGGTGTATTCCGCGGTTCGGTAGTGTTTGTCGCCCGGTAAATTGGTTTTGTTGACAAACGCCCCGGCCAACAACCCCAGCAAAGCCTGGTCCTTGGGGTGCCATTCGTCTTCTTCTCGGTCGAGTATGTCAAAGGCAATGTCTTCATAGTCGAGCCACAATCGGTTCGTCGACATCGTGCTGTCTACCTGCATCTCGAGTTTGAGCCGGTGCACCGTACCCTTGGTAATCCGCACTCCGGCCAAAGGTTCCAGGGTAGTGTTCAAGGCCGACAAAGGCATGGCCCCCATTTCGGTCACGAGCTGAAAATGTTCGCCCCGGTACGGAACCTCAAGCTGCGCTTTCAACGCCCCACTTCCATTGAACCGCGCGCGCAAATTCGCCACCAACTCCGGGTACTCTTGTTGATAGGCCCGGATGTTGCTCAAGTGGTACACGTCGGCGGCAAAGTCGTCGAACACAATCACACCGGGCTTGTCATAGTGCTCTGCAATCTCGCGGTATTCGATGCGGCTGTTTCGAATTTCGAGCGTATCGAGTTGCACGGGCACAGGGATGCGGCGGACCATGCCGTGAAACATCGGTTTGTAGTCGGTTTTTTTGAGCGGGAGATTCTTGTTTTTATAATCGTTGAACTGCAAACCGGAGATCTGAAGTTTTTTGGCATCGATTTCGAGATCGTCGAAGATGCGGTTCAGCGCTCTGATTCCCGTAAGGTCCAGCGAGTCGAATTCCAGTTCATAGAGGTCTTTTTGCTCCCCCATTTCACGGCTTAGCAAGACCCAATCTCGGGTGTAATTCATTTTAAGAGCCCTCAAAGACAGTTTGTTATCCTTGGAATCATAGCCAATTGAGCCCGTTTTGATCGCGATGTCGTCGTTCGGGGCAAAATGAACACTGGCTATTCCCAATTGAAACCGATCCATGGCAAAAGGCACGGGGTTGTTCCACTGTAGTTCATCGGTCTGGATGCCCTCCGCCCGAATGTTGAGCGCAAATACCTGCGCGAATTCTACGGTGTCCACATCGGTTAAAAAGTAACCCGCATTGGCCGCGGATATGATGAAGGCCGAAAGCTGTCCTCGCTCGAGCAAATCGGCAAACAGCGATTGAAGTCCCCCTTGCTGAGCCGGTCCCACACTATCGGAAACAGCGGTGTCCAAAGATTCATCGGCCGAATGAACCCGTCGATAGATCCGGAATTCGGGTTGTTTGAATTCAATCGAACCCAGAATCAAGCTACCGCCAAATACCAAGGATCTCCAGCGCAATCCGCGAATCGAGGCTTGGTCGAGCGCCCCGTAAACCACTACATCCAAGCTGTCGGTAAATCGTGGTATTAGCTCAATTTCATTGAGTTCTACCCCGGTAAATCCCGGGTGAACCGAAAGTGATTGGAAGTTAAAATCGTAGGTGCGCATCGGGTCTTCGTTGATCATGGACCGCAATCGATCCTCGATCAGTCGACCCGAATATTGTATTGCGGCCCACCAGAGACCTATTGCTGTGATTATTAGAACTCCCCAGAAAATGGATTGGCGTTTCATGGATTCAAATTAGATCATTCGAAGAGTTCTCAATTGAATTCCACGGGCAAGGTTCCGAGAAAGTTCTGATTGGGGAGTGGGTAAAGTCATCGTGCTCGCTTTTCTTCGCCCCGTGGAAGCAGCAGATCCATCCGATGTGTTCGATATAGGTGTCATTGGAGCCGGTCCTGCGGGTTCGGGAGCCGTTTGGCGTCTGAAAAACCGCGGTTTGCGTATTCTTTGGATCGATAAAGACGACTTTCCGCGCGACAAAGTCTGCGGAGACGCCATTCCCTACGAAACCTACGGGGTGCTCGACCAGCTCGAGCCCGGGGCAGCCGACGAACTGCGCCAATGGGGCGGGGCGGAGCGCATACTTCGCTCCCGGGTCTATTTGCCCTCGGGAAGGGGGATCGAGATTCGCTGGAAAACCCTGGCTGTCAATTCTGCCCGGTTTCAGTTCGATCATTGGCTGGTCGAAAAGGCCCTTCAAAGCGCTGGGGGGGTTCACCTTGCCTTTGGGCAGAAGGTAACCGACATCGGACGCAACAATGCGGGTTTTGAGGTCCGCACCTCGGGAGGGACGTTTCGGTGCCGCAAGCTCATCGGGGCAGGTGGGGCGCACTGTCCGCTCGCGCGCAAAGCCAATCAAGAAGAATCCGCACAATCCGGGGTCCGCAAACCAGAGCGCCGGCACAAATTGGCCGCGGTTCGCACCTATGCCGAAGGGGTCACAGGGGTATCCGATATCAACGAAGTCCATGCGCTCAAGGCCTATTTACCGGGCTATTTCTGGATTTTTCCGCTCCCCGACGGTCGGGTCAACCTGGGTTTGGGCATCCTCGCCACCGAACTGGGCCGAAAAAAACTCGATCTAAAAACCGAACTGGAGTGCATTGTTCGCGAAAGCCCTTTGGCAGGTCGGTTTTCGGGTGTGCCACTCGGTTCCATCCAGGGCTTTGAGCTTCCCTTGGGCTCTTCGGGATCGCGCCGAGGCGGCCCGGGATTTTTGCTCGCGGGCGATGCCGCTTCGCTCATCGACCCCCTCGATGGGCACGGTATAGGCAGTGCCTTGCATTCGGGGCTTCTCTCCGCCGATGCCGTGGCGCAAACGTTACAGGGGGGGGACGAATCCACACTGTGGGGCGCGTACCAGGCTCGTTTGGATTCTGTGTACTACCGCAACCACCGCTTGCACCGGCGCTTGGTGAATCTGGCCGGAAGCCCGGGGCTGCTTGAAATCCTGGGACGGGCCTCTTTGTTGAGGGCTTTGGGCATGGACGCGGTTTCGGTTTGAGGTGTATTTGTAATTATTTTCTGTATTATTGCAGTCGAAGAGAATGCGCTACCCGCTTCCGTCCGGCCTCCATGGTTTCAAAAACCTATTTTTAACCCGAAACTTTTGCGCATTCCGATTGCTATGACACCGATCGCCTCCGATTTTAACCCCGTCGAACAGCTCCGTTACCACGTCGAACGCAGTGGTTTTGAGGTCTGTTCTTGGTTGGGCTACCGATTGGGAATCCCGGCTTCGCGCATTCGTCTGTTTTTCGTTTCTGCGAGTTTTCTGGCCTTGGGCAGTCCCATTGTGGTCTACATGGCCTTGGCCTTTGTGCTCGAACTCAAGAAAATGATCCATCCGGGATACCGCAGTTTGCGCGATCTCTAAATGTTCTGAAGTCATTTGGTTCCAATCTCCAGCCCTGTATAGGCCCATGCGCATTCTGTTGACCGGTTCCAATGGCCTGCTCGGCCAGAAACTCATCGGGCGATTGTCCCGACAACCCGCCGTGGAGCTCATCGCCACCGCCCGTGGCGAAAACCGGGCAGCGGTGCGCGAAGGCTATCGCTATTGTGCGCTCGACATCACCGACCGAACCGCGGTGTTGGAGGCCTTTGAACAGTTTCGCCCCGATTCGGTCATCCATACCGCGGCCATGACCCACGTCGATCAGTGCGAACAGCAACCCGAGGCGTGCACCGAACTCAATGTGCAGGCCGTGGCGCATCTGGTCGAGGCCTGTGCGCAACACGCTTGCCATCTGGTCCACCTTTCTACCGATTTCATCTTCGACGGCAGCTACGGACCCCTCGACGAATCGGCTCAGCCCGCGCCCTTGAGCGTTTACGGGCACAGCAAACTCAAAGCCGAAGAGCTCGTACAGTCGGGATTGACCCGCTACGCCATTGTACGGACCATGTTGGTCTATGGACTGGCCGACGAAATGAGCCGATCGAACATCGTTTTGTGGGCGATCGATTCGCTCTCGGCGGGGAAACCGATCAAAGTCGTACACGACCAATTCCGCAGCCCTACTTGGGCTGAAGATTTGGCAGAAGGCTGCATTTTGGCAGCGCTGTCTCACGCCCAGGGCATTTATCACATCAGCGGGGCAGAGACGCTGAGCATTCTCGATTTTGTCCGCTCGGTGGCCCGGTTTTGGAATCTCGATGAATCCCTCATCGAACCCATCGATTCCGCATCACTCGGTCAGCCCGCCCGGCGGCCTCCGCGAACGGGTTTCATCATCGACAAGGCCCGGACCGAATTGGGATTCCAACCCCATTCCCTCGAGGAAGCGTTTGCCCTCATCCGCGTTCAACTCGAACAACGAAGTGGACGGGCGTCGGGTCCCCGATAAAATGCGAAAGAAGACGCAGAACAACAGGAGAAGGACAATACCATGGCGGCAGCAAAAGAACAATGGGGCTCTAGAATCGGATTAATCCTTGCCATGGCGGGCAATGCCGTAGGGCTCGGGAATTTTCTCCGCTTTCCGGTTCAGGCGGTCCAGAACGGGGGAGGGGCGTTTATGATTCCCTATCTCGTCAGCTTTTTGCTGATGGGCATTCCGCTGCTTTGGGTAGAATGGGCTATGGGCCGGTACGGGGGCAAATTCGGAGACCACTCCACCCCGTTCATTCTCGACAACATGACCCACCAACGATTCTGGAAATACTTCGGGGTCTTTGGTATTTTTACCAACATCGGTGTGATGGCCTACTACACCTATATTGAAAGTTGGACCCTGACCTATGCCATCAAGTCCATCAAGGGAGATTTTCTAGGGATGCCCTTAAACGAGGTCGGCGCCACCTTCGATCGCTACGTCGACCTCGGTTCGAGCATCAATCTTCCTATTTGGGCCATTGTCGCTTATTTGATTACGCTTATTATTAACATCTACATCCTGTCCCGCGGGCTCTCTGGAGGGGTGGAAAAGGTGGCCAAATTCGGGATGCCCTTGTTGCTCATCTTTGGTTTTTTTCTCGCCATTCGAGGCATAACCCTTGGCAGCACAGGTCGCTGTCCCGATTGTAATTCCCACCTGGGGTTGGACTTTCTCTGGAGGCCCGAGTTCTCTTCGCTGGCCGATCCCAAGGTCTGGCTGGCCGCGGCAGGACAGATATTCTTTACCCTTTCGGTGGGGATGGGGACCATCCAATGTTATGCTTCCTATGTTCGCCAAAAAGACGACATCGCGCTCAATGCTATGAGCGCTGGGTGGATGAACAGCTTTGTCGAAGTGGTCTTGGGGGCCAGCGTGGTCATCCCCATTGCCGTGGGCTATTTCGGATTGGATTGGGTTAAAGAGAACGCGGGGTTTATGATGGCCTTCAAATCCATGCCGTTTCTGTTCGATCAGTTTGGCCCTGTGCTCGCTGTCCTGAGCGGATTGGCGTGGTTTGGTTTGTTGTTCTTCGCGGGCATAACCTCGAGTCTGGCCATGGGAACCCCTTGGATGGGTTTTATGGAAGACGAATTCAAATGGTCGCGCAACAAAGCAGCCCTGTCCTTGGGGGTTGTCATCCTCGTGCTCTCTCTGCCCACCATTTTATTCTTTGGCAAAGGAGTCTTTGACGAATATGACTATTGGACAGGTACCGTGGCCTTGGTGTTGTTTGCTTTGGCCGAAGTCGTGTTGTTTGGCTGGGTCTTCGGGATGGATAAAGGCTGGGCCGAGATTACTTCCGGGGCCGATATGAAGGTGCCCCGCTTGTATCGTCCCATCATCAAATATGTCACCCCTTTGTTCATTTTGGTCATCTTTTTAACCTCGGTTTTTAAGCCGTTGAATGGTGGTCTGGACGATTGGGGCAAGGGATTCGCCCAGTTGGGGGCGGGTCAGGGTTGGCCTTGGGCCAAAGATTCGATCGTCAACCAGTTGTTTCACCTCGACACCGGCATTGTTTGGTTTGAGCAAGGCATCCCCACGAACATGTTCTACATCGACATGTCTCGCTTTTTGCTGGTTTTCACTTTTATCGGGCTCGGTGCCTTGGTGGCCATCGCTTCCCGCAAACGCCGACAGAACGCATGAGTACGAGTGCCCTTTTGTTTATGATCGCCGTTCAGGGGACCGTTACGGCCATCACCGCCTACTATTTCTTCAAGGTTATGGGGGCCCCGGCCAAGGAAGAACCCGACTCCTATTCGGACAACGACGAGTGATCTGAGTATTTGGGTCGATGGGCTGGTGGGATGGATTTCGATACGAAGCGTCAGAGCGCCGGGCGTTGCTTGGCTGGGTCGGCATTGCTCTCTTGTTGCTCGGGGCTCAGTCGCCCCATCTTCCTTGGAATCGGATTCCCGAAGATTATGATGTTGCCGGGCGGTTCCTGCCGCTCCTCGACTCGATTCAGGCCTATCGCGCCGCCCATTTCCACACCTTAATCCGCGACTTTGAGGTCCATCAGGTGGACAGTGCTCGTCTGACCGAATTGGGGTGCGATTCCTATGCAGCCCAACGCTGGGTTCGCCACCTCAACCGGGGCTACTCCTTTCGAGACAGTGCTCAAGTGTATCGCATTGCCCGTCCCGATCCATTGTGGTGGGAGGTCGCGTATACCCGTTTGCACATTGAGCGGCCGCAAAACGGTTTTGCTCGTTATAATCAGCGCACTTTCGAGGCATTCTCGCAGCAATCTCGGTCCTCCGCCGTCGCGATCCTGGGTCCTTTTTCGACCGACAGCCTCGATGCAGCTGATTTTGTGCAGCTGGGACTCAGTCCTGCACAGGCGTCGGTGGCCGTTCGCTTTTGCGCGGGCAGGGCCCTCGATGTCGAGGCGCTCTCCAAGCTTCGGGTCGTACGGCCTGAACTCCTTGAACAGTGGAAACCCTATATCCGTCCGCGGGGTGCCCTCGAGAGCACAGAGGGCGCCATGGCTGCTCCCACTGCATTCGATTGGAACGCCTTGGGCGCTGCCGAATTGGCCGCGCGTTTGTCCTGGGATTTGGAAAGGGCAGAGCGCTTTGCTGAATACCGCCGTCGTCTGGGCGGTTGTACCAGTCTGGAACAGTTGCGCTCGGATCGAAAAATCAACCAAGCTGAATACCAACGCTGGAAAGCGGAGGGAAATGGATCCTTCGGGCCAATTCGCACCTTGTCTTTGAACGAAAGTTCGCTGGAGGAATTGGGCAGCCATCCCTACGTGGGTTTCCGGTCGGCGCGCGCCATCGTCCAGTTCCGGGAATCGGTGCGGCCTTTTCGCTCGGTAGAGGAGTTAAGAAAACTTCATTTGATGGAGGACTCGGTATGGGCTAAACTTGCGCCGTATTTGGAGGTGCGCTATTAGCGCTGAACCTTGCCGGATATTTTGGGGTTAATGCAACAAAAAGAATACAATGGAGTTGGCTGAATCTTCGACTGTGGCCATGATCGCCGAAACGGTTCGCGACTATGCGGAACGCGCTATCCGTCCGCACATTATGGAATGGGACGAAAGCCAAACCTTTCCCATCGAATGCATGAGGGGTCTGGGACAGCTCGGACTGATGGGCATGTTGGTTCCAGAAGAATATGGAGGAAGCGGCTTGACCTACGACGAATATGTCGAAGCCATCATCGGTTTGTCCAAGGTCGATTCGAGCATTGGTTTGTCCATGGCGGCCCACAACAGCTTGTGCACAGGCCACATTTTGCAGCACGCCAGCGAAGAACAAAAGCGGAAATACCTCCCCAAACTGGCCAGTGGAGAGTGGATTGGAGCCTGGGGACTCACCGAAGCCAATACCGGCTCAGACGCCCTTCGAATGAAGGTCACCGCCAAGCGCGATGGTGACCATTGGGTGCTGAACGGGGCCAAAAACTGGATTACCCATGGCATCAGCGGCAACGTGGCCGTGGTGTTGGCGCGCACGGGCGAGTTGCTCGACAGCCGTGGTATTTCTGCCTTTATCGTGGAGCGCGGAACCCCTGGGTTCAAAGCCGGCAAAAAGGAGAACAAGCTGGGTATGCGTGCTTCGGAGACCGCGGAAATGATTTTTGAAGATTGCCGCATTCCCGCAGAAAACCTCATTGGGGTAGAGGGCGAAGGATTTATTCAAGCCATGAAGGTGCTCGATGGCGGTCGTATTTCGATTGCAGCGCTCTCGGTGGGCATCGCCAAAGGAGCCTACGAGGCAGCGTTGAAATACGCCCAAGAACGCGAGCAGTTCGGACAGTCCATCTCGAAGTTTCAGGCCATCGCCTTCAAATTGGCCGATATGGCCACCGAAATCGAGGCGGCTCACCTGCTGACCAACCGGGCGGCCTACCTGAAGAATACGGGGCAAAAAATGACGCGCGAAGGGGCCATGGCCAAGTACTACGCCTCGGAGATCGCGGTGCGCGTGTGCAACGAAGCAGTCCAAATCTTCGGCGGGTACGGCTTTACCAAGGACTTCCCGGTGGAGAAGTTCTACCGCGATGTCAAGCTATGCACCATCGGAGAAGGGACCTCTGAAATTCAAAAGTTGGTGATTTCAAGAGATTTGCTCAAAGGTTAATTCCTTCGGAAAATTTGGAGAGAATTGTTATCTTTGCAGCCGCTCAAACCGAAAAGGAAGCAATGATCATCATTCAAGTCAAAGAAGGAGAAGCCATCGACCGCGCGCTTAAGCGCTACAAGCGGAAGTTCGACAAAATGGGAACGGTGCGTCAGTTGCGTCGCCGCAGCGCGTTTACCAAGCCCTCGGTGGTTCGCCGCTCGGAAATCATCAAAGCAACCTACGTGCAAGGGTTGCGCGCTGCCGAAGAGAATTGAGGATTGTCCGGGAAACCGGAAACGCCCTAACCGTATACGCGTCTTCGAAGACTATCTTCGGAGACGCGTTTTCTTTTTGGTGGAAGAATTTCTCAGACATCTGCGGTTTCAAAGGAACCGTTCGCCCCATACGGTGGCCGCCTACCAGTCCGACCTCGAATCGCTCTTGAGCGCTTTGGAGCCGGAGGGCTTGGGTTTGTTGGACGTCAAGCCCTCGCAACTCCGGGGGTGGATCGTTGCGCAAATGGATACGGGGGCCGAACCCGCCAGCGTTCGGCGTCGGCTGAGCGCCTTGCGCACCTACTATCGATACGAACAGTCGATGGGTCGGATTCAAGAAAACCCGGTTTTAAAGATCAAAGCCCCTAAGCAACCCAAGCGATTGCCGGTGGTTGTGGCAGAAGACGAATTGGTCTCGCTCTTGGATTCCGAGGTCTTTCCCGACACCTACGAGGGGCTTCGCGATCGATGCCTGATGGAATTGCTCTATCAAACGGGGATGCGGCGGGCTGAGTTGGTTGGACTCAGTTGGTCTGATGTGGACACGGCCCGGAGCGAAGTACGGGTTTTGGGCAAGCGCTCTAAGGTGCGTTTGATTCCCCTCCATCCGGATATGCTCGGGGCGCTTGATCGGCTCAGGACCCATCCCGAACGCCCCGCAGGGGGCGATGCGGCCACCGCGGTTTTTTTGGGAGTAAAGGGCAAAAGAATTACTTCCGTCCTTGTTTATTCAATCGTGCATCACTACCTTTCTTTTACCCATTCCGAAAAGCGCAGTCCCCATGTCCTTCGCCACAGTTTCGCTACGCATATGTTGTCTCGAGGGGCCGATTTGCAGGAAATCCGGGATCTGCTCGGACACTCGGGATTGGCGGCCACACAGGTCTATACCCACTCTAGCATCGAACGTCTAAAAGCAGTGTTTAACCAGGCCCATCCCAGGGCCGCTAAAAATGAGGAGCCATGAGAGTTCGCGTTCAATCTGTCAACTTCAACGCCCGCCCCGAATTGCTCGAGTTCATCCAAAAGAAGCTCGACAAACTCGATCAAGTCCACGACCGCATCATTGAAGGAGAAGTTTTTCTCAAAGTGGATAATTCGCACGACCGCATGAACAAAATTGCGGAAATCAAGATCAACGTGCCGGGCAATGAATTGATGGTCAAGAAGAATTGCGAGACTTTTGAAGAGGCTGCCGACCTCGGTGCCGAGGCGCTGCGCAAGCAATTGGAGCGCTACAAAGGCAAGTTGAGGGGTCTTTGAGAAGTTTTTGTATTCCGCATTTGTAGCGGTCGCTTTCTTTTCTACATTTGCAGTCCGCTTTTCGAGGCGGACTGTTTCGTTTATACGCAGCCTGAACTCCGGAAATAGACGCCGGTATAGCTCAGTTGGCCAGAGCAGCTGATTTGTAATCAGCGGGTCGGGGGTTCGAATCCCTCTACCGGCTCGGTCAGTAGAGTTCAGGAAGCGCGAAAGTCCAGACGGACTTTAAACATTCAGTCGTTCGAAGGCGCGGACCGCATCGGTCCTTCGTTCTTTGGTATTCCACAATTTCGACAAACACAGGATCTCTCCAGAGGGGAGATACTCAAGCGGCCAACGAGGACAGACTGTAAATCTGTTGGTTTACACCTTCGCAGGTTCGAATCCTGCTCTCCCCACGAACAGATCCTTGAATTTCGAAGAGTTTTTGCGGGCGTAGCTCAGTTGGTAGAGCATCAGCCTTCCAAGCTGAGGGTCGCGGGTTCGAGTCTCGTCGCCCGCTCTACATTCTTCGAATATTTCGCACAAGCCGGTGTAGCTCAGGGGTAGAGCGTTTCCTTGGTAAGGAAAAGGTCACGGGTTCAATTCCCGTCATTGGCTCAAAGTTCAAATTCAATGCGCACAGATTGGATTTGAATGGGTTCCATCCCCTCTGAATCCGCTGTGCATCACGACCCTGAATGAGCAGAAACCCGAGCATCCACTAACCACGCAAAACAAACAAGGAGAGTACAATGGCAAAGGAGAATTTTGTACGCAACAAGCCGCACCTCAACGTGGGCACCATCGGTCACGTAGACCACGGCAAGACCACTTTGACCGCGGCCATCACCACGGTATTGGCTGAAAAAGGTTTCAGCGAAAAGCGTTCGTTCGATTCGATCGACAACGCGCCCGAAGAAAAGGAGCGCGGTATCACGATCAACACCGCTCACGTTGAGTACCAAACTCAGAACCGCCACTATGCCCACGTGGACTGCCCCGGTCACGCCGACTATGTAAAGAACATGGTTACCGGTGCGGCCCAAATGGACGGTGCCATCTTGGTGGTAGCGGCCACCGACGGCCCCATGCCCCAAACCCGTGAGCACATCCTCCTGGCCCGCCAGGTAGGGGTTCCCGCCATTGTCGTGTTCATGAATAAAGTGGACATGGTCGACGACGAAGAACTGCTCGAGCTGGTCGAAATGGAAATCCGCGATCTGTTGTCGTTCTACGACTACGACGGAGACAACGCTCCCGTTATCCGCGGTTCTGCCCTCGGCGCTTTGAACATGGAGCCCAAGTGGGTCGACACCGTGATGAGCTTGATGGAGGCAGTAGACACCTACATCCCCATGCCCGAGCGCGATGTGGAGAAGCCCTTCTTGATGCCCGTTGAAGACGTATTCTCGATCACTGGTCGCGGTACTGTGGCCACGGGTCGTATCGAAACGGGTGTAGCCAACACGGGCGATCCCGTCGAAATCATCGGTTTTGGTGACGAGAAACTCACCTCGACCATCACCGGGGTAGAAATGTTCCGCAAAATTCTCGACCGTGGCGAGGCAGGCGACAACGTCGGTCTGTTGCTCCGAGGTATTGAAAAGAGCGACATCCGCCGCGGTATGGTTATTTGCAAACCCGGCAGCATCAAGCCCCACACCAAGTTCAAGGCTGAGGTCTACGTGTTGAAGAAAGAAGAAGGTGGTCGTCACACGCCTTTCCACAACAAGTATCGTCCTCAGTTCTATCTGCGCACCACCGACGTTACCGGCGAAATCATCCTTCCCGAGGGCGTTGAAATGGTGATGCCCGGAGACAACCTCACCATCTCGGTTACCCTGATTGCCCCCGTGGCCGTCAACAAGGGTCTGCGTTTCGCCATGCGCGAAGGCGGTCGTACCGTAGGTGCGGGTCAGATCACCGAGATCATCGAGTAAGCATTCCCCGGCAAGGCCCGTCTTTGCCGAACGGAAAGAGGTACAGTGTGTCCAAGGGGTGTCCGGTTTCGGCCGGACACCTTTATCACTGAATAAACGGGTGTAGTTCAAGGGTAGAATAGAGGTCTCCAAAACCTTTGATGGGAGTTCGAATCTCTCCACCCGTGCAAAGGCGAAAGAGTTCAGACCGAAACAACATGAATAAGGTAAAGGCTTATTTTCTGGAAATCAACGAGGAACTGGTCAAGAAGACGAGTTGGCCGAGTTGGATGGATCTGCAGAGAAGCGCGGTCGTAGTCGCGGTTTCCTCGGTCATCATCTCCTTGGTGATTTTCGGAATGGACAAGCTGATCAGCGAGGTCTTGAAAATCGTTTACGATTTGTTCAAATAATTGAGTGTGGCAGCGACGATGACCGATAGTGTCAAGAAGTGGTACGTTGTCCGGGCCGTAAGTGGGCAGGAGAACAAGGTGAAGGCGCACATTGAAAGCGCTTTGACCCGTGAGAATCTGAGCGATCGGGTCGAGCAAGTCTTGATTCCCAAAGAGAAGGTCATTCAAGTGCGCAACGGAAAAAAGGTCAGCAAAGAGCGCCCCTATTTCCCCGGATACATCTATATCGAAGCCCTGTTGACTGGGGAAGTGATGCACGTCATTCAAGACGTACCCGGAGTGATTGGTTTTCTCAGCGACCGCAAGGGCGGAGAGCCCATGCCGCTGCGCCATGCCGAAGTGAACCGCATTCTCGGCAAGGTGGACGAATTGATGGAAACGGGCGAGCAAATCGCCATTCCGTTTACCGTCGGAGAAACCGTAAAAGTGATCGATGGGGCCTTCAACGGCTTTAGCGGCACCATTGAAAAGATCAACGAAGAAAAGCGCAAGGTCGAAGTGATGGTGCGCATTTTCGGACGCAAAACACCCCTCGAGTTGAACTTTATGCAAGTCGAGAAAGAGTAGTAGACAATTTTCCGCGGAGATGTGAGCTCCGGCGGCCCTGAGGGAGCTTCCAACCCAAGGGATCGTGAACCACAGCCCAATAGACCCACAATCGCTTTTAAGCAATGGCAAAGGAAATCAGTGCAATGATCAAACTCCAGGTGAAGGGTGGCGCAGCCAACCCCTCTCCGCCCGTAGGACCGGCCCTCGGTTCGAAAGGCGTGAACATCATGGAGTTCTGCAAGCAGTTCAATGCGCGCACCCAGGACAAGCCGGGCAAAATTCTGCCCGTTGTGATTACCGTATTTGCCGATAAATCGTTTGAATTTATCGTCAAAACCCCTCCGGCACCGATTCAGTTGCTCGAGGCGGCCAAGATTCAATCGGGCTCTGCCGAACCAAACCGCAAAAAAGTGGCCAAGGTGAGCTGGGAGCAAGTCAAGGTGATTGCCGAGGACAAAATGCCCGATTTGAACTGTTTTACCCTCGAAAGCGCCATGAGCATGGTCGCTGGAACGGCTCGGAGCATGGGCATCACCATTACCGGCGAAAAGCCCTACTAAAACCGTACGAAACATGGCAAAATTGACCCGCAAACAAAAAGAGACCGCTGCGCTCATCGAGCGCAACAAGGTCTACACCTTAGAAGAGGCTTCAGGCCTTGTCAAGGAGATTAGCCGCACCAAGTTCGACGCCTCCGTAGACGTAGCAGTGCGCTTGGGCGTAGACCCCCGCAAAGCCAATCAAATGGTGCGCGGCGTGGTGACCTTGCCCCACGGAACGGGTAAAACCGTTCGCGTTCTGGCCTTGGTGACGGCCGACAAAGAAGCCGAAGCCCGCGAAGCCGGTGCCGATATGGTCGGTCTGGACGACTACCTCGAAAAGATCAAAAACGGCTGGACCGATGTAGACGTCATCATTACCCTCCCCAGTGTGATGGGCAAATTGGGTCCGTTGGGCCGAATCCTCGGTCCCCGCGGTCTGATGCCAAACCCCAAGACGGGTACGGTGACCATGGACGTGGGCAAGGCCGTCGCTGAAGTAAAAGCGGGTAAAATCGACTTCAAGGTCGATAAGTACGGCATCGTACACGCCTCGGTGGGCAAGGTGTCTTTCGAACCCGCCAAACTGCGCGAAAACGCAGAAGAGCTCATCAAGACCTTGGTACGGCTCAAACCCGTAGCGGCCAAGGGACAGTACATCAAAAGCATCTACCTGTCTTCGACCATGAGCCGCGGCATTGCGGTCGATTCGAAATCGGTAGCCTAATCTTTCGCGCACGATGACCAAAGAAGAAAAGAACCAAATGATTGAGGAGCTCAGCGAGCTGCTCAAGGTTTCCACTACGGTGTATGTGGCCGACATCTCCGGCCTCAACGCTGAAACCACGCACGCGCTGCGCAAGTTGTGCAGCAACCGCAAGGTTCAGTTGAGCGTGGTTAAAAACACCTTGCTGCGCAAGGCTATGGAGCGCTCCGAGCGGAATTTCGATGAGTTGTTTCCCGTACTCAAGGGCAACACCAGCATCCTGATTTCAGATACGGGCAACGTTCCTGCCAAGCTCATCAAGGAGTTCCGCAAGCGCTCCGACAAACCGGTTCTGAAAGGAGCCTGGATCGAAGAAGCCGTTTTTCTCGGAGACAATCAGCTCGAATCACTGAGCAATCTCAAGTCGAAAAACGAGCTCGTGGGCGAAATCATCGCCCTGTTGCAGTCTCCTGCCAAGAATGTGGTATCGGCGCTCAAATCGAGCGGAGGTACGTTGGCTGGATTGCTCAAGACCCTCGAAGAAAGGGCCGCCTAACTCTGTACGCACTCAGCTTCCCGATAAATCACCCACCGTTAAACCCAACAGTTCAGTACAATGGCTGACATCAAAGAACTAGGCGATGCCCTGGTCAACCTCACCGTAAAAGAAGTCAACGAACTCGCTGGCTACCTCAAAGAAACCTACGGAATCGAGCCCGCCGCGGCTGCCGTAGCGGTTGCTGCCCCCTCAGGAGGTGGCGGCGAAGGAGGTGCTGCCGTAGAAGAGAAGACCTCTTTCGACGTAATCCTCAAGAACGCCGGTGCGTCGAAACTCGCCGTCGTGAAACTCGTCAAGGAAATGACCGGTCTCGGTCTGAAGGAAGCCAAGGAATTGGTCGATGCTGCTCCCAAGCCCCTCAAGGAAGGAGTTGCCAAAGACGAAGCCGAAGCCCTCAAGGCGCAGCTCGAAGAAGCTGGAGCCGAGATCGAGATCAAGTAAGATCCCGACCGTCATTTCAGGGTTTAAGTCTGCGGACCCTCGGGTTCGCAGGCTTGAACCTTTTGGTGTTGTATAAGGTTTTTTTCTGATTCAACCCTTCGTTCCTTGGCTCTCCCTACCCAATCCACCCGCATTTCATTTGCTTCGATCAAGTCTCAGATCGAATTCCCGGACTTCATGGACATCCAAATCCAGTCGTTTAAGGACTTCTTTCAACTTGAAACCAAGCCCGAAGATCGAAACGCCGAAGGTCTTTTCCGGACGTTCAGCGAGAACTTCCCCATCACCGATGCACGAAATCAGTTCGTGCTCGAATTCATCGACTATTTTGTCGATCCTCCCCGCTACTCAGAGGAGGAGTGCATCGAGCGCGGTTTGACGTTTAGCGTCCCGCTCAAAGCCCGACTCAAATTGTATTGTACGGATCCGGAGCACGAAGACTTCGAGACCATTGTACAAGATGTGTACCTCGGTACCATCCCCTATATGAGCCCGCGCGGCACGTTTATCGTAAACGGAGCCGAACGCGTGGTGGTTTCTCAATTGCACCGTTCTCCCGGGGTTTTCTTCGGACAGAGCTATCACGCCAACGGAACCAAACTCTACAGCGCGCGGATTATCCCGTTCAAGGGTTCGTGGATCGAATTTGCCACGGACATCAACAATGTGATGTACGCGTACATCGACCGGAAGAAGAAGCTTCCGCTCACCACCCTGTTGCGTTCCATTGGATACGAACGGGATAAGGATATTCTCGAAATCTTCGATCTGGCTGAAGAAGTCAAGGTGTCGAAAGCGGGATTGAAAAAAGTGATTGGGCGCCGTTTGGCGGCCCGCGTTTTGAAAACCTGGGTGGAAGACTTCGTGGACGAAGACACCGGAGAGGTGGTCTCCATTGAGCGCAACGAGGTCATCCTCGATCGCGATACAACCCTCGAAAAGGAGCACGTAGAGGCCATTATTGAAGCCGAAGTTCCGAACATCCTGTTGCACCGCGAAAACGTGGAGTCTGCGGAATATTCGATCATTTACAACACCCTGCAAAAGGACCCCACCAACTCCGAAAAGGAGGCCGTGGAGCACATTTATCGTCAGTTGCGCAACGCCGAACCCCCGGACGAGGAAACGGCGCGCGGCATTATCGACAAGCTGTTTTTCTCGGAAACCCGGTACAATCTGGGCGAGGTGGGCCGCTATCGACTCAACAAAAAGCTCGGTCTCGACATTGCCAGCGATGTGCAGGTATTGACCAAGGAAGACATCATCCGCATTGTCCGCTATCTGATCGAACTGATCAACTCCAAGGCGGAAGTGGACGACATCGACCACTTGAGCAACCGCCGCGTTCGCACGGTGGGAGAGCAATTGGCCAACCAGTTCAGCGTCGGTTTGTCGCGCATGGCGAGGACCATCCGCGAACGGATGAACGTACGCGACAACGAGGTGTTTACGCCCATCGACCTGATCAACGCCAAGACCTTGTCGAGCGTCATCAACTCGTTTTTCGGCACCAACCAACTGAGCCAGTTTATGGATCAGACCAATCCCCTGGCCGAAATCACCCACAAGCGCCGGATGTCGGCCCTCGGTCCGGGTGGTTTGTCACGGGAGCGCGCTGGTTTCGAAGTTCGAGACGTGCACTACACCCACTACGGTCGCTTGTGCCCTATCGAAACCCCGGAGGGTCCGAACATCGGCTTGATCTCGTCCATGTGTGTGTTCTCGAAGGTGAACAAAATGGGCTTTATCGAAACGCCCTATCGCGTGGTCGATCAAGGCAAGGTTCGACTCGATTTGGCACCGGTTTATCTGAGTGCCGAAGAAGAAGAAGGCAAGGTGATTGCCCAGGCCAATGCCCCGATCGACGACAAAGGCGACTTTTTGCGCGAGCGGGTCAAGGCCCGGGACGAGGGCGACTTTCCTGTTGTAGAGCCGTCTTCGCTCGATTTTATGGACGTGGCCCCGAACCAGATTGCATCAATCTCGGCTTCGCTGATTCCTTTCCTCGAACACGACGACGCCAACCGCGCTTTGATGGGATCGAACATGATGCGGCAGGCGGTGCCTTTGCTGATTCCCGAAGCACCGGTGGTCGGCACCGGATTGGAGCGTCAGGTGGCCCGCGACTCTCGCGTGTTGTTCAACGCCGAAGGTCCCGGTGTGGTAGAATCGGTCGATGCGCGCCGCATCGTCATCAAGTACGACCGGACCGAAGACGAGACCCTGGTGAGCTTTGAAAGTGAGTACAAGACGTACGACATGATCAAGTTCCGCAAGACCAACCAAGGTTCGACCATTTCACTCCGACCGATCGTGCGCCGTGGACAGCGCGTAGAAAAAGGAGATGTGTTGTGCGAAGGTTATGCGACAGAGCAGGGCGAACTCGCTTTGGGCCGCAACCTAAAAGTGGCCTTTATGCCATGGAAGGGGTACAACTTCGAGGATGCCATCGTCATCAACGAGCGCGTAGTTCGCGAAGACCTCTTTACCTCGATTCACGTCGACGAGTACACCCTCGAAGTACGGGACACCAAGCTCGGCATGGAGGAACTCACCCCGGACATTCCGAACGTGAGCGAAGAGGCCACCAAGGATTTGGACGAAAACGGTTTGATTCGCATCGGAGCCGAAATCAAACCAGGCGACATCCTGATTGGTAAAATCACTCCAAAAGGCGAGTCGGATCCGACCCCTGAAGAGAAACTGTTGCGCGCCATTTTTGGCGACAAAGCCGGAGATGTCAAAGACGCCTCGCTCAAGGCTTCTCCCTCGCTGTACGGGGTTGTGATTGACAAGAAGCTCTTTTCCCGCAGCGTGAAAGACAAGCGCACCCGCGTTAAAGACAAAGAGGAACTCGACATTCTCGAGCAAGAGTACCGGATGCAGATGGAGACCCTGCGCAACCAGTTTCTCGACAAGCTCAATGTCCTCGTTCTCGGCAAGACTTCTCAAGGAGTGACCAACGACCTCAACGAGGTGGTCATACCCAAAGGTACCAAGTTTACCCAGAAGATCCTCAACGGAATCGACGACTTTACGCGCCTCACCGGGGGCCAGTGGACGACCGACGACGACAAGAACAAGCTGGTGCAGAATCTGCTCCACAACTTCAAGATCAAGGTGAGCGACGTGACCGGGGTGTATCGCCGGAAGAAGTTCACCATCAGTGTCGGAGACGAATTGCCCGCAGGCATCATCAAATTGGCCAAGGTGTACATCGCCCAAAAGCGCAAGCTGAAGGTGGGCGACAAAATGGCCGGACGCCACGGAAACAAGGGTATTGTGGCCCGGATTGTCCGGGACGAAGACATGCCCTTCCTCGAAGACGGCACTCCGGTTGATATCGTACTCAACCCGTTGGGGGTACCCTCGCGGATGAACATCGGTCAGATCTACGAAACCGTGCTCGGATGGGCCGGTATCAAGCTCGGAATGAAGTTCGCCACCCCGATTTTTGATGGAGCGAGCATCGACGACATCAACCACTACACCGACAAAGCCGGCGTTCCGCGCTACGGTCACACCTATCTCTATGATGGGGGTACTGGAGAGCGTTTTGACCAGCCCGCTACCGTAGGGGTCATTTATATGCTCAAGCTCGGGCATATGGTCGACGACAAAATGCACGCCCGGAGCATTGGTCCGTACAGCCTCATCACCCAGCAACCGCTCGGGGGCAAGGCTCAGTTCGGTGGACAGCGCTTTGGTGAAATGGAGGTGTGGGCCATCGAGGCCTTCGGCGCTTCCAACATTTTGCGCGAATTGCTCACCGTGAAGTCGGACGATGTCGTGGGTCGCGCCAAGACCTACGAAGCCATTGTGAAAGGCGAGCCGCTCCCCGAACCCGGACTTCCGGAGTCGTTCAACGTATTGCTGCACGAGTTGCAAGGATTGGGATTGAAGGTGGCGCTGGAATAAGCCCTCGGCTTGCCTAGCATCGCTCTTCCTCTTTATCGACAAACCTCATTGTGACTTCCCTCCCCATGCTCAGAAAGAACGAAAAGAACAACAGCGGATCCTTCAGCACCATCACCATTAGCCTGGCTTCGCCCGAAGACATCCTCGAACGCTCCAGCGGTGAGGTGCTCAAGCCCGAAACCATCAACTATCGCACCCACAAACCCGAGCGCGATGGGCTTTTTTGCGAGCGCATTTTTGGTCCGGTCAAGGACTATGAGTGCTTTTGCGGAAAGTACAAGCGCATTCGCTACCGCGGCATTGTCTGCGATCGCTGCGGGGTAGAGGTGACCGAAAAGAAAGTGCGCCGCGAGCGCATCGGGCACATCAGCCTGGTGGTTCCGGTGGCCCACATCTGGTATTTCCGCTCGCTCCCGAACAAAATCGGCTACTTGCTCGGCCTTCCGTCCAAGAAGCTCGATATGATTATCTACTACGAGCGCTACGTTGTGATCCAGACCGGAGCCGCGACCAAACCGGACGGTACCAAGCTGGAGGCCATGGAGTTTCTCACCGAAGAGGAATACCTTGAAATCCTCGATCGGTTGCCCCTGGACAACCACTACCTGGACGACGCCGATCCGAACAAGTTCATCGCCAAAATGGGTGCCGAGGCCCTGATCGGCCTGCTCGAACGCCTCAACTTGGACGAGCTGAGCTACGATTTGCGCCACCGCGCCGGAAATGAAACCAGCCAGCAGCGCAAGCAAGAAGCCCTCAAGCGCCTACAGGTGGTCGAAGCCTTCCGCGAGGCCAACGAGCACATAGTCAACAAGCCGGAGTGGATGATCATGAAGATCGTTCCAGTCATTCCGCCCGAATTGCGTCCGTTGGTGCCCTTGGATGGAGGACGCTTTGCCACCTCCGACCTCAACGACCTCTATCGCCGTGTGATTATCCGCAACAACCGCCTCAAGCGGCTGCTCGAGATCAAGGCGCCCGAGGTCATTCTGCGCAATGAAAAGCGCATGTTGCAGGAGTCTGTGGATTCGCTCTTCGACAACACCCGCAAGGCCAGTGCCGTAAAAACGGAATCCAACCGCGCGCTCAAGTCGCTGTCGGACAGCCTGAAAGGTAAGCAAGGTCGCTTCCGCCAAAACCTGTTGGGCAAACGCGTAGACTATTCGGCTCGTTCGGTGATTGTGGTCGGCCCAGAGTTGATGCTGCACGAGTGCGGTTTGCCCAAAAACATGGCGGCCGAGCTCTTCAAGCCGTTCATCATCCGCAAGCTCATCGAGCGCGGCATTGTGAAGACGGTCAAATCGGCCAAGAAAATCATCGACAAGCGCGATCCGGTGGTCTGGGACATTCTCGAGAATGTTATGAAAGGGCATCCCGTGATGCTCAACCGGGCTCCAACCTTGCACCGATTGGGAATTCAGGCCTTCCAGCCCAAGTTGATCGAGGGCAAAGCCATCCAATTGCATCCCCTGGTTTGTACAGCCTTCAACGCCGACTTTGACGGCGACCAAATGGCGGTGCACTTGCCCTTGGGACCTGCTGCCATCTTGGAAGCCCAATTGCTGATGTTGGCCTCGCACAACATCCTCAACCCCGCCAATGGTTCGCCCATCACAGTACCTTCTCAAGACATGGTCTTGGGTCTGTACTATATGACCAAAGCCCGGAAAGGCACGCCGGAACGCTCTGTGAAGGGCGAAGGCATGACCTTTTACAGCGCCGAGGAAGTGCAGATTGCCCTGAACGAAGGCAAGGTGGAACTCCACGCCATCATCAAGGTACGCGCTCGGGTCGAAGAGGGCGATGCCCTGTTGAATCGGGTGATCGAGACCACGGTGGGCCGCGTTCTGTTCAACAGCGTGGTGCCCAAAACGGTGGGCTTTATCGACGCCTTGCTGACGAAAAAGGCCTTGCGCGAAATCATCGCGGAAATCCTGAAAAAGACCAACGTCGCCATCACGGCCAAATTCCTCGACGACATCAAGAACCTCGGGTTCCGGACGGCGTTCAAGGGTGGGTTGAGCTTCTCTTTGGAAAACATCATCATCCCCCAGGAAAAGGACGACTTGATTCGCCAAGCGAACGAGCACATAGAGAACATTCTCGCGTCCTACAACATGGGTCTGATCACCAACAACGAGCGCTACAACCAGGTCATCGACGTATGGACCAACACCAACGCGCGGTTGACCGAACGGGCCATGTATTATTTGAGCTCAGACGATCAGGGCTTCAACCCGATCTTTATGATGCTCGACTCGGGCGCCCGGGGTTCGAAAGAACAGATTCGCCAGTTGTCGGGTATGCGGGGTCTGATGGCCAAGCCCCAGAAGTCCGGTTCGGGCGGGGGTGAAATCATCGAAAACCCGATTATCTCGAACTTCAAGGAAGGACTCTCGATCCTCGAGTACTTCATCTCGACCCACGGTGCCCGTAAAGGTCTGGCCGATACGGCTTTGAAAACTGCGGATGCGGGATATCTGACCCGTCGATTGGTCGACGTGGCCCAGGACGTCATCATCAACGAAGAAGACTGCGGCACCTTGCGCGGTCTCGAGTTGACAGCCCTCAAAAAGAACGAGGAAGTGGTCGAATCGCTCTACGAACGCATTGTGGGACGCGTTTCTCTCCAAGACGTTCAGAACCCCTTGACCGGCGAAATCTTGGTCAAAGCAGGGGGCGAAATCACCGAAAAGGTGGCTCAGAGCATCGAAGATTCGCCCGTAGAAATGGTCGAAGTGCGCTCGCCCTTGACCTGCGAGTCCAAGCGCGGCATTTGCGCCAAGTGCTATGGTCGCAACCTGGCCACGGCCCGGATGGTTCAAATGGGCGAAGCCGTCGGTGTTATCGCGGCCCAGTCGATCGGAGAACCCGGTACCCAGCTGACGCTCCGGACCTTCCACGTGGGGGGTACGGCCGGCAACGTAGCCGAAGAGTCGAAATTGATTGCCAAGTTTGACGGCATCCTCGAAATGGAAGAACTCCGTTCGGTCCAGAACGAGGACGTAGCAGAAAAGAGCGAAATCGTCATTGGTCGGACGGGCGAAATGCGCCTGGTCGACGAAAAGACGGGCATTACCCTCGCCACGGGCGTCGTCCCCTACGGTTCTACGCTCCGGGCTAAGAATGGTCAGAAGCTGAAAAAAGGCGATGTGATTTGCGAATGGGACCCCTACAATGGTGTCATCATTTCCGAATTCAGCGGGGTGATTGCCTACGAAGACATCGAACAAGGTCAGAGCTTCCGGGTCGAAATCGACGAACAAACGGGCTTCCAAGAGAAAGTAATCTCCGAGTCTCGAGCCAAGAAATTGATCCCGAGTCTGGTGATCAAGGACAAAAAGGGCAATAACCTCAAGCAGTACAACCTGCCGGTGGGCTCGCACTTGGTCGTTGAAGACGGAGAAGAAATCAAAACCGGCAAGGTGTTGGTGAAGATCCCGCGTAAGAGTGCCAAAGCGGGCGATATTACGGGTGGTTTGCCGCGGGTCACCGAATTGTTCGAGGCGCGAAATCCTTCGAACCCCGCCATTGTGAGCGAGATCGACGGCATTGTGTCCTACGGCAAAATCAAGCGCGGCAACCGCGAAATCATCATCGAGGCCCGGAGCGGAGAAGTCAAGAAGTACTTGATCAACCTCAGCAAGCAAATCCTGGTCCAGGAAAACGACTTCGTAAAGGCGGGTATGCCGTTGAGCGATGGCGCGATTACGCCCAGCGACATCTTGGCCATTCAAGGACCCACCAAGGTTCAGGAATACCTGGTCAACGAGGTTCAGGAAGTATATCGATTGCAGGGAGTGAAAATCAACGACAAGCACTTTGAGGTCATCGTTCGTCAAATGATGCGCAAGGTGGACATTCAGGATTCGGGCGATACGCTCTTCCTCGAAGGTCAGTTGATCCACAAAAACGACTTTATCCGCGAAAACGACGAAATCTTCGACAAGTTCATCGTGGAAGACGCGGGCGAAAGCGAGAACATCAAGCCGGGTCAGGTGGTGAGCAGCCGTCAGTTGCGGGACGAAAACAGCCTGCTAAAGCGCTCCGACAAGACCCAGATCACGGCGCGTTCGGCCCGTCCGGCCACGGCTACGCCCGTACTACAGGGCATTACCCGTGCCTCGCTCCAAACCAAGTCGTTTATCTCGGCGGCCTCGTTTCAGGAGACGACCAAGGTGCTCAACGAAGCGGCCGTCAACGCCAAGGTGGACTACCTCGAGGGTTTGAAGGAAAACGTCATTGTCGGTCACCGCATTCCGGCGGGTACGGGCTTGAAGCGCTATACCGAGATCCTCGTGGGTTCCAAGGAAGAGCTCGAGCGCTTGAACGAGCGCCGGGAGCAACAGGAAATGATCCACGCCCACTAAACCCTTTCAGCACCGATGGATGCACACGAAGCCCAGCCGAATCTCAACATCGAGATCAAAGAAGACGTAGCCGATGGAATCTATTCCAATCTGGCGGTAATCAACCATTCGGCCATGGAGTTCGTCGTGGACTTTATCCAGATGATGCCGGGTTTGCCCAAGCCGAGGGTGCGTTCGAGAATTATTTTGAGCCCAATGCACGCCAAGCGGTTTGCACAGGCCATGGCCGAGAACGTGCGCCGATACGAAGAAACCCACGGCGAAATCGACGAACCCACGGGTCCGCAGATTCCGCTCAACTTTGGACCCGCAGGGCAGGCGTGAGTTTGAAGGAGTCGAGCTCGAGTTGCTGACAGTACTTTTTGAACCTTTTGAACACCCTTTGTGAAAGCAAGGGGTGTTTTTTTTTAGGCCTCCCTCAGCCGAATTCGATACTCGTCCTCGACCCGAACGAGTTCAATGAGCTTCCAATACAAAAAGTCTCCGAGTCGATTGAGGACGGCGTTGCGGGGGAGTCCGGAGGCCCTGACGAGGGCGTTGAGCTTCCATTCCGATTCGGTGCCGAGGAGTTTGAGCATTTCGGTTTCCCGGGCCCCAAAGGCCGAGCGCTGTGTGAGGGTTTCGCCTTGGGTCCGCCTCCACAGCGCGAGGTGGACAGGGCTGGCCAGAAAATTCCGGTCGCCTGAACGCACATAGGCCCAAGGCTTCCCTTGGGCATCCAGGGCCTTGATGGGTTTGTTTTCGGCGGGAAGCACATCGACCACGAGCACTTCGCGGTCGTCGGCATCGAGGGCCTGATAGTATACTTCAGGGGGAGGCTGGCAATACATTTCGGCCGCGGCTTCGACCATATAGATCTCTTCATCTGAACGAATGCCCGCAATCCGCCCATTGTCCTTGACGCCAATCAGGAGGCGTCCTCCGTCGGTATTGGCAAAAGCCGAAAGCGCAATGGCGATTTTGCGCGAGTCGTTGACGGCAAATTTGAAATCCTGGCGCTGGTGTTCGCCCTCAGCAATCCAGTCTTGGATTGAGTCCACGGGCGGAAAGGTAAGAAGCCCGGGCTTATGGAGTCCGGGCGATTGATCCGAGAATAAGCGTCTGTAAGAACCGATTTAAGCCGTAATCGAGCCGGGTTGGGGACGGGGCGGGAAACCGCGACCAAAGGTGGGTAGTTTGACGGTGGAAGGTTGCAGGCTGCTCACGGGTCGACGCTCTTCGAGGTCGAGCAAGAAATCGATACTCTGGGCAATCAGGGAGTATAGTGCAGCAATCATAGCAGAAGGAGGTTGTATTTTGATCGGGACGAAGATCGGATTTCGTTAAATATTGTAATTGAAATACTCTAAAAAATATCCACATTAGGACGAAATGTACTCCGCGAACCACGCCGGTTGAGGTAGAAAGTCGCTATTTATCGGGGTAAATCGGGCAAGTTGTGGGGGGGTAGTGGAGAATGATGGAATTTAAAAAACAATAAATCAATGAATTACATCTAATGCGATGCGGAATTGAGTCAAGGTACAATTTGGGCTCTGGGGAAATGCTCAAAATTATTATAGTAAGAATAGTAGTCTAAATATAGAACAGAGAATAAGAGGTCGCAATCCTGAGCGGGGGCGTATTTTTGAAACAACCTCAATGTCGCCTTATGTCGCTCACGCCTTCTTCCATCCATCCGCCCCGTGCCCACAGCACCCGCGAGGCCATTGCGCTCGAGGAACGCTATGGGGCGCACAACTACCATCCGCTGCCAGTGGTGCTGAGCCGGGGAGAAGGAGTGTATTTGTGGGATCCTGAAGGGCGGCGCTATCTCGACTTTCTTTCGGCCTATTCGGCGGTCAATCAAGGCCATTGCCATCCGCGCTTAGTGGAGGTGTTGCGGGAGCAGGCGGGGCAGTTGACCCTGACCTCTCGTGCGTTCCACAACGATCGATTGGGGCCTTATGCGGCCTATTTATGCGACTATTTTGGGTATGAGCGCATGCTTCCGATGAATTCGGGGGCCGAGGCGGTGGAAACCGCGATCAAGCTGGCGCGCAAATGGGGACACGAGCGAAAGGGGGTGGCTTTGAACCGCGCCAAAATCGTGGTGTGTTCAGAGAATTTCCACGGTCGGACCACGACGATTGTGTCGTTCAGTACCGATCCGTCGAGCCGTGCGGGGTTTGGGCCCTATACTCCTGGTTTTGAAGTTGTTCCCTATGGCGACATCGATGCGCTCGAACGGGCCTTGCGCGACCCTGAGGTGGTCGGTTTTTTGGTGGAACCCATTCAGGGCGAAGCGGGGGTGGTAGTACCGCCATCGGATTATCTGGTGCAGGCCCATGCGCTCTGTCTCAATACAGGGGTGTTGTTTATAGCGGACGAAATTCAAACGGGGGTTGCGCGTACGGGCAGTCTGTTGGCCATGTGTGGCGATTGTGCGTGCGCAGGTCATTGCGAACGGGGGGCGACCTACCGCAAACCCGATGTGCTGATTTTGGGCAAGGCGCTGTCTGGGGGGATGTATCCGGTTTCGGCGGTTTTGGCCGACGAGGAGGTGATGGGGGTGATCCGTCCGGGCGAACACGGGAGTACGTTTGGGGGCAATCCGTTGGCCGCAGCCATTGCGATGGAGGCGTTGGAGGTGGTGCGGGATGAGCATTTGGCACAGAATGCGCGGCGCATGGGCGAGGTGTTTCGCTCAGGGGTGCGCGACGTGATGCAGGAAACGTCTTTGATTGCGTCGGTTCGGGGCAAGGGTTTGCTCAACGCTGTGGTGGTGAACGATTCGCCGGATAGCGAAACGGCTTGGGAGCTCTGTATGCAGTTGATGCAGGCGGGGTTGTTGGCCAAGCCGACCCATGGCAACATCATTCGCTTTGCGCCTCCGTTGGTGATCCATCAGGAGCAAATGGAAGAGGGGTTGGAGATCTTGAAGCGCGTCTTTTTGAATTACCGCCGCTGAGCGTCATTCCCTCAAGCTTCGAGGAGCTCGCGGACTATTTCTTGCCCTTTGTTGCGGGCGTACCATAGGTGGAGGTCTTCTTTGGCCTTTTTCATATCGCCCCCGGTTTGTTTGGCTTGGTTGATGATCTGTTGGGCGGGTTCCGGACGGGGGCCCCATTGTCCGAGGAGTTCAAAGTCTTGATTGAGGCGGACGAGGATGGGGATGCTCTTAGTGCCGTTGTAGAGGTGGGCGTTCATGAGTTCGGGGTTCTCGTCTCTCAGGAGCATGCGCAGATGGACGTTGCCGCGGGCTTGAGCGATGCGGTCCAGTACGGGGATAATTTGTGCCGCATCTCCGCACCAGGCTTCGGTGATGACGATCCAGTGTTCGGGGGTGGGGTTGTTCTTGAGCGCGTCAAGGTGTTCGGGGTTCCATTCCCAGATCTTTTCGATGCGCTGCATCCGTTTTTGGTTGAGCTGGGTATAGTCGATCAAACTTTGGCTTTGTTCGGGGCCGCTGGTGCGGTTTTCGCGTACGAGTTGGTCGACGAGGGTGCGGTATTCGGCATAGCTGAGCCCTTGGGTGTAGTAGCGTTGATAGTCGGCAGGGCTGAGGGTGTGCACGAGGGTTTCCATGTCCAAAAAACGGCTGTTGAAGGTGGTTGTTTCAAAAACCGTGGCAAAGTTCGGGGCGGGAAACGGGCTGTTCTGTCACTTGGAGGACAGTAGAGCGTGTTGGGGAGGGTCGGTATCGCGTCTTGCCCGTGGTACATTGAAAAGACGTTGATCTATTTCAACAATACCCTATGCTGAGCCGAGACAATCTCAACAACAGTCGCCGCATCTCTTTTGGGAAAAAGCGTCTGTGGATTGGGAACAACATCCGGGCTTTATTGTGCAGCGCATTTTGGAGTACGGAATGCTATCTGATTTTCTGCTGTTGAAATCGCGCGTTGGGATCCAAACCATTGCAGATCATGCCAAACGCCTGAGAACCTTAGACCGAAAAGCGCTTCACCTCATCGCGATGCTGTCGAACTCCGATCTTTCAGAATTTCGATGTTTTACTATCGATTGTAAGGATGAATACACAGCTGTCCAAAACGTTTTTAGCTGGGCATAAAGGTATTTGTCCCTGAGGTGTTTAGGGTTGATTTTGGACGGATTTTGATTTTGAGTACCCCCTAATTTTTAGAAGGCGAGCAGTTGCTGTTGGTCGGGGGGTGGTTTTTCAATTTCGAAAGGGTGGTCGAGCCATTGGAAGAGTTCCATTTTGGCAAAGGATGCGAG
>WGMI01000031.1 GCA_016125155.1 bacterium
CGAAAAGCTGACCCAACAAAAAGAGCAGAGCGAGGAGTTGGTCAAGCTCAACCGCCAAATGCGCCGCAAGAAGTAACATCATAGAGACGCCATGCATGGCGTCTCTGCCTGTGCATGATCTGAGGACCCTGCCTTCATCATAGCGACGCCAGCATGGCGTCGCTACAACCCCCTCCTCCGGGCCCGCCACTCCGCAGCCAGGCTCACAAACAACACCACGCTGAGGGAACTCAGGGGCATCAAAATCGCACTGACCACCGGACTCAAACGACCGCTCAGGGCAAACCCCAATCCGACCATATTGTAGGCAATCGAAAGCCCAAAACTCCACCAGACCACCTGGACCGCATCTCGGGCAAAACCAACAAAGTCGCCGAGGCGGTGGAGTTGTTCGCCCTCCAGAATCCCATCGCAGGCGGGGGTAAACGTATTGGCCTCTTCCACAACACCCAAACCCACAGAGCTCGCTTTGAGCGCTCCGGCATCATTCAATCCATCGCCCACCATTAAAACCCTGTGTCCCGCCTCTTCCAATCCCCGGACGTAGGCGAGTTTGTCCATCGGGCTCTGCTCAAACGCCATATGGGCTTCGGCCCCCAACAACCCCTTGAGCCGCTCGCGCTCGGCATCGACATCCCCGGACAGCACCTCGACCCCCATCTCCATCTTCCCCAATTGCTCGGACATCGAGCGCAGGCCTGGCCGATAGGTAGGCGCATAAATCAATCTCCCAACGGCTCTTCCATCGATGCCGAGCACCGTAGATCCCTGAATCTCTTGGAGATCGAGCTCTTTGGGAGAAGCGAATTCGGGTTTGCCGATGCGAAATTCCCTTCCGTCGATGAGCGCTTGGGTTCCGAGGCCTTTAACTTCTTCAAAGTGTGCTACCTCAGCAGGGGGACCAGCGCGTTCGATCGAGCTCAAACCCCGTGCAATGGCCCGGCTCAAGGGGTGCCCGCTTTGGGCGCTCAGAGCGCGAAATCCCTCGACCTCTCGGGAGGTTAATCGCCTCAACCACGCCAATCGGACTTCGCCTTGAACACTAAGCGTACCGGTTTTGTCGAATACCGCCTTTTCGGTCCGCGCCAGGGCTTCAACCGCATCGGTGCCCTTGAGATACAGCTTGTTCCGTCCAAAAACCCTCAGCGCATGCCCGAGCGCAAAGGGAGCCGACAGCGCCAGAGCACACGGGCAGGCCACGATCAATACAGCCGTCACCACAGGTACGATCATCGAGGGATCGGCCCAGGCCCAATAACCGGCGCCCCCCAGAGCCACCAGGAGCAGCCGGACCGTGAACTGCCGACTGATGCGGTCTGTGAGGTTCTTAAAGCCCCCATCGCTGTGTTTCTCAAAGGCCCGATCGTTCCACAACTGAATGAGGCGGCTGCGTTCCAGGACGTGCTCCACTTCGATGTCGAGTACCCCGCCGCGCTGTCGCCCTCCGGCATACAAGGCATCGCCCGGCCCGCGTTCAACGGGTTCCGATTCTCCGGTCGCAAAACTGTAGTCGATCAGACCCTGACCCCGTACAAGCGTACCGTCCGCCGGAATCAGTTCCCCATTGCGCACCCGGAGTACATCGCCAGGACGCAAATCCCTCAAGGCCATTTGGACTTCGTTTCCTTCCGCATCGATCCGGGTCGTATTCATTGGAAAGAACGAGGTGTAGTCTCGGTCCCATGCAAGGGCGGCATAGGTGCGTCGCTGGGCCAGCTTTCCGAGCAACAAGAAGAACAACAACCCCATCAGACTGTCGAAATAACCCGAACCTACGCCTGTTACCACTTCGTAGATGCTGCGCAACGTCAAAACCAAAACCCCTAAGGCAATGGGCAAATCGATCGATACTTCGCGCTTGCGCAGGCTTTTCCAACTCGCGATAAAGTAGTCTGAGCCCGCATAGGCGGCCACTGGAACCGACAGACTCAAGGCGACCCATCGAAAAAAGGCCGTCATACTGACGTCGGTGTCGAGGCCGAAATATTCCGGGAGTGCCACCAACATGGTGTTTCCAAAGGCGAATCCTGTCAGCCCCAACCGATACGTAAGGCCTCGGTCAATTCGGGCCTCGGCTCCTTTTCCGGCATCGAGGCTCAAATCGGGTGGATAGCCAATGCTGTCGAGCAAGGCGGCCAATTCCGACGCACGAATTTGTGTGGGGTCGAATCGGACTACCGCCTCCCGCTTCGAAAAATGAACCCGGGTCGAACTGACGCCCGGATGGAGTTTGGCGAGGTTTTCGAGCAGCCAAATGCACGAACTGCAATGGATGGCCGGCAACTTGAGTCGAATGATGTGAATATCGTCCGATCTGTACTCGAAGTGGTTTTTCGAGAGGGCTGGGTCGTCGAGGGCGGTATACGCCGCAGCGAGTCCTTTGATTTTCCGGCCCGGACGCATGTCGAGTTCGTAATACAGCCCCAAATCGTGTTGCTGGAGCAGGGTATACACCCCAGCGCATCCAATGCAACAAAACGACTGCCCCGAACGCTCAACCGGATGGGTGCCGCAGGCATCTCCGCAGTGGGCGCACAACGACCTGGAAACAGGGATTTTGGCCCCTTTGTCATTCATGGGTGCAAATTGGAGGCAAACCAAGCCGCACCCTATGATTGAAGTCATTAGTTTAGGGCTTTGATTATGGGCAGTTCACTCAAAGACACCGTACCGCTCCGCTGTAGTAATTGCGGGAACTTCAAGAATTCGGGTTTTTCCGTGCTCGATGCAGCGGAAGTCGAAACCCTGTCCGAGTTGAAAAGCTGTGCCTTCTTTAAAAAGGGACAGGTACTGCTCCACGAAACTGCGCGTTCCAATGGGGTTTACTGCATCCACACCGGCAAAGTCAAGCTCTTCCGCACCGGAAGCGAAGGGCGGGAGCAAATCATTCGGTTTGGCAAGGAGGGCGATTTGATCGGCTATCGGTCGGTGCTTTCGGGCGAGCCCATTTCGGCTTCGGTACAGGCGTTGAGCGACGTCCACGCTTGTTTTATCCCAAAGGAGATCTTTTTCGACTTTGTCAAAACCAATCCGAAGTTTTCGCTCGAAATGATGCGTCAGGCCTGCCACGAACTCGGCGAAGCGGGTCGGGTCATCACCAATCTGGCCCAGAAGTCGGTGCGCGAACGCCTGGCCGAAGTACTCATGATTTTGCGCGACACCTTTGGAGAAAACGAAGAAGGCGAAATTGACGTGGCCTTGACCCGGGAAGAAATTGCTTCCATGGTCGGAACGGTGACGGAAACCGCCATTCGGTTGTTGAGTGAGTTCAAAGAGTCGCAATTGGTGGAGCTTAAAGGGCGTAAAATCAAAATTTTACAACCCAAAGAACTCCTCCGCATCGGTCAGGTGTTCGATTGAGCTCCGATTGGCGCAAGCCCGAGCGAGAAAGAGAATGGCTGCGGCAGTTCGAAGAGCGAACGGCCCAATTGGCCTATCACAACCGCGAACACGTAGAACATGTGCGCGATTGGGCATTGAAATTGGCCGAACGCGAAGGGTGGAATTCGGAGTCCATGGATCGGTTGCGGTGTGCGGCCGTTTTCCACGACTGGTCCTATCCCGACGGGGCTTTTGAACACGAAGAGCGGTCTGCTCAATTTCTCGAGACTCTACTGAGCGCGGAAACCGAGCTGAGTAGGGCCGACATCACCTCCATGGCCGATGCCATTCGCGCGACCCGCATCCCGCAAAGCCCGAAAGATGCGCTGGGTCGCTTGCTGTGCGATGCGGATTTGGCTTATTTGGGAACTGAATTGTACGGGCCTTGGTCGGAACGGTTGCGCATTGAGTGGTCTGTACAAGGCCGGTCGTTTTTGGATGCCGAGTGGATGGCGCTACAGATCGTATTTCTCACCAATCACCGCTATCACAGCGAGGCTGCTCAATTTTGGCTCGAACCTGTCAAGCAAGCTCATTTGGATCGGCTTCGCGCAGGTTTCTTTTCTACTTTCGGCACCAACCCACCCGATCAACCCCATTGAGTCATGAAGAAGCGCTTTCTGGTGCCCATCGATTTCTCCGAAGTTACTGAAAATGCACTGCAGCACGCCAAAGCAGCAGCCCTGAGCCTCGATGCCGATTTGGTCCTGCTCCACCTTATCGAATCGGAATCGGAACGATCCAAGGCCGAGGCGAAACTCAAAGAATGGGCCGATCGATACACCGAAAGCGGATGGACCTTGGAGCCCATTGTGCGCAAGGGGAACATTGACGACATCGGACCGGCTGCCGCCGAATACGGTTGTGGGCTCATTTATATGGGCACCCATGGTTTGCGCGGAATGCAGTATTTGCTCGGAAGCCGTGCGCTCCGGGTCGTCTCCGGTTCGGCTGTGCCCTTCGTGATAACCCATGGAGGACGGCCTCGAATGCACTACCGGAACATAGTGGTTCCCATGGATATGCAGATCGAAGAAAAACAGGTGCTCACGGCCGTAGCGGGCGTCGCCAAGGCAATGAATGCCCAGGTGCACCTGCTCGGAGCAGATTATACCGACGAGTTCTTGAAGAACAAAGTGACCCATTCCGTGGCCTTTGCACGCAATTATTTGCGAAATCAAGGCGTCGCCTTTACCATTCAGCGCACCGAACCCGATGCGGGCATTCTCGAATCGGTACTGGAATTCGCCACCGACATCGACGCCGACCTGATCGCCATCATCAACCACCACGAAGACGGGGTCAAGAACCTGATCGGAGGTGGGTTCGACCAGAAGCTCATCACCAACGAGGCCCATATTCCTGTGTTGGTCGTGAACTCCAAGCGGGTCGACAGCCATGTGGATATTTTCAGCATGTTCGCGAGCTGAGGGGTTCGTCAACTGACAATTGTCATTTCGGTCCGATTCGACGCCCGATACCTTTGGGGCAGTTCGGATCATGAAAACAACGCATTCCCACGATCGCACAGCCTTGCTGGCGGAGTTTTTTCCGGAGGCGCCTCAGGCCTTTTACGATCGGTTGTTGGAGCCCCAACAGCAGCGTTTGTTTCATACAGAAGATTTGCTCTACGCCAAGGGCAATCCCGTCGAAGGACTGCATTTGATGTTCGATGGCATAGCGCGTCTGGAAATCGATCAGAGTGCCGGTATTGATTGGGCATTGCCCGGCGACTGGTTGGGCATGGTGGATCTCATTCAGAACCGCCCGCACAGCCACAACGCTCGCGTGCATTCTGCCGAACTGAACTCTTGCTATTTGGACCGCGAGGCTTTCTACGACTTGTTCGCAGGCTTTCCCCAAATCGGCCTGCCCATTCTTCAACGGCTTACGAGCAATGTGGGCCGGGTAGAGCGCTGGATGTCGGGCTGGAAGGGTTCAGGAGTCGATACCCGTTTGGAGTCCATGTTTGAAGTGCTCAACCAACGCTTTGGCTCCGATGCCGAGGGCTTTCTCAAACTCCAAGTCAATCCGGGTCAAATGGCGGCTTGGATTGGGGCCAACCGCACAACGGTGTATCGGCAACTCAAGAAACTGCAACAGCTGGGTCGCATCGAGGTCGATCAGAGCCGGGTGCGTTTGCTTCAGTGGACTGAGCCGAAAGGCGAGTAGGGGTAGCGCTGGGCGTAGAGCCCTTGTACCACATAGCCCAGTGTATTGCGGAACTCGTCCATATTTAACCCGGTCGAAGCCGAGATAAACACCACCTGGTTGTCCATTTTGGCCATCCAGGTTTTTTGGAGATCCTCCCATTTGGCCTGTCGCTCGTCTATGTGTTCCTGTTCGAGCCACAAATCGGTTTTGTTGAGCACCAATAAGGTGGGCGTATCGGCCGCTCCCAGTTCGGCGATGGTTTTGCGCACTACCTCGAGGTGTTCTTCAAACTGAGGATGCGCCAGATCGCACACCAACAACAGCAAATCGCTCTCGCGGATTTCGTCCAAAGTCGATTTGAACGATTCGACCAATTGGGTGGGCAATTTTCGAATAAAGCCGACCGTATCTGAAAGCAAAAAGGGAACAGAGCCTATAACCACCTTGCGCACCGTGGTGTCGAGGGTGGCAAACAATTTGTTTTCCGCAAACACCGAGGCCTTGCTGAGAACGTTCATCAGCGTTGATTTGCCAACGTTGGTATAGCCCACCAGAGCCACGCGAATCATCGGTCCGCGGGCGCCCCTTTGGGTGGCCATTTGACGATCGATTTTGGCCAATTGCTCCTTGAGCAAGGCAATTCGCTGGCGCACAATCCGGCGGTCGGTTTCAATTTCGGTTTCTCCGGGACCCTTCATCCCGATGCCCCCTTTTTGTTTGGACAGGTGGGTCCACATTCGGGTGAGCCGGGGCAGGAGGTATTGGTATTGCGCCAGTTCCACCTGGGTTCGCGCATAGCTCGTCACGGCCCTTGCGGCAAAGATGTCGAGAATCAGATGGGTTCTGTCGATCACCTTCCGCTCAAAAGCCTCCTCCAGATTTTTCAATTGGCTGGGGCTGAGTTCGTCGTCAAAAACGACCAAGTCGATGTCGTTCTCTTGTACGTAGAGGGCAATTTCCTCGACCTTGCCGCTGCCCACATAGGTGCGGGGTTGGGGAATGTCTACTTTCTGTACAAATACCCGAATAACCTGGGCACCAGCAGTATCGGTCAAGAAGGCCAGTTCTTCGAGGTACTCCTGGAGTTTTTGTTCGGGCTGTCTCAGGCCAAAAGTTCCGACGAGAACCGCGCGCTCGCCCGATTTGCGCGGTTTAGGGGCTTCAATCAAGGCAAGGCGGGGTTAACCCACAAAGGGAAATCGCTCCCAGGGAATTCGACTCAGAATCAAGACCCAAGCGCCCAAATAAAGCCAGGCACCCGAAGGAGCCAATCCCGGTGCTGCGCGCTTCATTCCCCGATTGGCCAAGGTGATCAGCACAATGGCTATCACCATAGTAGCTATGTGTTCAACGGCATAAAAACGAAGTCCAGCCTCTTTCATCACCCCTTCCTGCGCAAAGAGGCGGAATCCCAAAGGGCCGGTGAAGTACAGCACAAGACCGAGGACCAATTGGAGATGGGCAGAAATCAACACCAAGACGCGGAGCTGATGGGCCTTTGGGTTTTTTACGACGTGCAGTAATCCCATCGCGGGTAGCAAGACAAGGAGCAGCCAAGCCAGAAGCCCATGAAGGGTAAGCAGAAAAGTCACGATCGGGGAATTTGGTTGGACAAAATTAACGCTCCAGAGCAGGAGAAAGCGCATTTTGTTGGGTGATGCGGCTCAAAGACCGAATGACCCTGCGCACCGAGGCCTTGCCGAGCAAAGTCATGTCGACGGTTCGAATTTGTTTGCGGCGTTCTCCTCCATCGGTTTCGAGAACCAGCGTCAATTTTCGGTGCAAAAAGCCTTCATTGATCGAAAATCCCACCACTTTGCGCTTGGGAAATTCATACCGAACCGGCCCTTTACCGTGGAGACCCGGAGAAAATAGACTGCGCGAATGGATGTGGAGAATCTCGTAGCTGTCGTCGTACGAAAAATAGGTAAAGCGCAAGAGCGACAACACCAGAAGGGGAATTGAAGCGGCGATGGCGATGTAGTGGTGATCGAACCATCGAGACCAGGTTCCGCTGAATCGGCTCAAGACGAAATCGAAAACGACAGCCGCTAAGAGGAACAACAAAAGCGCGCGCAGGGCGCGAAACATATTGAGATTGTCCACTTTGGTGAACTTTCCCGAGGGGATTTTAGAAGGCGTATTCAAAAAGGAAACAATCAAAGTCTAAATCCATCAACCTACTTCCAAAGATGCAGTGTGCTTTGTTTTGAGACACCCCATGAAGATAGCTATTTTTTGGTTTTATAAACAGGGTTTGTCAACAGCCTCAGACCGCTCCGTTCTCATTATCTGTCATCGAAACGCTGTGGGAATTCCGCCGACAGCAGTTGTTCGAGATTTCTGCGGGTAAAGGGGTCGGAGATTCCCGAGGGATTTTGTTCCAACAGGGCCTTGAAAATGGGCTTGGCCAGTTTTTTTCCCAGTTCTACGCCCCACTGATCGAAACTGAATACGTTCCAAAGCACGCCTTGGACAAAAATTTTATGCTCATAGGAAGCCACCAACATTCCGAGATAATAGGGACTCAGCTCGGGCAACCACAAAATGGTCGAAGGGCGATTTCCCTGAAAGACCCTGTACGGAAGGAGGCGTTCTGTTTCTGAGGGGTCGAGCCCTTCCGCCTGCATGGACTTTCGGGCCTCTTCAGGGTTCAGGCCATTCATGAAGGCCTCCGCCTGGGCCAACAGATTGGCCAATAGCATCGAATGTTGTTGTCCCAGCGCATAGCTCGGTCGCACCGAGGCCAAGAAATCCATCGGGATGCGGTCGAAGCCTTGGTGGAGGCTTTGGTAGAATGCGTGCTGTCCGTTGGTTCCAGGCTCTCCCCAGACCAAGGGAGCGGTGGGATAATCGAGGCGGTGTCCGTCCCGCCCTACGCTTTTCCCGTTGCTTTCCATATCCGTTTGCTGCAGGTAGGCGGCAAATCGGTGTAAATTTTGGTCGTAGGGCAAAATGGCCAAAGACGGGAACGAGAGGAAGTTCCGGTACCACAATCCGAGGAGCCCCATTTTGACGGGCAGATTTTCAGACCAAGGGGCTTGGCGAAAGTGGTGATCCATGGCTTCGGCCCCCTTCAGCAATTGGAGAAAGCGGTCGTGTCCCAGTCCGATGCTGAGCGAAAGCCCGATGGCGGACCACATCGAATATCGACCTCCCACCCAATCCCAAAAGGGAAACATCCGATCGGGGTGTATTCCAAATGCTGCCACGGCAGGGGCGTTGGTCGACAAAGCGCAAAAGTGGCGCTCCGCCTGGCCTTCGGGCATGCCTTGTTCGAGCATCCACCGCTTGGCGGCCTCGGCATTGGCCATGGTTTCTTGGGTGGTAAACGTCTTGGAAGCAATGATGAACAGGCACTCGTCCGCAGAGCGTTTTTCGAGCAGGGGCGCCAGATGGGATCCGTCAACATTCGAGACGTAGTAGACTTCGACTTCGGGCCGGCGGTGTGCCCTCAAGGCCTCATACGCCATGGCCGGGCCCAGATCGGACCCGCCAATTCCAATGTTGATGACCGATTGAATCCGCTTCCCGGTCCACCCCCTCAAGGTTCCGCTCAGTACTTCTTCGGAAAAGCGCCCCATGCGCCCCAGCACTTCGGCAATGTCTGGGCGAACGTCTCTGCCTTGAACGAGCAAGGGCGCGGTTTCGGAACTGCGCAGGGCCGTGTGCAAGACCGCCCGTCCTTCGGTCTCGTTGATGGGAGCGCCCTTAAAATAGGCTTCGATGGCCACCGACAGTTCCATGCGCTCCGCCAAAGCTTCGAGGCCTTTCCAGATGGCATCGTCGGAGGCTGAACGGCTGTAGTCCCAAACGAGTCCTCCGACCTCGAGGCGGTAGCGATCGGCCCGGGAAGGGTCAGCGTGGACGCGTTCTTTGAGTGGAAGGCGTTCAAATTCGTTGGCCAGTCCCCGCAAATGGCTCCATTCGGGGGTTTGAGAAGGGTTGATTCGACTCAGCATAGGGCAGTTAGATGGGGGTTGACGGAATGCTTCAAATCTAAGTTCAGCCGGTGGTACCTTTGCGCGGCATGCACGTATTTCCCACCTTCGACCACCGCATCGGCGCCGAATTTCGCAAAGAGCTTAACCGCCGTGTTGATGAATTCCTCCGCTCCCGCGGACGCCACGCCACCCTAAGCCTCCACTTCAAGGCTGTCGTGCTCTTCGCAGCCTATCTGGTGCCTTTGGGTTTGATGTTGTTTCTGCCCATGCCTGTTTGGGTTCAGATGGGCTTGTGGACAACCATGGGTTTGGCCATGGCGGGCATTGGAATGAACGTTATGCACGACGCCAACCACGGCAGTTGGTCGAACAATCCCAAGGTCAATCGACTGTATGGAGCCAGCATCTATTTGTTGGCCGGGCTTCCGCTCAACTGGAAAATTCAACACAACTATCTACACCATCAGTTTACAAACCTCCATGGCCTGGACGAAGATGTCGAGGTCAACGGAGTTTTGCGGTTGCACAAATCGGAAAAGCGGCGCTGGTTTCATCGCTTTCAGCATGTCTATGCCCCAGCCCTTTATAGCTTGCTCACCCTCAACTGGGCCTTGCTCAAGGACTTCAACAAGCTGTTGAAATACCGCAAACTGGGTCTGCTCAAAAAGTTCAAGGCCCATACGGGCGTGGAAATGGCGAAACTCGTTTTGGCCAAGGTCTTTTATTTCGGCTTGTTTTTGGTGCTTCCCATCGCCTTCTCCCCTCAATCTGCGGGCTGGCTGATTCTCGGCTTTGTCGTCATGCATTTGGTCGCCGGATTGGTGCTCAGCATTGTGTTCCAACTGGCGCACATCCTCGAGGAAGTCGATATGCCGCATTGGGAGGGAAATTCCGAGCTGGACAACGAGTGGATGATCCACCAACTGCAGACCACGGCCAATTTTTCAGAAGGCCATCCCTTGATCACCTGGTATACCGGTGGGTTGAATCACCAAATCGAGCACCACCTCTTTCCGCACGTCAGCCATGCCCACTATCCGGCCATTGCACCTTTGGTGCGCAAAACGGCCGAGGAATTTGGGCTGCCCTATCGCAGCGTGCCCCGGTTCAGAGGGGCTTTAGCCAATCATTTTCGCACCCTGTGGGTGCTCGGCAACCAAGCCGCCTAATCAGCCTAAGTCCATTCCGTGCAGGAATCGCCCAAAGACCTGCGCCGTTTGAGCGAGGAAGAACTGCGGACTTATCTCGAGTCCATCGGTGAACCGGCCTATCGAGCCCGGCAAATCCGGGAATGGTTGTGGGAAAAAGCGGCCCGCGACATCGATTCCATGACCAATTTGTCTCGGGGGTTGCGCCAGAAGCTGTCTCAAGACTTTGTCTTGCAACCCGCTACCTTTTCTAAGGTGCAGCGGAGCGAAGATGGAACCCTGAAGAATGCAGTTCGCCTCCACGATGGACTGGTGGTCGAGAGCGTGTTGATTCCGACGTCCACCCGCACAACGGCCTGTGTTTCGTCTCAGGTAGGTTGTGCCCTCGACTGTCAGTTCTGCGCCACGGCCCGTCTCAAGAGACAGCGAAATCTGAGTGCCGGAGAGATTTTTGATCAAGTAGCGCTGATTGGAGAGCAGAGCCGCTCGTTTTTTGGTCGCCCTTTGTCCAACATCGTCTTTATGGGAATGGGCGAGCCTTTGCTCAACTACGATGAAGTGCTGGAAGCCATCCGCCGAATTACCGCTCCAGACGGTTTGGGTATGGCTCCAAGGCGGATCACGGTGTCTACGGTCGGCTTACCCAAGCAAATTCGGCGTTTGGCTCTCGAGCCGCTGGGGTTTGGCCTCGCCGTCTCGCTGCATTCTGCCATCGATGCCAAGCGCAGTCAGATTATGCCGGTCAACCGGACGAATCCCTTGTCGGAGCTTATGGAGGCACTGCAAGAGTGGTATCGACTCACCGGAAGGCGAATCACCTTTGAGTATGTCGTATGGAAGGGATTCAACGACAGATTGGAAGACGCCTTGGCGCTGAGAGACTACTGCCGGAAAGTTCCGTCCAAAGTCAACCTTATCGAATACAACGCCATCGGCGATCCGCGTTTTGAACAAGCCGATCCCGATTCCATTCAGCGCTATGTGGAGGTACTCGAGGCCGATGGCACCGTAGTCAAAATTCGCCGCAGCCGCGGACGCGACATCGATGCGGCCTGTGGACAACTGGCCAACCGCTCCCTCGACGAGCCGTGAAAACAAGCTTCAATCGGCTTTTTTCATGTACCCTGATGGCTTAGAGATCGTCGCAGAAACTGCCGAGCTCGAACGAGAAGGTGTAGTTCGTTTGGTCGACGAGGTTGTTGGTCGATTCGATCCATCCTCCATACCAAACAGCAAAGTCATAATACTGGCCCTGTACCAAATCGTCGGTGGTGCCCATACCGTTCGAAACCCAGCCCAAATACAGCCAAGTACTCGTGCCACTCGGGCGGTAGTACACGTAAAAAGACGGGCGCAAGACCAATCCGCTGATGCCATCGCAATAGCCTTCGATGTCCAAGTTCACCCACGGATTGGGCGCCGGAAGCCCGATCTGCAGATTCACGGGGCCGTCGCAGGGATTGAATGGAGCGCTGGAAAACAGGGGGTTGCTGCCGCTGTAGGCGTCCCAGTAGGTGGTGTAGACCTCGATCAAGACCGGAAAATCGGGAACGTTGTACAAGGTCACGTTCATGCCGTCAAAGAGGTAGAGGGTCTGAGTAGAATAGAACTGGGCCGGGTTGGCAGCATTCACCATTTTCACGACGTAATAGCCCGGTCCTCCGGTCACGTTCAACGTCAAACTGGTCGAAGTGCAGTTGACACCAAAAAAGTCCACATTCCACCAACTCAAGTGATTGGTCGTAAAGGACATTTCAAGTCCATTGGGACCATTCACGACCAAACCAGTTTGTTCATAGCTCCAGGTTTCGAGGGTTTCGTCGTAGCTCCAGATCTCGATGGCGTCTCCTACCGCGATGGGAGCGCCCGTATTGGGGTTGATCAGACTGGGATCAAGGCCCATAGAAATCGTCGCAGGCTGGCTAAATCCAACAACTTCTTGTCCATCCACAAAAAGGTCAATCGCGGCAAAACCGGCGCTCGTAAACGAAATGTTCTGAGTGCTCCCGGAGGGCGTCATGGCGTTGGGCGCGATCAGTCCTACGGGATAGTTGGCCATCGACTCTGGGCTGTCGGTATCAAAACCTGCAATTCGGGCTTCGACGTTGGTTCCATTGATCACGGCCCCATTGGCATCGAGAAACTGAGTGCCACTGACCACATTGAGCGATACCGGCACATCCTTGAGCGCCGAAGCAGGGAGTATGAAAGTGAAGTCATCGGGCATGGCATTGTTGACCAGTCCATAGCTCTGAATCGCGTATCCAACTCCATTGGGCAGGTTGTCGGTGCTCAGCAAGGGAATGTTGACGAGCTGTTGTTTCAATCCGCCAAAGCGTATCAGGGTGCGCGCGGTCAAATACCCGGGGGCATCGACAATGGCCGTTACTTCGACAAAACTGTTGCCTTGAAGGGCGTCTGGATGCAGGCCTACGGCGAGCTTGCCCGCCTCGAATTCAAATTCTTTGGTAGCAGCGATGGTGTACACCTCGTCGGCTTGTGCTCCGCTGAAGCGAATGGTCGCTCCGTCGGGAATAAGCCCATTGCCCGAGGCATCCACGAGTTCGAGCATGGCGGTGTATTCGAGCAATTCGGGGCTGAGGTGCAAATCGATTCCATCAAAGGGATCCGTATTGCACGAAGAAAAGAGCCCAAACAGGACGGCTACAAGGGCAAAAGGACGAAAATTCCGTTTCATGGTGCGCAGATGTCGTTAGATGATTCGGATCGAAAGACGGAAGTTGAGGTAGGGAATCCAGGCGTAGTCCTTGAGGTTTTCCTCGAGTTCGGCCTCTTCTTGACTGGTTTCGCTCAACATATCGGTGGCGATGATGGTCACGTCAGGGGAGCCGCCGTAATAGGTGCCCAATTCGAACCCAAAACCAATGCGGCTGTTCGGAACAGCCTTTCCAAATCCGAGCCCGAAATAGGGAGCCAGTTTGGCCCATTCGGATTGGATTTCAACATAACCAATGTCATTGGGTTCGACCACCAGTTCGCCCAGTTGAAGATCGTCGACGAAGAATCCTTTGGACGTAATCCGGTTGTTGAAAAAGTATCCGAGTCCTCCGACAATTTTGAACGAACTCTTGAACGGGTAGAAATCCACCAACAAATCGAGATTGGTGAAATTCAACGATCCATCCACCCCCACGTAGGTTTCAGAGAATTCGAGATCGTCGATGTTCAGAGTGAAGGGAAGGGTTTGAAATCGACCTCTGAAGGCCAGCATTTCCCCAGGCATATAGGCATAGTCGACCCCGGCACCATTCAAACCAAAGTTGATTCCCAAGCCGTGCTTGGCGTTTCCTGAAGACCGGGGCTGCTTCGCGGGTTCTGGGGGCAGTACCGGTAGGATTTCTTCCTCTGTCGCAACTGCCCGGGTTGCTACAGGCTCTGTTGGAAGGAGTGTGTCCGCTGGAGCCGGAGCCAAGGATTGAAGGGTGCTGTCGGTCTGCGCCTGTACCGAGGTGGCGACGGCAATGAGGGCCAGTGAGGAGAATAGTAAGCGCTTCATGGCATCGGTTTGGCCGTATGAAAGTACGGCATTTTAGTCAATCTAAGGTCATTATTAAAAAGTGCTTCAGAATGCTGCGGATTCCGTTCGACGTGGTGAATAACCGAGTGCAAGATTCCGCAGGGATTCAGGCGGTTCTTTGGAATATTGCGAAAAATCTGACAGATGAATCGCAAATATTCTCCTCCTTCTTGGCCGAGCAACACCCTGTTGTGGATGGCCCTGGCCGCGGGCTTTGGCTTGTGTGCCCAAACATCGCTCAATCCGGGCGATGTCCAGTTGACCGGATTTCGTTCCGACGATCCGGATGGTTTCAGTTTCGTAAACTGGGTGCCTCTTGACGACAGCACCATCGTTTCATTTACCGACAATGGGTGGGCCGCAACGGACAGCCTCGGATTTTCGAACACTTCGGAGTCTATGTGCACCTGGATGAATACGACGGGTCATACCCTGGCCATAGGGACAAACATAGTCGTTGTGTGCTCAGGGGGCGGTTGTACTGCGAGTTTAGGTAGCGTTACGGGGTCGATGGGGGGACTGTCGGTCAGTGGAGATCAGATTTTTGCTTTTCAAGGAACCTTGGCCCAATCCTACCTGATTGACGGGTTGAACTTCGATGGTACCGGCTGGGCCCCCGACCGCACCAATTCGAACAATTCGGCTTTGCCTTCGGTGTTGGCTCAGGCCGGAGCGCATACGGCTGTTCCCGAGTTTGACAACGGCGAATATTCTGGGGCTCGAACGGGCTGGAATACGAACGGATACAAAGGTTTAATCCGAGATCCCCTCCAGTGGACCCTCGAAAACGACGGCGTTTTGTTGCCTGCTCTGAGCGCGGTTTCCTTCTCTCTGGGATCGGGTCCTTTGCCCGAGCCGAGCTTTACTGTGGATTCGATCCACGCCGTACTTCGGGGCGTCGACAAGGCCACCATTCGATGGTCTATGCCTTCTAACCCACCTGTAGGTACCCCACCCACCCAACTGTTGTTGCGGCTTTCGAGGACGGGATGGCCGAGCAGTCCAGTCGATGGAACGCCCATTGTCTCCGATTTTGACTGGGCCGATGGGTCCACGGACTATCTCCTGGCCCCCAGCAGTGACTCCTTGATCGTTTCGGGTTTGCCGCCAGAAACCGTGCTCTATGCCGCGATGTGGGCGTTCACCAACCAGGGTGGGCTGATCGATTATTTGTCTTCTCCTGTCCGAACCGATTCGATCCGAACTCCGCCTTTGCCCTACGGACCAGGCGATGTGCGCATTACCGAAATCTGCGATGCGTCGTTTTTCGTCGATGAGTTCATGGAGATCGTGAATTTGAGCGAGCACGATCTTCCGACCCGGCGGTTGAAATTGGTCCGTATGGCGCAGAGTCCTCCGCACAATGTCGAGTACATTTTCGACTTTGGTTTGGAATCGACGCTGGACACGGTTTTGCCCGCGGGTGGGGTCTTGGTGGTTTGCCGGGGTTCCTCAGACCGCGCCTCGTTCGAGGCCTATTGGGGGGGTATGGACAGTTCGGTGGCCTTCGTGCGGGGCACCAACGGTTTGTTTTTCGGCACCACCACCCCAAGGCGCTGGCGACTGCGTTACGGGGGGTTACCAGACGAAGACGATGGCATTTTGTTCGACGACACCGACTCCGCGGTAGGGGGAGCGCAGCGCTGGGTTCGGTCGCTCTCGGAAGGATCTGCTTCGGTAGCTTCGTCGGCCACAGGGAATCCCGGTTGGCTCGACGAGTCGATCCACACCGAGTCAGGCTGGATTCAAATGCCACCCGATACAGGCTCTACCGCTAACCCGGTGTACCTCCACTCGGGCAGGGCGGTGCTCGATGGGAATTATCAATGGGCTGTTTTGGGTATGGAGGCGGGAGCCCAACTTGTCTTCGCACCCGGCTCTGGGCTCCGTCTCGAACGGGCCCGTGTGGATTCACTCGCCTTGGTCGAATTGAAAAGCGATGCACAATCAATGGCGACCTACCTGGGTCCCCCTCTTCCACTGCAATCGTCGGTTTCACTGTCTACAGGTGGCCTCGCGGGGCGGTGGATGTACCTGGCGCCCCCTGTATATCTCCCTGTGGATAGCTTGCTTTCGGATTTTACCCAAGTCAATTATTCCACCCATGCTTCTCCCAGTGTTTATGCCTACGATGGGGTCGACTTTGTTCCGTTGAGTTCGGGTACGCTCGTATCTCCAGGTCAAGGAATTTTGGCGTACGCTGGTTCGGCCTTTGGAGTGGCGTACAGCGGTTCTCAGGTCAGGGTGGGCGCACAGGGTTGGAGTCGAGCGGATTCCCTCGGGATTCCCACGACCGACGAGCCCGGCACGTCTGCGGCGGGCTATCAAGGGGGCGATCGGGGATGGAATCTCTTGGGCAATCCCTATCCCGCCAATCTGAAAGTGGCCGATCTCATGGCGCTCAATGCGCAGGGAAACTTCGGGGCAGCCTATACCTTCGATGGCAATGGCTTCATCTTTGGAACCGCCTCCGGGGTGGGCGACTTCAAAACGCTGAGGCCCTATCAGGCCTTTTGGATTCAAACGGACAGCAGCTCCTGGTCTCCACAGGATTCGTTTCTCTTTGTTCATGGGGCCGCGGTGTCCGCAATGGGCAATCGCTACAGGCAAAACACCGTCGCCGATCCTGCAGAGGTGGTCCTTTATTGGCCAAACGGGTACCAAGAAAAATGGTACGCCTCAGTGCGTAGCGACGCTGATAGCTTGTTCGATCCGCGCATCGATGTGCTCAAATGGAAATCGATGGAGGGCGGATATGCGCATATATATAGTATGGGTGCCGATAGCCTTCCCTTGGCTTTGGATGCTTTCGACTCCGATCGCGCTTATGTCGATCTCCGCATAGAGACAGAAGTCCCAGCTTCTCTGCGGATGGATTTCAAACGCTTTACGGCAGTGTTTGGACCGCATTGGTGGATAGAAGACCGAATTACCGGTCAAAACTATAGTGCTTCCGATTCCACCATTGCGTTTCACTTCGATCCGGGCAAAACAAGCCGTCGCTTTCGCTTGCATTTTCAGCCGAAGAACCTTGGGCCCGATTCCAAGCCGGGTACCGTGGCCATGGTGCGCTCTGAACCGGGGCAGTGGGTCATCCAGTGGGGGAGTTTTCTTCCTCCACAAAAACTGGACTTCACTCTGTTTGATCTGGCCGGACGACGCGTTTTTCAGACCCGAACTACGACCGATCGTCCTTTGATTGTTCCTTATAGATCCTTGCCCCCCGGAGCGTACATCGCCACTTGGTCAGGCGAATTCGGAGCCTCGAGCGAAACGTTTCATAGACCTTAGAACGCACACCGGGAGGGCAGCGCGCAAAGGCGCGTTCAAGGGTGTTGCAGGGCGCGGTCGATTTCCTCCCAATCGAAGCCCTTTTGACCAAGGTAGCGTCGGAGTCCCGCCCTTTGGGCGGGACTCATGACCTGCCGAGAATTGCGCATTTTTTTCTGGATGTGGTATTGTAATGCTTCCCGGAATTCGGTCTCGTGCTCGAGCAAAGCTTCTGTTATCCATTTTTGATCCACGCGTTTCTCCGAGAGCCGATAGACCACCAATCGCGGACCCCACCGATGGGAGCGGACTTTTCCCCGGGTATAGTCGTGGGCAAACTTTCGGTCGTCGAGAAAACCCTGCTCGTGGAGTGCAACAATCCATTGATCCAATTGGCTGTCGCTTTCCGCTTCTCCTCTGAATTTGGTTCGAACTTCGAATACACTTCTGGGCTGAAAGCTGCAAAAGCGTTCCATCTTGGGAAGCAAAGAGACCATTTTGAAAGATCGGACGCCTTGTTTTCAGAACCAATGGGTCGGATCATCGAGTATTCAACCTTCGTGAAATGCGCTAAAAACCTATGACTCAGGAGAGATTAATAGTTTAATAACATTATCCCACCTGATAGGTATGTTTTTTGTGTACTTTTGCCGCATAGTACAATTATACCTATGAAGAAGCTTGTATTCTCCGCGCTCGTCTTGTGCGCAACGACCCTGAGCAGTGTGGCTCAAACCTCGATTTCGTCCGGAGGTCCTGCCTACACACAAAATTTTGACGCCCTGGGCGCTCCCGCGGCCACTGCGCTTCCGTCCGATTGGCGGTTGGGAACCACCACGGGGGGTCCGCGTTGTGGGCGCTTTTGCGGCTGCAGCAACTTCGACCTCGTATGCAGCCGGCAACAATATGACGGCGAGCACAACGGCCTTCCCGGCGGGCAATTACCGGTTTAACGCCAACAACAACACAGCCGAGTCGGCCATTGGACATCGCCTGCGCTCGGGTGCTTCCAATCCGCGCACGGGCAATGCGTACAAGCACTTTGTCAACGCCGGCGCAGCCATTACTTCGCTCGACATCGCTTACGATATCGAAAAGTACAAGCAAGGAATGCATGCCCCCGGCTTCAGCATGGTGTTGTACTATTCAACCGATGGGGTAAACTGGACGGCTGCAGGCGCACCGTTCAATACGGTGATTCCCGCCGATGCCTCGAACAACGGCTATCCCGTGGCTCCTGGAACGACCACGAGTGTTTCGGGCACCTTCGTATTGCCCGCTTCGATTTCGAACGGTCAGGAATTCTTCCTCTGCTGGAGCTGGTCGGGTGCCACGGGTACTTCGTTCGGCAACATCCAGGCCGCTGGTATCGACAACGTCAGCATCAGCGTGAGCGGTGCATGCACCACTGCGGTAGATCCGACTGGATTTGCCGCGGTTTCTGCCGACAGCCAAGCTGATTTGAGCTGGGTCAACGATGCTTGCGCCGACGAAGTGTTGATCGTAACGGGAACCTCGAGCATCTCCTTTGCCCCCACTGGTGACGGAACGGCCTATACGGCCAACGCTGCCTATGGTTCGGGCACCGATTTGGGTGGAGGCAACTATGTTGTGTACAAAGGTTTGGGCTCGAGTGTATCGGTAACGGCTCTGACCAACCTCACTCCGTACTTCTTTAAGGTGTACACCCGGGTTGGGACGTCATGGTCGGCCGGTGTTGAAGTAAGCACCACGCCCATTGGTGGGGGTGGTTCGAGCAACGATTTGATGATCACGGAAGTGGTAGAAGGATCGGGGAGCAACCAATACGTAGAATTCTACAACGGCACCAACGCTCCAATTGCCTTGGCCAACTACGAATTTGTTCGCTATTCGAACGGAGCCTTGACCCCGACCAACGTAATGCCCAGCACCAACTGGGTGGTCGATACCCTTTTTCCAGGACAAACCTATGTGATTCGCCGCTCGGGAGCCAGCCTTGCTGGAGCTCCATTCGATCAAAACGGCAACGCGAACAGCACCATGACCTTTGATGGCAACGATGTGATTGCGTTGCGGGATGCCGCTACCGATGTCAACATTGATGTCGTAGGTGTGATTGGCAGCAGTGCCAATTTCAATCAAAATGTCACGCTTCGTCGTAAGTCGGACGTCTGCGCTCCGACCACGACTTACGATGCTGCAGAGTGGGATGTCTTCGCTCTGAATTCAGAAGATTTGAAGAACCATGTGCAGGTGTGCACCGGCGCTTTTGTATACAACAACGGTTGGATTCCGAGCGACCCAAGCGGAGTAGCCAGCAGCACCGATACGGTTTTGGTTCAAGCCGGCAATGCCGTCATCTCATCGAGCACCACTTTGGGCTATGTTGAAATCGCCATGGGCACTTCTTTGACCGTAGCCCCCAACGCCGACTTGACGTTGACTAATTTGAGCAACAACGGGTCATTGGTTTTGAGCGCCGACGCAAGCGGATACGCCCAATACATCGGTCCCGCCACCACCGCCACGGTTCAGAAATACTATGACCTCGGAGCAGGACCGGGCAATGGCCGTTGGTTGTTGATGGGCAGCCCTGTTTCTACGACCTATGGCACGTATCTGGCGCCCTGGAACATTGTGAAGTACGCCACGGCCATGCCCGCTTCAGACCGGAACGTGTTCACCTACAACGGCGTCGACTATGTGTCGGTTCCCGGTGCGGGCTCTACACTTACCCCCGGTCAAGGGTTCACTGTCTACGCTGGTACCAATGCTTCTGCGGCCTTTACTCCCGATGCCTTTACAGTAGAAGTAACGGGCAGCACCTTGAATTCTACAATACCCGTTGTGACAGTATACGGTTTGGGAACGTCGAGCTTCGGATACATCGGCGATGCCAATGGGTGGAACTTGGTTTCAAACCCCTTCACCTCAGGTGTCAACAACGCCAGCCTGCTCAATCTGAACAGCACGTTGCTGGGCAACTTTGAGGGCACTTTGTACGGTTGGGATGGAACCTCCTATCAGAGCGAAAACTCGGTAGGGGTGGGCAGCTTTAACGTGGCTGCTCCCTTCCAAGCCATGTGGGTCAAGCATCGCCCTGCTCCGGTGTTCAGCCCCAACGTCTTCCAGTTTGTTTCTAGCGCCCGCGAATTCACCGATGGCACCTTCTTCAAGGCCGCTCAAAACGAATTCCCGCTCATCACCGTATCGACCAATTGGGCCAACGGGTACGATGAGAAAGCCTACATCGGCTTCCACCACAGCGCTACTTCGGGCTACGACAGCGATTTGGACGCCTACAAGTTGAGCGGCAGCACTCCTGGTTTTGCCCACCTGATGACCTATCTGCCGAACAACGATGGCATGTCGATCCAAATGTTTGAAGACCGTTTCGACAGCAAGAGCATCGAGCTCGGCTTCGACAGCCAGACCGAAGGTCAATACACCTTGAATTTCGATCTCAAGTCGATCCCGGCCTCTTGGAATGTGATTCTACACGATCTTGTTACGGGCGCTGAGCACGACTTGCGCAGCGGTGCCTATGTGTTCAACCACGCCAATGGAAACGTCATTAAGCGCTTTGTAGTGGTTATTAGCACCGAGGCCTTCGGAACCGAAGAAATCGCTGTAGGCGGTGGACGCGTTGACCACTATGTACACGGTCGCACATTGTTCATAGAGGCGTTGGAAATGACCGCGAACAGCACCTTGTCTATTGTCGACATGAGCGGCAAAAAGGTGATGTCTGTTGACTTGGCGGCCGGTACGCACCGTTCGGAACTGTCGTTGGAGCAACTCGGCGCGGGTGTTTATCTCGTGTTGATAGAAGGTTCCAACGTCTTGAACGGAACCAAGCTGATTCTTGAGTAATTTTGCACCATCAACTTCTGAAATACCTAGTCATGAAGAATATCCTCACCGTCCTCGCAGTTTTAGCGGTTTTTGCGCTGAGCGCTCAGCCGGGGAACCCCAATCCCCCGACCCCCATTGACGGTGGAATTGGATTGCTCGTTGCTGCCGGTGCCTACCTCGGCGGTCGCAAGCTTCTGAAGAAGAACGACTAATCCTTCCTACCTCGGTCAGGTAAAGACCGTAGGAATTGATTGAATCGCTTAGGAGAAGCCGTCTCAATACTGGGGCGGCTTTTTTATTTGATATAATGGTTTGATTATTTGTTGTTTAGTGTTCTTTTTATTATCTTTAGGTATTGATTATCAACAAGATGGATTATCGTTTTAAGGAATACAATCAGCAGCAG
>WGMI01000043.1 GCA_016125155.1 bacterium
CGGGCAACTTCGATTCGCACATTTGGACCAACGAGTTTCGCGGGTTTCAAAGGGGGGTCTATTTGAAAGGGGCCAATGCGGTGGTGGGACGGCAGTTTCGTTCTACGGGATCGAATATGCTGCCTCAAGACAATGAGTTTTATCAGGTACCGACTACGACATACAGCGTTACAAAAGCGTGTTTCATTTCAGAATCAGACGTATCACCGCCAAGTGGCTCTAGTTTTGATTGGGACCTTCGGCTACCCATCGGCTCGGTCTATTATCCTGTTGCTTTGAATCAAGGTTTTTACGTTAATAACGGCACAAATCCAATACCAAGTGTTTCGATGAACCTTGTGAACAACGCCCAGCATTTGTACTACAGCGTTTGCGACTTTTCACCAAGCCCAGGCCCCGAACCCCAAAAGCAAGGAGACAGCGTGGTGTATATGACAGATTCCACGCGTTTGCTTCTGATGGAGTCAATGGTGGAAGCTTCTAATCCAAATCAATATGTGGTGCTGGACTCCGATGCGTCCCAGATTTTAGAACGGAATACTGAGGGTTTGTACCGTGCTGTCTATGAATGGAATCCCGATTTGAGTGATTTTACAGTGTTGGACAGCCTCGAGCAAGCGATGTCTGGCGGAGATGTGGAAGGACTCATTTTGTTGGATTTGCTCCTCAGCGCTCAGTTGGATTCTGCGGTGACAAACCATACTATTTCTTTGGTCAACAGAGCCAAGCAGGCTCACAAACGGTTTCAACGATTTATTGAAATAGAAGACAGGGTGTTGTGGGACAGCAACGCTGTATATCCGTATACCCCTTCCGAAACCGATTCGCTCGTTGCTTGGGCGGAATTGTGTCCCGACCTCAACGGAAATTTTGTGTATCGGGTGCGGAATGTATTGAATTTTTGGAAAACACCATATACGCCTTGTGTCCTCAGCACTCAAATTGCCATGAAAGGCAAGAAGCAACGTTTATTTGGTTCAGAAGTTAATCAAAGTTGTGCGCTATTAATGTATCCGAATCCTTCTAAAGATCTGGTATATATCTCAGGTTGCTCAGAGGATGATGGTGTCGTTCAAGTCTTTGATTCGTTTGGCAGTTTGAAATTAAAAATCGCGGGCCAATCAGGACAAGAAGTTATAGTGAATCTCACTGATTGGCCAAAAGGAGTGTACTTTGTTATAAAGAACAGTAAATCGGGTTCAATTTCAACAGGTCTGATTAGCAAGTACTGATGAACTATTAGATAAAGATGGGGTCGCAATGAAAAGTGGCCCTATGTTATGTCTTTTTCGAAAATGGCATTATGCGGAACTTTGTTGTTGGTATTATACTTATCTCTCAAATGAGCACAATTTTATCAAGTCAAGAACTTGAAAATATCGTAATGGACGGAATGTTCGAAATTTTGAATTCGCCTTATATTGATGGATATGCAAATTTTCATTTATTGGAACATTGGAGAACGGATCTTTCGAATGAACTAATATGTCCGGAGACTTCAAACATACCATGGACCTGTAAAGATACTGGCAAAAATGGTTGTTATGCTATAGGTGTTCACCGAAGAACACCGGGGCTGATGGGAGATGAAAACATTGTCGGAGAATTGCGTTATAGCCTTGTGAGTAGACGACATTATTGTCTTAGTTTAGATATAAGTTATTCTTCCTTAAGCAATATATTCTTTGATTCTGTAGATGTTGTATTTTTATATCTAGATTTCACAAGGTTTCCTTTTATTGATTTTCAAAGTTTCGTTTTAAACCTGAACAAACAAGATATTATTTCTGTGTACACACCAATAAGCGACTATAATTGGCACGGCGTTTCTACGAAGTATTCTGCTAAAGGTGGGGAAAACTATATTTATTTAGGTATTATGCCTCATGTTTCAAAGAATATTTCTTACACGACCCCAAGTATTCCACTTTTTGATTCATATATCTGCATCGACAACGTCGTCCTGTACGACTGCACAGAGGGGATAGAATTTGGATTGCCGAATGTGTTTACGCCCAATGGAGATGGGGAGAACGATGTGTACCGGGCGGAACAGTTCAATGTAGACAAAGTGGAATGGGTGGTGCTGAACCGCTGGGGTCAGGGGGTCAACGCGGGCAGTGGGCCGGTGTTGGAATGGGATGGGCGGGATGTGAATTCGGGTCAGGAATTGGCTGAGGGGGTGTATTTTATCCGCGCTACGGCCTACGGAAACGACGGCAGCACCCGCACCGAACAACAAACCGTGCATTTGATGCGGTAATCAGGATTACCACCCCCCGCTGGCGCCGCCGCCCCCGAACGAGCCTCCGCCAAAGCCACCAAAACCTCCTCCGCCACCGCCCCCAAATCCTCCACCGAAGCCCCCAAACCCCCCAAAACCGCCTGGTCGAAAAACATGTCCCCCGGTGGGGCCAATCCAATATCCATTCCCCCTGCCGCGGTTCCTCAAGCCGAAGATCAACAAGAGCAAAATCAGCAAAAACAATCCGCCCCAGGGGAAAGCCTCGGGTTTGTCGACCGCTTCAAATTTTCCAGACAAGACCTCGACAATGCCATTCACCCCCGCCACAATGCCCCCCGGATAATCGTTGTTGCGAAACGCGGGTACCATGCGCTCGTCGATAATTCGCTTGGCCAGCCCCGCCCTGAGGTATTCCTCGATGCCATAGCCCGTCTGGATCGCCACCATGCGGTCGTCGACGGCCACACAGAGTACAATGCCGTTTTCTTTTCCAGCCTGCCCCACACCCCAGGTTTCGCCGATTTTGGCCGCGTAGAAATTGATGTCTTCGCCCGCTGTAGTCCGCACCGTTACCACGGCAATTTGGGTCGAAGTGCTGTCGTCGTAGTCGACCAAAAAGCGCTCGAGACGGGCTTCCTGTTCGGGGCTCAGAATATCGGCCAAATCGTTGACCAAGCGCGGTGGATTGGGCCGGGGCGGGATGTCGGCGCTCAAGTTCAGCGACCCGAGCAGCAACAGGGCCAAACCGAGCCGGAGGGCCTTTCTCAGTGGCGCAAAAACTTCAGGAGTAGGTAATCTCATCCTTGAGTTCGTTGGTGTCGTCGTGCTTGCGCGGAAAATGGGTCTCGAGAATCTCGCCTACCCGCCGCACCAGTTCGACGATGCCCCCTTCAAAATCGCCCGACTTAAAATAGGTTTCCAGCCCTTCTCGCGCCTCTTCCCAAAAAAAGGCAGGCACCACCCGATCGATGCCCGCATCGCCCAAAATGGCAAAGCGATGGTCTTCGGTGGCCAAATAAATCAGCACCCCATTGCGGTCGCGGGTTTTGTTCATGCCGAGGATCAGAAAAACGTGCTCGGCCCTTTGCATCGGGGTTCCGCGCCCATGGCGCTCGAGGTGAACGCGGATTTCGCCCGAACTCTTGGATTCGGCCTCCCCAATGGCCCGCATGATGCGGACTTCCGCCTCGGGACTAAAAAACCGTTTGAGCGGTTTGGCACCGGGGTCAGGATCCATCAGAACTTCACACTTCAGGCGCCTTCTCTGAACCCGCAGCCGCTTCAAAATACCCCTTGGCCGAGAAGCCAAAAAGCCCGGCCACTATATTGTTCGGGAAGGTGCGCACGCTGCGGTTGAACGCCTGTACCGCGTCGTTGAATTTGTTGCGCTCAAAGCCAATTTTGTTTTCTGTGTTGGTCAACTCTTCCTGAAGCTCGAGAAAGCTCTGGTTGGCTTTGAGGTCGGGATAGCGTTCCACGGTGACCAACAGTCGGCTCAACGCCCCGCTCAGCCCGTCCTGGGCCTGTTGAAAGTTCGCAATAGACTCCGGGGTCAGATTGGTCGGGTCAACGGTTACCTGGGTTGCCTTGGCGCGGGCTTCGATGACCTGCGTCAGGGTTTCCTGTTCAAAGTCGGCATAGCCCTTAACGGTATTGACCAGGTTCGGAATCAGATCGGCCCGGCGCTGATACGCCGCTTCCACCTGCGCCCACTGTCCGCCTACGGCCTCGTCGGTGCGCACTAATCCATTGTAGCGCCCCACCAAAAAGAAGGCCAGCAAAGCCACAATACCCAACCCAATAATCCAGCCGCGGTTTTTCATGAATCTGGTGTTCGTTTTGTTTGAGGTGAAATTACAACAGTTCTCTCAGTTGCTCCAGACGCGAACGCAGCTCGAGCAAACGGGCCCGAATTTGATCGCGGTGATCGTTGGCCGGCGTTTTTTCGCGGAGTTTTTTCCGCGCCCCCTCGAGCGTAAAGCCCCGCTCCTTGACCAGGTAGTAGATGCGTTCGAGCAACTCGAGGTCTTCTCTGCGAAACATCCGGCTGCCCCCGGACGATTTTTTGGGTTGAATTTGCGGGAATTCTTTTTCCCAGAACCGGATCAACGAAGTGTTCACGCCGAGGTGGGTCGAAACCTCCCCGATGGTGAAATAGCGCTTCTCCGGATCGAGCTCAACCCGCGTGTTCGGCATCAGTCGAAGCTCTGGTTTTCGCGCCCTGCCAACGCCAAGACTTCCTGGTACTGCGCGGGCGTAAGGTCGTTGAAGAAGTAGTGAATCGGGTCGACCTTGGTTCCGCTCTTGATGACCTCGTAGTGGAGGTGGGGGGCGGTGCTGGTTCCTGTATTGCCTACATAACCGATTAATTCGCCTCGCTTTACCTTTTGGCCATTCCGAACCACGCGCTTGCTCATATGCCCGTAGAGCGTCTGATAGCCATAGCCGTGGTTGACGATTACATGAATGCCGTAGCCACTGCCCCCCGCCGAAGAGCCGTCGTTGACGACGCCGTCGCCCGCGGCATAGATCGGAGTTCCCGTAGGGGCCGTAAAGTCGATCCCGGTGTGCATTTTACCCACTTTGTAAATGGGGTGAATCCGATAGCCAAAACCCGAGGCAATGCGGGTTAGGTTTTTGTTCGAAATGGGTTGAATGGCGGGGATGCAGCTCAGCAATTCGCTTTTGCGTTTGGCCATTCCCACCACTTCGTCAAACGAGCGGCTCTGCACATAGAGCTCCTTGGCCAATACATCCACGCGTTCGCTGGTTTTGCGCACCAATTCGCTGTGCTCATAGCCCACCAATCCTGCGTAGCGATTGGCGCCCCCAAAACCCCCTTTGCGTACCTCGTCGGGAATGGGCTCGGCTTCAAACACCACTCGGTAAATATTGTCGTCTCGCTCTTCGAGTTCCTCGAGCGCCCCGCTCATTTCGGCCAGCCGCTGGTCGATCATTTCGTACTGGAGCCGCATAAAATCGAGCTCGCGCTTGAGCCGTTTTTCTTCGGGGCTGTCGATGTACCAAAACCCAATCCACACCAACAGCACCGCCATGAGCATGGCCGCGGTCAGGAAGAGCCCCACCTCGCGCAAACGGTGTTTCCATCCCTTTTCGATTTTTCGATAGGAAAGCGAGTTGGGGTCGTAGTAAAACTTCACTTTGGCCATTCGCCCTGTTTTGTGTCCACCTCGGGTTTGCGCGCCTCGGTGTTTCTATTTTTGTCCATCGGGTTGCCCATCGCGCCAAGCGTTGAGAAAAGCGGTAAAAGCAAAGATAGCGCCCCCCGGTTTTCGTCTCGATAAAATACGCCGTTCACCTTCCATCTCGGAACCATCGCATCAACCCGAATGTCGGAAATTGCCCATCCCCGTTCTGCTCAGTCCGTTCGAAAGCGGTTTTTGGAATTCTTTCAATCCAAAGCCCACCGCATCGTTCCTTCGGCCCCTTTGGTCATCAAAGACGACCCCACCTTGCTCTTTACCAACGCCGGAATGAATCCGTTCAAGGATTTGTTTCTCGGGCTGGCCGAGGTGGTCGATCCCCGCGTGGCGGATACGCAAAAGTGTCTGCGGGTATCGGGCAAGCACAACGACCTCGAGGAGGTGGGGTACGATACCTACCACCACACCCTGTTTGAAATGCTCGGGAATTGGAGTTTCGGCGACTACTTCAAGAAGGAGAGCATCGAATGGGCCTGGGAGCTTTTGGTGCGCGAATATGGACTTGAGCCCGATCGGCTCTATGCCACGGTGTTTGGGGGCGATCAGGTCGAGCAACTCGAGTTCGACCGCGAGGCCGAAGAATTGTGGAAGCAGTTCTTGCCAGCGGAACGCATTTTGCCAGGCAGCAAGAAGGACAACTTTTGGGAGATGGGCGAAACGGGGCCTTGCGGACCGTGTTCCGAGATCCACTGCGATTTGCGCACCGACGAGGAGCGCGCGCAGATTCCCGGTCGCGATTTGGTCAACACGGGGCATCCCCAGGTGGTCGAAATCTGGAATTTGGTGTTTATGGAGTTCAACCGCAAGGCCGATGGCAGCCTCGAAAAACTCCCTGCTCGCCACGTGGATACGGGCATGGGTTTCGAGCGTCTGTGTATGGCCCTGCAAGGGGTGCGCTCTACGTACGATACCGATGTGTTTCGCCCCCTGCTGTCCAAACTCGAGGAGTTGAGTGGTTTGGAATATGGCCAAAACGAGATCTCTGACATTGCCATGCGGGTTGCGGCCGATCACATTCGGGCGGTGGCGTTTTCGATTGCCGATGGGCAGGTGCCGTCCAATGCGGGTGCGGGTTACGTAATCCGCCGCATTTTGCGCCGGGCCGTCCGCTATGGTTCGAGTGGATTGGGCATCAAGGAGCCTTTTTTGCACAAATTGGTTCCAGTGCTGGCTGAAGAAATGGGCGAGGCCTTTCCCGAGCTCAAGCGCAGCGAGTCGCTGATGGTTCAGGTGGTTTTGGAAGAGGAAAAGGCCTTTTTGCGCACCTTGCAACAGGGCGTTGACCGGATCGAGCAGTTGCTGCAGCAGCGCGCCCAACCGCATTTGGAGGGGGCGGAGGCCTTTGAACTCTACGATACGTTTGGGTTTCCGCTCGACCTTACTTCTCTCATCTTGCGCGAAAAAGGCGGGACGGTCGACGAAGAAGGCTTTGGGCGCGAAATGGAACAACAGCGCAACCGCTCTCGATCGGCTTCCGAACTCAAGGCGGGCGACTGGCGGGTTTTGGAAGAGGGAACCACCGCCTTCGTGGGCTACGATGCTTTGGAAACCGATTCCCGGCTTTTGAGGGTGCGCACCGTACAAGTGGGCAAGGAATTCCGGCATCAGTTGGTGTTCGATCACACCCCGTTCTACGCCGAAGGGGGAGGGCAGGTCGGCGACCGGGGCTGGCTGATTGCCCCCGACGGTCACACCATCCCGATCGAAGATTGCCGGCGCGAAACGGGTCTGTGGCTCCACATTGTCCGAGAATTACCCCCCGAAGCCAGCCACTACAAATTGGTGGTCGATAAGAGTTTGCGCGAAGCCGCCTCGGCCCACCACAGCGCCACCCACTTGCTCCACGAAGTCCTTCGCGCCCAATTGGGGCACCACGTCGAGCAAAAGGGTTCGCTGGTGTCGCCTTCGGTATTGCGCTTTGACTTTTCGCATTTTGCCAAGTTGGAACCCGAGCAGCTTCGCTCGATCGAACACGCGGTGAACGAGCGCATCTGGGCCAACCATCCGCTGGTTGAGAACCGCAGGTCGAGCATGGAAGAGGCCTTGGCCCAAGGGGCGATGGCGCTGTTTGGAGAGAAATACGGAACCGAGGTGCGCACGGTGCGCTTTGGGGATTCGATCGAGTTGTGCGGGGGTACGCATGTGCGGAGCACAGGGGCTTTGGGGTTGTTTCGGATCGCTTCTGAGGGCTCTGTGGCAGCGGGTATTCGGAGAATCGAGGCGGTATGCGCATCGGCGGCCTACACCTGGGTCAACGAACGGTTGGACGCGCTCGAGGGGATATCGGAGCGGCTCAAACATCCTAAAGATGCGCTCAAGGCGCTCGATCAACTGCTCTTAGAGCGCGAAGCCGACCGCAGGGTGCTTGAAGGCCATCGCGCCAAACGGATTCAGGAATTGTCGGCCGAATTGCGGGCCAAGCGTTCGGAGGGTGTCCTCCGCAGTTTTGTGGGGCGCTACGACGAAGATCCCGCGCTCCTGAAAGACGCTTTGTTTGGCTTGAAAGACGAAATGACCACCGTGGTGGTGATTGCCGGGGTACACACGGGCAAACCGCATTTGAATGTGTTGATCAGTTCCGATCTTGTCGCCGGAAAAGGACTCAATGCGGCTCAATGCGTCCGCGATTGGGCCAAGCACATCGACGGGGGCGGGGGCGGTCAGGCCTTTTTTGCCACGGCCGGGGGCAAGCGGATGGAGGGATTGGACGAAGCACTTAACACAGCACAGACATGGCTCGCTACACTTTCTTGATGGCGATGCTCCTCGGGAGCGTCGGGATGCTCTGGGCTCAAAAGCCGGACAAAGACGGTTACTACACCGGGAGCGAGGTCGACGAGAGCGCGCTGGGGCTGGGCTTTAGCGTTTCTCCTTACTACAGCAACCGCCGTTTGCTCAGCAATACGCTCAATCCGGGGCAGGCGTTCCAGTTGGTGGACAACGCCACCGATGGCCAATGGGGGTTGGGTTTTGGGCCGGAGTTGTACATTGCCTTGTCCGACCGCTTTGAGATTGTGACCGGGGTGCAATGGGGCACGGCGGGTTTTCGCTATCCGAGGGTGGAGTTGGAGGATGTTATTTTGGGTCTGGACAGCGGGTTTTATTCGCTTACCGAGGAGTTTCAGTTTGTCAATGTGCCGATTGGACTGGCCTTCCGAAGCCAGCTCAACGATGAGTGGTTTTTGGATGTTACCCCGGCCATCGAGCTGTCATGGTTGACGAAATACGATTTGATCTACGAGGCCGGAGGGGTGGTTCAGACTTCGGACGCCTTGCCTTTGGCCGAGGACTTTTTCAGTTGGTTGTCGTTGACCATTGGAGGTACCTACAGCCCGTTCGAAACCTGGGGCTATGCGGTTCGCTTCGGGGGTCGTTATATGCTCAATTCGCTCATCCAACGCAGCGACTATCCGCGCGAGGTGCTCTACACCATCGGGGGTTCGGTGGGGGTGCAGTATCGGTTTTGAGGATTGGAATGGGGACTATGAAGGGTTTCTTGGGCTGCCTGAGCGGCTGTTACGCGGGATTTGCTCGTGGTAAAGGCGGGCACTGAGGTCAGGAGAAAGCCTAACTCCGGTTGCGATTTGTCGCGGTCCCGATGTTGCGATTCGCGAAGCTGGCGAAGCCGTTCCGCTTTAGCAATCAAAAGGTCGAAAAGGGTATTTTTGAGAGATTCGGTTGCTCGAATCAAGTGCGACTCCGGTCCTCGCTGTGTTCTAGGCAGCCCATAAACCAAGGTTTTCCATCAAGTGGGTGTCCCGTTCATCGGAAATAACAATGAATTAACATTTATGTAACCCCCCGGGGAAAATATTTCATATTTGAAACTCACTAAAAACTTGTATCATGAAAAAGTTTGGTTTGTTTATTTTGGCATTGATTGCCTGCGGAGGAATTTCGTGTACCAAAGAGTCAACCACAGATCCTGCAACTGTGGTTCCGGAATTCAACTTGGGAGAATATGGACCGCATAAGTGTTCGAAGGTAGCAAATGGTGTGACCGTTTGGGGAGCTCAATGTGCCAATGGACATTTTGCAGGATGCTATGAAGAGACAGAATGTAATTTTGATGGTCGGTTTAATGCCGCCTATATGGCCTTATTAACCCAACAAGGGGTTGAGGTTATTGCCGACGATGATCTCATGAATTATCCGAGTTTGGTCCTCGTAATGCAAGAAATAGGGTTGCCCATCGATGCTGAATAGATCTGTGCGAATGTTCCATGAATGCCGAGTCCTGTTTTTGGGCTTGGCATTTATTTTGTTGGATGGGTGCCATACCTCATCTAGAAATATTGAAACAATTGATTATGAGGATATTCAATATGTTCAAACGACATACAAGATCAATCAGATTCTCTCTGGTTCTGCACATGTGTCTATTGAATTGGACAGTTCCGACTTTAAGATTTGGATTGCTGATCCCCTTCCATCCAAGTTGTTTGTCTACGATATAAATCGTGATTCTCTTACAGAAACTATTTCGCATCAAGGTCGAGTGGTAGACGAACCATTTTGGTTTATAAATTCCGGAAATTATATCGTTCAGCGAGGTGTGGAATATTGGGGAAAGCGCCAAGGAAAGGACTATTCAAACAGAATTTCATATCTCGATGAACATCAACGTGCGCCGACCCATCAAGATTTTGAAGTATTGGACAATGGATCGTTGTTTCTGTTCATCTATAATTACAATTACGTCGGTAGAAAGTCATTGACCGATTATGCTCCTTTTCATCTTCTTGATTCATCCGGAAATTTGTTGAATGTGAATGTGAAAATTCCAGACATTTATGGCAATGGTGGATTAATTGAAGATGTTCATTATCTAAGCAGCGATAACGGAAATGTGCTAATCAGTTATACGGCTACAGATACGGTGTATTCGGTTGGGCAGAACGGTCAAGTACATCATTGGGTGTTTCCTACACGAATTGATTCGAATTTATATCGCTACCATGGAGATACCTCGGTGCAGGGCAAATTCAAGAATCGGATGTACAACGAATCGAACGGTTCTTTTTACGGCCCCGCCTTTTGGGATGAGAAACGTCGGTGTGTACTGCGTTTGTTTTACGAGGCAATCTCTGTGAAGGGTGAGATCAAGGGCAAGAAAGTCATTCTTTTGGTATTGAACACCCAAACCCACCAGACGAAAAGCGTGGTTTTGGGTTCATTTCGCAACCCTGATTATTATGATTGGAACTATACAAATGGCAACTTGTTCGCTTTGCGTTATGCACTCCATCCCTCCTCGGCCAATCGAATGGTGGAGCGATTTGAGTTGTTCGGTTTGGGTGAATAGTATGATTCGTGAATAGGTAGATTTTGAGAGACTCCTTGTTATTTTTTATGCGTTGGAAATCCTCAAAACCCCCACCCCAATCGCACGTCCAGAAACTCGGCTACGTGCCCGTGGACGCGGATGTTGGCGCCGAGGCTGAGGTTGTTCCAGAAGTAATAGTTCACCCCATAGCGCTGGAACCAATCCGGAGTCGGGGCATAGTCGCGGTACACATACACCCCGGCTTGTTGGCTGAACGTAAACCTCCCCATCACAAAAGAATGTCCGGCCAAGACGCTGGCTTCAAAGTGATTGGCCGGAGTCCCCGCATTGTCGAGTACCTGTTCGTAGGCTGCATTGCGGAGGAGTTCCAGCCCCGCATCCCAGGCCGAAACCCGAGAAAATTGGTGCAAATACGAACCTTCCAACCCATAAACGGCATACGTGACCCGGGTTTCGTCAATGGCCTTGCCCGCGGCAAAAGCTTCCAGCGTCCACAGCCGCTTGGGCGTAGGTGGGCTGGTATTGAGTGCTGTTTTGGACTTGAAGACCCGAGGCCTTAGGCTGTATTCCACCCCCAGCGCCAGCGTAGGATAGTTCAGCCCCTTGTTGGGTTCCTGAATGCCCCCATTGCTCGAATGGTTGTAGATCGCGCTCAGGGAAGCCGACCAATGCGCCTCCGGGCGATACGAGAAGCCCGCCCCCAATTGCACAAAGGTGTTGAGGTACAGACTGTAGCTCAAATTGAGCGGATTGGTCTCGGCATCGTAGGGCGTGGTCTGAAAGGCAAACCCCATCCCCCCTCTGAGGTGGAAAAACCAGGGTCCCGAGAGCCGGTAGTGCGGCTCTACAAATCCGTACATCGGAAAAGACGAACCGAGAATGTTGGGTTTGTCGAGATGGTGATACGTAAGCGAGAAGCCAATACGCGGAAAACACAGGCAATTCGGGTAATGCAGATCGGGGTCGAGTTCACGGATATAATCGACCCCTACACCCCAGGGAGAAGCGCTCCCAATGGGGGCGATGGCCTCGCTGTGGAGAATCAGAAAGCCTGTTTCGGCCCTTAAGCCAAAGGCATCGTTGGACTGGGCAATCAACCAGTCGCTCCCCATGCTACCTAAGCTGCACAGCGCCCACCGAAGCCAGAAACCGCGGCTCAGCATCGGCCCCCGATCGCTTTATCGACTCATTGTGGCTCGAACATCGGCTGCCCCGCTTCCGTCGTTTTGGGTATACTCCAAACGCACCTGGGTCAGGTCACCGTCCGGAAATCCCAGACCCGAATACTCAATGTTGTCGCGGGTTTGGAGCGGAATGGTAAAGGTGCTGACATCGACCGTGGCCACCACCGTATGCGCGCTTCCTTGATTGCCGAAATTTTTGATTTTAATCTCGTTTTCAGCTTGACCTGCGGTCACGTTTACAATGTAGTTCTGAGGCGCATTCGGTCCGCTGGTCTCTACCATGGTCCAGTTGCCTACGTAGTCGTTGCGGCTAAAGCCCGGATTGGTTTCGTCTTCGGCGCACGACGCCAGCCACAACGAAGCCGCGCCCAAAAGAGCCAGCCCGAAGAACTTACTTTTTTGCATCTTTTTTCTGATTGCGGTTGCGGTTTGCAGCGTTCAGTTGTTCGAGGACTTCTTTCGTAATGTCGAGACTGGGCTCGGCCGACAAAATCGGACCTCCATCGCCGTACGACAAAATAAAATCGAGTTTCTTGTACACTCTCAACGAATCGATCACCGATTTCATGTCTTCTTTGAGCAATGCCGTTAGTTTTTCTTCTTCTTCGGCAATGCGACGGCTCTGGGCATCGCGATACTCCATGGCTTCCTGCTGCTTCCCGAGCAATTCTTGCTGCGCCTGGCGCAGTTCGCCTTCGCTGAGCCGACTGGCCTGTTGCTCGAGAATTTGGGCATTTTCCTGCAATACCTGCCCCTTGCGCATCAGCTCGTTTTCGAGCGCTTTGACCTGATTTTCGAGCTGGGCGCGCAGCCCTTTGTGGTATTCGTACCCTTCGACCAAGCTGTCGATATTGACGTAGGCCACGCGCATCCCGCCCGCGGTGCTGTCGGAAGCCGAAAGCACAGGGCGGGTGGAGGCCGCTTCAGACGGTTTTTCCGAGGGCGATTGACAAGCGCTGGCGCCAATGAGCACGCCAGCCAACAAAGTGATCGAGAGGAGGGAGTCTTTCATGCGATTTCAAGATCGTCGAGCAAAGCATCGTCGACGAGTTCGGGCAAAGGTACGCGGAGCAAAGCGCTGCGCTCCATTTCTCGGGCTATCGCGAAACGGGCCGGGGGATTCCGGGCCCAAGACCGGCGTGCAATCCCATTGTTGACGTCGAAAAAGAGCATGCGTTCGGCGCGAACAGCGGCTTGCAGGCTTCCATCCAACAACAGCCCAAATCCTCCGTTGATCACCTCGCCCCAGCCTACGCCTCCGCCGTTGTGGAGCGAAACCCAGGTCGCTCCGCGAAAGCTGTCGCCAATCGCATTGTGCACCGCCATATCGGCCGTAAAGCGCGAACCGTCGTAGATGTTCGAGGTCTCCCTCCAAGGCGAATCGGTCCCCGACACATCGTGGTGGTCCCGTCCCAACACCACAGGGCCGATCTCGCCCCGCGCAATGGCCTCGTTGAACGCCTTGGCAATGGAAATGCGACCGATGCTGTCGGCATAGAGAATCCGCGCCTGCGACCCCACCACCAGGCGGTTTTCTTCGGCGGTTTCAATCCAATGCAGATTGTCTTCGAGCTGGGCTTTGATTTCTCCAGGTGCTTCCGAAAGCAATGAACGCAGAACCTCGGCTGCAATGCGGTCGGTTATTTGAAGATCTTCTGCCCGGCCGCTGGCGCAGACCCAACGGAACGGTCCGAAGCCCAGATCGAAGCACAAGGGACCCAAAATATCCTGTACATAAGAGGAATACCGAAAGTCTTCACTGTTGACGGCAAAGACCTCGGCCCCAGATCGCCCGGCCTCAAGCAGGAAGGCATTGCCGTAGTCAAAAAAGTACATCCCCTTGGCGGTGAGTCGGTTGATGGCCGCTGCTTGTTTGCGCAGGCTTTCGCGCACCCAGGTTTTGAAGGTTTCGGGCTCTTCCGCCATGGCGCGGTTGCTTTCCTCAAAACTGTGCCCAGCAGGGTAATAGCCCCCTGCCCAGGGGTTGTGGAGCGAAGTTTGGTCCGAGCCCAAATCGACTTGAATCTCGTGGGCATCGAGGTATTCCCACAAATCGACAATGTTGCCGAGGTAGGCGAGGGATACCGCTTCGCCCGTCGAACGGGCCCGTTCAATCCGCGCACCCAAAGCCCCGAGGTCATCGTACACCTCGTCGACCCAACCTTGACTGTGGCGGGTGTGGACTGCTTTGGGGTTCAATTCGGCCACGACCCCAATGCAGCCAGCAATCTTGGCCGCTTTGGGCTGGGCTCCGCTCATGCCCCCCAATCCTGAACTCACAAACAATTTGCCTTTCAGGCTCCCCCCGGAGCCCGCAATCCGACGACCGGCATTGAGGACCGTGATGGTGGTGCCGTGCACAATGCCCTGGGGCCCGATGTACATGTACGAGCCTGCGGTCATTTGGCCGTATTGGCTCACGCCCAAGGCGTTAAATCGTTCCCAATCTTCCGGTTTGCTGTAGTTCGGAATCACCATGCCATTGGTTACGACCACCCGGGGGGCTTCGGGATGACTGGGGAACAGCCCCATCGGGTGCCCGCTGTACATGTGCAGGGTTTGTTCGTCGGTCATGGTCGCCAGCAACTGCATGCAAAGCCGAAACTGTGCCCAGTTTTGAAAAACCGCCCCGTTTCCGCCGTAGGTAATCAACTCGTGGGGGTGTTGCGCCACCCGCGGATCGAGGTTGTTCTGGATCATGAGCATAATCCCTGCCGCCTGACGGCTCTGCGCAGGATAGTCTTCGATGGGCCGCGCATACATGGCATAATCGGGCCGAAAGCGGTACATATAAATCCGCCCGTAGTCCTGGAGTTCTCGGGCAAATTCGGGCGCTAAAATGGGGTGGTGCCGGGCAGGAAAGTAGCGAAGCGCATTGCGCAGGGAGAGCTTCTTTTCTTCCGAACTCAGCAGATCGCGTCGCTTGGGGGCATGGTTGACGGCTTGGTCATACGGCTTGGGCGCGGGGAGTTCCGAAGGAATGCCCTCGAGGATTTGTTGTTGAAAGAGCGACAGTTCGTTCATATTCGGAGTGGGCAGAAGGCCGGTTATCGTTTTTTGCGCAAGGTTCCCGTGGACCGATCGAAGCCATAGGGACAGTGCCGGCATCCGCTCTGGCAGCAATAGCCGCGCTTGAGGTGATAGGCTTCGGTAAACACCAAAAACCCGGAGGGGTCTTTGTAGTAGTCTTCGGGAGAAAGTTCGGGCACGAGGGCGTTTTTACTGCGGCAAATTTCGACTTTTGAAGCCGATGAGTTCTTTTGGTAACACGGGGCCCCAAGCAGGGTTCACTCTGCTGCGCTCGTTCGGGCTTGTTGCAGGGATCTGCGGATGGGGAATGGTCTCTTCGCTCAGGGCGCAGCCCCATGTCCGAGTCTATCTCGAGCGGTACGCCCCCCTCGCCATTGAAGAGATGCAGCGCTACAAGATCCCCGCCAGCATTACGCTGGCCCAGGGAATGCTCGAATCCAATTACGGGCGCAGCCGTTTGGCCACCGAGGCGAACAACCACTTTGGCATCAAGTGCCCCCCGGGCTGGACCGGCCGGAGCATGCGCCACGACGACGACCGCCCCCAGGAGTGCTTCAAGGCCTACGACAATGCCGAAGGAAGCTATCGGGATCACTCTTTGTTCTTAACCGAACGCCCACGGTACGCCGATTTGTTCTCGCTGCGCCCCGACGATTACAAAGGCTGGGCCAAGGGATTGAGCAAGGCGGGGTATGCGACCAATCCCAAGTACGCTGCCTTGCTGATCGAACTCATCGAGCGATATGGCCTTGACTCGCTGGATCGGCTCGGTGGGGAGCGCCAGCGCTACAAGTCGGCCAATGGGGTGGCGTACACCCTCGCTCGGCCTGGCGACAGTTGGGAAACGCTGTCCGATTGGGCGGGCATGCGGCCTGAAAAACTTCGAGACCGCAACGAGGCCCCCGAGGGCAGCACCCCCGAGCCGGGGACGCCCGTTTATCTGAAAAAGAAGAAAAAAAAGGCCGCTGAAGCCGTGCATGCCCTCGAATACGGAGAAACGCTGTACGCAGTCGCTCAGAGCTATGCAGTGCGACTCGACGTCCTCCTCGAGCGGAACGGGCTACTGCCCACAGACCAGCCTCCCGCAGGCACGGTTGTGCGCCTTCGCTGAGGCACAATCTTCGCTGAGGGGTCTCAATCCCTAGCGGGGGTGGAAGCGGTGGGCGTAGAGCACGGCGTCTGGGCCGGGACAGAGCAGCAACATGCCTCCTTCCGCCGGCAGGGCGGCAAATTGGGGTCCAGATGCGATGGGAAAGCCTTCGAGTTCGGTGCCCTCTGCATCAAACCCCACCAATTGTCCCTTTTCGGCGTCGTGGGCCAGGAAATAGGTCTTGCCCCCAGTGCTCAGCCAACGGGCCTCAGAAAACCGAAATCCCCGCTTTTTAAGTACGGCGGTTTGGCGGCCGTTTTCGACCCTGATTTCGGTCCCGTTTCCCGAAAAGGTCCAAGCACCTATCACCGAGTAGTGGCGTATGTCGCTTCCCAGTTCCACCGCATCGGGTTGAGCACCGGGTACCAGAGACCACAACTTGCCCGGCTCGGCCAATCCCACCCAACGGCCGGTTCCCGCAGAGAGCCAATACCAAGGTTGGTCCGTTGCCAAGGGGGCTTTGACCGGGTTTTTCGTTCGCTTTTTTCCGCTCCGATCGACCCATTCCACGGAACCCCCTGCGGTGGCCATCAGGATGTAGTCTTTGCCGCCCATCAGCGCGTGTTGAGGGCTTTGGGTTACCCGGTCGGTTGCTTTGTAGCTCCATCCGCGCACTTTTTGCCCGTCGACCCCGTAGTTGAAGACCGCGGTTCCGCAGGGCACCAGAATGCGGTAGCTGCGGTTGTTGTCGTAGTCGAACACACTGCAGCCTGCCGTGGCGGCCTCGGGCAAAGACACGGGAAAGCCTTCAACCGGCTGGCCGAGCCGATCGATCATCCAGAGTTGTTTCGGGGTATTGACAATCCATTGAATGCGTTGGTTTTTGAACGCATCGACGGGTTGAGGTTTGGAGAGAATGGGCCCATCGAGCGGGGTCTTCCACAGCAATTTTCCCGAAACATCGAGGCAGAGAAGTCGGTGTTGATCGTCTTGGATCCAGATATATCGCTGGTTTTCGGCGCCTACAAGCGCGTGTGGTCCCCATTCGAGGGCCGATTCTATTTCGTAGGTCCACGCATTGCGGGTGCTGGGAAGCGACTGATGGCCCCATTCCAGGGCGCCTTGAATAAGAACGCCTTCTGGGCTGGTTTCAAGCGAAAAATGGGCTTGTTTGAACCCTTCGAAGCGCTTGGGCATGAGTTCTCTGGCGGGCCAGGCACCCTGACCGCGGGCGTAGAGCAATTCCCAAGCGGCGGGTCCGCGCACGCCAATAAAGCGCTCAGCACTCCGCAAGGGGCGGAGTTCGTCTCCCAGGGTTTTGTCGAGTTGAAAGTCGGCCAAGGCCAACCGGAGCGGGCCGGGATGCGCGCAGGCATGGACGAGGCCTTCGCGGATAAAAAAGGCCGACAGGGTTCCTTGTCCGAACCCGAGTTCTTCGGCCGAAAGGCCTTTTGGGAATACGTACAATCGGTCGTCTCCAACGGTTTCAGTGGTGAGGGAATCGAACTGACTCAACCAGGCCTCAGGCGCTTCGGTCAAAGCGGCAAACTGCACCGAGTGTCCGGGTTCTAAGCCTTGTTCGCCGATTCGGTAGTGGCCTTGGGGCAGGCCGAAGGCGGTTTCAGAAGGCGTTTCAACCCCGGAGGCCGATTGAATGGAGTAGGCGTACAAAGAAGCGGGCAGTTTGAGCGAGGTCGTCGATTCGGCTCCAACAGCGGAGGGCGGTCGGTTGCCATTGTTGCGAACCAAAGCCCCGGCCCAATGCAGTTCTTCCTCTTTAAAGTGGAGATCGATTCCGGCCCAGTCGCCAAACGCAGCCAGACCCCAGCGCGACTTTTTTCGCATCAGCCAACTCAATAGGGCATCGCTTTCGCGCAGATCGAGATACAGTTGGGCGGGGGCGCTGCGGTCTGCCGCATTGCGGAGTTTGCGGAGCCCGGGTTCGGCCAGGCTGTCGGCGGGGGCGGTTGTTGAACGCCTCAGGCTTTCTTCGATCAGGAGCCGGCTGTTGCTGATCAGCACTTGACCGCCGACCGAGGTGGCATACCAGGCGGTTTGGTGCTTTCCCTCAGCGGCAAAGGCCCACAACGAGTGTTCTTGATAGGTTTCCGGGGTTCCTGAACGGTCGAACCACCCCGATAGGGTGTCCCCAAGGGCTTGGGCTTCGAGGGCGCTATTCAGGCTGATCCAGAGCCCATAGCCTTCGCTTCCCGAGGGGGCCAAGGCGATGAGGGCGGGTTGGTTGGCACGGCGTTCGAGCCGAGCAGCGAGGGCCTTTGAGGGGGCGTAATGCTCGAAAAAAGGAAAGCCGTCTCCGAGTTGAAGGGGTTTGTTGCCCGCCATCAACGTGGCCAATGTTCCGAGCTGGGGGGTTTCAATCAGCAGCGCACTGCGGCTCGGTATCAGGTCCCAACGCCCAGAGGCGGGGGGAGCTTCGGGTGTACACCCACCCCAAAAGAACCACACGCTGAGAACTGCGGCGATCTGAAAAACCTTCCAATGCTTGAATGAACGGGCCCGTTTTGTATTCACCCGACAAATTTAGCGAGACTGGGGTGGTCGGGGTCACGGGAATCAAGGGTCTGTTGGGGTTGAATGTGGACGAAATCAAAATGATTGTTCTAAGTTTGATGAGATGCCGGACTTGATGTAGTTTTAACAAAAAGTAAGCCCCACGGAGTACGCAGGGCTTGAGGCTTTCGCCTTCGGCATATAGCCTTATTGTGAAAAGATAGTTTGGAAGGATATCTGTTTCGAAACCAAAGATAAGAAGAAAATGAAAGTTTTGGGTTTGGATTTGGGAACCAACAGCATTGGTTGGGCCTTGGTCGATCATGGCAATTCAACCATTGTTGCGGCTGGGGTTCGCATTTTCAAAATGGGCGTTATCAAGGAATCCTTGGGAAAGGGCGATAAAGAGGAAAGCCTCAATGCTCAACGCCGGATGTTTCGGCAATTGCGCCGTCAACATTTCCGCAGGAGGCTGCGCAAACTATTGCTTCTAAAAGAGTTGCGAAAAGAAGGATGGTGCCCTATGGGCGCAGAGCAATGGGAAGCATTTCGCAAGGGCAAAGGCTATAGCCCCGATTCGGTTACTCGTGCTTGGTTTGCTTTGAATCCCTATGAATTGCGCGCAAGAGCGGTGCACGAAGCCCTAGAGCCCCATGAACTGGGTCGTGTCTTGTACCATTTGAGTCAGCGAAGGGGTTTTGAGAGTTCAAGCCGAAGCGTGGAGGCGGACGAAGATGGGGTGTTGTTTACCGGAAAGGATGGGAAAACAGGCATTAACGAAACACGGAATGCGTTGGGTAAGGAGACGTTGGGCTCCTATTTGAATACCCTTCGACCGGAACCGGGAAAGTCCTATGTTCAGTCCCAAGCGCGCATTCGCAATCGATATACAACGCGCGATATGTATGCCGACGAGTTCAAAGCGATCTGGGAGTTTCAGAAAAATCTCAATCCAGGATTAACCGAAGAACTGCGTTTAAAATATGGAGGGTACAAGAAGCGGGGAGATGCGATGGATGGGATCTTGTTCTTCAGAAGGCCTTTGAGGAGTCAAAAAGGTGCCCGAGGCAAGTGCATTTTTGAGAAACGGAAAGAGCGGTGCAATGCGAGCCATCCTTTGGCAGAACAGTTTCGGGTTTGGCAGTTTGTCAACCAAGTGGAACAAGGCGAAAACAAATGGGACCAGTCGACCCGTGAAAAAGCATTTGCCTATTTAATGTCGCAGAGCAAAGCGGTGAAGTTTTCCGCTTTGCGCAAGAATCTCAAGCTGGCCGACGCAAGCCTGCGGTTTAATTACGACGATGAAACGAGTTGTCCGGCGGCACCTACAACGGCTCAATTGGCGGGCAAAGACCTGTTTGGCGCAAAGAGGTGGGTGGATTTTACGGAGCAGGAGCGAGAGGATATTTGGCATGTTTTGATCGATTTTGACGATCGAGATCGGCTCAAACAGTATGCAGCATCGAAGTGGGGGCTCAATGAGGCACAGGTTCTAAAGTTGGCCAAAGTCCGATTCGATACGAAGTATGCGTCTTTGTCCCGAAAGGCAATCAAGAATATACTGCCCTATCTCGAACGGGGTCTGCAGTATAGCGAGGCGGTCGCCATGGGTGGTGTGCGCGCGGCGTTTCGAGAAGACTGGTATAGTTTGACTACTGAAAAAATTGAACGCTTCGAAAAAATTTGTTTGGATGCGATTCGCGCTAAAAATTCGGGGGGCATTCGTGCGTCGCTTACCGATGCACTGACGTCGGATTCGATTGGACTGCCGATTGAAAGGATGAAGCATTTGTACCACCACAGCGAACTGGACAAGCGTGAGCATTTCATGCCTTTATTTCCAGTCGGGGTAGAGGCGGACCGGAGAATTTTGAAGTTGAAGAATCCGGTTGTTGTGAAGGCTTTGTTCGAGGTGCGCAAGGTGTTGAATGCCCTCATCAAGGAGTATGGAAAGCCCGATGTTGTGCGGATTGAGATGGCTCGGGATTTGAAAAATACACGAAGTCGGAGATTTGAAATTCAAAGGGAGCAAAGACGATTGGAAGCGCGTAATGCAGAATACAGGAAGCGCTTAGAAGAGTATAACTTTCGCCCGACCCACGAGAATCTACTGAAATATGCATTGTGCCAAGAGTGTAATTATACGTGCGTGTACACAGGTAGGTCTATTGGCATGGATGATTTGTTCAAAAAAGGGATAGTTCAAATAGAACACATTCGTCCGTGGAGTCGGTCGCTTGACGATAGCTTCATGAATAAAACTTTGTGTTTTGCGGATGAAAATCGCAAGAAAGGAGATCGAACGCCTTATGAATTCTATAGTCAAATGGGTCCTGAAAAATGGGCCGAGGTGAAAGATCGCGCACTAAGATTATTCCATACCGCTCCCGGTTGGCCTGATCGCTATAAAAAATTCAAGCGTTTTGTTGATGAAAAGTGGGAGGATGAAGGTTTTGTACAGCGACAATTAAACGACACGCGTTTTATTGCGAAAGAAGTAGGTGCTTTTGTGAAGCAAGTTTTCCCAAAAGTGGAGACCTATCCGGGCCAGATGACCGCGAAATTGAGAGCCATGTGGGGAATGAATTCGATTTTAAACAAGGAAGATGCCTCGAAGAATCGAGACGATCATCGGCATCATGCCGTAGATGCCTTGGTTCTTGCTTGTTCGGAGGTGCGTTTTTTACAGGAATTGACCCATTGGAATCAGTATGGGGAACGGACGGGTTCGGTCCGTGATTTTCCCAAACCTTGGCCTTTGTTTCGACAAGATGCCGAGCGGGTCATCGGGGGAATTTGGGCGTCCCACGACCAACCCAGGGCCCCGATTTCGACGCGAAATGTGGTGATTGAACTTCCCAATGGGCGTAAAACGAGCAATAAAGGAGTCTCTGTTCGAGGCGCATTGCACTTGGAGACGGTTTTTGGCAAACGACACGAGCCAATAACAGGTGCGGAGGCGTTTCACTTTCGCAAGCCCTTAGAGTCGATAACGGATGAGACTCAGTTGAATGATGTGGTGGATAAGGAAATCCGAGAATTGCTCAAGGCGGCTGTAGAACGGATGGGCGGATTTGAGGGCCAAGGCAAGAATCGGAAAATTCCCAAAGGGGCATTTTTTTCCACCAATGAGCATGGGGAAAGACTTCCCTTGGTATTTCTACC
>WGMI01000038.1 GCA_016125155.1 bacterium
AGAAGGCCCCCGCGCTTTTTTTTCACCAACGGACACGGAGCCCTGCGCCATGGTGCGGGGCACCTGCCGAGTCGTAGACAGGGAATGAACAGCGCAGGCCTTCTTTGAATGCTCTTCGGCGTAGCCGGAAGACTTCTACCCAGAGGCCCGGGTTTACCTTGGAAGACTCTGGTTGAATTAGTCAATTGTAGGTTTTATTATAGGAAAAGGGGTAAAACACAATTGAATGAAAAAACATCTCTCCCCAGAAATATCCTGTGACCCAATGAAACTCCAAGCAGTAGTCCTACTATTTGTAAGAGAATAGTACCTTGGCTCAAAGAGCCGTGATTTTGCTTTTTTAGTCAAAAGCAAAATAGGGGAACCTCCCTAAAAACCACCGCTCCTTTTTTTGACTACGGCAAAATCGTTTTGGACGGATGTGCTTAAAAATGAAAGTATGAGTACTCAAGATATTCGCTGGCAACAGCGCTTTAGCAATTATGTAAAGGCCTATTTGAAATTGGAACAAGCGGTGTTGAAAATCACGGAGGAATATCAAATTGAAGAAGATGGAACAATCGATAAAGACAGCTTTTTAGACGACATTATTAAAGAAGGATTGATACAACGCTTTGAATTTTCCCATGTGCTGGCATGGAATGTGATGAAGGATTTTTTAGAAAATGCTGGAAACAACAATGTGTTTGGTTCAAAAGATGCCACTAAAGAAGCTTTTTCTTCAGGGTTGATTGCGCATGGTGAGGTTTGGATGGATATGATTAAAAGCCGCAACAAAACATCACATACGTACAATGAAGAAACAGCCGATGATATTTTTATGAAAATCGTCCATGAATACTATAAGGAATTTAAGCAGTTTCGAAACCGAATGATAGCACTGCGAAGCGGAGAACAAGAAAAGCTGCTCTGATGTTTGGCTTGACAATAGCAACCATTCAAGCGATTCAAGGTGTTTTTAAAAAACATACTGAAGTAGAAAAAGCCATTTTGTATGGCTCGAGGGCCAAAGGAAACTACTGCCCAGGCTCTGACATTGACCTAACCTTATTGGGTGAAGATCTAAACCTGACCACCCTGCATAAAATAGAAAATGAATTAGATGACTTGATGTTGCCTTATAAAATGGACTTGTCTATACAGAAGCAAATAAAAGATAAAGAATTGCTCGAACACATTGAGCGAGTGGGAAAAGTCTTTTTTGATAGCAACGAATTGACTGCTGTTAACCTTTTAAAGATGAAAGACAATGAGTGATATGAACGACTAACCTGAACAACGAAACTTCATGTCTTAAGCGTACCCCTCCCCTCAATACCACCGCCCAAAAAAAACCTACTGTCTTATCTCAATATTCGCAAAAACCGCTTCTGCCTTCAGGCGAAGCTTCGGAGCATCGGGCGACACCGCCGTGCGCACCCCCCGACTGTCAATGCTCGCAAAAACCGCCTCCTGGTCCACCTCCAACCGCACATCGGCCGGCAACAAAACCGTCACTGAAGCAAACACCGCCTCCACCTGAATCTGACTCTCGGGCGGAAACGCCACATGCCGCAAATCCACCGTTTGGCTGCTAAAAACATATTCAAACTTGCGGACATCCAAATTCTTCGCCTCGTAGACCCCTTCGCTGAACACCCCCTCTGAAGCATTCCCCTTGCGATCCCACGCCTTGCCCGACAGCACCCGAATTCCCCAAAAAATCAACACCGCACCAAACAACAACCGCCAAATCGGGAATTGAATCTTAAACACCACCTGCACCACAATCATCACCCCAATCAGGATCACAATCAATCCCCAAAACAACCGAGAAGCCGTCCAGTCCATGGCAAAGCGTATTGATGGATTCGTACTAAATCTCGAGGAAATGTACAGTTTTTCGCAAGAGGAAACGAAAGCCGCTCAATAATACCCCCTTCGAAACCGCTGAATCAAGGCATCCAGCCGCAAATCGAGCACAAAAGACGCCTTGGAGAAAAAATTGGATTCCGTAAGGTGCACGCTCTGCTCGCTTTGAATCGGCAAATAGAACTCAATAAAATCCGGAAGCACCGCAATGCGGAACCCATAATCCCAGGCCACCGCCCCCGACTCCGGCCGCACCCCCACATCCCCAAACACCCCGAAATACTTCCAAATCGGGATGGCGGTATTGAGCCCCAACATCGATTGAGTGCTGTAGTTGTCGCGCAGCAATTTGAATCCTCCGTCGTTGACAAACAGTTGGCGACTCCAGAGCCCCGTTTCGTCCGAGCGCCCGATAAACGAATAATCGAACAAATAGTCGCGCGTACCGCTCCATCCAAAACCAAAGACCTCGTCCCGGGCCCCCTGATTGTACACAAAAGTGCCCGCAAACCCCCGCACAATCAGCCACCCTCGGTTCGGGAGCATCCACCGACGATCGACTTCAAGGCTCAGCTTGCCAAAATCGGAAGCCCACTGCACATCCAAACGCGCCATCAGCGGACGCAAAATCCGGGTGTCCTCGAATTCGTATCGCGCATTCAGAATGGAGTATTCCACCGTGCCCGGATCGTTGGCCGTTTCCCCATCCGGCCGCTCCAAATCCACCAACACATAGCGCACACTCGCCGACTGCAAATAGGGACTGCGCGGATGGCTCTTGCGCAGGTTGATCTTGGCCCCGGCCGAAAAGCGGTTGTAGGCACGCTCCACATCGTAATGATAACGACGGTAATACAAACCCGTTTCCAAGGACTGAACCCGACCTGTAAACCAAGGCCAAACGCTCGAAAGACTCGCATAGCCAATCAACTCTCCGGTACCCGTCGAATACTCCGGAATGATGCGGTAGGTCAGCTTTTTGGGAATCAGCGTATGGTTGTAGACCGACAGCCCAAAGATCAACTGATCGTAGGCGTTGTAGCTAACTGTTGGCAACCAGTACAACTGGGTTCGGTACGGGTGCTCAGGGCTGGTATAAGGCTGAAAGCGAATGGGTTCTAACTTTGGAAACCAAGCTCCTTCCTTCCAGCGATTGTCCTTTCCATTCAATTCGGCATAGCGCAAAGGGTCCGAAACGGTAAGTGATGCATACGTGCCCTTGGGGAAATTCAGGGCGGTTTTATGGTCCAACGCCCGGCTCCAATCGACCATCGGAAGGGTGCTGTCTGCGGGCATACCCGTGATCGGAAACGCCGCCCTTGTCCGGCTTTGACGGACCGTAACCGTCTGAACACTCGGGCAGTTTTCGGCCCGAACCACGTTCAAATCGATCGGAGCAGGGGCCACCAAAACCGTGTCGAAAAAACCCGTCAGCGGCCGAACAGAATAATGCTGAACCGATTGCCGCAAAGCTGAGAGACTGCGTTCGGGTTGATCCAAATAGTCGTGGATGCCCCGGCGGAAGTTTCGGTCGCCGCTGTAGTCGGCCAAATAGTTGTAGTGCAACACACTCTTGGCTTCGAACAAGGCCTCCCATCCACCCCGGCTATACGCCCCCACCGAGTCGGCCGGAGATTGGTCGATGCCCTGACGTGCCAAAAACAAATAGAGCATGGGATTCTGATACGACAACGGAAGCGCATCGGTATCGAAGAACCGCGCCAACAGGGTGTTGCGGAAGGGGCCCGACAGGGTATATTCGGGATGAGCCTGCTCGAGGAGCCGAAAGGCCATAAACCGCGCCAAACCGCTGTGCACAAAGGGTTGCTCCGACGCAAGAGACGATGGCCCGATGTCGTGGAGAACGCGGTGAAAGCCGTAATCGAGGGCGTCGTAGGGCCGGCTCAATCCCCGATCCACCCACAACCCATCGGCCTGGAGGTTTTTGGGCAATCCCGGTCCCCGGAGCACTCCTTGCAATCGCGGCAGTGCACGTCCCGTTTCTGCGCCATAACCCTTTTGAAGTTCGTTTTCGAGGACAGCGACGCGTTCGAGTCGTCCTTCGTCGCTCCCATCGACCGATACGTACCAAGGAATGCCTTCTTGGACCGCTCCGAAGTTGGGCATAGGGAAGTAGCGCAAACGGCGACCCGCCGCCAAGACCCAGTCGTCGAGCAAAATGGGCTCGATTTCCATGCGATAGGCCTGGGCGGTATTGGCGTAGTCGCCTTGTTGCCAGGCGCGCAAGCGAGCAGTGGGCAAGCCAACATTGCTGGCGCCGAGAAAAGCCGAGGGCAAGGTGAGGGAACCCGAATAGACCGAGCGCTCTGCCGGGGCAATCGCCTCCCTTTGCCAATGCGTGTTCACGGTCCGCCCTTCGGCGCACAACGCCCAGCGCGGGTGGAAATGGTGGAGCAAAACGCCCCATTCGTGGCGTCCAAACCCATTGAACCGGCCCGAGGGAAGCCGAAAGGCACAGTCGACCCACAACACCAGCGAATCGCCTGTGCGCTCGGGTAGGTTTTTCAGATGGTATCGATGGCCCCGTTGTTCAAAGGAAATCAGCGCGCCGGCTGCGTCGCTCAGGGCGAACCGCTCGACCCGGAAGCGCTCGTCGTCTCGAGAAAAATGGTAGTCTACTTTTTGGTCTTCGAGCCATTGCTGGGCGATGGGGCTGTGGTCTGTCGACAGATCGAGCGGCATCCATTCAAGGATCCCTTCGGACGAGTTTCCGCATTCGATGCGCCCGGCGGGTACGGTGATCCGACACCGCAGTTCGACCAGTGGATCGGCCGAGGCGTCTTGAACCGAAAGTTCGAGGTGGTAGCGAATCGGACGGACGGGCGCCTCATTCGAGGGCTGTGCATACACCGATACGGCTGAACCCATGGACCCGAACAGGGTTATCAACCCAGCCCATCTCCAACCTCTACCGAAACGAATTGACCTGCCCTTCACAACCCAGAAAAACCTCAAAGTTAGGCGCGGACAACGGGGTTGACGGGGGGAGGGGGTTCAAATTCCCGTGGAACACCTGTTCGGTAGGTTTGCGGGAGCGAATTTCGCCTCCGTGATCGCCGCCTTCCACTCCCCCCTATTTGCCCACCCTCTGCCCGCTGGGCATCGCTTTCCCATGGACAAATACCGACTCTTGCCCGAGCAAATCCGCAGGGAGGGGCTGATTGAGCCCGGAGGATGGTTCACACCCCGACCCGCTACCGACGCCGAATTGTTTCGGGTCCACGACACGGACTACGTCGAGCGATTGAGAACCGGACGCCTCACCCCTGCCGAAATTCGGCAAAGCGGTTTTCCCTACGATTTGGCCTTGGCCAAACGCGAAGTGCTGATTGCCGGGGCCACGCGCGATGCCGCCTTCTTTGCCCTCGAACACGGCAGTTGTGCCTTCAACCTGGCCGGGGGAACCCACCATGCGGGACGGGCCAGACCCGAGGGATTTTGTCTGCTCAACGATCTGGCGGTGGGAGCGGCAGCTGTTTTGGCTACCGGGGCGGCTCGGTCCATCCTGATTGTCGATCTCGATGTCCATCAAGGCAATGGAACCGCCGAAATCTTTGAAAAAGAAGACCGAGTACGCACCTTCAGCATGCACGGTGCGCGCAATTTTCCGCTCCACAAAGCCCAGAGTTCTCTCGACATCGGGCTTGAAGACGGTACTGCTGACGAGCAGTATTTAGAACTGCTGGACAAGGCTCTTGCCGGGCTGTTTGCCGCCGCCGTTCCCGATTTGGTGCTGTATCAATCCGGGGTGGATGTGTTGGCTACAGACGCGCTCGGACGACTCGGTTTAACCCCCGAGGGGTGTGCGCTTCGCGATCGGAAGGTCTTCGAACAGTGTGCCCATCACAGTATTCCGGTGGCGGTCACCATGGGGGGCGGGTATTCCCCCCGATTGGCCGACATCCTCGACGCCCATGCCCAGACCTTTCGCGAGGCCCAGCGCATCTGGGGCTGACCTAGTGTTGTGCAGCCTGGCCCTGGGCAAAAGCCATAATCTCGTCGCTCAGGGGCGATTTGTTCGATAAAAATCCATCGACCCAATGCCCTTCCTCGTCGATGAGGTACTTCTGAAAATTCCACTTGACCCCGAAGTCCTTGACCCCATTGCGGTCTTCCTCGGTCAACCACTGATAAATCGGGTGGATATCGTCCCCTTTTACGCTGATTTTCTCCATCATCGGGAATGTGACCCCGTAGTTCTTTTCGCAAAACGAGGCGATTTCCTCGTTGCTGCCAGGCTCTTGCCCTCCGAAGTTGTTGGCGGGGAAACCGACAATTTCAAAGCCCTTGCCCCCGTAGGTGGCATAGAGTTCTTGCAGCTGCTTGTACTGGGGCGTAAACCCGCATTCCGAGGCGGTATTGACCAAGAGCAATCGCTTGCCTTTGAGGGTTTTGATGTCAAAATCGCGACCGTCGAGGGTCTTGATGCGAAAGTCCTGATCGTAGAGGCTGGGCATGGCAACAGGGGCATTGGATTCGTTGGAGGCTGTTGTTTCGGCAGCAGTACCGGTTTGCGGGGCTGAGCCACTGCTACAGCCCATCCAGACCAGGGCGATGCCGGCCAGCGACAGGGTTCTTAAAGTGCGGATCATCGGGTTTTTGGGGTCAATTGTTGAAACGTACGTTTGTAGACTAACAACTGTGATGATCCAAAGTTCGGGAACTGCCTGGGTTCATTTGCTCCGCTATTTGATTTTGCTCGAGGGGCGTCAGAAGAACACCCTGTTCCAGTCGCTCCTCTACGCCCTGTGTACGGCCTACATCGCCTCGCTCGTCTTTCCCGCAGGCGTATCGGCCCAAACCTGGAATGGATTGTTGTGGATTACGCTGGCGTTCAATTCGATTACGGCCTTGGCGTCGAGTTTTGAACGCGAACGGTCTGCGCGTTACGCCTACTGGTCGGTCCTGGTCCCTCCGGCTCTGCTGTACCTGTCCAAGTTCTCGATCAACGCCCTGATGGCTTTGGCGTTGACCCTGCTCAATTTGGCCCTGTTTGCGCTGTTTATCGGATGGCCTCCGGTGGAATCGGCGGGTTTCGTGGTCCATACACTCATCGGGGCGCTCGGCTTTGCCGCCGTACTAACCACAACTTCAGGCCTTTCTGCCCGGAGCGGAGGCAACTGGGGGCTAATGGCGGTCCTCAGCCTGCCCCTGCTCATCCCCGGCTTGCTGATCGGGGTCAAAGGAGGCGAACGCCTCGCTTTGGGTGCTCCCGCACTGGAATACAGCCTTGGGAGTTTGGGGCTGGCGCTGCTTTCGAGCGCCCTCGGCTACCTGCTCTTTCCCTATCTTTGGCGAGATTGAAGCGATGAAAGGAGTTTGGTGGAAATCGCTGAGTGCGATTCTGATTCTGTACGCTCTGGTCGCCGGTTTGCTCCTCCCCGTTCCCCGGTTGCCGATTTTGAACGAGACCATTCGGAATCTCTATTTCCACGTGGGCATGTGGTTCGCCATGCTGGCTTTGTGGGCTGGTTCGGCCTGGTTTGCCTTCCGTCAGTTGAAGACGAATGCACCCGAGGCCGATCGGCGTTCGTCCGCCGCTGCCGAAGTGGGATTTGCCTTCGGCATATTGGGGCTGCTTACGGGCATGCTCTGGGCCCAGTTTACTTGGGGGAAATTCTGGGTCAACGACCCCAAGCTGAACGGAACTGCGATCAGCCTATTGATGTACCTGGCCTACTTCGTCCTGCGCTCTTCGGTCGACGACGCGCACAGACGGGCGCGACTCTCGGCCGTGTACAACCTATTTGCCTTCGTGTTGATGATCGTATTTATCCAGGTTTTGCCTCGCTTTACCGATTCGCTCCACCCTGGAAATGGGGGGAATCCTGCCTTTAGCCAATACGATCTGGACGCCGGGATGCGGATGGTGTTTTACCCCGCTATGGTAGGATGGATCTTGTTGGGATACTGGATTTTAGACATCTTGTATCGGGTCCGGACGCTCGAAACCGTCGCGGATTCGGAATCGGCTTTGGATCTCCATTCTCACCCCTGACCACCATGCGCGCCTTTTTGCTTTCTGTCTTGAGTTTGATGCTGATGGCCAGCCCAGTGGGGGCCCAGCGCCCCGTCGAAATGGCCGATCAATTCCGGGCCGATGGAAAAATTTACGTGGTGATCGGGGTTTTGGCGATCATTTGGGTCGGATTGATCGCGGGGCTCTTTTTTTTGGAACGTCGCATTGGAAAGCTTGAACAAGGGCTTCGGAATGGGGTTCCTAAAACGTCGAACACTTCGTCCAAGACGCCCCAATGAAACGCACGCATTTATTGGCCCTGGTCCTGATTGCCCTCGCGGTCGCCGCCATTGTGGCCACCTTGGCCGATGCCGGCACCTATGTGGGTTTTGAACAGGCCGAGTCGAGCCCCGGATCGGTGGTCACCGTGATCGGAACCCTCGATTTGGGCGGAGAAATGCACTACGATGCTCACAAGGGGCTCTTTACTTTTTACGCCTTCGACAAGAATGGGGTCCGTCGCAAAGTGGTCCTCAATCAACCCAAACCCACCGATTTTGAGCGCTCAGAGGAAATCACCATGAAGGGTCGGGCCCATGAAGGCGATTTTGTGGCGACCGAAATCTTGATGAAGTGTCCGTCGAAATACGAAGACGAAGCCCAGGTAGGGGGAGAACCCGCCAAGGCCTCGCTTTAAACTCCAAACACCGCGCATGGATTATTCGGGAGAATGGCTCGTTCCGGGCGAAGTGGGCCGCTTGTCCACCGCTTTGGCCACGGCCACGGCCGCTCTGGCCATGGTGTTCTATGCCTGGGCAACCGCTTCAAAGCAAGAGGAAGAAGCGCGGCGCTGGACCCGGGCGGCGCATGGGCTGTTTTTGACCCATGCGGGCAGCTTGGTGCTTCTGATCGGCACCCTGTTCTTCTTGATCGTCAACCACCGCTTCGAGTACGACTACGTCTGGAAGCACAGCTCGCTCGACCTGCCGATTCGCTTTATCCTCTCAAGTTTCTGGGAGGGTCAAGAAGGGAGCTTTCTGCTCTGGGCCTTTTGGCATGCAGTTCTGGGCACCTTGGTGTTGCGCTTTGCCCCCCGCGATTGGAAAGCCCCGGTCTTGGCCGTGGTCTCTGCGGTACAGCTCTTTTTGGGCAGTATGGTTCTCGGGGTCTATGCGGGCGGTGTCAAGCTCGGCAGCAGTCCGTTTGTGCTGATTCGTCAGTTGCCGGAAAACATGGGCTTGCCCTGGACCCAAATGCCCGACTACCTCGAGCGCATCCCTGCCTTTATGGATGGCAACGGGCTCAATCCGCTGTTGCAAAACTATTGGATGACCATCCACCCGCCCATATTGTTTCTGGGGTTCGCGAGTACGCTCATCCCGTTTGCGTATGCCCTGGCGGGTCTGTGGACAGGGCGGTATACGGAATGGATGAAGCCTGCCCTGCCCTGGGCGTTCTTCAGCGTGGGCATTTTGGGCACGGGGATTTTGATGGGGGGGGCTTGGGCTTATGAAGCTTTGAGCTTCGGGGGCTTTTGGGCCTGGGATCCCGTCGAAAACTCTTCGCTGGTCCCCTGGCTCACCATGGTCGGAGCCGCACACTTGATGCTGATTTACCGCAACAAGGGGGGAACTCTTCACTGGGCGCTCATTTTGAGCATTCTGAGTTTTCTCCTCGTACTCTATTCTACCTTTCTGACGCGTTCGGGCATCTTGGGCGACACCTCGGTTCACGCCTTTGTCGATTTGGGGCTGAGCGGTCAGTTGTTGGTGTACTTGCTCACCTTCACGGTATTGGCCTTTGGGCTCTATGCGTTTCGGTTCCGGCGCTTGCCCAAATCGCCGACCGAAGACCCCATCGGCTCCCGGGAGTTCTGGATGTTTATCGGGGCTTTGACCCTGCTCGTCAGCGCGTTTCAGATTTCGCTTACGACCTCCATCCCCGTCATCAATGCGCTCGTGGGCCCGGAAGGGTGGATACCGCTGCTCAAAACGGCCTTGGCTCCCCCCATCGACGTGGCCAAGCACTACAATGGATTTCAGATTCCCTTTGCGATTCTGATCGCGACGTTTATGGGATTTGCCCAATACCTGCGCTACGGCAGCAATCCGCGGAAAGGCACCTTCCGCACCTTGCTCCGCCCGCTGATTGCCGCACTAGTCCTCGGCATTGGGATTTCGGCCGTGTTCTCCTTCCACCGCGACTTTTTGTATCTGTTGCTGTTGTTGGCATCGGGTTTTGCCATCGCGGGCAACATCGATTATGCCCTGAGCGTGCTCAAAGGACGGGTGCGCAAGGCAGGGGCCTCTCTGGCCCACGTCGGGTTTGGTCTCCTGCTCCTCGGCGCTTTGATCTCGACGGGGCGGCAGCGGATTATTTCCTCCAACGATTCGTTTATTGCCAAAGACTTTCCGCAAAACGAAAACCTCTTGCTCGAGTTGGGCGATACGGTCGATATGCCCCCCTACCGGGTTCGGTGGACCGGGGAGCGCATCGAGGGCAATTATCGGTACTACGATGTGGAATACGCCTCGATGGAAGATCCAAACGAGCGCTTTGTGCTGAGTCCGACCATTTTGATGAACGACCGCATGGGCAATTCGCCCGAGCCCGACACCCGACACCGGTTGGGAAGCGATCTTTATTCCCACGTCACCTATGCCCCCCTCGAACCCGAACCCGTGGACAACGATGGGTTTGGTAAAGAAGCCTCGGCGGAAATGCACAAGGGCGATACCGCCATACTCGATCAGAGTTTTGTGATTCTCGACAGCCTGCATTCCGATTTTGGCTACGGACCCGACGGCGCCATTGCCAAGGTGGAAGTCGAAGCCGTGTTGCGCGTCATTCACCTCAATGGGGAGGACTATGTGGCCCGCCCCGTTTTTGTGCTCGAAGGACAGGAAGTGCAGCACCGCGATGCCGTACTCGATCCGCCGGGCCTCAAATTCCGCTTGGACGAAATCAAACCCCAGGACGATGTGTTGGTCATTAAATCGTGGCGCAAGGTGGGGGACGAAAAACCTTTTATCGTATTGAAAGCCATTGTTTTCCCCATGATCAACCTGCTGTGGCTGGGGTCGATTCTGATGGCCATTGGTACCGCCGTAGCGGTGATCGAACGGTTGCGACTCCGGAAAGCGACGGCATGAGTGGGTCGGTCGAACACCAAAACCGGACTTCGCTCGGCACACTCGGTTTGGCGGGCTCGGGGCATTTGGCCTGGCACTGGACAGCATTGTTGTCTTCTCAAAGTGCGTCGTTCGACATCCACTACCACCGCAGTCTGCTCAACACCGCGCTCTGGCCCGCCCACGGTAAGGCCGATGGGCCAGCCGGTTCGGGGACCCAATCGACCCAAAGCCTTGAGGATTTGCGGCATTGCGAGGCGGTATTTCTCGCGCTCAGCGACCGCGCCTTAGGGACTTTTTCTGCCTCGCTCTCAGACTATACCGGCCTTCGCATTCACGGCAGCGGAGGGCGCTCCATAGAGGTACTTGGAACTGCTGAAGGTCAGCGAAATGCGGTCTTTTACCTCCCCCAGACCTTTACAGCGGGAAGGCGCTTAGACTACAGCGGGCTGCCTGTCTGCATCGAGGCGAGCCGCGAAGAGGACGCGGTACTCCTGGAGCAATTCGCCTTCCAACTCGGACTGCGTCCGGTGCGCTTGTACAGCGCCGCCCGGGCTCAATTGCATCTGGCAGCCGTGTTTGCCAACAACTTTGTTAATCTGCAGTTCGATTTGGCCGAACGGATCTTGGCCGAACACCAATTGCCCACCGACCTACTCCATCCCTTGATGCAGGAAACCCTGCACAAAGCCTGGGATTTGGGACCGCGACAAGCGCAAACGGGCCCAGCCCGCAGAGGGGATTTGGTCACGGTGCGCAAGCACCTCAAAATGTTGAAAAACCAGCGCTGGAAGCGGATCTATCGGGTGCTATCGGACTATCTGTTCGAAGACGGCCAAGCCGAACGATCTCGATCCGCTCCGCCCCACAAAGACATTACCGAACATGTCGTATAAACAGAAACTGCCTTCGATCAAGCTGCTTGCCTTCGACTTCGACGGGGTGTTTACCGATGGCAAGTCGTTCCTGCTCGAAAACGGCCGTCTGGCCCGTGCCTTCCATATGCGCGATTTGTACGCGGCCCAGGAAGCGGCCAAGGCGGGTTTGCATTTGTGCTTGATTACCCGTGCCAAAGACGAAGTGCTGAAGACGCGCTTTGCCGAACTCGGATTTGGCTTGCTGTACATGGGGTGTTACGACAAAAAAGCTGCCCTTGAAGAATGCGCCACGGTGTTGGGGCTTTCGATGGACGAAATCCTGTATATGGGAGACGATCTGCCTGATTTAGAAGCTCTTTCAATCGCGGGAATCGGGTGTTGTCCGCACGATGCGGCCCACGAAGTCCGCGCGCTCTGCGACCATGTGTCTCCGTTCAAAGGGGGCGAAGGTTGCGTGCGCGAGGTGATCGAACAAGTGCTACGCGCCCAAAACAAATGGCCGTCTTGAGGCTTTTCCCGGGAGCCCTCGGGGTTTGGTGGGTTCGGCTCCGGCTGCTCAACAGTCTAATTTCGGCCGTGGCCTTGGCCGCTCTCCGCTGGGGGATGATGCAGCCCCTTGGCATGGATCTGGTCCTCAGCCATGTCGAATACGCGCTGCTGATGCTTTCGGTGGTCTTGATTCAGTCGGCGGGCTATGTGATCAACGATGTGTTCGACCAAGCGACGGACCGCATCAATCGTCCGGATCGGGTTTGGGTAGGTTCGGCGGTGAGCGAAGAAGCGGCCTGGCGGTTGTTCTTCGGGCTGTTTCTGGCCGGTTCGGTCCTGGGCTGGTGGGTGGGTCGGGCCACGCTCTTGCCCTGGCCAGGGCTGATCCCGGCCTTTAGCGGATTTGTCCTCTACCTCTATGCCGCAGAACTCAAGGGAAAACCGCTGTTGGGCAATCTCGCGGTGGCGCTGCTGTCCGGTCTGGTGTTGCTCTTGCCGATGTGTTTTGACGTTTTGCCCGACCTCTCGGGCGAATCGGCCGGTCCGGACTCACTGAAAACGGCCGTGGTTTGGGTCTCTTTGGCCTATGCGGGACTCGCGTTTGCGGGCAGCTTGTGGAGAGAAGGCGTCAAGGATGTGGAAGACGCCGACGGCGATGCGGGGGCGGGACTCAAGACGGCTCCGGTGGTCTGGGGTGTGGAGCGAATGCGCCGGGTGTGGATGGGGTGGGGATTGCTGCTGGTGTTGGGATTGGGCTATGCATGTTACCGCATGGGCGAGTCGTCTCCGCTCAGCGCGCTCTATGCCTTTGTTTTTTGTTGGTTGCCGATTTCGCTCGCGTTGCGGGGGCTTACCCAGGACCGATACGGCATGGCTCAGCGGTGGATCAAGGTCTCGATGGGGTGTATTGCAATCAGTCCTGCGGTGTTTACGCTGATTTTGTTCTGGTAACCCCTTCATACCGCCATCCTCTTCTCAATCAAAAGAGCTTGGGCACCCCAGCTCAATTCCCTGGCCCTAAAGCGATTTGCGCAAAAGGTCGAAGGCCGCTAAGGCCGATCGCTCGATGTTGCGGATGCGGTCCGTCCCAAACCGATGCCGCAGGGCCCGGGTGCCTTCAGGGCCCGAAATCCCAATCCAGACTGTACCCACAGGCTTTTCTTCACTGCCCCCATCGGGGCCGGCAATCCCGGTGAGCGAGAGGGTATAATCGCTGTTAAAACGGGTTCGCGCTCCTGAGGCCATCGCCATGGCCACTTCTTCGGAAACAGCGCCGTGGCGAGCAATGAGTTCAGGGGCGACGCCCAAAAAAGCGTTCTTGGCCTCGTTGGAATAGGCCACAACCCCGCCCAAAAACCAGGCGCTGCTGCCCGGAATTCGGGTGAGCCGGTGCGCCACATAGCCCCCAGTGCAGCTCTCGGCCAAAGCCAACCGCGCCTTGCGCTCGGTGAGCATCCGCGCCAATACACGTTCCATTTCTTCTTCGTCGACCGAATAGACCACCTCTCCGAGCAATTCGGTCAAGGCCTTCACCTGGGCATCGACTTGGGGCACGACCACTTCGCGTTCCCCTTGGGAAGACAACCGCAGACGGACTTTGCCGGGCGAGGGCAAATAGGCGAGCGAAATGGTGTCAGGCAGATTTTCTTCAAACGCGGCGATGCGATGCGCCAATTCCGATTCGGGTACACCTTGGGTATAGACCGTTCGATGTTCGATGTGCGTGTCTTGCAGTTCCCTCCGGATCCACGGGAATACGTGGGTTTCCATAAGGTGCTTCATTTCGTAGGGCACCCCGGGCAGCGCGACATAAAAAATCCCGTTGCGCTCAAACCGCATCCCCGAGGCCGTTCCTACATCGTTTTTGAGCAGGGCGGCCCCGACGGGCAAAACGGCCTGATCGCGGTTCAATCGGCTCAAATCGCGACCAAAACTGCGAAACAGCGCGTCGATGTGCGCAAAAACGTCGGGGTTGAATTCGAGGGTCGTGTTGAAATAACGCGCCAAGGTGGCCTTGGTTTTGTCGTCTCGGGTAGGGCCTAAACCGCCGGTAATCAGAACCAAACGGGATTCCGGATGCAGGCTGTCGAGGGCGGTGACAATGCTGTCTGGTCGGTCGCGCACCGAGCGAATTTGATGAACTTCGACCCCGACTTTATTGAGCTGCTCCCCCATCCAGGCGGAATTGGTATCGATGGTTTGCCCGATGAGCAATTCGTCTCCTATGGTGATGATTTCGGCTTGCATGGGGGGTATGTCGTAGTGTTGAGGGTAGTCGTTAAATGTAGGTTTGGGATGGGGATGTAACGGACAATGTGCGTTGGGCTTTTCCAAATTGGAATACGATGATTCGGAATCCGTCTCCGATGGTTCAAATCAATCTACGGTAGATGACTCTAGACCTCTTGATGAGATCCGATGTTTGAATGCTCTTTGGGCATGGTGAATTGTCGCCGCGTTGATCCGCTCCGCGTCGGACGTTGTCCGCATCGTTTTCAAATCGCGTCGGACGTCGTCCGACGCTCCGAGTCCAACACTCTTTCAGGGCGAACAACCAAATAAAACATGGGAAATTCACTGGTATGTAATTACATCCATCTGGTTTTCAGCACGAAATATCGCCAACCGACGATTTGGCCCTCGTTTGAATCGGATTTGTATGCCTACATTGGGGGAATCTGCAATCGAATGGACTGTCCTTGTATCAAGGTGGGCGGGTATCGAGATCACGTTCATATTCTCTTTGAGCTTTCCAAAAACCGAACTTTGGTCGAGGTCGTCAAGGAAATCAAAACGGCTTCTTCCAAATGGGTCAAATTACGGGAACCGCGGGGCACCGTCGTTTCTATTGGCAAAGGGGATACGGGGCATTTTCGGTCGATTACCGCGGTGTTCATCGGGTTGCTGCCTATATCGAACGACAAAGGGAACACCATTCGAAAATTCCTTTTGAACGAGAATTTCTCACAATTCTCAATGACAACAACATTGTTCCGGATATGCGTTATCTGTGGGATGAATAATCAATTTCGAAACGGGTTCGATGCGATGACTTGTCCATACCCCTGTATTCATTCCTTGAACCCAAATCCATTTTCACCTTGGGACAGGGCTTTCGTTCCTTACCATCCCCTTGTACCAGAATCGCGCGTCAATTGCCCTTTCTCACTGCTGGCCTGATTTTGATGATTACACCCCCTGCTTTTCTGCGTTCCGCTCCTACCCCCTTGATCGCATTCCATGGCACGGTCTTGTCCGCCCTGGTCTTGTCCGCCCTGGGCTTGATCGTCCTGGGCTTGATCGTCCTGGGCTTCAATGTCCTGAGCTGCGCGGGTTCCAACGAAGCCCCATCGGCTTCTGCCCCATCGGCTTCCGTGGCCTAGGAGCAGTTCACCATTCCTTCCGCTCCGGTGCTTTCATGGGAAGAAGTTCAAAGTCGGTACCCCACCTTGACTCCCTTGTTCGACGGCCTCTTCCTGACCTCGGCTCCTTTGGACACAGCCGCGCTGTCCTCGCTCAACCAAGCCTTGCTTCCCCCAACGCAGCTTCCCCTATTTCCGCCTTGGTACAGAGAAATCCATTCAACGAAATGGGGCGTGGTCGACAGCGCGGGTTGGGTGGTAGTGCCCTTTGTCTGCGACGGCATTCGCGCACTTTCCGAACATCAAGGAATATGTTCGGTCTATAGATCATCGTATCCCCTCAATACTGGTATTCCCCGCTATCGCTATGTAGGATCGGTTTTTCTCTTTACCCAGGAAGGCATCCAGCCCCAAAGCCAACGGAGTTTCGAGACGACCACCATTTTGGTAGGCGACTTTCGGGTCATATGATATTTCTGGGGAAAGATGCTTTTTCTATCAATTGAGGTTTGCCCTTCCCCCGGAATAAAACCTATAATTGACGGATTCAGCAAGGGTCATCCAAGATATCCTCAGGTCTTCGAGTAGATTTCTTCCGGCTACGCCAATAAGTATTCAAAGAAGGTCTGCGCTGTTCATTCCCTCTCTACGACTTGGCAGGTGCCCCGCACAATCGTGCGGGGCTACGTGTCCTTTGGTGAAAAAAAGCGCGGTGGGCTTCTTTCTTTGCTGCTCCAAAGAAAGAAGGAAAGAAAGGAGCTTTTCAGTCCGGCGTGGCGCTCTCTTGTCCACCCCGTTCATGATTTTCTTAGGGACGGCTTTGGCCGAGGTCGCGCCGCAAGGCTCACTGGCCGTTGCGGCTTGAAGCGACTCGGCGTCGCCTGCGGGTCCCGGAGTCGAGAGGCCTTAAACAACTTGATGTCCGGACAACTCGTTGTCTTCTAGTGCTTTTTTATAATTCCCGGACTTTAACTTCAGAAAAACTCTCTCAATCAAAGGGATTCCGCCTTTCAAAGTTTCTTGTAGAAAGGATGTCCTTACAGCACTATGACGCATTCCTGGCGCTGTCCCCAAAAATTTCCGCTGTCCCCGACTTTCACCGAACTGAGTTTGTCATCGAGCAAGGGCCCAATTACTACCTGCCGCCCCATGATTAACGACCCTTATTTTCCAAGAAAGCCCGGAGAATCAAGGCCGCGGCCACGCTGTCAACCTTGAGCTTGTTCGCCCGGGTCGACTTGGAGGCTCCGGCCAAAACCATCGACTGTACGGCCTGCTGAGAGCTGTGCCGTTCGTCTTCGCGAAACACCGGAATGGCCGGCCATCGCCTCGCGAACTGCGCCAACCACGGCTGAATCTCGTCCTCTATGGCACTCATCGAACCATCCATACGCACCGCCTGCCCTACCACCACACCCGCACAGGGCTCTTCGGTCAAGAGCTGGTCGAGGGCCGCGTCCAATCCCTTGCGGTCTACGCCTTCGATTGGGCTGGCGATCATCCCCAACGCATCGCTTACGGCCAAACCGCAGCGCTTGGCCCCATAATCAACCGCGATAAAACGCCCTTTTTGAACCATCGAGGGATTTACTTTTGACCCCACGTGGGCGGTCCAAAACCGCCGACCGAACAAAACTAGCCCATGAACACCCTCGAAACGCTCCACCGACCCCGCATTGAAGCCGCTTGGGACGACCGGAGCTTGCTCTCGCTTCCCGAAACCCTCGAATCCGTCGAGGCCATCGTCGACGCCCTCGACAAGGGCTGGGTTCGGGTGGCTGAACCTCGAGGGTTTACGGGCCAATGGACAGTAAACGAATGGATTAAAAAGGCCGTACTGTTGTATTTCCCACTCCACGGCATGAAGCCCATCGAAGCGGGCGAACTGCGTTTTTACGACAAAGTCCCGCTCAAAACCGATTTTGAAGCCCTGAACGTCCGCATGGTGCCCTCGGCCCTGGCGCGCTACGGCTCGTATTTGGCCCCCGGGGTCGTGATGATGCCCTCTTATGTCAACATGGGGGCCTATGTAGGCGAAAACACCATGGTCGACACCTGGGCCACCGTGGGCAGCTGCGCCCAAATTGGCAAAAACGTTCATTTGAGCGGTGGTGTCGGAATTGGAGGGGTACTCGAACCCGTTCAGGCGGCCCCCGTCATTGTTGAAGACCATGCCTTTATCGGCTCGCGTTGCATCGTGGTAGAAGGGGTGCATGTGGGTGCCGAGGCTGTGCTCGGGGCCAACGTGGTGCTTACGGCCTCGACCCGCATTCTCGACGTAAGCCAAAGCACCGTCGTGGAGCACAAAGGCTTTGTCCCCCCGCGCTCGGTGGTCATACCCGGCACCTTGCCCAAGCGCTTCCCCGCTGGAGAATATGGGGTTCCTTGCGCGTTGATCATCGGGACCCGCAGCGAGAGCACCGACAAAAAAACCTCGCTCAACCAGGCCTTGCGCGAATACGACCTCAGCGTTTAACCGATGCGCATTGGGTTTGACGCCAAGCGGGCTTTTCACAACCGAACCGGGCTGGGCAACTACAGCCGTTGGGTGCTCGAGGGGCTGAGCCAGCGTTTTCCCGAAGCAACCTTGTTGGCCTTCAACCCCAAAAAAGGCGAAGCCTGGCGCCAACCGCCCGAGGCCCTGCGCGAATGTCTTCCCCAGGGAATGTGTGCGCTGTGGCCTAATCTGTGGAGAAGCGGCGGGCTGGTGCGCGATCTCAAACAGGAAGATGTGGCGCTTTACCACGGGCTGAGCAACGAGTTGCCCGCCGGACTGCCTAAAAACATCGGGAGTGTGGTGAGCATCCACGACCTGATTTTTGAACGATTTCCGCAGTGGTACAAGCCGATAGATCGGTTTACTTATGGCGTAAAATTCCGATCTGCGGCGCGGAGGGCGCACCGGGTTTTGGCTTTGTCGGAACAGACGCGCCGCGATTTGATCGAATTCTACGGCATCGATCCGGAGCGCATCGAACTCCACTACCAGAGTTGCCAAGCCGATTTTCAGGTAGAACCCGAGCGTATCGAGTCCGCGCAACTCAAGGCGGTCGAGCGTTGTCGGGAATGGGGCTATCCCTCTGATTTTGTCCTCTCTGTGGGCACGGTGGAGCCCCGAAAAAACCTGATTACTTTGTTGAAAGCGCTCGAACCCCTCGGTCTACCGTTGGTGGTGGTGGGCGCGGGCGGAGGGTATCGGAAAGAATGCCAAGATTGGGCGGCCAAAGCGGGCATGGCTTCGCGGGTGCATTGGTTTGATCGGCTTCCGCCGGGGCATTTGCCGGAATTGTACCGGGCGGCGATGATGCTGGTTTATCCTTCTTATTTTGAAGGATTTGGAATTCCCATCCTCGAGGCTTTGTTCAGCGGTTGTCCTGTGGTGACGAGCAGCGGAGGGGTGTTTCCCGAAACGGGGGGTCCGGGGAGTGTGTATGTGGATCCGGGGTCGGTGGATTCGGTGCGCGCGGCCGTGGGTTCCGTTGCGGAGGATGCGGCCCGTCGCGCGCAGATGCGGAGCGCGGGTCTTCGGCATGCGTGGGAACATTTCGAGCCCAAGGCTTTGTTGAATGGGCTTTTTTCGACTTATCGCGCAGTGGTGGAAGAAGCTTAAATTCGATGATGCCCTCCTTTAGCCCTCGCGTTTTGCACCTTTCTACGGCCCTCGATTGGAGGGGGGGCGAGCAACAGGTTTTGCTGCTCCAACGCGAATGGGAGCGGATGGGGATTTCGAGTGCGGTGGTGTGTTCAGAGCGCAGTGTACTGAGCCAAAAACTGCGTCAGCAAGGTCTGGCCGCGTTGACCTATCCGGCTTCCCGTCTTTCCGTGCGTCGTCTGTTGCCTTTGGTGCGCCTTTTCCAACCCCATGTACTCCATCTGCACGATCCCGATGCGCATACGGTGGCGGTTGTGGCTTCGTATTTGGGCCGGGTCCGCCTTCCGCTGATCCTCCACCGAAAGGTGGATTTCGAAGTGGGCAAAAACGGGCTTTCTCGCTGGAAGTACGGGTATTCGGGGATACGGAGGGTGATTGCCGTTTCCGGGGCGGTCAAAGTGGTTCTGGAGCGGTCTGGGGCGGTCAGGGCTCCGATCGAGGTGGTGTACGATGCGTTTGATCCCGAGCGTTTGCCGACGGGGCCGGCTCTGTCTCGTTTTCGGGATTCGAGTTCGACGCCTGTGGTGGGCACTGTTGCGGCCTTTGCGGACCACAAGGACCCGTATACGTTCTTGGAGGCGGCAGCGCGGGTTCAGGCAGAGGTGCCCAAGGCCCGGTTTGTGTGGTTGGGCGAGGGGGAATTGAGGACGGCTACCCTATTGAAGGCGAAGCAAATGGGGTTGAACTTCGAGGCGCCGGGGTTCGTGGACGATGTGCTCGTGCGGATGCAGTCTTTTACGGTGCTGATGTACAGCTCGAAGGCGGAGGGTTTGGGTTCGAGCTTAATCGATGCGATGGCTTTGGGGCTTCCGATTGCGTCTACGGCTGCGGGAGGTATTGCCGAATTGTTTGAGCCGGGGGTGCAGGCTCTGCTTTCTCGACCCCGAGATGCGGAGGCCTTGGCGCAGAATGCATTGCGCTTGCTCTCTGATGCGGAACTGAGGCGGGCGATAGGCGAACGCGCGGGGGTGCGGTCGCGGGATTTTCTGCCTCGGATTATGGCACAAAAAACCCTCGAGATCGACTGGGCCGTGCTCGAGGGTGGGGATTGAAATAGGGAGATGCGGGGAACTGCTTAAAAGAACTTCTTTCCGAGCTCTTTGAGGTCGTTCATATCGAATCCGTCGGCGCCTCCGAGTTGCTTCATCATTCCCTGAAGGTCGAATCCGCCTTGGCCGTTCAGGGCTGAGGTGATTTGCCCTACGAGGTCGTTGCCTTGGCCTTTGGCGGCTCCGGCTTGTTGATTGAAGAAGTTCATGACCATAGGCAGGGCTTGCTGTACCATCTTTTGGGCTTGGTCTGCGTCGATGCCGAGTTTGGAGGTGATGTCGGTGATGGCCTTGCTGTTGAGGGCGCCCAATGCGGGGTGGTCGGCGGGGGTCTCGGCTCCGGACAGGAGTTCGTCGAGGGCGCTGCGGTCGCCGTTTTTGACTTGTTCCTGGATGCCTTCGGCCAGGCTTTGGTTGAGCGTGGCTCCGGCTTTTTCGGCTTGATCGGGGTCTATACCCTGAAATTGTCCGAGGAGTTCTTTCAGGGGGCCTTGAGCGCTGGAGAGGAGTTGGTCGAGCATAATGGTGGTTTTAGAGAAAGGTCAGGTTTCAAAATTCAGGAGGATATGTTGCGTGGGGGTTATGGGACTAGAAAGGGCTGGGGGTAAGCATTAACGGTGTAGTGGTCTAACTTTTTTGGACAGAAAAGTTGAACTTTCTTAATTTCTCTGTCATGAAAAGTAAAAGACGGCAATTGACGATGGCGTTCAAGGTAAAGGTTGTCTTAGAGGCACTTAAAGAGCGTTACACAGTTTCG
>WGMI01000018.1 GCA_016125155.1 bacterium
GCGATGCTTCGCGGTTCGAGAAAAGGGTATGTAGAGGACGTTGCGGCTTTGTTTGAATGAACCTCGGCCAAAGCGCTCCAAAAAAGAATCATGAACGGGGTGGACAAGAGAGCGCACCTGACGGTCAAATGAGATTCGGCAATACTACAGAGCCAAAAAGCATCGTGGAGGCGTCGTGGCTCTACATTTTCTTTGGAGCAGCAAAGAAAGAAGCCCCCCGCGCTTTTTTTTTCACCAACGGACACGTAGCCCCGCACGATTGTGCGGGGCACCTGCCGAGTCGTAGAGAGGGAATGAACAGCGCAGATCTTCTTTGAATGCTCTTCGGCGTAGCCGGAAGACTTCTACCCGAAGACCCGAGTAAACCTTGGATGACTCTGGTTGAAACCGTCAATTGTAGGTTTTATTCTAGGAAAAGGGGTAAAACACAATTGAATGAAAAAGCATCTCTCCCCAGAAATATCCCGTGCCCCCGAGCCCCCGGCCCAATCGCAGAGGGCGATTCGAACGCGCTATTCGCCCAATTCCCGGAACACCTCCCCCAGCGCATCGGCCAGTTCGGTGGCCAATATCCCCCGCTCCCCTCTTTGGGCTTTGAGTCGGTCTCCCGCCCTTCCGTGAACATATGCAGCGCATCGAGCCGCGAATTCGGGCGAAAGCCCCTGCGCCAACAGCCCCCCCATCAAACCACTCAATACATCACCGCTGCCTGGAATGCCCAAGATGGGGTTTCCGCTCGGGTTGAAATACACAGTGCCGTCGGGCAAGCATACCGCCGTATAGGCCCCTTTCAACACCAAAACACACCCATTTTCGGCCGACCTGCGACGGCCCCGCTCCAATCGCTCGAACCCCGAACGCGGGGGGTTCGGATACCAGCGATCGAACTCTCCCCAATGCGGGGTGAGTATACAGCCCGAGCGAAGCGGAGGTGATTTGTGCCCCCACTGCCCGAGCCAATAGAGTGCATCGGCATCGATCACCGCCCTTTCTGGGCTGTTTTCGAGTGCGCGGCGTACCCGGGCTTCGGCGGCTTCGGTCCTGCCCATGCCCGGTCCTATGACCAGCACCCCTTCTTCTGGATAAGCCTGCTCCTCGCTCCACCACATCAACTCGGGCAGACTGCCCGCCAGCATAGAACGAACCGCGTCGCTGCTCTGTCCCCATACCCTTCCAGCCCCGGAACGCAAAGCCGAACGAGCCACCAACGCCAAAGCCCCGGGCATCGCATCGCTTCCGGCGCAGACGACGACTTTTCCCCGGTCGGATTTGCTCGAAAAATGCGGATAAGGAGGCAAGGCCCCCAAAAAATCGGAGGGCTCGGAAAGACCATAAACAATCTTTGTTTCCCGAACAAAATCCTCATCCTGTTCCAAGGGGATGACTTCCCAATCGAGTCCACCGAAAAATTGGGCCGACACCAAGAGGCCGATCGGAGGAGCTCCTATGCAGTAGCACCCCGTGGTGCGCACGAATTCCATTCGGGATGCGGGTACTTCGTCGGCTTCGGCATACCAGCCCGTGGGCTGATCGACGGCCCAAAACGGGTATCCCGACCCATTTGCCCACTGTACAAACTCTTGATAGACACCCTGTACCCGGCGGTCCTGTCCCAAACCCAGGACGGCGTCGATGCCCAGGCCGATGCCAATATCCTCCATCGAGGAGAGGGAAAAATCGCGCCCCCCTAAATCCGCGGCCCACTGCGCAAACTCGGGGTGTCGCATGCGGTGCCGGTCGATAAGCCACACCTGGACCGAATACCCGAGTTCTCGAAGCCTCAGCGCCATTCTGAGTCCGTCCCCGCCGTTGTGCCCAGGTCCACAGAATACCCCGATCGGAATCCGGGTATCTCCACACCGCTGTGCCACGCGCTCTCCCAATTCCCTTCCCACTTCCAGCATGCGGTCCAGGAAACGTTCGGGATGCCGCTCTGTCCAAAGGCGATCAGCGGTCCGTCTTTGTTCACGGGAGTAGAGCGGAATCACGGTCTCGGGTGGTTTTCTATAAGTTCCTTACGGAGCCGTGCAATCTGCGGCAGCAGAAGGGACACCCCGTCGTTGAGGACAATGCCATCCACCCAGTGCAAAATCGCCGCTTCGTCGGGTTGGCGGCGCATCCGTGCGACAATTTCGGGCAAGGCCAGACCGCTCCGCTGCTGAACGCGCTCAATGCGAATGGCTTCTGGAGCACTGACCCAAACCACTACGTCGACATCGTTTGGGCGTCCGTCTCGGAGCAAGAGCGCGCTTTCCTTGATGGCCCATCGGCCTTGACGCTCGGCGTCTTGGGCAAACTGTGCCCAGAGTTCGGCCACCGCTGGGTGGAGATAAGCCTCTAAGGACCGCAGCTTCGTGGGATCCGAAAACAACCGTTCGGACACCCTGGACGGAACGATCGCGTCGCCTTCGTATACATCGGTTCCCAACAGTGCCTCGGTTTTTTGGCGAATGTCTGGACGCACATACAGCGATTTGGCCGCCCCATCGGTATCGAAGACCCGGGCGCCAAAACGAGAGAACATCCGGCACACCGTGCTCTTGCCTGCCCCGATACCGCCTCCAACCCCAATTTTCATTCTTCAAATACAAAAAGTTGGGCAGAAGGCACCGAGAGCACTCTGCGCACTTCGGTATCTTCAACTGCCAAACGATACTCGACCTTGTACAAGCCGGGCTGTTTGAGCACCTTGTGCGCCTCGAGGACGATGACCCCACCCGTGGTACTCCATTGTTCGTAGCTCGAGAGCGGTCCGCTCGAAAAAATCTGGGCTGTTGAAGGCACCAAAACGGCCTTGAGTCCTTTGGCCAACCGGGGCTTGGGCAAACGCACGTCTCGCACAGAACTGGTCCATCGAATGGGTTTGGCGCGCATAAAGACCGAAGGTGGATCGATGGTTATGCCCTCTATCCCTTCAGAACCTCGATGCGGTTGCAGGAGCAGTTCAACGGGTTCAGGGGGCTCTTCAGAGAGCTTAGCCGGCCAAACCACTTGATAGCCCCGAACCTTGGCCAAGGCCCTATCCGAGCCCATCACCCGGACCGAATCCGGATTTAATTGAACTTCGGAAAGCCGGTAGCGACCGCGCATACTGCGGGTAAGGGTCCACTCCACCGGTACCCGCCTATCGTGCAGGGCCGATAGGTTGAGCGGAAAACGAGGGGTTTCCACCGCAATCAGCACCACCGATGCAGGCAACTGTACACGGAGTGCATCTTTTTGCCCATTCAGATCGACCCAAAGCGTCGAATCAGATGCCCCATCCCATTCGCGGAACGGAAGCGACACATTGAGGGACCTCTTGGGTGTAAGCGCCAGTTTCGCCAGATCGAACCCCCTTCCATGCAGTTTGAGTTCGACGCGTTCAGGCAATTCCGAAAGCGCCACGGCACTCGTAGGCCATTGGGGATATTCGGCTTCAAAAGAGAGCACCCCTTCTTGATCGGGTGCCGCGAGCCGATTGAGCAACCAAAGGGCACAGGCCAGGGTGATAAAAAAAAGCCGAGGTCTTCGAAGCATATTCGGGAACCTCAGCTCAATATCCGATAAAAAAGCGGCTCAGTCTTGCTTGTCGGCCGCCGGCTTGGCCGACTTCTCTTCTTTGACCAAGTACTGGGCGCTCATCTCTTTGGAAATGGCGCTTTTCTCTATTTTCAGACGGCTGTTTTCGCTTTCGAGAACCACATACCCCTCATTGACTTCGAGGATTTTGCCGTGAATACCCGAAGAGGTGACCACCCGCATTCCCTTGGAAACCGTATCGCGAAACTGTCCTTCTTCTTTTTGGCGTTTCATCTGGGGGCGGAGAAAAAAGAAATACATCACCACCACCATCAACACCAAGGGCATCATGCCCATCCAGTCCATGCCGCCCGCGGCTTGGAGCAATACCGTAGAGAGTGTTGAACTCATTGAGCGCCTTCCTTAGACGGCTCGCCTGCCTTGCCAATCACCTCGGAGGTGATTTTCAATACCATGACATTGGGAACAGTATTGGCATTGATGGTCACTTGTTTGTCGTTGCGACCGGGGCGACCGTTGCTGTCGAAGCTCACCTTGATCTCTCCGCTTTCGCCGGGGGCAATCGGAGTGCGGGGATACTCGGGAACCGTGCACCCGCAGCTGCCTTGGGCATTTGAAATCACCAAAGGCGCCGTGCCGACATTTTTGAACTTGAAGACGTGCTGGGCCAATACCCCCTCTTCGATTTGCCCGAAGTCGTGCGACTCCTCTTCAAATTGAAACTGAGCGGTGCCCTGGGCCGGATCGACCACCGCGGTTTCGGCATTTTCCGAAGCCGATTTGATTTTGCTGCTGGCGTTGTCGCAGGCGCCCAGCGAGAGCAAAAGAGCCGATGCCAGTCCGAATGCAGAAAACTTCATGGTGTTGTGTGCGAAAAAGTGGAACGAACGCGCGAAGGCCACCGCCCCCGCTTTTGAAGTGCGAAAATACACCGCGCAAGGCTAGCCTTCGAGCAATCCTCGACCGAGCTTGTTGACTTTGCCCTCGGCTTTGAGATCGAGCAAGATTTTGTCGAGTACCCCATTGACAAAAACACTGCTCTTGGGGGTGCTGTATTCCTTGGCCAATTCAATGTATTCGTTCATGGTCACCTTGAGGGGAACCATGGGAAAATGCTCAAATTCGACGGCCGCCATTTTCATCAACAACATGTCGATGAGCGCAATGCGATCCATCTCCCAGTTTTTGGCTTTGTCGGCAATTCGGGTTTCGATGTCCTCTGAATGAAGCAGAACGCTTCGGAACAATGCGGGCCCAAAGGCGCGGTCTTCTTCTTCGTCTTTGTAGAGCGGAAGGACCAACTCCGACTCCATTTTCTTGCTGCCCCCTTTGCGCAGATTGCGCTGCACCAGCATCTGGGCCGCGTCCAAATCGTCTGACCAATCCAAATTCCGCTCTTCATACAACTGATGAAAGAGCTCGTTGTGCGTAATAAAGCCTTCGTAAATCTTCCGGACAAAGGCCTTGTCTTCTTCGAGATCGCTCTCCGGGAGTTCGAGGTAGTTTTTGTACGCCGCACTCTCTCGAATCTGCAAAAACAGCTTCATGATGATGTCTCGGTCGTCGGCCCAACGCACTTTGGCTTTTTCGCAGGCCTCTTCAAAGGCCTTGCTCTCGGCCAAAGCCACCAAGAACCGATTGTGGACGAAGCGGTGGTTCGGATGGAGTTCTTCCGAGCTCGGCAGATGCTTGCTCAATCCGCGCTCTATGACCGTTTCTGCGGCGTGCCGCAATTCGAGCAGCAGCTTGAGTTCGTAGAGGTAGAGCTCGTGGATGCGGTCAATGCTGCGCCCCAGGTTTTTCTCGGCTGCCACGGCATCGCCCCCTCCCCCTTGAAACCAGGCGTAGAGCGCGTGCAAGACCTTGATGCGAATATGTCTTCGGGTGAGCATGGGCATTAAATGGCTGACCCCGTCCGGGCCAAAATGCGTTCTTGGGCCATGCGCAGAGCCGCCTGATGCGGGGTAATCCCATCGCGCTCGGCCCGCCCAAACAGCGCCAATGTCGTATCGTAGATCAAAGTGGTCCGGCGCATCGATTCGGCCTCGTCATAGTGGGCGATTTCCCGATTGACGTTGATCAATCCCCCCGCATTGATGAGAAAATCCGGGGCGTACAGCACGCCTTTTTCGCGCAGCAGCGCCCCGTGCCGCTCTTCGTTCATCAATTGATTGTTGGCCGCCCCCGCCACAATCGAACAGCGAAGGTGCTCGATGCTCTGGTCGTTCAGCGTAGCCCCGAGCGCGCATGGTGCATAAACGTCGATTGGAGCCGAATAGCCCTCGTCGGCACCGATGATCGCAGCGCCATACTGACGAGAAATCGCCTCGAGACGATCGGCATACAAATCGCTGACCAGCACCCGGGCGCCGGCTTCGGTCAAGTGGCGCACCAGGGTTTCGCCAACGTGACCCACCCCCTGCACCCATACCGTGCGTCCACTGAGGCTGTCGGTACCCCATTGCACTTGGGCGGCGGCCTGCATTCCGCGAAACACGCCCCAAGCGGTAAACGGAGAGGGGTCTCCGCTCCCCCCCATTTCAACCGGCAGACCAGTCACATGGCCGGTGTGTTTGTGCACGGAGACCATATCGGCCGGTCCGATGCCCACGTCTTCTGCGGTGATGTAGCGTCCCGAAAGACTTTCGACAAAGCGCCCGAAGGCTTCCATCATGGCGGAGGTCTTTTGGGTCCGAGAATCAGCGAGAATCACCGCCTTTCCTCCCCCCAAATCGAGGCCGGAAATCGAGGCCTTAAAGCTCATGCCCCGGCTGAGGCGAAGCACATCGTTCAAGGCATCGGCCTCCGATGCATACGGCCACATCCGCGTCCCGCCCAGGGCCGGACCGAGGTTGGTCGAATGGATGCCGATGATTGCCTTGAGCCCGCTGTGGCGGTCTCTGCAAAAGACCACCTGTTCGTGCTCATCGAATGAGATATGTTGAAACACAACACCTTCTCGGACTTCGGTTTCCGCAGCGTTGAGGTCGTTCATGAAAACAAAGGGGGTTGATGGTATAACAACGAAACAGTCCGGGCACCCCTATCTTTGCCGAAGGAGAACGGACGGGCGCGAAGGTACTGCAATTCGTTTCGGACCTCGATGAAAACGGCCCTTTTTCCCATAGAAGCGTGAAAGCACTCAGCCACCTCAACCGCTATTTGTTCAAGTATCGTTGGCGCTTTTTGGCGGGGGTGTTTTTCGTTGCGATTTCGGTCGTGTTTCGGATTTATCCGGCTCAATTGGTCCGTCAGAGCTTCGATGCCATCGAACAGTCCTTTGAAGCGGCTCCGGCGGGGGCCCTCGATACGGGCGATCTCAAGTCCAAGCTTGTGCTCTACGGGTTGGCCATCATCGGTTCGAGCCTGCTCGCAGGCATGTTTATGTTCTTTATGAGGCAGACCATCATCGTGATGTCCCGCCATATTGAATATGACCTGAAAAACGAAATCTTCGATCAGTACCAAAAGCTTTCGCTCGGATTTTACAAAACCCGCAGCACGGGCGATTTGATGAACCGAATCAGCGAAGACGTATCTCGGGTTCGGATGTACATCGGCCCCGCCATAATGTATGCGGTCAACGTCTTGATAACGCTGGTCATGGTGATCGCCATCATGTTGAGCATCAACGTTGAACTTACACTCTACGTCCTGGCCCCCCTCCCGGTTTTGTCCTATGCGATTTACAAGATCAGCGTGGCCATCAACCAGCGCAGCGAGCGGGTCCAGTCCAAACTTTCCGATCTGTCTACCTATGTCCAAGAGGCCTTTTCGGGCATACGCGTGCTCAAGGTGTATGTGCAAGAGCCGAGGGTTTCAGAAGAATTTTCCGCGTTGAGCGACGAATACCGGAGTGTCAACGAAAAGCTCTACAAGGTCGATGCTTTGTTTTTCCCGTTGATGTCGCTGCTCATCGGTCTCAGTACCCTGGCGACGATCTACATCGGGGGATTGCAAACCATAGCCGGAGAGATCAGCGCGGGCAATATTGCCGAGTTTGTGCTGTATGTCAACCTCTTGACCTGGCCGGTAGCCTCAATTGGCTGGGTGAGTTCGATTGTGCAACGCGCCGAAGCCTCCCAAGAGCGCATCAACGAATTTCTCAGGGAGCAACCCGAAATCCGCAACCAAGGTCAACCTGGCCCCGATCCCAAGGGGCGCATCGAATTTCGGAACGTGGGCTTTACCTATCCGGACAGCGGCATTCGGGCGTTGAACGACCTCTGTTTTGTGGTCGAGGAAGGACAGACCTTGGCGGTGTTGGGCAAAACCGGATCGGGCAAGAGTACCTTGACCGCCCTGCTCGGCCGCTTGTACGACCCGACCGATGGGGAGATTTACCTCGATGGGAAACCCCTGCGCGAATGGGATTTGGGACAATTGCGCCGCAGCCTGGGTTTTGTGCCTCAGGACGCCTTCCTGTTTTCTGAAACTTTGAGGTACAACATAGCCTTTGGTGCGCATGCGGCCACCGATGAGCAGATAGAGCGGGCCGCCAAAGCCGCCGAAATCCACGACACCATCCTCGGATTCCCCGAGGGCTACGCCACCCGGGTCGGCGAACGGGGTCTGTCGCTGAGCGGTGGACAAAAACAGCGGGTTTCGATTGCGCGTGCTCTGGTAGGAGACCCTGCTCTGTTGGTTTTCGACGATTGCCTTTCGGCTGTGGATACGGAAACCGAATCGAAGATCTTGTCTAATCTACTGGAGATCAGTCGCGACAGGAGCACTCTGCTCATCAGCCACCGGGTTTCGACGGTCATGCACGCCCATTTGATCGTAGTGCTCGACAGGGGAGTTGTGGTGGAGCGAGGTACCCACGACAGCCTCATGAGTTTGGGCGGGGTATACGCCGATTTGTATCGCAGGCAACTCGAAGAAGCCCGTACGGCTGTCGAAGATCAAACGCTTTGAACCCCATATCCGTTTTTTGACGCGAAAAATGGTCTCGGCTCCGAGCGTTTTGAATAGTTTTGCAGCAGTACGATGAGCGATAAAAACGATTTTCGACGCAATCCGGACGAAGTGTATGGCAAGGCCATGCGGGCGGGTCGTCGAACCTATTTTTTCGACGTGCGCGCTACCCGGGGCGAGGACTACTACCTGACGATTACCGAGAGCAAGAAGCACAGTTCCGAATACGGAGAAGAATACTATAAAAAGCACAAAATCTATCTGTATAAAGAAGATTTTGAGTCGTTTAAGCATCTTCTAAACGAAATGATCGAATACATCGAACGCCGCCTCGAACGCAAGTCGTTTGAAGGAGATTCGTACGAAAATCCCGCTGGACCTTCGGCTGACTTCGATTTTGACGACCTCTGAACACCGGGGTTAGACAGGCAAAACGGGAATTGTTGATAAAGGCATCTGATGGGTGCGCATTCGCGCTTCGCATTCGCGGGGTTTTGCGGAATTTTGAGCCGGAAACCCTAGCGTCTCCACTCTGAAGCATATGGGCAAAATCGTCGCGATTGCGAATCAAAAAGGAGGGGTGGGCAAAACCACGACGGCGGTCAATTTGGCCGCTGCGCTCGGCGTGCTCGAAAAGCGGGTTTTGCTCATCGATGCGGACCCTCAGGCCAACGCCACCTCCAACCTCGGGGTCGATCCAGACAAGGTCGATCTGGGCACCTATCAGGTCCTCGAACACACTACCGAACCCGCTCAGGCCGTGTTGGAGACCAGCACCCCCAACGTATGGCTTTTGGCGTCTCACCTCGATCTGGTCGCCGCCGAAATCGAATTGGTCGATCGGCCCAAACGCGAGCATATGCTCCGCAAGGCGCTGAAAAAGATCCGCGACAACTTCGACTACATCGTCATCGACTGCGCCCCATCGCTTGGGCTCATCACGCTCAATGCCTTGACTGCCGCCGATTCGGTGTTGATCCCGATCCAATGCGAGTACTTTGCGCTCGAAGGGCTGGGCAAGTTGCTGAATACCGTCAAAAGCGTTCAACAACTGCACAATCCGAGCCTCGACATCGAAGGGCTGCTCCTCACCATGTACGACGGTCGCTTGCGGTTGTCGAACCAGGTGATGGAAGAGGTCAAGGCGCACTTCCGTCAAATGGTCTTCAAAACCGTTATTCAGCGCAATGTGCGCTTGAGCGAAGCCCCGAGCTACGGAGAGAACATCCTGATGTACGACGCCTCGAGCACCGGGGCCGCCAATTATTTAAATTTGGCCCAGGAGTTTTTGACCAACAACGAGGCCGAAACCCCCGAACGGAGTGCTCCGAACGAGCGAGGCTCCAAATCTCCCGCACCAAAGAACCATGGCTGACAAGAGACGGGCCTTGGGCAAGGGCTTGTCCGCCTTGCTTAAAGACCCCAGAGAAGAAATCCAATCGGCAGAGCAAACCGGGGCCGATGAATTGGTCGGGAGCATCGCGGAAATTCCCGTGGAGCACATCGTCGAAAACCCCTTCCAGCCGCGCACCCATTTCGATGCCGAAGCCCTGAGCGAATTGGCGCATTCTATCCGCGAATTGGGCATTATTCAGCCCATCACGGTGCGTCGCCTGCGCAAAGGGCAATACCAGCTCATCAGCGGTGAACGCCGTTTGCGCGCCTCCAAAATAGCGGGTCTGGAGCGCATTCCGGCCTACATCCGGCTCGCGAACGACCAAGGGATGCTCGAGATGGCGTTGGTGGAAAACATCCAGCGACAGGAACTCGATGCCATCGAAATCGCCCTGTCGTATCAACGGCTCATTGAAGAATGCGCGTTGACCCAAGAGCAAATGAGCGAGCGGGTCGGAAAAAAGCGGAGCACGGTGACCAATTATTTGCGGTTGTTGCGGTTGCCGCCTTTGGTTCAGGCCGGCATTCGGGATCGCATGATCGGGATGGGGCACGCCCGCGCCCTCGTCAACATCGAAGACGAAGCCGAACAATTGGCGCTGTATCGGTCGATTGTATCAGACGGGCTGAGCGTGCGCGCCGTCGAAGACCGGGTGCAGCGGCAAAAGCAAACGGTAACCACGGGAACTGCCCAAAAAACAGTGCTCCCACCCCATTTTAAGGAGCTGAACCAGCAACTGAGTGCCTTGCTGGGGACCAAGGTTCAGTTGTTATCGGGGCGCGGCACTGCGGGAAAAATAGTGGTCGAGTTCAAAAACGAACGGGAACTGGAGCGCATCCTTTCCCTGGTCAATCCTTAAGTTCGGTGGTTCGACGCGGATGGATGCTATTGACTTTGATGGTACTATGGGTCGGTATGCGCGCTCAAACCCCAGACAGCCTCCAAAGCCTTCCGACAAACCCCGACCCGGAGACTTCCGAGTGGGCAGAAGGGCAATCCGAATCGGAAACCCGCTCTCAAGCCCAGACTAACCCTGTTCCCGAAGGCGGTACCGGTTCAGAACCCGAAGTGCACAGCCCTAGAAGAGCCATGCTCTATTCGACCCTGTTGCCCGGTTGGGGACAGATCTACAATGGAAAAGTCTGGAAGGCACCACTGGCCTGGGCCTTGATCGGAACCCCCGTGGGTTTTGCTGTCTTCAATCAGCAACAGTATCGGGCGTTCAGCGATGCCTATATCGCGGCGGTCGACAACAACCCCGAAACCGTCAATCCCTACGAAGGCATTTATACCCCCGAACAGCTCATCACGCTTCAAACCACCTACAGACGCTGGCGGGATTTGAGCATCATTTTGGCGGTCACGGCCTATGCCCTCAACATTCTCGACGCCTATGTCGATGGTCACCTGTATTATTTCGACGTATCCGACGACCTTTCACTCACCATCGATCCGGTGTTGATGCCGGTGGCCACGGGGGGCGGCTCGGTCCCAGGAGTTGGCATAAGTCTCTCATGGCCATGAAGTTCGCCCTGATTGGATACGGAAAAATGGGACAAACCCTCGAGCGGCTGGCCACCGAGCGGGGGCATTCGGTAGTCGCTCGGCTGGGAAAGGGCTGGACCGAGTCCGATGTGCAAGGGGTCGATATGGCCTTCGAATTCACCACCCCCGAAGCCGTGGTCGACAATGTACTGCGCTGTTTGGAGGCCTCGATTCCCGTGGTGTGTGGAACGACCGGTTGGGACGCCCACTTTGCGGAGGTAGCGACAGCTTTTGAACGCAAGCCCTTAGGATTGTTTGTGGCATCCAACTTCAGTCCCGGGGTCTATGCCCTCACCCAGGCCGTCGGGCTCCTCTCTGCCCTGAGTGCTTCATGGGAGGCGCAGTTGAGCTTGTCTGAAGTGCATCACATCCACAAACGCGATCGCCCGAGCGGGACGGCGCTGCGGCTGGCCGAAAAAGTCCTCGAAAAACAGCCCATTCTCGGTGGGTGGAGTCTGGCTGAAGACCCCGTTCCCGGCACCTTGCCGATTTCGGTAGAACGCGTAGACGAAGTACCCGGCACCCACCGTTTAACCATATCAACCGCCCAAGATGTACTCAGCATCGAACACCGCGCTTTGAATCGAGATGGTTTTGCTTTGGGTGCGATCTTGGCCGCGGAATGGCTACACGGAAAGACCGGTGTATTCGGAATGGACGATTTGTATAGAAACGAATAAGCGATGCAACTGAACCTCTGGCAATATTGGGTCTTGATCGAAGTGCTTTCGACCGTGGTGCTTTGGCCCTTTTTTGTGTTGAAAGGTCGGCCCTCATGGCAGGCCGCTGTACCCTTCCTCAAAACCTGGATCATGCTCGACCTCACCGAGCGGCCAAAGGCTTGGATGTTGTTGTACTGGATTCCCGTGGTCAACCACGTGATGTACCTCATTTCGCTCTACGAACTGCTCCACGTGTTTGGCAAGCGCAAATGGGCAGATTATTGGCTGAGTGTCGCAACGCTCGGGTTGTATGCCGCCTACAAAGCGTTTCAAGACAAGCCCGCCTATGTAGGCAAGAACAAAGAGGCCATGCACAGACAGTTGGGCGAAATCCTCCCCGCCGGTTTGTTTGCGGTGGTGGCGGCTTCGGTGATCCGCGCGTTTGGGTTTGAGGCGTACACCATCCCCACCAGTTCGATGGAAAAGTCGTTGATGGTAGGCGACTTTCTGTTTGTGAGCAAGTTGCACTATGGAAGCCGATTGCCCATGACCCCGCTCAGCCTGCCGCTGCTGCACGCCGAGGTGCCTTTTCTGAAGGTGCCGAGTTTTAGCCGGGCGGTGTCCTTCCCCTACCTCCGTACCCCCCGCCTGCACCCGGTCCAGCGCAACGAAAGTGTGGTCTTTAACTACCCCATGGAGAGCGATTTACCGGTAGACAAACGCGCCAACTACGTCAAGCGCTGCGTCGGCATTCCGGGCGACAGCCTCCGAGTGGTCGATGGACAGGTACTCATCGATGGGGTACCCCTGCCCACCCCGTCCCGAGCCGACCCTCAAATGATGTGGTATGTCGAGACCAATGGCACCCAATTCAACCGCAAAGAGTTGAAGGATCGGTTCGATATGAACTACCTGACCCAAGAGGAACAGCAAAAATTCCAGGAGCCCGGGGATGTTCTGATGATCGGAGCCAACCACTACATCGTCACGCTTTCCCAAAGTGCTACCGAAGAATTCAAGAAACTTCCCAATGTGGTTTCGGCCCTGCCCATTTTGGCCCCGGCGAATCCGGACAGCATTCAAGGACCAGACTTGCTCAAAGCCTATTTGAACTCCCCCTATGTACCCCATCCTTCGGAGTTGTTCCCGAATACCTTCCACGGAGAAGCCCCGGTCATGGTGCACTCCCGCGACAACTTTGGTCCGATTTACCTGCCCAAGGCCGGAGACCGGGTGGAACTCAACGAGGTCAACTACGCCCTGTATCAACGCGCCATTACTGTGTACGAAGGGCACGAACTCGAACAAAAAGACGGGTCCTACTGGATTGATGGGGCCCCTGCAACCCACTATACGTTTGCGCAGAACTACTACTGGATGATGGGGGACAACCGCCAAAATTCGCTCGATTCGCGTTTTTGGGGGTATGTTCCGGAAGACCATATCGTAGGCAAACCCGTGTTCGTGTGGATGAGCCTCGACAAATTCCGCAAGGGATTCGAAAAGGTGCGCACCGAACGGGTGTTTACCACTGTGCACGGCAAGGGCAAACCCGTGAGCTATTTCTGGCCCGTAGCGGGACTGGGATTGCTGGCCTATGGATGGAGTTTTTATCGGCGTCGAAAGACCGCCAAGGCATGAAGTCTTTGCTCCCGCTCTTGTGTATGATCCTGTCCGGGGCGGTTCAGGCCCAATTGAAAGCGGGTTTGGACACCGCTGAGTGCATCTCGGCTTTGCGTTTGGGGGCGGAACAGTTGAAGAAAGTGGACAGTTTGTCGATTTCAGGCCCCGATTGGACCCTTGTTCTTCGGTCTCCAGAGGTAGGATTGTACAACCGTCTCGACGTATGGAAGCAAGGCGACGGTACCATCTGGGTGAATCTGCGGGGTACCACGGCCCAGTCCCTGAGTTGGATCGAGAATTTTTATTCCGTGATGGTGCCTGCCCGAGGTTCGATGGTTTTGACCGACGGCAGTGCGGTGGCCTATGACTTTTCCGATCATCCCCGGGCTTCAGTCCACGCGGGCTGGACGTTGGGTACGCTGGAGCTGGCCCAAATGCTCTTGCCGGTCCTCGACTCGCTTTATGCCGCAGGACACCGAGATTGGGTGATCAGCGGACACAGCCAGGGGGGAGCCTTGACCTATCTCACCACGGCCCTGTTGAAGCGCAAACAGACCCATGGAGCCTGGGCGGGAACCCGGATCAAGAGCTACGCCACCGCAGCGCCCAAACCCGGAAACCTCTACTTTGCTTATTCCTACGAACACCTCTGCGGATTCGGATGGCACCATACGCTCGTCAATGCTGCAGACTGGGTTCCGGAAACGCCGTTCTCCATTCAGACCCTCAAAGATTTCAACCCGACCAACCCGTTCAGAGGCGCACGAGAGCAGCTCAAGGCACAGCCCTGGCCCAAAAACTGGGTCTTGCTCGGCATGTACGGCAAAATGGAAGACCGGCTGGAAGACGCTGAAGAGACCTTTGAAGAATACCTGGGCGAAAAGTTGTTCAAACTCGCGCTCGAACCCGCTTATCCGCAGCTTCAGTACCCTGAAACGGCAGACAACTTGAACTACGCCCGCTGTGGCACGGCCGTGATGTTGTACCCCACCGAAGCGTACTACAGTCGGTTTCCGCTCGAGCAATCGAATGTGTTTGGACACCATATGTTCGATGCCTATGGTTGGTTCTTTGGGGTCGAGCTCTGAACCGTTTGGGTTGCCCACGGCGTATTGGCCTTCTGTCCGGTGGTGGCGCGCCTTGTTGAGCGGGAACCCTCCGCGAATTGAAATCGGAGAGCGGTTCGAAAAGCAGAGTTTCCGAAACCGCTGTGCCATTCTCGGCCCCAATGGCCCTCAGCTTTTGGTGGTTCCCCTCAGGCACCAAGGCCATCGCACTACCGCCGAACAGCGCATTTCTTATGCAGAAGACTGGCGCAAGCAACACCGCAAGGCCATCGAAACCGCCTACGGACGCAGTCCTTTTTTCGCCTTCATGCAGTCGGACATCGCTGCGCTGTACGACGAGAAGCCCGAGGCGTTGTATGAACTCAACCAAAGGACTCAGATCCTGATGTCCCAATGGCTTCAGGTGGATCTTCCCACCGTGCACCGCTCTTCCGTCCACATGCCCATCCTGCCCGAAACTGGATCCCTGATCAAGGAGTGGCCTACTCCTGTTTATCGGCAACTCTTTGGCGAACGGCACGGATTTGTGCCGGATTTATCGGCTCTGGATCTGATGACCAACGAAGGACCCGGAGCGTATTCCGTCTTAGTCGGTTTATAAAGTTTATTTTTTACAGTTTTATCTGTCGTATTATCTGCGCATTTTTACGTCGAACCAAAATTGAACGTTATGCGCCCACTTTGGAGACTCGGTCTCGAAACCCTGATCGTATTGCTCTTGCTCGCCTTATTGGCGTGTACCCATGTCGAAGCCCAAGGTCAAAGCGCCATGATGCCTTTGTCGTGGCAATCTGAACCCGTACACCCAGAAGCCCGATGGTTTGAGTACACTACCTACGAACACCACCGACAATTTGCCCTGAGTATGGAGGCCTTTCCTCCGGATGCCTTGGGAGGCTGGCCCCTTGAACGGATGATGCCCCGGGAAATGTTCCTGAGAAAAACCCGCTTTCCCCTCGAAGACGGCTCAGCATTTCTCGAAATCCACATCGATTCTACCCGGGGCTATCCCGAATGGATGGAATGGCCGGCCCGTATCGTACTCCAACCCGGTCTCCAAGAGCACTATTCTCGCAAAGGGGACTTGCTGGTGCGTTATTCCGAAGAAATTCCCCCACCCGCCGACTGGAATTTCGACCCACTCTTTGACAGGCATCTGCATCCGGGCATGCCCTCATTCGCGTTGCCCTCGGATCGGGAACTGGCGGAGCAGGGTTACCTTGAAGTCACAAGAGACGGAGAGTCAATGCGATGGATCGACGATCAAGGAATTGAATGGACGATGGATCCCGAGGATAAAATCGTGGAATTGAAGCGCGAAACAAGGCTTGGATGGGAAAACGAAATCGATGTCTTTCAGCACTTTCAAGATGTGGGGTTTCTACAGACTTATCGCCTCAAGACCATCGATCTCAGCGATCCCGAGATTCCCGTCCGGCTGGTGGAAGAAGAGATCATTTTGAGTCATTCGCTCTGGCACGATGGCTCGGTAAAAGCCGACCCCGATTTGTACGCCAACGCCTTAAGGCTGTATCCAAATCCGGTCAAAGGCCGCCTCAACATCGAGTGGAAGTACAATTTGGATGTGCTGATCTTCACCGTTGTGGTGAGGCAGGCCAATGGCACCGTTGTGGCGGTCGAACAGCTCGGGGGCGTACCCTGGGCCCAAATCAACGCCAACGGATGGCCCTCAGGGCTCCTATGGGTCGAAATCCAAACCGCTCAAGGAGTCTTTCACCGACTGATTTCCAAACAGTAAGCATCAAACGCCTCGGCAGGCCCTTGGGGTCTGCACCTTCGTCACTGTTTCTCTGAACCCTTCACCTTTCAACACGACATGAAAAACCTATTCCCTTTTGTGATTTTATCTGTACTGTGCTCATCGAACGAGGTTTGGGCCCAAATCGACCCTTGGGACGGCAATATAGTCTTCAGTTTGAGCAGCGGTCAAGACAGTGTCAGCCCATTTACTCCCCCGGCCGGAAACGGCAGTTCGCCTGCCAGTCCTACGGGCAAGCGCACCCTGTATTGGATCCACGGTTTGGGCGGTGGTGTCAAATCCTGGGGAACCTTGGCCGCCGCTACCCAAGCGGGAGGAGCTCCGGACTATGCAGCCCGAAACGTGCGCTCGGTGGTCCCGGTCTACGACCAATACGGTTCCCTCAATACGGCAGCCATCAGTATGGAGTGGTTTATTGACCCCTTGGCTTCGGTGCCTTCCTGGGACAGCATTCCCCGCTCGCGGCATATTGCTATTGCCCACAGCCAAGGGGGATTGGTGGCGCGCAAGCACGCCCAAATGGCAGAACGGGGAGCGCTGAATCGACAATACGGTGGCATCGTTGCGTTCGGGACGCCCCACCGAGGAGCCGTATTGTTGAACAATGCCAATCCAAATGGAAGCTATCCGCTCGGTCAATTTGTACAAACGGGTTGCCAAGTCATGTCCAATGCCGAACTGACCAATCTGATGCGGCAAAATTTTTGGACCGACCTGCTCGTGAGCCAGTCCACCATCTCCGAAATCAGCGCATCGGCCTGCAACGCCTTTGCCAATACTCTACTTCCTTTGATGCTCAAGGACTTAAATCAGCCTATCACCCGAGATTATCGATGGGGAGCGGACTCGCTTTGGGCGTTGAACCAAGACACCTTGTCGATTCCGATCGCCGCAGCCTATGGGGTAGAAGATGCCCCGGTGTTTTGGCGCACCATGGGGTCTTTTCTCTTGAACGACACCACCATATCCCACAATCCCTTTGGGGCCGACAACGACCAGGCCGCTGTAGATGCCGCCAACCAGATGATGGCGCACTATTGGGGGCAAAGCGAATTTTTCAAAGGCCGCTACAACTACTGGAAGCGCCGCAGGGGGTTCGTGCCTTTTGCTTCCAGAAATACGTGGAAAGCCTGGGACCAACACCAAGCCAACCTCAGAGCCCACGAATGGATTCGCGACGCCAACGACCAATGGGAGCGCCTCATTGGAGCCCTAAAAGACACGCTATATCAAGGAGAATATTTGTGTATTTGCCGTCCGGCTTCCAGAGCGCTGCGCGCTACCCGCGTCTCGCGCGTTCCGACAGAATCCGACTGCATCCCGATCAACGGATCGGAAACCTGCACCACCTATCCCTACATCCATCCCGTACAAATTCGCAAGCCCAACGACGGGGTCGTATTGGCCGAATCGGCAGCGGGTCTGCCCCATTTTGTCGAGCCAATCAAGATGCCACATACCAACCACCAGCAGATGCGCAATTCCAGCGAAACCCGAAGGGTGCTCAATGGCTTATTCAACGGAGAATGGAATCCTTCTTCCTACGGATTCTTTAAAACCAAGCCGCGCTAGATTTCAAAATCTGACAGAAAAGACATATCATTGCACCATGATTTCACGTAAATTCCTACAGATGTTGGGCGTGGGGTTGCTGTTGGCTTCCTGCGACAAAGAGCAAAAACTCCCCCCGGACAATGAATCGCCATCCGAATTTGCGGTGTACTGGAGCAAAGCGCTCGACAGCAACTACTACCCACACGAGGGAATGCCCCTGCAATGGGCCCCGGAATACATCGCCTATTACGCCGACCAAACAACCGATCATGGGTTTGTCAAGTTTCGAAATCCCGAAACGGGTGCCTTGATCGGAATTTGGGACGACTTTCTGCCGAGTTTCAACTATCGGGGTTACGATATGCGAACTGCCCAAACGGAGAATGGCGATTTGATTCTGAGCGACAATACCAACGCCGCGGTGTATCGGGTTGCGCCCCCAAAAAACGGTGTACCTCCATCCACGGTCTGGTCGCACTATTTCCCGAGCGGATTTATCCGAGATCCCTTTATGCTGTATGAGGAAGAGCTTTTCTTCGCCGTCGAATACTACGCTCCGGGCAACCGATACCGCGCTGCATTGTTGCGGAGTACTGCCGGTGCCCCGGTGTTCGACACGGTTTTTTATCGGGAGGCGCTTCCGGGTTGGGAGTACTCGTTGGTCAATCCCATGGTTTGCCGAAATAGCGATGGAGATCGGCTGCTCGTCGCCAAAAAATCTGAATTGGGGACAGGGGAATTTCGGCTGGGGTTGGTGGCGTACAATCTGGATCGTGGACAGATCGAATGGGAAGTCGACAGCCTCGAATCGGGAACAACCAGTTTTGGGGGCATTGTAACGCCTATGCTGGCCGATGGAGATACGCTATTTGCGCTGGGCCAAGACAAGGTCTTTGCGCTTTCGGTAGACAATGGTGCCCGTTTTTGGACCTATCAATCGACGTTTTCAGACGTTCACTTCACCCAGGGTTCGCTCTTAGTTTGGGCAGATAAGGTGTATGCCAAAACCTTTGGTCCTCAATTGATTTGCCTCAAAAAGTCCGATGGGACGCAGCGGTGGATTGCCACAGTGGGCGAAACCCAAGGCCAGCCGATCGTGGACTTCGGCAACTACATTTATCACGGTCGGGAGGGGCTTTTTGCCGTACACAAACAATCTGGATACGTCAAGCATTGGATTCCGCCTCAGGGCTGGAGAACGTTTTATCAAAATCCGGTCTTCGACCCCAGTACGGGCAAGATGTATGTTGCGTCAGCCACGCTCCTACACTGCGTTCAAAGCGTGCCGTGAAGCCTTGATGGTCATTTAAACACCGCCTAGGGCAGGGTGGGGATGAGCGCACGGCTATCTTTGTGCGCTCATTTTCATTTTAAGCCCCCCCCTTCATGCGCTCTGTTTCTTTTGCCTCTATTTTGATTCTGTCAATTGTCGCCGCCTGCGGCAATCCCGAGGGAAAATCGCCTCATTCGACATCGGCCGATTCGACCCAATCCGAAGACTGGAAAGGCAACACCTACGCCTCTGCCCTGCACTATCCCGAAGAAAAGCACCTCCAAAACATCCGCCAACTCACCTTTGGAGGCGACAATGCCGAAGCCTATTTCAGTTTTGACGGTCGTGCTTTGGTGTTTCAGGCCAACAACCCGGAATGGGGTACACAGTGCGATCAGATTTACGCCTTTGACTGGGCCGGGAGCGATTTGAAGTCGGGACCTCCTACGCGGATCAGCACGGGCAAAGGCCGCACCACCTGCTCGTATTTTCTGCCCGGGGATTCGCTGATGGTCTACGCCTCTACCCACCACGTTTCGGAAAACTGCCCCCCCACCCCGGCCAAGCGCGAAGACGGGGCCTATGTATGGCCGATCTACGACAGCTTTGACCTGTTTGTGGCCAACCGCAAAGGCGAGCAACGCCGCCAACTGACCCAGATCCCGGGCTACGATGCCGAGGCTACCATGTCGCCCATAGGCGACCGCATGGTGTTTACGAGTATGCGCAGCGGAGATTTGGAGCTCTACACCTGCAAGCTCGATGGATCGGATGTTCGCCAGGTAACCCGCGAATTGGGCTATGATGGAGGCGCCTTTTTCTCGCCCGATGGAGAATACCTCGTGTTTCGGGCTTCCCGTCCCAAGACTCCGGAAGAAGTGGCGGAATACAAGGAACTCTTGGCACAGGGCCTGGTAAAACCGACGAACATGGAAATCTTTGTGTGCAAGACCGATGGAAGCGAAATGCGCCAAGTGACCCAACTCGGTCAAGCCAACTGGGCCCCGTTTTTTCATCCGAGCGGGAAGAAAATTCTGTTTTCGTCCAACCACGCCAGCCCCAGAGGCTTTCCCTTCCACCTGTATTTGATTAACCTTGACGGTACGGGACTGGAGCAAGTCACGTTTGACCCGCAGTTCGATGCCTTCCCGATGTTTTCGCCCGACGGCACTAAGCTGGTGTTCGCCTCGAACCGCGAAAACGGGGGCACCCGCGCGACCAACCTGTTTATTGCCGACTGGGTCGAATGAGCCGTTCGAATTTACCTCTGATTGAAGGCGATTGGATTGCGGAGCGCAACCGTGGGTTGTCGGGTCCGGCCTTGCGCAAGGCCTTTGAAGAAATTGGGTTTGCCGTTTTGTTGGATCCGCCTTTGGAAGCAGCTTCGATCGAGGCGTTGTATGCGGCCGTTCGGGCGTTTTTTTCCTTGCCTGAGGAAGTCAAATTGCGCTATCGGCTCGAGGGAATGGGTGGTCAGCGGGGGTATACGCCTTTTGGCGTGGAGCACGCCAAAAATAGGGAACAACCTGATTTAAAGGAGTTTTGGCAGTTTGGACCAGATCAGAATCCCGAGGTAGTCGAGGTTCCCGATTTCGGGATCCGCGGAAGGGAGGTGTTCCAAGCCTTAGAGTCCATCGGTACCGAGTTGATGAAAGCCTTGGCGATGGCCTTTGGGGGAGACCCTGAGCGCTTTGCCCAAAGTGTTCAGGGGGGCGAGAGCATTTTGCGCCCTATCCACTATCCGGGGCTGCAGCATCCCGAACCCGAGGCGTTGCGGAGCGCGGAACACGAAGACATCAATGCGATTACGCTCTTGATGGGGGCCTCTGCCGGAGGCCTGCAATTGCTCGGGCGCGATGGGAATTGGTTCGATGCCGAGATACCCGCCGGGGCCTTGGTGATCAATGTGGGCGATATGCTCGAACGCCTCAGCGGTGGAAAACTGAAGTCGACGACACATCGGGTCATCAATACCCCCGATGCCTATGCCGGGGTGTCGCGCTATTCGATTCCGTTCTTTTTGCACTTTCGATCGGATGTGCTGCTGGTCCCCCCTTCCGACTGGTCGCTGGACGCCCCGGGTTTCCACGCGCCTCTTGAACCCCCGATCACCGCTGGATCTTTTCTCGATCAACGGCTGAGGGAGATTGGGTTGAAGTGAGTTTTGTTTGATTCCGTTTGCGCCCGAGCACCGTTGTGATCTGACAGTCAGACCTTTTATGGTATATTCCACTGTCTAAGCAAGAAGAATATCGCGACGGACTCCGCAGGCCTTAGGGGTATCCATTCCGAAGATCCGAAGGGAGAAGACCGTGAGACGACCTTGGGACGACCTAGGGGCGACCTAGGGGCGACCTAAGGCAATCGGAAATGGAAAGGGTAGGGCAGGTAAAAAGCATTTCATTTTTCCGTGAAAAAAGAGGGAACGAGAAAATCGAATTTTTAACGAGCATGGGCGCTGGAACCCTATCTATTGGGGGTTCAACGGTATATCAGAATAATTGTCGAAAATTACTTCCAAAGCCCCGTAGAAGCGCACTACTTCTTGCTCCTCCCGTTTCTCTAACCTATTGTTTTTAAATGACTTAATCAACATTTCCACTTCAGCATCATTCAGGGTGCCCCCCTCAATGCGCGTGGAGGAATCGGTACTTTCTATCGTCGCGATTTTCCGGAGTTCTTTGAGAAGGGGGGCCTTGGGTTTGTTCGAGAACGGCCTAACTTCCCTTGAATGAATCAATCACGCTCAACAATCCCATAATTCTGTGTTGTTGGGCCAAAGGAAAATCCAGTTTCTCTTCGATTCTTTTGGGTATATCCATTTTATATCCAATTGTATCCAAAAGTTCGGCTTACCGTTTTCATCCTACCCCTGCCCTTCCTGCTTCCGCTCTTATCCAACAACCCCGTCTACCCCAAATACCGAAGGATCCGATTCCCGCGTTCCGTTTCCTGATCTCCTTGGTTGTAGCGCTCCCCCCACACAATCGTCTCACTTTCCTGAAAATGCGCATAAATCAAGGATCAACCCGACTGAATTCAATGCCTTGTTGGCCGTTTTTGTTGCGCACCGCCTCAGCGGACCGATCCGCGAACTTTCATAAAGAATCGTTAATTTTCCCGTTCAACCCCCCCCTCCCACCGATGCGGCATTGTACCCTTTTGTCGCTCAGCTTTTTGTTGAGCATTGGCGCAGAAAACATCCATGCGCAGAACTGCGCTCCAAACCAGATAGAAGTACGGATTGAAATTGTCCCCGACAACTATCCCAACGAAACCACCTGGGACCTGCGCACGGTGACCGGAACGGTTGTCGCCTCGGGCACCTTCCTGAGCGATACAATTTGTCTTCCGCAGAATGGCTGCTATGCTTTTAGCATCTACGACAGCTATGGAGACGGCATTTGTTGCGCCTATGGCAATGGGAGCTACAGCGTCTACGTCAACAATAGCCTAACGGCCAGCGGGGGCAGTTTTGCCACCCGCGACTACCAATGGTTCAATTGTCAACCCGGCCAGGGATGTTCGAATCCCCTGCCCACCCCTCAGGGAACCCTCAACCAATCCGGAACCCGATGGTACAGCTTTCAGCCCGATTCGGTGGGAATGTACCAGATCAGCACCTGTTTTGCCACCAACACCTGCGCCACTGAAATCGCGGTCTTTGACAATTGCGATCCCTTGATCCTCAACACCGGAGCCGCCGGTGCCCTTTTTTACAGCAATTCCAGCCCCAACTGCAGCACCTTGGCCGAACTCGGAGCGGTGCTCGACAGCGCGGAAACCTATCTGATTCGCATTCAATCGGCTCCTGGCTGCAGTACCGATTGGAGCCTGACCTACAGCGGTCCAGTGAGCGGTTGTATGGACCCCACGGCCTGCAACTACAACCCCCTGGCCACCGTAAGTGGCGGAACCTGTCTGTACTATCCCAATCCCCTGTGCCCACTGGGTCCAGATTTGGTTCTGGTCCAAAGCGACTTTGAAAACTCGCTCTACATCGACAGCGTGATGGCCGACAACTGCGCCGTGGCCGAGCAATGCCTGACGGGCTATGGCATGCGTACGGTGATTCGCTTCGATACCCACATTCAAAACAACGGGGCCACCGACTACTTTATCGGCAATCCGGCCAACCAGCCAGGGCAGTTCAATACGACCAACTGCCACGGGCATGCGCACTACGAGGGCTATGCCGAATACGTTCTGTACACCCCTGGCGGCAACAGCCTGCCCATTGGGTTTAAGAATGGATTCTGCGTGCTCGACCTGGCCTGCTACAATGGAGGCCAAGCGAAGTATGGATGTGGCAATATGGGCATTACGGCAGGTTGTGGCGACATTTATGGCGCTGGGCTGGATTGCCAGTGGGTGGATATTACGGATGTTCCGGACGGCGCCTACATTTTGGCGAACAAGGTGAACTGGGACCAAAGCCCCGATGCGTTGGGTCGCTACGAAACCGACTATCTCAACAACTGGGCGCAGGCGTGCATTACGCTGAGCACCGATGCCCAGGGCAACCGCAGTTTTGTCAAAGACCCCAATTGCCCGATTTATACGGACTGCGCGGGCGTTCCTTACGGCAATACCCTGCCGGACTGCGGAGGGGTGTGCGGGGGGCCGGCTTTGTTTGGCGACGCGGACACCAATCAAAATCGAGACGCCATGGACTACCTGGCCTACAACAGTGGTTTGGTGGCCGAAACGCTGGTTTGGTCGCCTTGTCTTGAATTGAGTGGAGACAGCAGTCTGACGGTTTGGGATCTGGCTTTGTTGCAGGAGTGCCTGGTACACGGGGGGCAAGGCACGAGCTGCTCCTTTGGAACGGCACTCGACAACCCCAACCAAAGTGCGGAGTTCCGCCTGCTTCCCCCCGATTTGGCCAATGGTACGGCGGTGCTTCAAATGCGCAATCCGGGGGCAGATGTGGTGGGTGTTGAGCTCAAAATTAAAGGGTTGGATGTTCAGTCCATTCAATCGCTTGCGGTGCCCAATCCGGGGCAAATGAGCTTTAGCATCCATCCGAATGGGCACCTTACGGGTCTGAGCCCGAGTGGGGTTTTTATGGGGAAGTCGAATCTGTGGGTCGATTTGGCGGTGGTGACCTTTAGCGGGATCAACGACAGTGTGAGCTGTATTGATACGGTGATCGATGCAGTGAATTCTTCGTTTGAACGGATTGTGAGCGGGCAAGATGGGTTGTGCGCTCCCTTGCCTTTGGGGGTTGGAAATGCGGCTCTGCCTGGTGTGCTCCGGCTTTATCCGAACCCTGCTGCAGACCGCATCCGTCTGGACAGCGAGAGCGAACCCATGTGCTGGAGCGTGATAGACCTGAGTGGTCGTTTGCTCCTCTCTTCTAATGAGTTCCGCCTTCAACACTCGATCGACCTCTCTCCCCTGCCCAATGGCGTCTACCTGATCCGCGCCGAAGGCCCCCGCAACCAGACGCAGACCTTGCGGTTTGTTTTGAGACGGGAGTGAGGGTGGTTACGGTGCGCGGGTAGAGGAGCTGAAGAACTGAAATTCATCGGTCGTGCTCTGTGTGCGCGCGTTTTATTAACGAGAGCGGCATACTCATGCATTAACACCGCTTTGCGACTTGTTTCTGGCCAATATTCGTACTCGTGCATGGGTATTCCCTAAAACCGGGCTATTATTCCCTATACTTTGAACTGGCCGAAGATTGGGGAAGCGTACAATACCATCGCCCAAATAATACCTACTGTCTTATCTCAATATTCACAAAAACCGCATCCGTCTTCAGGCGAACCTTCGGAGCATCAGGCGACACCGCCGTGCGCAACCCCCGACTGTCGATGCTCGCAAAAAACGCCTCTTGGCCCACCTCCAACCGCACATCGGCCGGCAACAACACCGTCACTGAAGCAAACACCGCCCCTCTACAATTCCCCGAAAACCAAACCACCCCTGCTTTCCCTCAGCGACTCCGCACCAAAAAGGGAACAGAAATGACACTGACCCCATGAAGCCAAGGGTTACTGCCCAAAGCGTGTTTATCCGCTTTATGCCTCTTAATCTGCTGCTTAAATGAAACGGGACAGCGGAAATTTCTGGGGACAACACCAGGAATGCGTCATAGTGCTGTAAGGACATCCTTTCGATAAGAAACTTTGAAAGGCGGAATCCCTTTGATTCAAAGAGTTTTTCTGAGGTTACCGTCCGGGAATTATAAAA
>WGMI01000020.1 GCA_016125155.1 bacterium
AAAACCCCTCCGCTTTCTGTTGCCCAAACCTTTGGTCGATCCCCTGATCAAACACGAAGGCTTCAGTGTCCTCTCTGTGGTCTGGGAAGTGCGCTATACCCCGAGCGACACCCTTTATATTCCGCTCAATGCCACAAAAAGTTCAGTTGCGTTGTAGGTAGGAATTGTTTTACCCGAAAGCGCATTGTGACCGTTTTGTATTGTTTTCACTACGGCAACCATCGCCTTTTTTTTCAGGCATAACTTCTTATTCAGCGACGATTCGACCTTCCAATACTTCCGTTCGCCAGCCCTCCAAGCGCACTTTTTCCAAAACCGCCTCCAGCGCCGGTAGCATCCGCGCCTCGGCCTTGAGACTGTCGTGAAAGACGATCAATTCTCCGGGTTTCAAACCACGGGTTGTCTGCCGAATGCACTCCTCCGCGCTGAGGCGCACATCAAAATCATAGCTCAACCGGCTCCAAAACACCAGCGACACCCCCTTTTCGGCGAGGGCACGAGCCTGAGCAGGGCGAATGCGACCATAAGGAGGGCGAAACAAGGCAGAGTGCGTCCGCTCTACCGAATCCAAGGCAGATTGCACATACGCCTTGGTTGGCGTCCTCCACCCATTTTCGTGCTGCATACAATGTCCCCCCACACAGTGACCCGCCTCCACAGCCCTGTTGAGGTATTCAGGATGCGCCTCGACATTTTTCCCAATCCAGAAAAAACTGGCCTTGGCGCCATACCGTTCGAGCAATGACAAAACGGCATCGGTCACCCCAGGCGCAGGGCCGTCATCGAAGGTTAGGTAGAGCGTGGGCTCAGAGGTCGGTACGCGGAACAAAGCCGTGGGAAAAACCCAAGACCCTAAACCCCGCAACAGCGGCTCCGCCCCGCGCTCAAATAACCGATTCACCAATTAGACCCCTCCAAACGGACCCACGGCATCTTTATAGCGCTGGAAGAAGGGGGCCTTTTCGAGCATTTCATTGGTGCTGGCGCGGATTTCGTGCTGTTGAACCAACTGCATCAACAGCCCGTAGTATTGAACCGCGATGTCGATGTCTTCTTTGATGCGCTGTTTGTGGGTGCCCTTGAACTGACTGTAGTAGGTGAGTTCCTCGTCCAAGCTTCCGGCAAATTCCTCGACCAAGGCCTTGGCCTTGTCGCTGGCCCCTGCGCGATAATACCCATCAATCACACTGAACAAGAAGTAGTTGTAACCGAACTTGCTGTTTGGCACAATCTCTTGACAGCGGTCGAGCACCTCGATGGCGCGTTTTTTATCGCCCTCTTCGACCAAGGCCAGTGCCAAGCGGCCAAAAATGTTGCGGAAGTTGTAGGAAAGCCGGCGGTTGGTTTCGTCCAAATACACTTCGGGCTTTTCCATATTGCCCCATTTGTATTGATTCATCAACCGATCGTACATCAGATCGGTATTAACCACCCCGAAATCGGCCCCTTGCTTGGGCGAGGGGTTCTTGATGGGGACGAAGCGATAGGCCAGTCCTTCGAGCTGGAAATACTCGTCCAAATAGAAGAACGACTTGCGCGAAGCGCCCACCGTAATCGAGAAGTAGATCGGACGTGTCCAGTCGTTGTAGGAAATCAAATCCATCAGCATCAAATCGCGCTTGGGCAGTACGTTGGCGTTGAAATCCCAATCGATGTAGGGCACAATCTTGGCGCTGTCTTCGAGGGCCACCACCTTGTTGCGCAACACCGCCTCTTTATCTACGGGTACGCGGATCTTCTTGACCGGGAAAAACTGCAGCTCCTTGGTCAAACCGGCCTTGAAGCGGGTCTTGGGATCGTCGCTCTTGATCCACTTCATCAAGTCGTCGGCCATCCAACGGGCATCGCCTTGACGCATATCGCGATAGTACAGCACATCGCGGGTGCCTTGTTTGTATTGCTGCCAATCGAAACCAAAAGGCACCGGATCGGAATCGTAGGCCTTGCGCTTCATCTGATCGATGTACCAATCGGTGTTGAGCAGGCTAAGGTTGACAATGCGCACATCTGTGCGGAAATTTTCGATTTCCTGCACATACCAGAGCGGGAACGTGTCGTTGTCTCCGTTGGTAAACAAAATCGCATTCGGAGCGCAACTGTCGAGATAGTCTTTGGCAATGTCTCGGGCCGTGTAGCGACCAGCCCGGTTGTGGTCGTCCCAGTTTTGCTGAGCCATGAGTCCGGGTACGGCCACCATACACAATACCGATAGGAAAATGGCGCTCAACTGGGTCTGCTGTTGGGCTTTGAGCCAAGAGTAGAGCGCGTGCACGCCTAAACCGATCCAAATGGCGAAGACGTAAAACGAACCCACAAAAGCATAGTCGCGCTCGCGGGGTTCAAATGGCTTGTGGTTGGTATAGACCACAATGGCCAATCCTGTAAACAAGAAGAAAAGCGTGACGACCCAAGCGTCTTTCCAATTCGCTTTGACGTGGAAATACAGACCCAACAGACCCAGCACCAACGGAAGCAAGAAATAAGTATTCCGAGCCGGATTGTTCTTGAGAATCCCCGGGAGTTTGGTTTGAGGCCCGAGGCGAACAGCGTCCAAAAATCCGATGCCGCTCAGCCAGTTGCCTTTGGTGAGTTCGTATCGATTCTGCTCATCGTTTTGACGCCCGGCAAAATTCCACATAAAGTAGCGCCACCACATCTGACCCACCTGGTAGTTCATAAAAAACCCGACATGCTCGGCAAAACTCGGCTTGTCTTTGTCGTTCTTCAGGTTCATGATTGACACATAATTGCGCACGTGTTCCGGATCATCGCTCCACATCCGCGGAAAAAGGCCGAGGTCTTCTTTGCGATAATTGCGCACGCTCTCCTTCCCGTCGTTGGATACTAGGTATTTGCCCGCTTCTTCATCGCGGTAGTAGGTCGGCTTACCGTCTTTAAACGGCTCTTGGGGATCGAGTTCGGCGTTGAACCACTGCCCGTACAAATAAGGCCACTCTCCGTATTGCTCGCGATTGTAATACGCCAAAAGCGAAAGCGCGTCTTCGGGGTTGTTCTCGTCGATGGGCGTATTGGCGTTCGAGCGGATGGCGAGGGTGATGAACGAAGAATAACCGATCACAATAAACGCTACCGACAAGATCAAAGAAGCCCACACGGGCTTGTTGCGCTGATGCGCCAGACGAACCCCGAAAAAGACCCCGGCAGCCAAAAGCACCACTGTGAGCAAGGTTCCGGTGTCAAAAGGCAGCCCCAACGTATTGACGGCGAAAATTTCAATCTTACCGAACAGACTCAGCGTCAACGGTATAATAATCGAGAAAACCAATCCCAGCACGACGACCCCAACGACGTTGGCCACGATAAAGCCGTTGCGCGAATACGGGTATTTCTTGAAATAGTAAATCAGCGCAATGGCAGGTATGGTCAGGAATACGAGGATGTGAATGCCCACCGAAATCCCGATGATGTAGGCGATCAGCACCAACCAACGATCGGCCTGGGCATCGCCCCGGTCCATGGCCGCCTCCCACTTGAGCACCAGCCAAAACGCCATGGCCGTAAACATGCTCGACATGGCATAAACCTCGCCTTCTACGGCCGAGAACCAGAATGAATCGCTAAACGTGTAGGCCATAGAGCCGACCATGGCGCTCCCGAAAATGATCCACTGCTCGCGGTTTCCGATCTCGGTCTTGGCCAGGACGAACAACTTGCGCGAGAAATAGCTGATGGTCCAGAACAAAAACAAAATGGTGAAGGCCGACGAAAAGGCCGATACCAAGTTGACCATGTAGGCGATCTTGGTGATGTCTCCAAAGGCAAACAGCGCAAACAGACTGCCCACCAACTGAAAGAACGGAGCTCCCGGAGGGTGTCCTACCTGGAGTTTGGCCGAAGTGGTAATGTATTCGCCGCAATCCCAGAAACTCACGGTGGGTTCGAGGGTGAGGATGTAGACGAGCGCGGAAATGGCAAACGCGAGCCATCCGAGCAGGTTGTTGAGGCGTTGGTAGGTAAAAGACATGGAGTGGTGTTATGCGCGGGGCGAAAATAAGGAAAACACAAGCCCATGGTGGGGAGAATGAGCCAAGGATGCCTGAGTCGGGTCCCTCGTGGGTATAGGGGTTGCAAAAATCGGGTGTTGCCGTATCTTTGCGCTCCCTTTGCCCGATCGTCTAATTGGCAGGACCCCGGATTTTGGTTCCGTTTGTCTAGGTTCGAGTCCTAGTCGGGCAACTTTAGAGGAGAAGCCGCGTCCCTGGATGCGGTTTTTTTTTGATCGAGCGGTTTTTTTTTGATCGAATGGTTGGATTGTACGCTCTTTACCTCGGCACCCGATGAAAACATCCCTCGATCCCCTTCTCGGGCCATCCTCCAGCCCCTTGTACCTCCGCGCTTTGCGCATCGGATTGTGGAGCTTCGGAATATTGGCTTTGCTGCATCTCTTGGCCTTCCTCTCGCTTCCCTATCTGCCCGAACTCGGGGCTTATTTGTGGGGAGGCAAGGTCGATGATTCGGTACAACTCATTGTACTCGAAGTCGTGTCAATAGGGGTGGTCTTGATCGGTTGGGGCGGATTCTGGGTATTGTACCGCGTCCAAAATCGTGGACTACGCCGTCTTGCCGGGTTTGTGCTCGCAGGCTATTCGCTCTTATTCGTGCTCAACACTTTCGGCAACCTCGCGGCCGCAACCGCCTTAGAGCGCAGTTTCTCCCTGCTTACTGCCGCTTTGAGCGCACTGTGCGGATGGGTGGCGGTGTCGGAACTCCGTCGTTCAACTCCGATCAGTTGAATTCCGCGGTAAAATTGGCGGTGTAAATCCCTGTGATGTGCAAATCGGGTAAGGTGTCGAAGGCTCCTTCCATATACACATCAAAACCCAATTGATAACGGTTGTTGCCCAAATGGTTCATTGAAATCGTGCTGATTTCGTCCTCTGCCAGCGACCATCCTTTCTGTACAGGAATTTGACCGCCGTTGAAGCGGATTTCTTGGTATAACACATTCGAGAGATTGCCCGGATTGTCGATGCCTCCATGACCCAAGTAGGTGTCCGTTAAATCATCCACCTTGCTGTAATCTAGAAACAAACCGAGCTGACTCGACCCAGAGGTTCCAGAAATGGTTGCAATTTGAACAATTGCCGTTCCCCCGCTGCCGCTTCCACTGCGTATGGCAGTAATTCCATTGACGTTTCCGGCAAACGATACCCCATTGACCTTGATTTCGTTCGGGTAACTGGGGAGGGGGGCTTCTTCTTTGGTGCAGGAATTGAGGCCGAGCACCAATGCAAGGGATGCGGGGATAAAATATCTCATTGGGCTGATTTGTGCTGATTTAAAACACGTTACAACCCGCGAAGATAATGCGCGGCGGGGTTTTCATAGTTACCTGTATTATTTGCGTCCTGACCGATAGAGGGAGCGTATGGGATCGCGCCCCACCACCGCGGTCACCAAAGCATAGACCGCGGCAACCATGAGTGTCAAACGCAGCCCACCTTTGAGCCGATCAAAAATCGACAAGAGGATCACCATGGCGGCCAAACCGGCTCGGATCCAGCGTTCTAAGTGGTTCAATCGATCTGTTTGCGCCCGCGCCATGACGTCAATTGAAAGACAATTTAGCCATTATTTTTTTTGGAGGGAATGATCCTCAGCCACAGCGAATTTTATCGAGCAATCGATTGAGTTCGGCAGCCTCCTGGGCGTCGAGGCGGTACATGCAGCGGTTGAGGTGATCCAAATGCCCGTCGATGATCGACAAAATGTTCAAACCCTTGTCCGAAATGCGGACTTCGACGAGCCTTTTGTCTTCGGGATCTTTGTTTTTGTGTACCCAACCATCGCGCTCCAACCGATCGACCATTCGGGAGGTATCTGCCATTTTGTCGAGCAGTCTGCGCCGAATTTCGAGGGTCGTAATTCCATGGGGGTGCTGACCGCGCAAAATACGGAGCACGTTGTATTGCTGGGCCGTAAGATCAAAAGGTTTGAGAAAGTCTGCGGTCCGCGAGCGCAACCATCCACCGGTGTATACCACATTCAGCGAGGCTTTGACCCATTCGTCTTTGAAGTGTTTTTGCAGAATGGCTTCTTCCAGCGTTGTTCCCACATCGCTCAAGGCGCCATAGGTGTCTGATGCCGTGTTCTGTTGATCCGAAGTCATCATAGGAGGTACATCTCTCGGTTTGGAACCACAAAAGTCTTAATAATGTTTTAACACCAACCCGGAGGGTGTGCAATACAATTCGAAATGACCTTTGCGCGTTATTCGTACGGTGACAACGGGCCTGCGATCCTTTCCTTTTCGGAACCGCTTCTTGACATCGAAAGAAAAATGCACTTTTTAGAATTCGTCCCCAACCCTTCGGCACGATTTTTCGTCCATAGCAGTAGATCGATTATCTACCCCCCTCTGAAAACAGGACCTCGTTCTTTTCGGATTTTCTCTTAGGTTAGGTTAATTGTCCCGGTCCCCGTTTTCCAGCCCCTTTCGAGGGGCTGTTTTTTTTTTCGCTAGGCATCGTAGCTAATCACGACGCGATCGGTGCGGGGATGCGACTGGCAGGTCAAGACACATCCCTCTTCGACTTCGTCGTCTTCGAGGGCGTAGTTCATGTCCATTTCCACTTCCCCTTCGAGCACCTTGGCACGGCAGGTGCAACACACGGCCCCCTTGCAGGCAAAGGGCACATCGGCCCCGGCGTCCAGCGCGGCATCGAGCACCGAACCGCGGTTGAAATCCATGTCGAAGTGCGTTTCTTCCCCATCCAAAATCACGGTGATGGCCGCATTCCGTCCTGCGGGCACATTGGCCTGCTTGAGAATTTTGGCGGGATCGCCCGTTTGAGCGGCCGTAAAGAGCTCGTACAACACGCGCTCTTTGGGAACCCCCAATTCCGACAAGACCGACCTCAGTTGTTGGGTCATGTCCTCCGGTCCACACAAATAATACGATTCGACCTGAGCCGCCGTAAAAAAGCGATCGGCAAACAACCGGCACTTGACCTCGTCGATCCGGCCCTTGAGCGCATCGCTGCCCTGGTCTTCGCGGCTCAAAACGTGGTGCACTTCGAGACGTCCCAAATAGCGGTCTTTGAGATCGTCGAGCTCGTTCTTAAAAATAATAGAGGCCGACTTTCGATTTCCGTAGAACAAGAGAAAGCGGCTACGGGGCTCTCTTTCCAGCACCGTCTTGAGAATGCTTAAAATGGGGGTGATGCCCGATCCCGCGGCAAATCCGACGTACACCGCCTCCCGTTGCTCTTGGGGTTGAAACGTAAAACGCCCCTCGGGGGTCATGACGTCGAGCCGTTCGCCCGCCCGAAGCTCGCGGTTGGCGTAGGTTGAAAAACGACCCCGCTCCACTTCTTTGACCGCCACCCTCAATTCGCCCTCAAAAGGGCTGCTGCAAATCGAATACGACCGCCGAATTTCTTCGCCTTCGATGCGGTTCTTCAACGTCAGATATTGACCGGGAAGGAATCGATAGTCCTCGCGCAGGCGTTCGGGCAACTCAAAACTCAAGGAAACACAGTCCTCGGTTTCCCGTCGAACTTCCTTGACAATTAAGCTGTTAAACACAGCGCGACCCTTGGGCGCATTCCGTTGGTACAAATCGCTCGGGGCGGTGGGCGTCTTCTTGAAAAAACGAAGCATAGGGACGAGAAATCAAGTGCTGAAAGGTACTGAACAAGCGGTGCGCATTCGCGGTTCAGCAAAAGAGCAAACTATCTTTGAACACCGCTTGCGAAATTGAACGCCATGAATTCCATCAAAAACCAAGAGCCAACCTCGGAGACGATCAGACTCGAGGCCCGTTTCCAGAATTATGTCGACGGAGAGAACAAGGTCGAGCCCAAGGACTGGATGCCCGGGGCTTATCGCAAAACCTTGATTCGGCAAATCAGCCAGCACGCGCACTCCGAAGTGGTGGGCATGTTGCCGGAGGCCAATTGGATTGGTCGAGCCCCTTCGCTCCGGCGCAAAGTGGCACTCCTCGCCAAGGTTCAAGACGAAGCGGGACATGGCCTATACCTGTATTCTGCAGCGGAAACGCTCGGGGTAGACCGTCGGGAACTGCTGGAAGAGTTGCTCGCGGGCAAGGCCAAATACAGTTCCATCTTCAACTATCCGACTCCGAGCTGGGCCGATATGGGCGCCATCGGCTGGTTGGTCGATGGAGCCGCCATCGCCAACCAAGTCATGCTCTGCAGGACCTCGTACGGTCCCTATGCCCGCGCCATGGTGAAAATCTGCAAGGAAGAGAGCTTCCACCAGCGCCAGGGGTATGAAATTATGCTCTACCTCTCTAAGGGTACACCCGCTCAAAAGGCCATGGCTCAAGACGCGCTGAACCGCTGGTGGTGGCCTTCGCTGATGATGTTCGGCCCGAACGATGCCGAAAGTCCGAACTCGGCTCAGAGCATGCGCTGGAAAATCAAGCGCAAGTCGAACGACGAACTGCGACAGGAGTTTATTGACAAAACGGTACCCCAAGCGGAGTTTCTCGGGCTCAGCATCCCCGATCCCGAACTGCGCTGGAACGAAGCCCGTGGACACTACGATTTCGGCCCGATCAACTGGGAAGAATTCAAACAGGTGGTCGCCGGAAACGGCCCGTGCAATCGGGAGCGGCTCGAAGCCCGTCGCAAGGCAGACGAAGAAGGGCGCTGGGTGCGCGAGGCCGCCAATGCATATGCCCAAAAGCAGGCCCAAAGAAGGGCTCAAACGTCCGAGGTGGCATAAATACCCGATGGGATTGCGGTGTTTTGGATTTGCAACAGACTTTTATCCCCAACCGAAATTCCTCCTCCGAACAACGAAGTCATGGAAGCGCACAACGACAATTGGAAGATTTGGGAAGTGTTTATCCGCAGCAAAAACGGATTGAGCCACAAACACGTAGGCAGCCTGCATGCCCCGGATGCTGAAATGGCCATCAAAAATGCCCGCGATGTGTACACCCGGCGTTCGGAAGGAATCAGCATTTGGGTGGTGCCTTCGGAGTCCATTACCTCGAGTGCTCCAGACGAAAAAGACGAGCTCTTTGCCCCCGCGGACGACAAAGTGTATCGGCATCCGACCTTTTACGACATCCCCGACGAAGTAGGCCACATCTGATGGAATTTTCTCCCGACCTACGCACCCAACACCTGTTGCACCTGGCCGACAACGCGTTGATCCTCGGTCAGCGGCTCTCGGAATGGTGCGGACACGGCCCGGTGCTCGAACAAGACATAGCGATCATCAACACCGCACTCGATCAAATCGGTCAGGCGCGCATGCTGTACCAACACGCGGGGAAAGGCATGAACCCGGCTTTGGACGAAGACCAACTGGCCTTTTTCAGAACCGAAAATCAGTTTCTCAACTTCACCATGCTCGAGCTCCCCAACGGAGATTGGGCTCAAACCTTGGTGCGACAGTTTTTCTTCGATACCTACAACTACCTTCAATACGAGCGATTGACGGAGTCGAGCGATCCCGCCCTCAGAGCTATAGCGGGCAAAGCGCTCAAAGAAATCGGCTACCACGCCCAGTTTTCGGCCGAATGGGTGATCCGCATGGGCGATGGGACCGAAGAGAGCCACAAGCGTGCCCAGGATGCTGTTGATCGGCTTTGGCCCTACACCGGGGAGTTTTTTGAAAGCGACGGCTTTAGCGCAGAGGCTGCAGTGCGCCGAGCGGCCCCTCTTCCCTCGGACCTTCAACCGCATTGGGAAGAAAAAGTCGATGCCGTATTGGTCGAAGCCGGCTTAAAAAAACCCGTGCTCCAATGGTTTCAAACCGGAGGGCGAAAGGGACAGCACACCGAACACATGGGCTACATCCTCGCTGAGCTTCAGTTCTTGCCAAGGCTGCATCCCGAAGCCCAGTGGTAGGATGAATTCGGGTCTTACAGAACGCGTTTTGGCCGTACTGGAAACCGTGAGCGACCCCGAAATTCCGGTGTTGAGCGTGATCGACCTCGGAATAATCCGCTCTGTTTCTGTTTCCGAAGCTGACCACAGCATACACATCGACCTGAGCCCTACTTATTCGGGTTGCCCGGCCATGGATACCATCGAAGCCGACATTCGTTCGGCCTTGACATCCGCCGGCTTTGGCTCGATCCACGTTCGCACCGTGCTCGAACCCGCCTGGACCACCGATTGGATGAGCGAAAGCGGCAAGCGTAAACTCGAGGCCTACGGCATTGCCCCGCCCGAAAAGAGAAGCGGAGACAAGCGCGCCTTGTTCGGCAAGGCACCAGAAGTGCGCTGCCCGCTGTGCAAATCGACCCGCACCACCCGCTTGAGCGCCTTTGGTTCCACTCCCTGCAAGGCGTTGTACCGCTGCGACGAATGTCTCGAACCCTTCGATGCCTTTAAATGCATTTGACCATGAGCAACTGGATTCTGGAAGAAGACCGAGGCGCCGTGCGCATCATCCGACTCAACCGCCCTGAAAAATTCAACAGCTTTATTCGGCCTATGGCGCTTGGCCTTCAAGAAGCCCTAGACCGGGCGGGGGCCGATGCAGGGGTGCGCTGTGTTGTGTTGACGGGTGTAGGCAAGGCGTTTAGTGCAGGTCAAGATCTGGCGGAAGCCACCGATCCGAACGGACCCGAGCTTTCGGCGATTGTGCGCGAGCATTACAATCCAATGATTACCCGAATACGACAACTCGAAAAACCCGTGCTCTGCGCAGTCAATGGGGTTGCGGCTGGGGCAGGAGCCAACATAGCGCTGGCAGGAGACGTGGTCGTGGCCGCGCGTTCCGCCCGGTTTATTCAGGCTTTCAGCAAAATCGGCCTCATTCCGGACAGCGGGGGCACGTATACCCTTCCGCGTTTGATCGGCTTTCAAAGGGCTTCCGCTCTGATGATGACCGGGGCGCCTGTAGGGGCCGAGACCGCGCTCTCGATGGGCATGATCTACGCGGTTTTTGACGACGCCGAATTCGAAGAGCGGGCGTTGGGGCTGGCAGGCGAACTATCCGCCCTGCCAACCTTCGGCTTGGCCTTGACCAAAAAGGCGCTGAACCAAAGTGCCCAAAACACGCTGGAAGCGCAACTTCAACTCGAAGACGAACTCCAAACCCTCGCCGGTCAGTCGCACGACTATGCCGAAGGAACCCAGGCCTTTCTCGAAAAGCGAACCCCCGAATTCAAAGGCCGATGAAGCAGATTGGAATTGCTGGAGCCGGAGCCATGGGGAGCGGAATTGCCCAAGTGGCGGCTCAGGCCGGGGAACAAGTCATTGTGTACGACCTCGGAGAAGAAATGCTCCACCGTGCCGAGCAACAGATGAAAGCTGGGTTTGAAGCCCGCGTCCAAAAGCAAAAGATGACCTCGTCCGAGGCCGAAGCCATATTGAGTCGCATCCGGTACACCACACGGCTCCAAGATCTGGCTGAGGTCGACTGGATGATCGAGGCCGTGGTCGAAAAGCTGGAGGTCAAAAAGGCCATTTTCTCCGAAATGGAGGCCCTGAGCCGCGGAAATGCCCTGTTGGCCAGCAACACCTCGAGTTTGAGCATCGCCGCCATCGGGCAGGGACTCAACCGACCCGAGCAACTCATCGGACTGCATTTTTTCAACCCCGCTCCTGTGATGCCCCTGGTGGAGGTAGTGGCTTCGTTGAGATCGGACACCCAGGTGGTTCAGAGCGGATGGGACCTCGTCAACGGATGGGGGAAAACCGCGGTTCGGGTTCAGGATACTCCGGGATTTATCGTCAATCGACTGGCGCGTCCGTTTTATGCCGAAGCCCTCAAAATGCTCGAAGAGGGCTTTGCAGAAATCGACGAAATCGACGCGGCCATGCGGAGCAGGGGCTTTAGAATGGGTCCTTTCGAACTGATGGACCTCATTGGGCACGACGTCAACTACGCGGTTTCTGTGGCCGTCTGGGAACAGTTTTACTGCGACCCGCGGTTCCGGCCCTCCATGGTGCAAAAGCGCATGGTGGAATCGGGTCTGTTGGGGCGCAAAAGCGGGAAGGGTTTTTACCCCTACCCCCGTCCTGAATCGCCCGCTGTATCAGTCGATGCCGAAAGGGCCCAGCGCATTTCGAACCGAATCTTGGTGATGTTGATCAACGAAGCCGCCGACGCCCTGTTTCGCCAGGTGGCGAGCGCTACCGATCTCGATCTGGCCATGACCCAAGGGGTCAACTATCCAAAGGGCTTGTTGGCCTGGGCCGACGAAATGGGGATTGAAACAGTGCTTCAGAGTCTGGAAAACCTGCATCATTACTTTGGAGACGATCGCTATCGACCCTGTCCACTGCTTCGCGAACTCCACGCCCATGGAAAGACCTTCCACGGTTGAAGTATGGTGGGGCGATCTCCGATTGGAGCTTCCCCAGGGCGCCAATTTGCGCACCGCGCTGTTGGAGGCAGGCGTTCCCCCGTACAACGGCCGAGCGGCCCTGTTGAATTGTCGGGGGTTGGGAAGCTGCGGCACCTGCGCCGTGCGGATCATCGAAGGATCGATGTCGGCTCCTTCGGGCATTGAGCGATGGCGATTGCGGTTTCCGCCCCACCGGGCCAATTCGGCTCATCGGCTCGCCTGCCAAATCTCGGTCGATGGACCGCTCAAATTGATCAAAGATTGGGGGTTCTGGGGGCAAGGGGAGCAGGAATAAATACCTTTGCCGCGCTGTGATTGAAGCTTCCTCCCCCATGATGAGCGACATCCGGGCGTTTTTTGCAACGCTCGATCCCGTCGAACGGAGCCGGTTTATATTGGACTGGAGCGACGATCAGCCTTATCTATTCGGGTTTCTGATCAATCTCAGCGATGAGTTTCCCGAGGCGGTACACGAAGCCTTATTCGACGCAGTCCTCCAGTTGTCTGAGACCTTTCGCCGCACGGGACTCCAGGTCCATCCCATTTCGGAACAAGTCCTGACCGAAGTGCTCGAAGAGGCCGCCAATTTGGAGTCCGTAGAATCGAGCCCCATGATGATCAACGAGCTGCAAATGAGCATAGAACAAGTTTCGGGACAATCGATCGACGATCCCAAAATGGTGGAGCAAATCCGCATTGTGTTGCGCACTTTGATCGAGTGTTTTGAGCGCAGTGTTCCCGATCCTTTGCCATGAGCCCCGAGGCGATAGTGACCGAAATGCTGCGAAAAGATGCCTTTAGCCGTTGGTTGGGCATCGAATTGCTCGAATTGGCTCCTGGCCATTGCCGTTTGAAGGCCTCTGTTACCCCTACCCATTGCAACGGGTTTGAAATTGCCCACGGGGGAATAGCCTATGCCCTCGCCGACAGCGCTTTGGCCTTTGCGGCCAACAGCCATGGCTGGCATGCCGTTTCGATCGAAACCTCGATTGCGCATACGCGGCCGGTGGTCCCCGGTCAAACCGTTTTTGCCACCGCTCGAGAATTGCAGCGCAGCAAACAGTTCGGTCGATATACAGTCACCCTGATTGACGAAGGCGATCGAACCATTGCCTTGTTTCACGGTACGGTATTTTTCAAAGAAACTCCCTGGTCTCCCCTTTCCCCATGAATGCACACCACGCCTATATCGTCGACGGAATTCGCACCCCCATTGGAAAGTTTCAGGGCTCTTTGAGCGGCATTCGGGCCGATGACCTCGGCGCATGGGTGCTCAAGGCACTTATGGAGCGCCATCCGCACTTTGACCCGGCCCAGCTCGATGATGTCCTGATGGGTTGTGCGAATCAGGCCGGAGAAGACAACCGCAATGTGGCGCGCATGGCGCTCTTGCTCGCGGGTTTGCCGTGGACCGTTCCCGGCGAGACCATCAACCGCCTCTGCGCATCGGGGTTGTCCGCGGTGGCCCACGCCCACCGGGCCATTCGCTCGGGAGAAGCGCGATGGATGATCGCTGGAGGGGTAGAACACATGACCCGGGCACCGTATGTGGTCGGCAAGCCCACCACCGGATTTGGGACCGACGCCAAAATGTACGATTCGAGCTTTGGATGGCGCTTTGTCAACCCGCTGATGCACGAGCGCTTTGGGACCGAAGCCATGGGCGAAACCGCCGAAAACCTGGTCGAGCGATTCGGAATAAGCCGGGTCGATCAAGATCGCTTTGCCCATTGGAGTCAAGAAAAGGCTGAAAGCGCCCGCAAGGCAGGTTATTTGGCCGAAGAAATCGCAGAGGTGCGCATTCCGGGCCGAAAGGGTCAAGAAACAGTGGTCGCGGCGGACGAGTTTCCCCGCCCCGAAACCACCATGGAAGCCCTCGCGGGGCTGCGCCCGGCCTTTCGCAAAGAAGGAAGCGTTACCGCCGGCAACAGCTCTGGCCTCAACGATGGGGCGGCAGCGCTGTTGATGGGTTCAGGACACGCCATCGCGGAATCGGGCAAGCCCGCGCTTGCGCGGGTGGTCTCGGCCGCCGTTAGCGGGGTAGAGCCTCGAATTATGGGCATTGGACCCGTAGAGGCCTCTCAGAAAGCCCTGGCCATAGCGGGTCTGGAATTGAAGCAAATGGACTGGATTGAAATCAACGAGGCCTTTGCCGCCCAGGTGCTGGCATGCACCCGCAGTCTGGGTCTCGACGACCGCGACGACCGCATCAACCCGAACGGCGGAGCCATTGCCCTCGGTCATCCACTCGGCATGAGCGGTGCCCGGATTGCGCTCTCGGCCGCCCGTCAGCTTCAGCGCAGCCAAACCCAGTACGCCTTGGTCACTATGTGTATCGGGGTGGGTCAGGGGTACGCCATGGTGCTGGAACGCGCCTAATCGTATCGGTTCAACGCTTCAACTTGCTTTGCGATGTTTTACGAATTCGAAGGCTTTAAACCCGTTGCCCACCCTGGTTCTTTTGTTCACCCCCAAGCCACGGTGATTGGAAACGTGCTGATTGGGGACAAGGTCTACATAGGACCGGGTGCCGTGCTGCGGGGCGACTGGGGGCGCATCGTGTTGCACGACGGGGTAAACGTACAGGAAAACTGTGTGGTGCATATGTTTCCGGGGGTAGAAGTCGTGCTCGAGGAGCAGGCCCACATCGGACACGGAGCCATTGTCCACGGAGCCCGGATTGGGCGAAATGCGCTGATTGGAATGCTGTCGGTCGTGATGGACGAAGCCGTGGTCGGCGCCGAGAGCATTGTAGGTGCCTTGAGTTTTATCAAGGCCAAAATGATCATTCCGGAGCGCAGTTTGGTGGTTGGAAACCCCGCCGAAATTATCCGGAGCGTCGACGACCGCACCCTGGCCTGGAAAACGCAGGGAACCGAGCTCTACATGCAACTGCCTGAACAGGCTCGGCGCAGTTTGAAACCCTGCGAACCCTTGACGGAAGAAGAGCCCAACAGACCGGCACAGCCTAAAAACTATTTTCCGAAGGGGTCCTGAACAAAAAAGTGCGCGTCTAACTGTTTACCTTTCATCCCTCAAAACCAGGAAATCCGAATGAAACCAACGCTACGCAACGAGCTCTTTGGGCTTGTGTTGTTTTCGGCTCTATGCACCCAGGCGCAGATTGTCGATACCATTACCATTGGGAGCGGGACAAGCTCCAATTACTTTTATGGTCCCGTCTACCGTTCTTCAGGAACCAGCACCTTCGACCACAGTGCCTACAACACGCTGTACGACGGAACCGAACTGGCTCTGGCCGGTTTGCCCAACGGAGCGGTGATTACCGGAATTGCGTGGAATAAAGTCAGCCAAGACAGTCTGGTGGGAAGCGGTACGGCCACGTTCCGGATTTACATGAAGGAAACTTCCTCGAGCAACCTGACTTCGGGCACCACTTGGTCAACCTCTTTGAGTGGAGCCACCTTGGTGGACTCGGTTTCGATGAGCCCTTCAGGATTCGACTGGGGCAAACCGGGTTGGAAGTATTTTATGTTGGACAATCCCATGGCTTATAACGGCGGATCTCTTGAAGTCCTTCCGCTGTGGAACATGAGTGGCATTGTACCCTCTTCAGGATCAACCGTTTCGTCGGGTTCGTTTACTTTTCAATTCACCGCTGGGGTGGCGGGCCCCAAAGCGCTGGGATTTGCCGGACTCTCTGCACCGACAGGCACTTCAACGCTCACCACGACCTACGGAGGAACCAACCGCATCAACATTCGCATCATCTACAGCTATACTCCACCGAGTTGCACCCCCCCTACGCTCTTTAGCGCGACATCGGTGGGCTACAACACCGCCCAACTCCAGTGGACGTCTACCGAGCCCCAGTTCGAAATTGAATATGGCATTCAAGGCTTCACACCCGGAACGGGAACGACCGTAAGTGCCATTGCTGGAACCAGTCAACTGTTGATGGGTCTGCTGCCGTCTACAACCTACGATGCCTATGTGCGCTCAAACTGCCCCGGAGGATTGAACAGCGCCTGGATTCAAACTTCATTCACGACGGCCTGCCTGAGCACCGCGCCAATTTCGGAGCCCTTTACGTCATTGGCCGCCGGTTTGATCGGGACCCATCCCAATCCGCTGGTGCTCTCGAACTGCTGGGCAATGACGGCCGGAGCCAGCAATGCAGGATTCCGCTGGGAAACGGAAGATGCCAGTGGTACCGACGAAAATTCAACAGCTACCGGGCCTCACTTCGATTTCAACAGTTTTGGAAGCGCTGGAGGAATGTATTTGTTTCTGGAAACCAGTTCGGGTACAGCAGGCGACTCGGCTTTTGTGACAACCCCCTTCATCGACATCAGTGGTTTGACGGCGCCAGAATTGGCCTTTTACTACCATATGTATGGAGCCACCACGGGCAGCCTGAGTGTGGCTATTTTCCACAATGGATCGTGGAGCCACAATGTATGGAGCATCTCTGGACAGCAACAAACCTCCGGAACTGCTCCATGGACCCGAGTTACGCTCAGCCTGACGGGCTATACCGGCCCGATTCGAATTCGCTTCAAAGGCACTCGGGGAAGCAATATTACAGGCGATTTGGCCTTAGACCAGGTCAGTGTGGCCGAACAAGTAATCTGCAATCCCCCTTCGGGCTTGAGTGCAACCCCTTCTTTTACCTCGGCTTCGCTTGCTTGGACCCCGTATGCAGGGGCCTCTGACCACAGCATTCAGTATGGTCTGGCTGGGTTTAACCTGGGATCTGGAACAACGGTTACAACGGCCTCGAATCCGTATAACCTGACTGGACTCAATGCCGCCACAGCCTACGAATACTATGTGCGCACCAACTGCTCGGTGGCACAAAGTAACTGGGTTGGTCCTTTTGCCTTTAGTACGCTGGCCTGTTCGGACATTACCGCTCCGGTGGTGGCCCCGTTGACCTACAACAGCGCCGAAGTTTCATGGCCCGCCAATGCGGCCCACGGCACCATTCAACTCGAATTCGGCCTCCAAGGATTTACGCCGGGCAGCGGTTCAACCCTGTCTACCACTTCAGATTCCCTGATCTTGACGGGATTGAACCCGACAACGGCCTATGACTATTACCTGCGGGCCTTTTGTGCCTTCGGCAATTCCTCGGTCACCGGACCCTTTTCCTTTACCACCCTTGCCCAGGTGTGCGACACCGTTCAGGGATTTGCGCTGGGCACGGTAGATCCCACTTCGGCTGTGTTACAATGGACCGGTTCCGGGAACTATCAGAGCTATCAAATCGAATACGGTGTTTCGGGATTCACCCCGGGCAGCGGCACGACGATCGCCAACGCAAGCAATCCGACGGTTTTGATGGGCCTGACGCCCAATACAGCCTATCAAGCCTATGTGCGGGGCATTTGCTCTTTTGGCAACGGTCCTTGGTCGATGCCATTGGCCTGGACAACGCCCGCCCAAATTTGCACACCGCCTACGGGTGCTCAAATTCAAAGCGTTGGTACCAACAGCATAACGCTTTCTTGGATTCCGCAACCCCTGCATACCAGTTCGGTCGTGGAATACGGTCTGTCGGGATTCCTGCCAGGCACCGGCACGGCTGTGGCAGCCAGTAGCCCCTACACCGTATTGGGATTGAACCCTGGTACTGCCTATGATTTTTATATTGAAGGGGTGTGTAGTTTTGGTTCAAGTACCCAGGTCGGGCCGCTCAGCGCGACCACCTCGATTCCACCTTGCCCTGCAGCCTCGGGTATTGCGGCGAGCAATATCACCACCGTTTCTGCCGATGTTTCTTGGACTGCTGGAGCGGGAGTCTTGTCGTCGGATGTCGAATACGGTCCCATAGGGTTTGTTCCGGGAACAGGAACGCTGGTCAACAGTACTACTGGTTCGGTCTCGCTCAGCGGGCTCAACCCGGCGACTCAATACGAGGTGTATGTGCGCAACAACTGTTCGCTCAATCAGGCCCTTTGGGTAGGCCCCGTGTCGTTTACTACCCTGACGCCCGTGTGCAACGCCCCGAGCAACCTCTCCATAAGCAACGTCGGGACCGCTCAAGCCACGGTGTCTTGGACGGCGGGCATGGGAATCGTCAATTCTGTGCTGGAATACGGGCCCACCGGATTTACGCCCGGCACAGGAATGTCGGTCTCTCCTGCTACAAGCCCATTGAATCTGACGGGATTGTCTTCGGCAACTGCCTACGACGTTTATGTGCGCAGCCAGTGCGCTTTGTCCAACTCCGCTTGGATCGGACCCGTGGGCTTTACCACCCTCGCTCTGAACTGTCCGATTGCTGCCTTGCCTATGGCCCAAGACGTGACCACCTGTGGCCCCGTACCTGCAGTGTTGACTGCTTCGGCCCCGGCCAACCCCAGTCAAACGGTCCTTTGGATGAATGTCGACAGCGCAGTAGTCGCCGATGGGCTGCAATACACGACCCCTGCGGCGGTATCCAACCTTACCTACTTCGCGGCTTATGCCGACGAAAGCGGCAGCGCCCAACACGTGGGTCCCTTGACGACCATTGCCACGCCTTCCTTCGGCAACTTCACCAACGGAATGTGGTTTGAGGCATTCGATTACTTCCGACTCGATTCGGTGACCCTGCAGAGCAATGGGGCGGTGAGCGGATCGGTTCAGATTTGGACGCCGACTACGACGGGTGGCGGGACCGTGATTGCCTCCGCGCCCTTCAGTGTCAGTTCGTTGGGTGTGCATGAAGTGCCTGTGGGGTTGGAAGTCTCTCCCGGCGTGTACTTCATCAATATTGGTTTCAATGCCAGCCCGGGTCAGTTGTTCCGGACCACTTCGGGGGCCGTTTATCCCTATGTGTTGCCCGGTGTCGTATCCATCGACTCGACCAACTTTACAGCCAATCAGACCCGTTGGTATTACCTATTCGATTGGGTGGTGAGTCCGCTGTGCGTCGGACCTCTGACCCAGGTTGACGTTACTTCTGGGGCTCAACCTTCGAATGCCGTGCCCTATTCTGAATCGTTTGCGCTGGGCATTCCGTGCAACTACACGGTCAATCCCCTGCCCGGCAATATGGGAGCCCAATGGACTTCAGTCGTTCCGGGAGTCGGGGGAAATAGCCTCAATGGAAGCCCCTTCCTTGCCATCGACGACAGTTTGGTCAGCGCAGCAACGGCCACCAATGGCACCTTAGAGAGTCCAGGATTCAATACAGTGGGCCTTGACAGCATCCATTTGGAATTCGACCAGTACTACCGCCATTCGGGCAGCAGCTCGGCCAAAGTAGAAGCATGGGATGGCGCTGCTTGGGTAACCTTGCTCAACCAAACCGCGACCAGCGGAGCTTGGGGAGCCCCCAATCACGTAGACCTCAATGTAACTGCCCTCGCCAACCCGAGCTTTAAGGTCCGGTTTACCTACGACGACGGCAATGCCCCGGCATGGTTCTGGGCCATCGACAACCTGACCTTGAACGGGGTGCTCATTCCCTGCGAACAGGTCGTGGTCAATATTGTGACCGACATCTACGGATCGGAAACGACTTGGGAGATCACCGATACGGCCACTGGCCTCGTCTATGCATCAGGCGGTCCCTATGCCGATGTAAACCCGTACAACGCGGCCCTCGCCACCCACATCGACACCGTCTGTTTGCCCTTGGGAGGTTATTTTGAATTCCGCATCAACGACAGTTTCGGCGATGGATTATTCGACGGAACCAACAACGGTACTTATACCGTCAGCCTGTTGTGTCCCACAGGTGCCCAGGTGCTTACTTCGGGTACAGGCGGCTTTGCCAACGGGGGGACTCCGCTGCCGAGCTACGATTCTGCCGTGGTGTGGATCGACTGCACCCCGCCCGCCCAAAGCCTTACATTCCGCGTCAATATGAGCCAACAGACCGTTTCGCCCAACGGGGTGCACGTGGCGGGCAACTGGCAGGACGAAGCGGGCTATCCTTCGGATTGGGACCCCTCATCGGCCATGATGACCGACCCCGACGGTGACGGTGTGTACGAACTGATTGTGACGATTCCGGCGGGTACCTACGAATACAAATTCATCAACGGCAATGCCTGGGGCAGCGACGAATCGGTGCCTGGCACCTGCGCGGTCAACCAAAATCGACAAGTGGTTCTGAGCGGCAATACGGTTCTGCCCATCGTGTGCTTTGCGGGCTGTACCGATTGCATCGTGAACCCGGTAACGGTCAATGCGACCTTCTCGGTCAATATGGCGCTGGAAACCGTATCGGCCAATGGCGTCCACATTGCGGGCAACTTCCAGGGATGGAATCCGGCCACGACCCCAATGACCGACCCCGACGGGGACATGGTGTACACGGTGACCTTGCCCGTAGACACTTCGGCTCAGTTGTTGTTTAAGTTCATCAACGGCAACGACTGGCCTTTTCAAGAGGTTACGGCCAACTTGGCGTCCTGCGGTCAAAACGATGGTTTCGGAGGCTACAACCGACTCCTGCTGTCGGGCAACGCCGACACCACTTTCCCCGTGGTGTGCTTTAGCTCGTGCGTCAACTGTCCGATCAACCCGAACATGATCAACCTCAGCCTTGCGGTGGATATGAGCGAGGAGACCGTCTCGGCCAATGGGGTGCATGTTGCTGGAACTTTCAACAACTGGGATCCTGCCTCTACCCCCATGCTCGACCCCGATGGGGACATGGTCTACGAGGTGACGGTAATGGTCCCCGAAAACGACACGGTAGAATTCCGGTATATCAATGGCAACACCTCTGGAGGGACCGAAGCCAGCGGAGCCTTGGTCAATTGTGGCGTACCCGATGGATTCGGAGGCTACAACCGTTTCTTGGCCTTGGGCGCGGTAGACTTTGCCGATTCGGTTCGCTGCTTTACTTCTTGTGATGCCTGCGACATTGGTGTTGAAGAATGGGGCTTAGCCTTTGGTCTGGTCGCCTACCCCAACCCAACCGATGGAATGTTGGTGGTGCGTTCGGAATCGGGTTCAACCCGTGAATATGTCTTGGAACTCTCTAACCTCAATGGAAGCCGCATTGCGACCGAAGGTGTGACCTTGGCTCCGGGCGCCGCGCACTCGCTGGACCTGAGTGTCCTTCCCAAAGGGGTATACCTGCTGCGCGCCACCCATGCCGGGGGCACGGCGGTTGTGCGGGTCCTCAAGGATTAAGGGAACTTTAACCCTTGCCCACGCAGAAAACGCCTCGATTTCGGGGCGTTTTTTTTTTACATCCGCTTAACTTTGATCTCCACACCGCTTTTCCTCCTTCATGAAGAACCTCTGGATCGGACTTTCTTTGCTCGCTTTGAGCCCTTCGTGTAACCCGTCTCAACCCTCCTCCGGCTTGAACTATCCTGATACACGCAAAGACAGCACCGTCGATGTGTATTTCGGTCAGTCTGTTCCAGACCCCTACCGCTGGCTCGAAGACGATCTCTCTGAAGAAACTGCCGATTGGGTCGAAGCTCAAAATGCCGTAACCCAAGAGTTCCTCGGTAAAATTCCCTACCGCAAAGCCCTTCGCGACCGCCTCGAGAAGTTGTGGAACTACGAAAAAATCTCTGCGCCTTTTAAAGAAGGACGTTTTACCTACTTCTTTAAAAACGACGGGCTTCAAAACCACAGCGTACTCTATCGCAAAGACGAATCGGGAAACGAAGAAGTGTTTCTCGACCCGAATCAATTCAGCGCCGATGGAACGGCTTCTCTCGCGGGCATCGAATTCTCCAAAGACGGCGGTTTGGTGGCCTACCAGATTTCTGAAGGTGGTAGCGATTGGCGCAAAGTGGTGGTAATGGATGCGCAAACCCGGGAGCGCATCGAAGACACCTTGAGGGATGTCAAGTTCAGCGGGCTTTCTTGGAAAGGCAACGAGGGTTTTTACTACAGCAGCTACGACAAGCCCGAGGAGGGAAGCGCCCTGAGCGCCAAAACCGATCAGCACAAACTCTATTTCCACAAAGTAGGTCAGCCCCAGAAAGAGGACGCCCTGATCTTTGGAGGGGGAGCCGAAAAAAGGAGATATGTGTCGGGCTCGGTGACGGAAGATGGTCGCTTCCTCCAAATTTCGGCCGCCATCTCTACTACGGGAAATGAGCTGTACGTCCAAGACTTAAGCGTTCCAAACGCCCCCATTGTGCCCGTGGTCAACAATTTTGACAACGACCACTACGTCTTGACGACGGTGGGCGACCGATTGATTGTGCACACCAACCTCAACGCCCCCAACAGCAAACTGGTGTCGGTAGACGCCAAAAATCCCGCACCGACGCAATGGGTCGACCTCGTGCCCGAAGTGGATATGCCGATGGAGGCGAGCACAGGCAGTGGCTTTGTGTTTTGTCGCTATTTGAAGGACGCCACCAGCCTCGTCAAGCAATACGACGTCGAAGGCCGATGGTTGCGCGATGTCACCTTGCCCGGCTTGGGCACCGCGGGCGGGTTTTCGGCCAAGGCGGGCGAAACCGAACTCTACTACTCCTTTACCAACGCGGTCTATCCCAATACCATTTTTCAATACGACCCCAAAACCGGTACCTCGAAAGAGTATATCCGGCCCAAAGTCGACTTCGATCCTTCGTCATTTGAGAGCGAACAGGTGTTTTATACCTCCAAAGACGGCACCCGAATTCCGATGATTTTGACGTACAAAAAGGGGATGGAGCGCAACGGAAAAAACCCTGTGTTGCTCTATGGCTACGGAGGGTTCAACATATCGCTGACTCCTTCGTTTTCCGTGTCGAATTTGGTCTGGATGGAACAGGGCGGCATTTATGCCGTAGCCAATATTCGGGGAGGGGGAGAATACGGAGAGTCCTGGCATTCGGCGGGGACCCAACTGAAAAAGCAAAACGTCTTTGACGACTTTATCGCCGCCGCCGAATATTTGATTGCTGAAAAATATACGGATCCAGCCCACCTTGCCATCCACGGAGGCAGCAATGGAGGATTGCTGGTGGGCGCCTGCATGACCCAGCGTCCAGAATTGTTTCGGGTGGCCCTTCCGGCAGTAGGGGTTCTGGATATGCTTCGCTATCATACGTTTACAGCAGGAGCCGGATGGGCGTACGACTATGGAACAGCCGAAGACAGCGAAACCATGGTCAAGGAGTTGCTCCGCTATTCTCCCGTGCACGCCTTGAAAGAGGGAACGGATTATCCCGCTACCATGGTGATGACCGCCGACCACGACGACCGCGTTGTACCGGCCCATTCGTTCAAGTTTGCCGCCCGGCTTCAAGAGTGCCATACGGGAACCGATCCCGTCCTGATCCGAATTGAAACCAAGGCCGGACACGGGGCGGGAAAACCGACCTCTATGGTACTCGACGAACAAGCAGACAAATGGGCGTTTACCCTCTACAATATGGGCTTTGCGGAAATTCCGTACCCCTATTGATATGTCGACTGAGGGTGCACCGGCGGGGGTGCGGCGGCTCGTCTAACCCGTTATGAGCCTGCGCTGGAGGATCTTTTTCTCGATGGTGGGCCTGATGCTCGGGGCCTTCCTTTTGACAGGGGTCATCACGCTCATCCACTTTCGCAACAAAAATGAAGAGTACCACCTGGAGCGGCTGCGGCGCAAAGAGTATGCGGTGGTTTCGTCCATCGACTTCTTTTTGGGCTCGGCCGGACCGTACACCTCGGCAGACAGCCTCGTGCGTCTCTTTGATACCAAGGTGTGCGAATTGGCCGAAATTCACGACCTGCCCATCAACATCTACAGCCTCGACGGACGGTTATTGATTTCATCGCACCCCGAATTGGTCGAGCAAAACATTGTAGACCCTTGGTTGCCAGAACCCGCGGCCATGCGGTTGCGACAAGGGGAAAACTCGGTGGTCTTGGCGTCCAAGGAGTCCGACAGCCTCAATTCGATGTTCAGCTTTGACTATTTGCGGGACGGCAATGGGTCTCCTCTGGGGGTTTTGAGCTTGCCTTATTTCTCGCCCCGGGGCGATCACCTCAACGAACTCAAGGCCTTTCTCAAAAGCCTGGGCGAAATCTACTCGCTGCTCTTTCTGGGAGCAGTGTTGCTCGCCTTTGTCACCTCCAACCGCATTGCCCGCTCCTTGCGCGAATTGGGCGATCGGATGCGCCAAACCCGTCTCGATGGACACAACAAGCCTTTGCCGATCGACGGCCGGGACGAAGTGGGCCGCTTGGTGGAAGAATACAACCGAATGTTGGAAAGTTTGGAAGAAAGTGCTGTGCACCTCGCTCGGAATCAGCGCGACCAGGCTTGGAAGGAAATGGCGCGCCAAGTGGCCCATGAAATTAAAAACCCTCTCACGCCCATGCGATTGCAAGTGCAAATGCTTGAGCGGCAGTCTGAGCAATGGAACGAAAACCGCATCCGGGCCTTCAGCAATTCGATGATAGAACAAATCGACGCACTCAGCGAAATTGCCGATGCGTTTTCGGGTTTTGCCAGCATGCCCGAACTCAGAATGGAGCGTTTCAACCTGATCGACATTGTACACCGCAGCGCAGAATTGTATCGTGAATCGGGTCTGGTATGGCGAACCGGATTGCTCGAAGCCCAGGTAATGGGAGACAGAGCTCAGTTATTGAGGGTGATGAACAACCTGCTCAAAAATGCCTTTCAGAGCGTACCTTCCGATCGCACGCCCCGGGTGGAAGTAGAGGTAATGGCAAGGGAATACCGGGAAGTATGGGTGCGCATTGGAGACAACGGGAGTGGAATCCCTCCATCGATGACCGAGCGCATTTTTGAGCCACGATTTACGACCAAAAGTGGGGGGATGGGGCTCGGACTGGCCTTGGCACGCAGCATCGTCGAATCGATGAATGGCCGCATCTGGTTCGAATCTCCCTCAAGGGGTGGAACCGACTTTTTTCTCTGTCTACCTTTGACCCCCATACCCCACCACGCATGAGCGATTCGCTTCTCCTCCAAACCCGGCAGGGCTCGGTTGTTGTGCTCGAACTCAACCGACCCGACAAACTCAACGCCCTGAACCGCGCGCTGATCGGCGAACTGGGGTTTACGCTGCGCACTTTGGATGCCGATGCTTCGGTACGCTGCATTGTTTTGACAGGTTCGGGCACCAAGGCGTTTGCCGCTGGAGCCGATATATCCGAATTCGCTGATTTTCAAGCGCCTCAAGGAGAAGACTTATCCCGGGAAGGCCATGAACAGCTCTTCGGTTTTATTCCACAAATGCAAACCCCAGTCATAGCCGCAATCAACGGATATGCCTTGGGCGGAGGGCTCGAATTGGCCATGAGTTGTCATTTTCGCTTTGCCTCCCAAAACGCCAAACTGGGTCTGCCCGAAGTCACTTTAGGGCTGATTCCCGGCTATGGTGGCACCCAGCGATTGGCGCGCCTGGTCGGCAAGGGGCTCGCCATTGAGTTGATCGGCACCGCGCGTATGCTGTCGGCCGAAGAAGCCCAACAAGCCGGGTTGGTCAACCGCGTGCTTCCGCTCGAAGAACTGCTCCCAGCAGCCCTCGAAACCGCCCAGAAAATGGCGGGGCATTCTTTTCCTGCCATTGCCCGTGCCCTGGCCTTAATCGAACTTGGCGAACGCGATCTCGAGGGCGGACTCGAAGCCGAAATCCAGAGTTTTGGGAGCCTTTTTCAAAGCCCAGACTTCAAAGAAGGAACAACGGCTTTTCTCGAGAAGCGAAAGCCCCAATTCAACTGACCATCGCACAGCTTGTTTGTTTCGGCCCGCGCTTTCGCCAGGGGCTGTTGTGTTGTGCACTTTTTGCTTCGTGCTCAAGCACCTTGATGACTGCCCAGACCCGGTCTACCCGTGGTTCAGAAAGGCCCCAAAGCGAACTCTCCGAACTCCGGGCCTTAGCTCCAGAGCAGTTCGCGGAAAAGCGCACGCGTCTTAGGAATCTGTTGTCGCTCCCAAAACTCAACGACAGTGTGCGCGCCGCCGCAGAATATGAACTCGGAAAGAGCTTTCAACAAACCTCGGACCACGATTCCGCCTTGTCCGTATTGCGCACAGCGCGGGTCCGAAAGGGATCGAAAGAACTGAGTGCAGAAATTTTCAACGCTTTGGGCGCGGTTTTCTACCTCGAATCGCGCATGGACAGCGCCATGGCATGCTATCTCAAGGCGCTTTCTCTCTTCGAATCCGACTCAAACCGGCTGGGCCTTGCCAAGACCTACAACAACCTGTCGATTGTGCATCGATCGACCCGAGATCTTCCCGAAGCCAAGTTCTTTTCTCGGGAAGCCCTCGGAATCTATGCCGAACTCGGTGATTCTGCCCGTTACGGCCAGAGTTTGAACACGCTGGGCACCCTCTACCTAGCCGGGGACGAAAAGGACTCGGCTCTGGCCCTGTTTGAGCGCTCTGTGCGCATCAAGCGCAGGCACGACAAAGCCCCAGGATTGGCGAGCAGTTTGAACAATTGGGCCATGCTGTTGGCCGAACGGGGCGATCCGCGAGCTGAAGGACTCTTCCTTGAGGCTCTTGAACTTCGCAAAGGCATTGGAGACAGGAAGGGTCAAGCTTCAGTACTCATCAATCTAAGCGAGTATTGGATGAGGAAAAATCAGTTAGATAGGGCCATCAAAGCGACCGATCAGGTGCCCCCGCTGTTTGAACACGGAGATGCCGAGCTCCGCTTGCGGTATCACCAAAGACGGGCGGAATTGCTCGAAACCCTTCATCGACCAGACGAGGCTTTGTTTCACCTCAAACAGGCCTTGCTGTATACCGACAGTCTTCACGACCAAACTAGTGCGCGCCATGTTCTCGAACTGGAGCGGAGTTTTTCTCGGGCGCAAGACGAGGCCCAAATCCAGTTGCTCAAAGCCGAAAACCTCGAGCGCGCAGCGCGCATGCGTACCCAACAACTGGCGGTCATCGGTTTGTTGACCCTGACCACACTGAGCCTTATCGCCTTGGGGCTCTTTCACTCGAAAAACCGATCGATTCGGCAGCTCAATCAACGGTTGGACGAAGCTCGTCAAAATGCCGAGGACCAGGCTTTGTTCCGAAGCACGGTGCTGCAAAACATGACCCACGAACTTCGAACCCCGCTGAATGGCATTCTGGGTTTATCCGAATTGCTCGAACAGGAAACCCAAGGCCGTCAAAGGGAAATGGTGCGCATGCTCTCGGTCAGCGCCCGGCGACTGTTGGATTCGATTCAGTCCATCCTCGGTTTTGGCACCTTGGAGGCAGGACGAACCGAGGCCATTCCGGGTTCGCACCGCATCGATCTGCTCCTCGCCCAAGTATTCGAATCGTTTCAGCCTTTGTCAAAGGCCTCGGAAGTTCCATTGGAGATCGAAGTTCCTCGACCCCTTCGGTGGTCAACGGACGCCGTCCTGCTCAAGGTGATCGTGCAAAACCTGATCAGCAACGCTTTAAAGTACAGCCCAAAAGGCTCGACGGTCTCCCTGGGTGTGCGCCAAGAGGACAATCATCTCCTCATTTGGGTTGACGACGCCGGACCTGGAGTTCCACCGGAAGACCGAGAACGCATCTTCAAACCGTATATCCAAGGAAGCCAAGGTTTGTCAAAGACCCACCAAGGCACGGGGCTGGGATTGGCCATCGCTTCGGGCTATGCCGAATTGCTCCGGGGTTCGTTGGAATATCATCCCCTCGAAACGGGGAGTCGCTTCGTATTGCGCCTACCCGAGTTTCACCGATCCGAGGACTCCGGAGCTGAATCGCCGTCCTGAAAGTCGATGCGCTCTATATCGCGGCGCTCTTTTTTGGTCGGTCGACCGGTTCCCTTGCTCCGCTGAAACTTTTGCATCATTTGCACCATAGCGTGTTTTTCGCGCTCCGCGGCCTCGGTGATGTCTGCTATCAAAGTCGGCACCAAAGATGCGCTGACCCGAGATACAGGAAGTTTGAGGACCTGGTAGGTCCACCGAATGCCCTCTCGTTTGAGTTCGATGGCATCACCCTCTTTGACCACCCGCGAAGCCTTGGCGTCGACCTGATTGATTCGAACAAAACCCGCCCCCAGCGCTTCAGCGGCCAGAGAGCGGGTCTTGAACAAACGCACGCACCACAAGAATTTATCGATGCGCAAAGGACGAAGACGTACTTATTTCGCTGCGGACATGGGCAAGCGCACGGACGTATTCGCCCAGCGCAGTTCAATGCCTGAGTCATCGACCAGAAAGGTCATTTGCTCGGTCGATTCTGAAGCAGTAGTGGCATCGGCCACCTGGCGCATGACGTCCCGGTTTTGTTTGTATTTGTACGCACCCCAATTGTTGTTGTCCACATTCAAAATCCAGGTCCAGGTCTTTTCTCCCGGGATGGTAAACAAACCGTATTTACCGGGTTTGACGATTTGGTCTCCCACCTTGAGGGCCTCTTTGAACTCAATGGTGGTGTTTTCGTTCGCGCCGGTTCTCCACACCTCGCCAAAGGGCACCAAACCTCCAAAAATCTTGCGTCCCTTGACGCTGGGGGCATTGTATTGAATCACAACCTCAACACCGTCCACCATGCCACGGGCTTCCCGAGCTGGGCTGGGCTTTTGTTCTTGCCCGAAGAGTTGTATACCGATCAACGCCAGGACGGCGCTTAAATACATTTTCATGACAAACCGATTTTAAGGTTGGGGGAATCAAAACAACAAGTGGACCAAAGTTAACGTCTGACCAGAGATCGCGTCGAGTCCGCTGAGCGACAATCGTGTTAAAATAAACCTTCTATTTGGCCTTGGTCGTTGAGGTTCATCGATAGTCCCGCTGGACGGGCGGGCAAACCGGGCATCCGCATCATTTCTCCGGCGATGGGAACGACGAACCCGGCCCCTGCGGCAATTTCCAGATCGCTGATTTCAAAAACGTAGCCTTTTGGGGCCCCAAGCCATGCCGGATTGTGTGAGAGCGATTTTTGCGTCTTGGCCATACAGACCAAGGCCTCTTCCATTCCAAGCGATCGGGCCAACTTGAGCCGAGACTTGGCCTTAGGCGAATACTCGACCGAAGCTGCCCCGTACAATCCACGGGCAATTTTCTCGATTTTGGCTTCGAGCGAATCGCTGCGTTCGTAGAGAAACCGAGGTGTCTTCGGCGCTTTGGCGCAGGCTTCTACCACCGCTTCGGCGAGGGCAACGCCACCCACACCACCTTGACCCCATACCTCTGAGCGCACCGCCGCCACTCCCAACGCCGCGCACCAACCCAAGAGCGCCTCCGTCTCTTCGGAACTGTCCGTAGGAAAGTGGTTGAGGGCCACTACAGGGTCGAATCCGAACAACCGCGCGCTATTGATGTGGTGTTCGAGGTTGACAAATCCCAATTTCAGGGCCTCCACATTGGGCGTTGTAAGTTGCTCTAGACCAATGCCTCCGTGGTATTTTAAAGCGCGGATGGTGGCCACCAATACCACGGCCGAAGGGTACATTCCGGTTTCCCGACACTTGATGTCGAGGAATTTCTCGCCCCCCAGGTCGAATCCAAAGCCCGCTTCGGTGACGGCGTAGTCGGCCAAACCCAGCGCCATGCGGGTGGCCAGAGCCGTATTGGTGCCCTGGGCAATGTTGGCAAAAGGCCCTCCGTGTACCAAGGCCGGATTGTGCTCGAGCGTTTGAACCAGATTCGGCTTGAGGGCATCGCGCAACAAGGCGGCCATAGAACCTTCGGCGCCCAAATCGGAAGCCTGAACGGTATGGATGCCATCGGTGGCCAACACGATGCGGCCCAGCCGTTGTTTGAGATCGGCCACTCCGCTCGACAAACACAAAACCGCCATCACTTCCGAGGCCACCGTGATGTCGAACCCGCTTTGACGAGGAACCCCGTCGGCCTTTTTACCCATCCCGAGCACGATAGAGCGCAGGGACCGATCGCTCAAATCCATAACCCTTTTCCAGAGGATGTCTCTGACATCGATGTAGGGCTCCAATCCATGATGGAGGTGGTTGTCCAAATAGGCCGAAAGCAGGTTGTGTGCCTTTTCGACTGCGTTAAAATCGCCCGTAAAATGAAGGTTGATGTCTTCCATCGGACCCAACTGGGCCTTACCTCCTCCGGTGGCTCCTCCTTTGATGCCAAAAACCGGTCCCAGAGAAGGTTCGCGGAGCACGGCCATGCTCGAATGTCCGAGTTTGGCCAGTGCATCGGTCAAACCCACCGTAGTGGTGGTTTTTCCTTCTCCAGCCGGCGTAGGCGAAATGGCGGAAACCAAGATCAGACGACCCCGCGCCTTGCCCGAAGGCTCGAGCAAATCGAGGGGCAGTTTGGCGATGTAACGCCCGTAGGGCACGATGCGGTCTGAATCAATACCCAAGCGGGCCGCCACTTCGGCGATGGGTCGCAGCTCCACGCCGCGCGCAATTTCGAGGTCGGTCATGGGGCGAAGCGAAAAAAGGATGTTAGAGCTCGAGGGCGCGCAGGGGCTGTCCGTTCATGAGGTGTTCGAGTGGATTCTCGAGGGCCTCTTTGACTGCCACCAAAAAACCAACGCTTTCCCGGCCGTCGATGATCCGATGGTCGTAGCTCAGGGCCACGTACATAATCGGTCGAATCACCACTTGACCATCGCGGACTACAGGGCGTTCCACGATGTTGTGCATCCCCAAAATCGCGCTTTGGGGGGGGTTCAAAATCGGGGTCGACAACATCGAGCCGAATACGCCCCCATTGGTGATGGTAAAGGTCCCTCCGGTCATTTCGTCCAAGGTGATTTCGCCCTCGCGCACCCGGTTGGCCAAACGCTTGATTTCGTTTTCAATTCCGGCAAAACTGAGGTTCTCTGCATTGCGTAAAACAGGGACCATCAATCCTTTGGGACCGGATACCGCGATCGAAACATCGGTAAAATCGTAGCTTACCAAATCTTCTCCATCGATCATGGAATTGACCTGGGGGAACAGTTTTAGGGCTCGGACTACGGCCTTGGTAAAGAAGCTCATAAAACCCAAACCCACACCGTGCTTGGCCGCAAACGCTTCTTTGTGCGCGGCGCGGAGCTCAAAAATGGGCTGCATATCGACCTCGTTGAAGGTGGTCAACATGGCGGTTTCGTTCTTGACCGAAACCAGGCGACGCGCCAAGCTCCGGCGCAAACTGCTCATTCGCTTGCGTTCCGAACCCCGGCTTCCACCCCCCGGGCTGCCCATGCTGGCCGCAGCCTTACGGACATCTTCGACGGTGATGCGCCCATCTCGGCCGCTTCCGCTCGACAGGGACACGCCCGTTTCGTCCATCAACTTGCGCGCTGCGGGAGAAGGGGTTCCCGTGGCATAGTTCGTCGATGCAGCGACCGGTGCGGGGGCATGACTCGCGGGCTTCGATTCGGACTTGACCTTGGCCTCTACCTTGGGCGTCCCTCCGCCTTGGCCTTTGGGTTTGGCCGCAGAAGTATCGATGGTGCACACCACCTGACCAACGGCTACGGTTTGACCGGCCTCGGCGATCAGGGTGATGATGCCGCTTTCTTCGGCCGGAAGCGCCAAGGTGGCCTTATCGCTGTCTACTTCGGCAATCTCTTGGTCTTTCTCGACATAATCGCCGGTTTGAACCAACCAGTTGGCAATTTCGACTTCAGAGATCGACTCGCCCGGAGAGGGCACTTTCATTTCGAGAATCATCGCAATCAGGGCTTAAATCATCAAGCATTGAACACTCCGGATATCACTCTTTCCTGTATGTGGTGCGCCGCTTGGTGCGACCCGGAGGCTGGAGAGGCGCTGGCGGACGGACAAATTTCGATCCAATCGACCGTACGGACGCTCAAGAGCACATGGGCTCGAGCCCCCATATTGGCCGGCTCTTCTTGGGCCCAAATCGTTTGGGTTACTTTGGAATAGCGCTTTAGCACAGCATCAAAGGATTTGTGCGGGAAGGGGTAGAGTTGCTCGAGCCGCACAAGCGCGACCTCTTTGAGACCGAGTTGTGCGCGTCGATCGAACAATTCGTAGTACAACTTGCCCGAGCAAAACACCAATTTGCGCACGGCCATGGGTTCGGGATTGTCGATGTCGAGAACCTCCTGAAAACGGCCCTGTTCGAAATCCGAGAGGGGCGAGACACAGGCCGGGAGCCGCAACAGACTCTTAGGGCTCATCACCACCAAGGGCTTGCGGAATGGACGGTGCATTTGCCTTCTCAAGAGGTGGAAGAAATTGGCCGGGGTGGTCACATTGACCACCTGCATATTCAACTGGGCGCAGAGTTGGAGAAAGCGCTCCAAGCGGGCGCTGGAGTGTTCTGCTCCCTGACCCTCGTACCCATGCGGCAGCAGCAACACCAGCCCATTCTGCACCTTCCATTTGTCTTCCGCCGCTGCGAGGTATTGGTCAATGATGATTTGAGCCCCATTGGCGAAATCGCCAAATTGGGCTTCCCACAACACCAAACTTCCGGGACGGGCGAGCGCATAACCGTAGTCGAATCCCAAAACCCCGTATTCGCTCAAATGCGAATTGAAGACTTCGAAACGCGCCTGAGCACCGGGGAGGCCAGACAGTATATTGATTTCTTCTTCTGAGTCTTCCACCTTGACGATGGCATGGCGATGCGAAAAGGTGCCCCGCTCGCTGTCTTCCCCACTCAAGCGCACGCCAAACCCCTCGAGCAACAAGGTTCCGTAGGCCATCAGCTCGGCCATACCCCAATCGATGCGATCGAACTCCTCGACCATTTTCCGCCGGTCTTCGATCAACCGCTTGATTTTGTTGAAGAAGGTCTTGTTCTCGGGCAGGGTCGTCAACGATCGGGACACGCTTAGCAACTTTTCCCGATCGACCCCGGTGTCTGGAGAGCGGTCAAAATCGTCGGGCAGGGCCGTCCGAAATCCCCGATAGTCCTCTTCCAGAAACGGCGTAATGTGATTGCGCTCAATTTTCTTGGACTCATCGTAGCGCTCTTCGAGCATGGCCTTGAACTCCTCCTCCATCTGCCGAAGCACGGGGGCCGCGACCACCCCTTCCGATTCGAGTTTGGAGAAGTAAATCACCCTCGGGTTGGGGTGTTTCGAAATAATCTTGTACAGCAAGGGCTGGGTAAAACGGGGTTCGTCTCCTTCGTTGTGCCCGTATTTCCGATAGCACAGCAGGTCGATAAAGATGTTGCGCTGAAACCGTTGACGGTATTCCACGGCAAAGAGCACCGCGTGACAAACCGCTTCTACATCGTCTCCGTTGACATGGAGCACTGGCGCCAAGACCACTTTAGCCAAGTCGGTGCAATAGGTAGAAGAGCGGGCGTCTAGGTAGTTCGTCGTAAAGCCCACTTGGTTGTTGATGACCAGATGAATGGTCCCTCCAGTGCGGTAGCCATCGAGGATTTCCATTTGTACCACCTCGTAGACCACCCCTTGACCGGCAATGGCCGCATCTCCGTGAATCAAGACGGGGAGCACCGTTCCGGGCTCGTTCGCATAGCGCTCGTCCCAGCGGGCCCGGGCAATGCCCTCCACCACGGGATCGACCGAATCGAGGTGTGAGGGGTTGGGCGATAAATTCAACCGAATTTCCTTGCCCGATTGGGTAGTGCGAACACTCGAATAACCGAGGTGGTATTTGACGTCTCCATCAAAGCCTTCCTCGTCGAACGCCTTTCCCTCGAACTCGCTAAAAATTTCGCGCTGCGACTTGCCAAAAATGTTGCTCAATACATTGAGTCGACCCCGGTGCGCCATGCCCATCACCACTTCGCGCACCCCGTGTTCGGCGGCGTGTTCCACCAATACATCGAGGGCGGGAATCAGGGACTCTGCGCCTTCTACCGAAAAGCGCTTTTGGCCAACGAACTTGGTATTCAAGAAGTTCTCGAACGATACCGCTTCATTGAGCTTGCGCAGAATGTGCACCTTTTGCTCGGGGGTAAACCTTGGCTGGTTTTCGTTCAGGTGCAACTTGGACTTAATCCATTGCGTCTTTTCGACATCGCGGATGTACATAAACTCGATGCCAATCGACTGGCAGTACACCTTGCGCAAATGCGCCACAATGGTCTTGAGCGGAGCCGGGGCTTTTAGTCCCACCTCTGAAGCCGCCATAAACGGGCGTTCCAGATCGGCATCCGAAAGACCGTAGTTGACGAGATCCAGACTGGGGGTGTACACCCTGCGCGCCCGAACCGGATTGGTTTCGGTAAAGAGATGTCCCCTTTTGCGGTAGTCGGCAATGAGGTCGAGGACCTGAAACTCTTTGCGCACTTCTTCCGGGACTTCGGCCCGATGGCCCAAATCGGAAGCATCGGAAGAATAAGCCTCCCGAGCGAAGTCATACCCTTGAAAAAAGGCGCGCCAACTCGGCTCGACTTGATCGGGATGCTGCAGATAGCGATCGTAGAGTTCGTCGACGAAGGCGGCGTGCACGCTTCCCAGAAAGGAATAGCGATCCATCAAAGTGGGGAAATTCAGCGGTGGTCAAAACTACAACAAGGAAAGCGCTGATGCGTTCAGTATGCGGTAAGCCCCTCTTGGCTTTACCTTTATAGTCCATTTCGGCTGTTGAACATGAGATTCCTCCTTCCGCTTCTGTTTGTAACCCTAGCCTTAGAAGCGCAAACTCCGAGCCGTTTCGAAAAAAAGCCTTCCGTGCCGGACTCAGCCGACGCCCCTTCGACACCGTCGGCGAACGTGGAAGAACCCAAGCCCAAGCCCGTGGTCGAACCGGCCCAAAAACCGGAACCCGGCGTACAAAAGACCCCGAGCGAAAGCAACAGCCGGTCTCGGTTCGATCCCACCCGAATGACCTATGGAGGTTGGCTCAGTCTTCAATTCGGCAGCTATACAGCGGTCGCCCTCAGTCCCCGTGTGGGCTATTGGTTTACCGATCGATTGAATGCCGGGGTCGGATTCACCTATTTTTATTTGAAAGACCAAAGGGTACGACCGACATACGAACAAAGCGTGTACGGTTTCAGCCCTTTTGCCTCGTACAACATCATTGGTCCAATTGCCATCAGTGCGGAATACGAAATGCTCAATACCGATGTTTTGATCGTCAATCCTGTATCATACGAATACACGGTGCAACGAGAGTGGGTTCCTGGTCTTTATTTAGGACTGAGCTATATGCCTCAAGAAGGCGGGGCCTTTTTTCAAATTTTGTACAACGTGCTCTACAACAGTCAACGCTCACTTTTTGCCAACCCTGTAATTCGCTTCGGCGCTTCGTTTTAATGTACGCTCCCGTCAGACTTCTCTCCGCCCTCACCGGCCTTTGTGGCTTGGTATTCTTTCCTGCGTTCGGGCAAAACGTATCGGTGCGGCTCCAACTCGACTTACGTCAACAAATCCTCAGTCCGGATGGCGTCCACGTGGCTGGCGATTTTCAGAGCCTGATCGGCCCTGGAGGCAACTGGGATCCTTCTACCACTGCCTTGAGCGATGCCGACGGCGACAGCATTTTCGACATCACGCTGATGCTGCCCCCCGGGAGCTACCGCTACAAATTCATCAATGGCGACGATTGGGGCGATACCCACGACCAATTGACCCCTGAATGCGGTCAGTACGAAGGTGGTGTGGTCAACCGATGGATGGTAGTGGGTTCAGAGGGGCTCGACCAGCCCCCGGTTCGAATTGGTGAATGCGTGGGCTATACCGTGTTCGAGGTAGATTTGAGCGGGGCCTCACCGAATCCGAACGGAGTATTCGTCAGTGGAGATTTTCTCGACGAGGCTGGTTTGGGTTCTGATTTCCAATTTGGTTTGCCCCTGGAAGCGCGCGGTGGCGGTCGCTTTTGGGCTCCGGCTTATCTGTCCGGAACGGGAACCGTACTCTATCGATTTCACAACGGGGACGGTCCAGGCTCGGCCGAATCGGTGCCCTCGGAATGTGCTGTGGGCGGTAATTACCGTTCCCTCCAAACCCAATCGGCTCCGCGAAGACTGACCCATTGTTTTGCCGATTGCTCCAACTGCTTGTTTGACACGGATTTTGACACATATTGGTGGAACGATGTGATATTCTACGAAATTTTTGTGCGCAGTTTTAAAGATTCCGATGGCAACGGTCGGGGCGACTTCCGTGGTTTGATCGACAAACTCGACTACCTGAACGACGGTGACCCGAATACGACGACTGATTTGGGGATTACGGGTATTTGGCTCATGCCAATCAATCCGTCACCGAGCTACCATGGCTACGACGTAACCGACTATCAAGGCATTGAAAGCGACTACGGCAGCATGGCCGACTTCGAGGCCTTTTTGGACTCGGCCCACGCCCGCGGCATCAAGGTAATTATGGATTTTGTGATGAACCACAGCTCGAGCCAGCACCCTTGGTTTTTGGGCGCTCAGAGCAACCCGAACCATCCCGATCGCAACCGCTATCGGTGGTCGAGCTTCAACCCCGGCTACCAAGGACCCTGGGGGCAAACCGTTTGGCACCAAGCAGGGGGATCTTGGTACTATGGGTTGTTTTGGGGCGGAATGCCCGATCTCAACTATGACCATCCTCCGGTCAAAACCGATATTTTCAATGCGCTGACGTTCTGGCAAAGCAAGGGCATCGATGGTTTCCGGCTCGATGCCATCAAATACTTGGACGAAGACGGATCCGTGCTCGAGAATACGCCCGAGACGTTTCAGTTGCTCCGCGACTATAACGATCACGTCAAAGGCAACGATCCCGAGTGTTTTACCGTGGGCGAAGTGTGGTCGACGACATCGAATGTGGTGCCTTATGTCGACAGTACCCTGCTCGATGTGTGTTTTGAATTTGACTTGGCCGGAGCGGTATTGGGCGCCGTGAATGGGGGTTCGGCCCCGACGTTTCTCGGAACCTTTGAAAATGTAATACAGTCGTATCCCACGCTGCAAATAGCGCCTTTTCTGACCAACCACGACCAAACCCGTGCTTTTGAAGTGTTGGGCTCTGATTGGGTCAAAATGAAACAAGCAGCGGCCCTGTATTTGGCCTTGCCCGGAGCTCCTTTTCTGTATTACGGGGAAGAAATCGGCATGGTCGGGTCCGGGCCTGACGAAAATAAGCGGACTCCCATGCAATGGACTTCGGGATTGTATGCCGGATTCAGTACCGTATCGCCCTGGCGCAGTGTTAATTCTGATTATCCACAGAAGAACGTCGTGGCCCAATCGAACGATCCCAGTTCGCTGTTGAACACCTACCGCACCTTGATTCATGCTCGGAATTCGAGCATCGCTTTGCGGCAGGGCTATCCGCTCGCGGTGCAGGGATCCGATTCCGAAACCGGTGGTTTGATCCGGATTCACGAAGACGAGGCGGTGTTGGTCGCCGCGAACTTCGGGCATGCGACCCGGAGCGGGATGCAGTTCACCCTTCCGATCTCTAGCCTTGAGCCAGGGACGTATGTAGCCACGAATCTCCTGAGCGGGGCATCGCTGGGCCAGATTCAAGTCGATGCCCAAGGAGGTTTGGTGTACGCACCAACGGGCAGTATGGCGGCCCACGAAACCCGCTGGATTCGGCTGATCGATTCAGCGAGTATCGGATTGGAAGAACAATCCACGGTGTTTCGACCCGTGTTGGCGCCCAATCCTGCGAGAGACCAAGTGCGCCTGCTCGGCTTAGATGCGAAACTGGGATGCCGCTTGGGTGTGTTTTCGACCAGTGGTCAAACTGCTCTGCAAATGGATTTGAAACCGGGCCAAAATGAATTCTCGGTGGCCCAGCTAGCCAAGGGGATTTATTTTATTCGAATAGAGCAGAACGCCACAGGAAGAGTATTGCGGCTCGTGATAGAGTAAAGGTTTGTGGTACTGGGCTTGTAGGGAGAACAAACCTTAACAAGGGGTGCGGCGATCAAGGATGTTCGACCATTTATTGCGGAGAACCGATGTTTCCTAATCCCGAATTGTGGATTGGGGGTTGCGGTGTACTCTGTGGGAGTTTGTGATGAGCGTGATTGAGCGTAGCTACTCATCTGATTCTCGGCCTTATCCCATTTTCGGATTTCGGGTAAAGGATTGCCGACCCAGCGCCGAAAAATCAGAACCGGTTCAGGAGTTCCTAACCATCCTTCTGATTCTCCGACTTATCCCATTTTCGGATTTCGGGTAAAGGATTGCCGACCCAGCGCCGAAAAATCAGAACCGGTTCAGGAGTTCGTACCCATCCTTCTGATTCTCAGATTCATCCCATATTCGGATTTCGGGTAAAGGGTTGCAGGCTCTACTTCAATAGCAGACTACTGTACAGACTTTCGTAACGATCCATTTGATTCTCCGACTTACCCCATATTCGGATTTCGGGTAAAGGATTACCGACCCAGCGCCGAAAAATCAGAACCGGTTCAGGAGTTCGTAACCATCCTTCTGATTCTCAAATTCATCCCATATTCGGATTTCGGGTAAAGGGTTGCAGGCTCTACTTTAATCGCAGACTACCGTTCAGACTTTCGTTACGATCCATCTGATTATCAGACTTATCCCATTTTCGGATTTCGGGTAAAAGATCGTCAAGGCCTGGTAAGGGTTTCCGATACCCCTCACCCAACCACCACGCTATTCGATCAATTCCCCGCCCAGAACCCGGGTCCATTCTCTCGTAGGACGCTTTCGTTTGCCCGTTCCTTGAATCACAAAACTCCACTCCAATCCCTCCAAAACAACTTGTACCGATTCGTTGGCCCTCGAACGGATCATCATCCGTTCAAATTTTGCTTCGTGAAAGAATATTCGTACATTTATACAAACCAATCCAACCATGAAACCTCAAGATATTCTGGTCGCCTTTAAAATCCTCATCCTTCAGACTTCGAATTGGACTCAAGCATTTTTGGCAACCGAACTGGGAATCAGCCAATCAGAAATTTCACGCTCTCTCCAACGTTTGTCGCTTTCTGCCTTGTTCCAACGGCAGACCCGTACCATCGATGCCCAAAAACTCTTGGACTTCTTACAGTTCGGTGCCCCTTGCGTATTCCACATCAAACCTATGGGTGCAATGGGTTCGTCCACTCGTTTTTCCATCGAGGTACAAAACGATGAACACCTCGATATCACCTTGCACTGGGGATGGTCCACGCCAGAAGGCCTTTCGTCAGTACACAGCTATGAGCCCTTGTGGAAATCGCTCCCTGTAGCCTGCGAACGCGACGAATCCCTTTCTGACGGAGTGCGTTTATTTGAAATGACCCTCATTCTCCCCGAACCGCATCGACTTCGATCCCTACAGGCATTGTCCGATTGGATTCATAACTGCGCATTGAAGCCGCGCATTTCTCGCTCAAATCCGGGAAACTCTTCCCCGAACGGAATTCTACACACCGAAACCCTAGAAGATCCTTCCTGCCAGGCGCAGTACGCAGTTGAGTTCGCGAGATGCGACAAACACATTGCGCCCCCAACCTCAGAACCTCTCTCAAAAGAAACGGTTGTCGATCCTACCGAAAACTTCTACGCTCGCGCCCTGTCCCCTTTCCTCCAAAGGGCTTGGCGTCCGATTTTCCGGGATGTCGTTGCCCTTGTTGCGCCCCAGCTCCCTTGTTACTTCTCCCTGCCCCAGGCTTATTGGAGCGGTGGCCCTTAGACTGAGCGGCAATTTGGGCCGAAACGTCCATCGGGAAAGGGTGCTCTTCGATGCGCGGAACCGGTCGGCCAATCAGCTTTTCGATCGAGCGCACATTCGGCAGCTCTTCGGGTTCGCACAGCGAATAGGCCGTTCCCTTTTCTCCGGCCCGGCCGGTCCGACCAATGCGGTGCACATAGGTTTCGGGTACGTTCGGAATCTCGTAGTTCACTACGTGCTCAAGCAAGTCGATGTCGATGCCGCGGGCGGCCAAATCGGTGGCTACAAGGCACTGCAATTGACCGTCTTTGAAGCCCTTGAGCGCATTTTGACGGGCGGTTTGCGATTTGTTGCCGTGAATGGCCTGGGCGCTGTGTCCGTGCTTCTCGAGGTATTCCGCCAATTTGTTGGCTCCGTGCTTGGTGCGCGTAAACACCAACGCACTCTTCATGCGCTTCTCTGCCAGTAAATACAGCAAGAGTTTACCCTTATCGGCCTTGTTGGTGAGAAACAACTGTTGGCCAATGGTTTCAGCCGTAGACGAAACCGGCGTAACCTCCACCCTCAAAGGGCGGTCGAGAATTTGCGCGGCCAGTTCGCGAATGCTCTCTGGCACGGTGGCCGAAAAGAACAGGCTGTGTCGCTTGAGCGGCAAGGCGCGGATCACTTTGCGGACATCGTGAATAAAGCCCATATCGAGCATGCGGTCGGCCTCGTCGAGCACAAAGTGCGTCAGGCCGTCCAATCGAACAAAACCCTGACTCATCAAATCGAGCAAACGACCTGGGGTAGCTACGAGAATGTCGATGCCGCGCTTGAGCCGATCCACCTGAGGCTGTTGACCCACACCTCCAAAGATGACGGCACTTTCGAGCGGCAAATAGCGGCCATAGGCCTTAAAGCTCTCTTCGATTTGCAGGGCCAACTCCCGGGTTGGGGTCAAAATGAGCGCCCGGATCGGCCGGGGTTTTTTCGTCTGTTCTACGGCCGAGAGGTGCTGGAGAATGGGGAGCGCAAATGCCGCGGTTTTTCCGGTTCCGGTCTGGGCACAGGCGAATAAATCGCGTCCGTTGAGCAAGACGGGGATGGCTTGAGCTTGAATGGGGGTAGGACGGGTGTAGCCTTCTTCCGAAAGCGCCTTGAGGAGGGGTTCGAACAGGCCGAGATCACTAAAATTCATGGATGGGGGTTCCGCTGGAGGCGGTTCAAGAGTCAAACAAGGATCGGAACCTCGGGCGCAGTTCGCCGCGCGATTTCCGAGCCGCAAAGGTACGCCCGTCCAACTAGAATTGTAATGGGTTGATTATGAATATTTTTATTGCCGTCCATAGAGGAGACCTTTCGGCCCCTGGGCCCGTTTACCGATCGTGTGCCTCTCCCCCAACGGCATTCGACTCGGGGGCATTTCTCCACGCTTGTTTCCCGATCCAACCCAAATGCGTTCGATCCAATTGATCGGGATACTTCAATCCATAGCCCCAGATCCGGTCAAAAGCCGAATGGGCGAAGAAGATAAGTCCCACCTGAATCCATAGGTCCATTTTGAGCAAATAACCCATACCCAGCAATATCAAGCACAAGCCTTGATGATGAAGGAAGTTGTACGCAAACACCGTCCATTTTCGCGAAATCAACAGAAACACGAAGGCCAAATCGGGTGCGAAGAACAACGAAATGAATCGAATCCAATTTCCGGGAAAAAAGTGAAAATACACGCCTATGGACGCGAGCAATAAGGCGAGGGATTCGAGTTTGAGGAGATTTTTCATTTCGATAGGCGAATTATAGTTCCATCGCTCGGTGAAGTAAAGAAGGTACCGTTTCGAAGCAGGTTCTGCGAAGAGCCCCTTGCCAAAAAACGTCCATTCGACGCTGTATTCCAAACGGTATGCATACCACTGCAAACTGAGCATCCCAAACTAAAAACTCCGATTTCTAAACTCTACACGAAAAACTGAGAGCTGACAAATGAGAATAGTCGATCCTGCTGAATGTCAATTTTTGGAAATAAGGAGGAAGGATAGTTGATGAGAAAGGGGACGAGGTCTTTTTGGGAGGGCGTTGAGCAGATTTTGTAGCCTTCGGATCAGGTGTAAAAAAGACCTTGGCCCCTGTT
>WGMI01000019.1 GCA_016125155.1 bacterium
AGCGAGTAACACCAAGCCGTGATTCGGATTGATGAAGTCCAAAAGCAAGGGGCGAAAGAAATTGTGCTGCGTGGAATCGGCCATAATACCCACCATAATCTACCAGGTTTTTTGACTCTACAAGTACTTTCTCGGCAGATTTAGTTACATCAAATCAACGAAATAGACAAATAAATTATTGATTTTCAATTATATAAAACGTTGTGCAGCACCGACGAGAATAAATTGACGAAATCAAACCAGACTCTAATTTGTAGTGATACCTTTACACATCAACAAGAGCCAAACATAGAATTTCAAGAATGCAGGACTACCACAATCTCGTGGGCTGGCAAAAATCGCATAAGTTGGCAAAGCAAGTTTATCGGGTAACCGCGGCTTTCCCTTCCCACGAGCGCTATGGAATTACCTCCCAGCTGAGAAGAGCGGCCGCGTCCATTCCAACGAATCTGGCCGAAGGCTCAGCGCGCATCAGCAATGCCGATTTCGTAAGGTTTATTCACTATTCGCTTGGATCAGCCGCTGAAACAGAATACCTCCTTTTTATAGCCTTCGAATTGAATTACCTCGGTCAATCTGAATATCAACAACTGGCAGAGGAAATTGAAGAGGTTAAAAAGATCATCCAAGGCTTGCGTAAAAAACTTCGGGGGGGATAGGAGGAAAATTTTGTTTCGGGTGCTGATAATTAATGGGTTGGTTTTTAGTTTATAGCTATGAAATTCAATGGGTTGGTTTGTAGATTACCTGTGCAACACACATAAACTCGACGGACTCCTACAGCAACTCCATAGGAAACATGAACTGTAAACCCCTGACTCTAAACTCCTAACTAAAAATTACAAATTACAAACTAGAAGCTCCTAAATGCAAACTCCCACTAAAAACTATATCCCTCCAAAAAAAAACCCGGACTGTGCCGGGTTTCTGCTCCTCCTCTTGGGCTCGAACCAAGGACCCTCTGATTAACAGTCAGATGCTCTAACCGACTGAGCTAAGGAGGAATATTTCTCTTCTAGCCGTCTTTGGGACCAATAACGCGCGAAGCAGAAATCGGGCGACAAAAACAAACCGTCCCGTGAAACGGGCTGCAATATTAATCAAACCTAAGCGCATCCACAATATCTTTCGCAGCCCTAAGAAAACCCCCTAAAACAAATCCGATGAGTTTATTGGTCCTTGGTACCGTGGCCTTTGACAGCATCGAAACCCCATTTGGAAGCCGCGAACGCATCCTCGGCGGGGCCGCCACTTACTGCGCGCTCAGCGCATCCTATCTCTGCAACGACATCCGAATGGTGAGCGTTGTGGGCCGCGATTTTCCCGAAGCACACCTTCAAATGCTCCGCGCCCGGGGCATCAATACCGACGGTATTCAGCAGCGCAAGGACCTCGACAGCTTTTTTTGGGCAGGACGCTATCACCGCGATCTCAACACCCGAGATACCCTCGACACCCAGTTGAATGTGCTCGCCGAGTTCGAGCCCGTGGTTCCGGAAGATTCGCGGAACTGCGACTACGTAATGCTGGGCAATCTGATGCCCTCGCTCCAGCGCAAGGTGCTCGAGCAAATGAAGAGCCGCCCTAAGCTGGTGGTTATGGACACCATGAATTTTTGGATGGACCACTTTTGGGACGATTTGCTCACCACACTCACCATGGTCGACGTCTTGACAGTCAACGACGAAGAAGCCCGCCAACTCTCGGGAGAATATTCGCTCGTCAAGGCCGCCAAAAAAATCTTGACCATGGGTCCCAAGGTGCTCATCATCAAAAAGGGCGAACACGGAGCCATGCTGTTTGACGGTCAACGAATCTTTATCCTGCCGGCCCTCCCCCTTGAAGACGTATTCGACCCCACAGGGGCCGGCGATAGTTTTGCCGGGGGCTGGATAGGTTATCTCGCCCATTCGGGTCAGTTGGAACACAGCGAGTTCAAGAGGGCGGTCGTTTATGGATCGGCCCTCGCCTCGTTTACGGTCGAACAATTCGGCACCGAGCGCTTGGCCAACATTGCCCCTGGCGAACTCGGAGCCCGGCTTGCGCAGTTTTCCGAGCTGACCCAATTCGATCTGCCCTTCGAAGGCTGACCTTTGAATCCCATCCATGACCGGCACCATATCCAAGATGCGGTTGATGCGGAGGTCTCCCAACCTTTCCGGGCGTCTTTGCGTATATACTACACAGTGCCACCCCGAATCATGGACGCCCACAAGCCTCATAATCCGATTCTTCGTACCTTACGCTTACCTGCACAAGGCACAATGAACATCGAGGCCACGCTGATAGAAGCTTGCCGAATGCAAGATCGCAAAGCACAGCACGAGCTGTACAAGCGTTGCTATTCGGGGCTGATGGGCATATGCCTCCGCTACGAGAAGAACAGAGAAGATGCTGAGGCGCTGTTGAATATGGCCTTCTTCAAGATTCTGACCCGCATGGATCAGTATTCCGATGCCATCCCCTTCGAAGCCTGGGCCAAGCGTGTGACCATCAACACCGTAATCGACGAGTTCCGGAAAAAAACCCGGGACAAACTCGACTTTGTGGAGAGCTTCGACTACAGCATGCCGCTCGATTCGATGGACTACAACGAGGCGGAGCAGCGCTACGATGCGGAATCGCTCGAGGCTTTGATCCGCACCCTGCCTCCAATCAGCCAGAAGGTGTTCAACCTCTACATCTTGGACGGCTACAACCACAAAGAAATTGGCGAAATGCTCTCGATTTCCGAGGGTACGTCCAAATGGCATCTCTCTACAGCCCGCAAAACACTTCAGGGCTTGCTCCGCAAATTGGTCGATAAAGTAGCGCTCTTTTAAAGATGACGGAACAGGAACTCCGACAGCTCTTCAAGAGCAAACTCGACCATCGGGAACTGGCGCCCGATCCGTCTTCGTGGGACGTCATTTCTGCGGCCCTCGACCGGCGTAAGGCCCTGCTGATGCGCCGTCAGTGGAGTATTGGCCTCAGCGCCGCCGCTGCGGTCACGGCAGCCGTATTCCTTGTGGTGAATCCCGTAGGAACGAGAACAGATACCTTGGTACAACCTCAGACCGCTCCGACGGTCTCGGTCGAAGCTTCGGACGCTGTCGACCCGATTTCGGGCAACACGCTTTCTGCTGAAGCCCCGGTGGCTTCATCGTCCTCTACTTCCACGAACACGGCTTCTGAGCCCATCGTTTCCACCCCTGCTGCGCGTTCGGGAACATCCGGCTCTGCATCAGGAGGTTCTGCTCCTTTTTCGACGGCCTCGACCGGGATCGATCCTTCCGTTGCCGCTTCGGGTCAACAGGGCCGGGCTGAAAGAGACGCACCTTATGGAACCCCAGGTTGGATGGCCCGGTCCAAGAGCCCCAATGTGCTGGAATCGGATATTTCGCAACAAGGAGATGTCCCCGTTGTTCGGTCCCTTTTTTGGGAACAAGACCGCCCGGAAGAACGTGAAAGTGAGACCTATCACCGCATGGTGCGCATGGATCCACATTGGAGCATTTCGGTGAACGGGCATATGGCCTTGGGCCAAAAACTTGGAGACACCGAAAACGGCGTTTCTGGCTGGGGTGTGGGTGTGGGCGTAGACCGGTATTTCGAATCGGGTTGGTCGCTCACTTCGGCACTGTCCTTTGCCCGCCGCAGCGATGTTGGTTTGCAGCATCAATTCGAAGGGGCCACCTATGGCTTTGGGGCTGTTCGGGATGTGCTTTCGGTTCAAGCGACGGGGTTCGATGCGCTCGAAGTGCCGCTCTCCGTGGGCTGGGGCCTCGGCGCTGGTCACCGGGTCAGGGCGGGCTGGTATGCGGCTTGGCTCTTCAATTTTGGTTCGGAGGCCCAACACCTGCACCAAGCAGAGGGTAGTCAGGAATGGATCGAATTGCCGACCCCCGATTACGATCTCACCCCCTATTTTTCGAGCTACGACCACGGAGGATTGATGGCCTGGGACTGGGAGACTGGTCGCTGGGGACTTGGGTTGGAATACCGACACGGTCTGGTCGATCTAACGCCCTCATTCGGGGCGCTGGGTACTGAAGATTTCAACCGAACCCTCCGCATCAACCTGAGCATTGACCTCGATGAATGAGGAGAAACGCGGCCCGCAATTCTCAATCCCCCGCATCCTTGCTCTCTCCGCAATTGCCCTGAGCGCAGCGGGGTGCGCCCGAGAGACCTTGCCGGGACTGTCGTTTGGCGACCCGATATTTCAGATTCACGGAACGGTAGCAGGAGATACGCTGAGTCTGGAGGCGGGAAACAAGGGCTATTATATGCACACCCCGGCCTTTGTCGACGCACAGGGCATGGAGGTGTTGAGCGGTCTGTTGAGCCCCGATGGGTTGACGCCTCAAAAGGCACTCCGTCTGAATGTCCGCAGCCTCAATGGGCCGGGATCCGATACCCATACGGATGAAGAAGCCCTTGCCGCGGGCATCAAGCCCTCCTACAGCCTCCACCAATTCGACACCTTGCCGGGATTGTTTCGGTTCGCATTTCAAATGACCGACAGCCTCGGGGTTACCTCCCAGCAATGGAGCTATGGGAATGGCACGTTCAGCGCCTCTCGAGCGCCCAGCGTGGTGTTTGACGAAAATCAACAGCAACAATATCCTGTTCGGCTCACTACGGTGGAATCCAGTTCGGGCTGCAGCGCGATTGTGACGCACTATATCGATCTCGCTCAAGACGATTGCCGGGGGACTTTTTGGATTCAACAGGGGACTGGCACCACGACGTGGACAGGAGTTGGGCAGGTCATCCAAGGGGGAGCAGCCACGATCGAATGGACCCTTGATGGTTTGCCCTATGCCCAAGGCAACAGTTGCACAATGAACATGTTGACGGCCGGGCCCCACGAGCTCTGCGCTGAGTTCATTTTTCCCGACGGTTGCCGGAATATTGCCTGTCGGACTTTTGTCATTGACAATTTTGGCTCTTGGTCCAACGCCCCTTGTCAAAACGACTTTGTGTATACGATGACCAAGGTGGCCTCGTTCGACAGCCTCCAGACCGGTTCAGCAGAGTTGATCTACTACGACGAAAACGGGCAGGCGTTCAGCAGTTTTTTGAGCGACGACACAGGCGCCTTCGAAATTCTCGAATCAGCCTTTTACAGCCCTGATGCTCAAGGACGTCCCACCTATTCGGTGCGCTTCCGGTTCCAAGGCGTTGTGCGCTCGGCCTCGGGCGAGGTGCTCCTGCTCGATCTTCCCGAAGCGCGCATGGCCGTGGGGGCGCTCGAATAGCCCATTGGAATAGCCCGTTGACAGAGCGAGCGAAGCGGCCCCCCGAGTTCCGAGATCAGATTCGTAGTTTCGGCGGCTACACCAACTAGCCCAAAACCCTGGGATGCGCTTCGATTCCATCGAGTTTTTGCTGTTTTTGCCGTTGGTGGCCGGGCTCTATGCTCTACTGCCCCGGGGCTGGCGCTGGATCCTGCTCTTGATCGCGAGCTATGCGTTCTACGCGTTTTGGCGCGTCGACTACCTCGGGTTGATTGTGCTCTCTACGCTGATTGACTATGGCGTGAGCAGAAGGCTTGAGCGGGTTGAGAATCCGCGTTGGCGCACAGCGCTGATGGGGATCAGTTGGACGGCCAATTTGGGACTGCTGGCCTATTTCAAGTACGGAAATTGGGTGGTCGAGAACCTCAACGGGGCGCTACCGCCCGAAAATGCGCTCGGACTTCCGAACATCCTTTTGCCTGTCGGAATTTCATTCTATACGTTTCAGACGCTGTCGTATACGCTCGATGTCTACCATCGCCGGATTCAACCCGAGCGGCATTTGGGTTATTTCGCGCTCTATGTGACCTACTTCCCTCAGTTGGTGGCGGGCCCCATCGAGCGCTTCGACAGGCTGGGTCCCCAGTTGCGCTTGAGCGAGAATCTGACTTGGACTGGGGTGGGTCGGGGGCTGCAACTGGTGCTGTTCGGGCTGGTACTCAAAAGCGCCGTGGCCGATTCTTTGGCTCCTGTGGTTGATGCGTTCTATGAGCAGCCCGAGGCCTACGGATCGTTGGATGCAGCGGTAGCGCTGCTGTTCTATGCGTTTCAGATCTATGCAGATTTTGCGGGCTATTCGCTCGTGGCCATTGGGAGTGCTCAGATTTTTGGGGTCGAGCTGATGAACAACTTCTCAGCTCCGTATCGGGCGCATTCGATTGCCGGGTTTTGGCAGCGTTGGCATGTTTCGCTCTCTACTTGGTTTCGCGATTATGTGTACATCCCTTTGGGCGGGAACCGAACAAGTCGTTGGATGTGGGCTCGCAATATTCTGGTGGTGTTTGGTTTGAGCGGCCTGTGGCACGGGGCGGCCTGGACATTCCTTTGGTGGGGTCTTGGGCACGGGTTGCTGTTTCTCATCGAGCGCCGGGTACAGCCTTGGGCGTACAAGGTGCCGGTGGTCTTGCGTTGGTTGGGGGTGCAGGCGGGGGTGGTGTTGCTCTGGGTGTGGTTTCGAAGCCCTGATGCGTCGACGGCCCAAGCGGTATTTTCTCGATTGCTCGAAGTCCCCGAGGCCCTGCGTTTGTCTGTTCCGCCGATGGCAGTGGGGGCGTGGTTGGGGTTGGCGGTCTGGGAGGCGTGGGCGGGGACGCGTCGTTTGGATGCATTGATGGCGCAGACTTCTGTGGGGGTTCAGATTGCGGTGTATGCGCTTTTGGTCTATGGGTTGATTGTAGGCTCCCCTCCAGGGGGGGCGGAGTTTATCTATTTCCGTTTTTGACGATGCGGAATATTCTTGGGCGATTGGGGCTAGTGCTGTTGGTCCTTTTGGGGATGGAGGAGGTGTATCGCCGGGTGCATTATGCAGCCGATATGCGGCTCTATGCGCCGGCGGTGGTGCGTTTTGATTCGGTGGTGGGGCTCGATGGCGATGTGTTGTATTTGGGGGAATCGTCGAACTGGACTACGGGGCCCGAGGACCGCGATATGCGGTCGATCAGCCAAATGGTTGGCGATGCGCTGTTTCCAGTGGTGGTGCGGGATTTTACCGAGCCTGCTACGCATGGGGGGCATTATCGGCGCTTGCTGGAGCGTATTCCGGATTTTTCGGGGATTGAAACGGTGGTGGTTACGTTGAATTTGCGCTCGTTTGGGCCTGATTGGGTCTATTCGCGTCTGGAACCGCAGTTGGCCCGGCAGTTTTTGTTGGCGGAGCTCGAGCCGCGTTTGTGGGCGCGTTTGCGGATTGGGTTGGGCAGCAGTGTGTTGGACAGCCCGGAGCGTTTGGAGGGTCTGCGCAATCGGCAGTGGGCTTCTGTGGTGTTGCCGGCTCCGGCGCCCTATCCGACGACGCGGGCCTGGGATCGGGCGTTAAACGAGATCGGCTGGCTCGATGCGGATCGCATGCGGAACCAGGATTCGACGGAGTTGGCGTGCCATTATGTGAAGAGCTATGGCTTTGGCATCGACCCGGCTCGGCATCCGAGGGTTCGCGATTTTGATGCGATGGCAGATTGGGCGCGGACGCGGGGCAAGCGATTGGTATTTCTCTTGTTGGCGGAAAATGTGCAACAGGCGGAGGCGCTGGCGGGGCCTGAAATCGCCGAGCTGATGCGCGCCCATGCCGACTTTTTGGTCCATCGCTACCGCAGCCGGGGGATCGAGGTGGTCAATGCGCTCGAGGTCCTTCCCCCTTCAGCTTTTATCGACAAAGACTGGACGACCGAACACTATACCGAAGCAGGTCGCTCCGTACTCGCCCGCCGCCTTACCCATCAATTACAGACACAGCCGCAGGGAGATGCGATGCCTTGACTTAGATCAATTCGGGATAAAAGGGTCGTGGGTGCGCTTGTTCCCATGGGAGTAGGTTTGCATCCTATTGCACTTCGGGTCACAGGATATTTCTGGGGAGAGATTTTTTTTCATTCAATTGAGGCCTTCCCTTTTCCTGAGATAAAACCTACACTTGACTAATTCAACCAGAGTCTTCCAAGGTAAACCCGGGCCTTCGGGTCGAAGTCTTCCAGCTACGCCGATGAGCATTCAAAGTTGGCCTGCGCTGTTCATTCCCTCTCTACGACCTGGCAGGTGCCCCGCACAATCGTGCGGGGCTACGTGTCCTTTGGTGAAAAAAAGCGCGGTGGGCTTCTTTCTTTGCTGCTCCAAAGAAAATGTAGAGCCACGACGCCTCGTGGCCCTGTAGTATATCCGAATCTCATTTGACCGTCAGGTGCGCTCTCTTGTCCACCCCGTTCATGATTTTCTTGGGGACGGCTTTGGCCGAGGTTCACTCAATCAAAGCCGCAACGTCCTCTACATACCCTTTTCTCGAACCGCGAAGCAACGCGGTTCTACCGGGCCGTTGCGGCTTGAAGCGACTCGGCGTCGCTGCCCTTGGGTTTTCTAAATCACCATAACCGGAGTCGAGAGGCCTTAAACAACTTGATAGTTGGACAACTCGTTGTCTTCTAGCGCTTTTTTGTCATTCCCGGACTTTAACTTCAGAAAAACTCTCTCAATCAAAGGGATTGCGCCTTTCAAGCTTTCTTATCGAAAGGATGTCCTTACAGCACTATGACGCATTCCTAGTGCTGTCCCCAGAAATCTTCGCTGACCCGAAACAAGTCTTTCTCGTTTTATTAATTCTCAATGAAACTCACGGAATGAACAGGAGTATGTCCTAGAGGGTTTTTCACGGATAGGACATCCTTGAATCTGGATCGTCAATTTACAACTTGTCCCCAGAAATTTATGTTGTCCCCCCTGAACAACCCTCCGCTTCGGGTCTCTCGGCAAGAACCCGGCGACGGAATATCCCACAATGTCGAGCCCAGTCGCGCGCAAAGCGTCGTCCGCGGACACGCGCCAAAACCGAACACCGAACGAACCGGAGCATTCGAAAAGTGGGCCCACTCGGGCTTGAACCGAGGACCAACGGATTATGAGTCCGCTGCTCTAACCAACTGAGCTATAGGCCCGAAAATCCTAAACGGGAGTGCAAAGATACGTCCTTGGGCTCAGCGCTCAAGACCGAAATAGGCCATGACATCGTCGTAGGCCATGGTGCGCAGGGCATCGTCCTTGAGCGCGTTGCCCTCGACCAAAACCACCTTATACTGAATAGATTGGGTGGGCTGAGGAGTATTGAGATCGGTGTCTTTGACCGTAAACCCAATGTCGCCGGGGGCGTAGAGAAACTCCCAATGGCGCTGAAAGCCATTCTGGGTTTCGACATAGGGAAGGGGCGTATACACGGCTTCGCCGAGGAAGTTGTCTTGCTTGTACACGAGCACCAGCCCGTTGTTGGCAATCGAATCGGTCAAGGCGACGAGGTTGTTGACCACGGCAATCCACCGGTGGTTCGATTGTCCGGCCGTGCCCTCCTCTTCCCAGTCACTGGAATTGACCGTCAAGGTAAAACGCTGGACGTTGGCGTTTCCGCCCGGACCCGTAGGGCCTTCTTTACCCTCGCAGCCCGCCAGCAACAGGCCCGCCATGGCCATAGGCACCATCCACATTGTCTGTTTCATTTTCCGGAAGTTGATTCGTTTTGTTCAATATTAGCAAAGGACGGGCCAGAAATCCCCATACCTCCCCTGCCCTCCTTAATTTCGAGCGCGTGAACTCCGGAATCCCCCATCTGCTCTTCGACTTCGGCAATGTATTGATCCGCATCGATCCTGCCTTGACACGCCACGCCTTTGCGCGCCTTGGCGCCCGCTACACCGACAGCCCCGAGTGGACCGCGCTCTTCGAACAACTCGACCGGGGGACGATGTCCGAGCCCGATTTCTTAGACGCCCTCAAAACCTTTTTCCCCCAGCGCATCTCGAAACGCCAGCTCCGCGAAGCCTGGAATTCGCTGTTGCTCGACATCCCCGATAGCACCCTCGACCTCCTCTACGGACTCCAGAAGGACTTTCGCCTCCACCTGCTGAGCAACACCAATTTTCCACATCTGTATTCCATCGAAAAGAGCGCTGGACCGTACCGATGGAAGCGCTTTCGGTCGGCTTTTGACCACCTTTGGTACTCTTGCGAAATCGGACTGCGCAAACCCCAGCCCGAGTTGTACCGCTGGGTCCTCAACCAGCTCGATGCCGCACCGGAACACTGCTTACTCGTAGACGATCTCGAGGCCAACCGGGCTGGTGCGGCAGCCCTTGGCATCCACACCCTCGACTTTGCCCTATCCGATGGAGGCGATCACCGCGATCTGTACGACCGTTTGCGCTCCTTTGTGGTGCGAAATGGGTAAAAAATTTCGGGGAAAGAAGGCGGACAAGGCTCTTTTTTGTCTTATTTCGCTTACGTGAACACCCGCTGGAACCTTCGCCCCACCCCCGACCCCGAGGTGGTGGAATCCTTGGCGCAATCGCTCGGCATCGACGCCTTGAGCGCCTCGGTGTTTGTAATTCGCGGACTCAAGGACTTCGAAGCCGTCAAGGCGTTTTGTACCCCCCTCGACCAACCCCGGCCCGACCCCCGGTTGATGGCCGATATGGATCGAGCCACCGAGCGCGTATTGAAGGCCATCGCCGAACAGGAAACCGTGATGATCTACGGCGACTACGATGTGGACGGAACCACCGCAGTCGCCCTAATGTATCAATTTCTCCGCCCCCACCTTTCCGTCCTCCACTGCTACATCCCCGACCGCTATACCGAAGGCTACGGCATCTCCGAACAAGGCATTCGACAGGCAGCGGAATGGGGATGCCGCCTGATGATTGCGCTCGATTGCGGGATCAAGAGCATAGACAAGGTGGAGCTCGCAAATTCGCTCGGCATCGACTGCATCATCTGCGATCACCACCAACCCGGGGCCTTGTTGCCCGCGGCCACAGCGGTGCTCGATCCGATGCGCCCCGATTGCGCCTACCCCTACAAAGGACTGAGCGGCTGCGGCGTCGGTTTTAAACTCGCCGAAGCACTGACCCAGGCGCTCGGCCTGGACCCCGCCACCCTTGAACCGCTCACCGATCTGGTTGCGGTCAGCATTGGCTCGGATATTGTGCCGATGACGGGCGAAAACCGCATTCTGGCGGCCCTCGGACTCAAGGTTTTGAACGAACGGCCCCGGCCCGGTTTCAAAGCACTGATGAAGAGTGCTGGGGGCGGTGTCTATGGCGTAGACGAGGTGGTGTTTCGCATTGGACCCCGCATCAACGCTGCCGGGCGGATGCGGCATGGAATGCACGCCGTGGCTTTGCTTTCGGCTTCAACAGACGAAGAGGCCAACGCCTTGGCCGAGGCGGTAGAGACCGACAACCACGACCGCAAACGCGCCGACGATCAAACCCGTCAAGAAGCGCTCGAACAACTCAAGGGAACCGAGCTCCGCTGCACCAGTGTGGTGTTTGCGCCCCATTGGAAAAAAGGCGTGATTGGCATCGTGGCGGCCCGGCTTATCGAGCAGTGGTATCGGCCTACAGTGGTCTTTACGGGCGATGGGACCGTGCTGTCGGGAAGCGCGCGCTCGGTGGCCGGTTTCGATCTATACAGCGCCATCGATGCCTGCTCAGCGCACCTGATTCAATTCGGGGGGCACGCCTTTGCTGCGGGAATGACCGTAGCGGCCGACCGATTGGACGACTTCCGATCGGCTTTTGAACGCGTGGTTTCCGAGCGACTTAGACCCGAACACCTCCAGCCTACGCTCGACATCGAACTCGAACTGCCGCTCGAAGCGCTCAAGCTGTCCTATGTGGGCTTGTTGAGACGGCTGGCACCTTTCGGGCCCCAAAACCCCAAGCCCGTGTTTTGCACCCGGAACGTCACGGTTTCCACCCACAGACGCCTTGGTGCTGACCAAAGCCACCTCAAAATGGGCTTGGCCTTACCCGGAGGGGGACTTATTGACGCCATCTACTTCAAGCGGGCCGAAAAAGCCCTGCCCTATGTCCAAAGTAATCCAGTAGACCTCGCCTACCACGTCGAAGTCAACGAATGGCAAGGGCGGCAAAGCGTCCAGTTGATGGTTCTCGACCTAAAGCCCAGCGCAAACGCCGCGGATCAATCCTCTTCCGAAGCCCTTACAGGCCGATACGCCCAGTCCTCGTAGAAGCGCTCTTCAAAGGTGTACGAACTCGGTGTGCCGTCTCGGAACACCTTCCACACCAACAGCACCACCACCACAGGTGAAAGCGAAAACAACCCAAGCACCCAGGCTGGATGCACGGGAAGCAAGACCGAAAAAAGGTAGACTACCCAAAACAAGGTAGACGCCATCAGCGCGTTTCGAAGTGTTTTCATGGTTTTTTGAAAACACCCATCGGCTCGATTGGTTCAGGGCCGGCCCGCGACGACCTGGGGCGCTTCTTCCCCGATAGGGTCGATCGGGATGCTGTCGAGTTCGGCTTTGATGCGGGTTTTGACCAATTCAAACAAGGCACGATCGCTCTTTTCTACCTCGCTGGCCTGGGGCAGGTTCTCTTTGAGTGGATCGACCTGCTTGCCGTTTTTCCAAAACCGATAACACACATGTGGGCCCGTAGCCAATCCCGTGCTGCCCACATAGCCGATCACCTCGCCTTGAGCCACCCTGCGTCCAGGCCGCATTCCCTTGGCAATCCGGCTCATGTGCAAATATTGGGTGCTGTACACCTCGTCGTGTTTCACCTTGACATAGTTGCCGTTTCCGCTGGTGTATCCCGCTTTCTCAACCACCCCCGCCGCGGTGCTCAGAATCGGGGTTCCGGTAGGGGCCGCGTAGTCTGTTCCCAAATGGGGCTTGACCCGTTTGAGTACCGGATGGTAGCGGTTCATATTGAACTTGGACGAAATGCGAAAAAAGTCGAGCGGGGCTTTGAGAAAAAAGCGCTTCAGCGTCCGCCCATCCACATCGAAGTAATCGACCAAGTTCCCTTCCTTTTCGAAGCGAATGGCATGGAACTCCTTGCCCTGATGCACAATTGATGCACCGAGGATACTGCCGCCTTTGATTTGCACCGTATCGTCTACGTAGCGGTCTTCAAAAATGAGTTTGAACACATCGCCTTCGCGTACCTTGAAGAAGTCGACCGTCCAGACAAACAAATTCGCTGCGTTGACAATAACATCGGGGGGCGCCCCTGCCGATTGGAGGGTTTCGTACAGCGAGCGTTCAATGCGCGCCCCTACAGCCCTGCGCACGGTGCGCACCGGTTTTTCGCCTTTGTACACCCGGGTGCTGTCGGAAAGGTCGAAAACCACATAGTGCACTTCGTCCAGAGGGTAGACTGCGAAGCAGAGCGATTGACTCGTGTCTGGCTTGCGGTACAAATGCACGGTTTGACCCGCGCGCAATTTTCGAAAATCCATGAGCGATCCGGCCATCTCCAAGGCGCTTTGAACCTGAATCGAAGGGACCCCCGCATTTTGCAATAAACCACCCAGCGAGGCGCCTTTCGCGATGGTCTGTCGTTCCACGACCAAGGAATCGATGCGGAGCCCGAATTCAAAAACGGGTTCTGGAGGTGGGGGCGCTTCTTCGGAGGGCAACTCGGGTTTTCTCTGGCCCAACAGACCGCCTCGGATCAAACCCAAATACAGCAACACCAATCCGGCCATCAGCCAGGCCAACCTCGGAATCCAAAACTTCATTCAGCGGCGTCCTTTCCCAGTTCAGCTAGGGTGTCCAGCACCCATCGCTTGCCCCAATCGGCTTGTTCCGCCTCGCTCCACAACGAGGGATAAAAAATGCGCTTCTGAAAGCGCGGGGGCAGATATTGCTGCCAATTGGTACCCCCCGTCGCCTTGCGGTCGCTGGGGCGCATGGCCAAATAAGCCACAGCGGTGCGGTAGTGCTGCAGCGGCCAGTGCACATTGACATTGTAGTCGAACAAGCGCAACTCATCCCTCAGTCCGCTCGTATTCCAATCTTCCTCCGACAGCGTCCGGGCCCGCTTCCACAAATTGCGGGTTTGCATAAACTCGGCATAGCGGATGAGTTCCTCGCTGTACTTGAGTTCAAACTGCCGGAGCGTCAAGGTTTTTTCGCCCGTAGCCTCCACAATGGCCCCTTCTTTCCAATAGACCAAGGGAAACATCTGCCGAACGTCTTGGGTGCGGTTTCTCCACCCGGCTTTGTGCGCCTTGTCGACGAGCTCGACAAAATCGGTGGCGGCAATTTCAATCTTCCGGTATTGGGCGCTCTGAAAACCGCTGGCTGGAATGAGCGACATGCGAAACTGCAAAAACTGATCGCGGTCCATGCCCTTTTCCATGACCCCAAAGCTGTGGGTCAAAGCGCTAAAATAACGGTTGATGCGGCGCACCCGTTCAGTCAACCAAACCGCATCGAGCGACGCGTGCCCGGCAATTTGATCGAGTTCGTGGAGTGCGAGTTTAAAGTAGAGCTCGGTAATCTGGTGGTAGACAATAAAAATGCGCTCATCGGGAATGCTGGTGCGCGGGGTCTGCAGCGACAGCAAAGTGTCGAGGTGCACGTAGTCCCAATAGGTGAGATAGTCGGCAAACAACAGACCGTCCAAAAAGTCGGCCAGCTCTTGACCGGAGGCTTTATACTTTTCCGCCAAGCGCTCGATGCGCTCCACGAGTTCCGGATGGGTGCTCAAATCCTGCATAGACGACTGCCTTGACTTCGGCCTGACCCGCGCTCTTTTCTTTGATAGGCGCCAAAACCGCGCGGCAAGGTACGTCTGTCAGCGAAAATCGAGTTTGGACACCAGACCCTGAGATTGCGTCAGGTCCATTTTGATGGAACCCACGGCCAAATCGGCTTGAAGGCGGATGGGCACCTTGTTGGAGTCGTCGCTGACCCAGAGGGTAACGCCCTCTTCTTCCTTAAACACCCGACCCGCCTGTACCGTAGGCCGGAACTTCATGCACTGGATTTTGCCCTGAGCGGTTTTGAGGCTTTCTCGTCCCAAGAATTTAAGCCGAAATTCGTACACCTGGTAGTCCAAAAACATCTGAACGGGGATCACATCGCCCACTTTGAGTTTGCTCACGTCGAGGCTTCTGAGATAGTAGAAGCTCGACAGCATGTCTTGGGCGTAGTCGGGCAGCTTGAAGACCGTGTCTTTTTTGAGATCGGTATGAACCGCGGTGCTCTTGAATTGATCGAACAGCACGTGGTGATTGATCAAATAGCCCCCTTCGTTCACATCGCGCAAAAACTCCCAGGGGGCCATGGATTCCGCGTCGAGCCAGGTTTCGTATCGATCCCGGGTCCTAAAAAAAGTTTCGGCCAAACCCACGCTTCGGCCCGTGCCGACCATGTGAAACACCGTCCTTCCTTTGCGGGTATCGGTGTTTTTCACCCACAATTCGGCGATGCCCGCGTTGATGATGCCGTAGTGGATGCGGTATTTGAGATATTCGCCCACTTTAAAGGCGCGCTGCTCTATTTTCCGCATCCCCTTGGCGCCCGGAGGCTGGTCCAGGTTCTGAGAGGGGGCGAAACCGCTGGCTACCAGCGCCAAAACCAAACCGACAACGTGAATTGAACGCACTTTTGAATGGGTTTTATTGCCCTACTTCAAAACGGATGCCAAAATGAGAAACGCGGTCGGGTTTACCACTGCATGGCGTCCCGAACCCAACGCGAAAGCGAATTTTGGGTTTCGTCTACCGGGGTATCAAAACCCGGGAAGAAGTCGATGTTGTAGTATTGTTTGATCTCGATGATCAACCACAAAATCATCACCGTCCACAACACCAGAGCCACTCCGTTGGCCACAATACGTACCTGGTCCAATACCGGATTCCAGAATCCAGTGGATTGGCCAACCAAAGGTGTGGTGCGAGAGGGTGTCGACATTGTTGAATACCCCATATGAGGTTTGGGTCGTAAAGATACGACAGACAATGTCCCAAATGCGGAATTGGATTAGAAAACGACATTGACAATCCTGCCGGGGACGACAATGACCTTTTTTGGGATTTTTCCTTCGAGGTAGCGCGCGGCGCGTTCGTCGTTCAGGGCGAGGCGCTCCACTTCGGCAATGGGAGTTTCTGCGGGGACCTCGACTTGGTAGCGCGTCTTGCCATTGAACGACACCGGATAGCTGATCTGGTCCACCTTGAGGTATTCTGCCTTCGCCTCGGGCCATGGCTGATCGAGCACGCTACCGGGGTTCCCGAGCACCGAACACCACAACTCTTCGGCCGAATGGGGGGCAAAAGGCGATAACAAGATTGCCAGGCTTTCGATTTCCCGGGTAGAAACCGTTTTCTGATCTTGCAATTCATTGACACAGATCATAAACGCACTCACTGCCGTATTGAATCCGAACGATTCGATATCGTCGGTCACTTTGCGGATGCAACGGTGGACGGCCCTCAGCGCTTCCGGCCCCGAGACCGCCTGGGCATCGGCCCGATGCGCCAGCTTCCACAACTTTTTGAAAAAGCCCTGTACGCCGCTCAGTCCCTGTGTATTCCACGGTTTGTGCTGTTCGATGGGCCCGAGAAACATCTCGAACATCCGGAGCACATCGGCTCCGTATTCGACCACTACATCGTCGGGGTTGACCACGTTGTGCCAGCGCTTCGACATTTTTTCGATCTCTTCGGTGGCAAAAAAGCCCGATTCTTCTGACTCGAATTGGGCCTCGGCAAATTCAGGTCTCCACCGCCGCAGTGCTTCGAGGTTTACCTTGCCCTGCTGCACCAGTTTGACGTCGATGTGGATGGCTTGGGTCTTTCGACCAGCGCGCAATCCCGCGGAAACGTAGTGTTCTTTTCCTTGCGCACCAGCGGAATCGTCTAAGCGGTGAATCAAGGCGCTCACCCCCCCGATCATGCCCTGATTGACCAGTTTGACAAAGGGTTCGGCATACCCGACCCATCCCCGGTCGAAGAGGAAATTTTGCCAAAAACGGCTGTAGAGCAAGTGCCCCGTGGCATGCTCGGCCCCGCCTACGTACAGATCGACCCGTCCCCAATAGGCCTCGGCGTCTTGACCCACAAAGCGCTCAGCGCGCGCGGGATCCATATACCGCAACCAATACCAACTCGAACCGGCCCAACCCGGCATGGTGGTGGTTTCCAGCGCAAAGCCAGAGCCATCTCGGACCACGCCCCGCTGGGGATCGTACCGCCAATCAACGGCCCGCGCCAAAGGAGGTTCGCCTTCTTCCGTGGGCAAATAGCGGTCTACCTCAGGCAATACCAAGGGCAAGTGTTCCTCATTCAGAGGCTGGGGCAATCCGAGCGCATCGAAATAGATGGGAATTGGCTCTCCCCAATACCGCTGACGGCCGAATATGGCATCGCGGAGTTTGTATTGGACCTTGATCGCTCCCAAACCGCGCTCAGACAAGACCTGGCACATGCGCTCAATGGCCTCCGGAACCTCCAGTCCGTTCAGGAAGTCGCTGTTGATCAACCGCCCCGATTTGGCCTCGTAGGCGCCTTGTTCGACATCAGCCCCTGCAATGACGGGCAAAATCGGCAAGTCAAAGTGCCGGGCAAAGGCCCAGTCTCGGGCGTCGTGGGCGGGGACGGCCATCACCGCGCCCGTTCCATACCCGGACAACACGTAGTCGGCGATCCACAAAGGCAATCTTGCCCCAGAGATGGGATGCAACGCGTATGAACCGGTAAACACCCCGCTGATCTGCCTGACCTCGGCCATGCGCTCGCGCTCGCTCCGTCGCCGGGTCTGTTCAACATAGACTTCCACGGCCGCCTCGTGCTCGGGTTGTACCCATTGGGACAGCGATTCGTGCTCGGGCGCTACCACCACAAAACTGACCCCAAACAAGGTGTCTGGACGGGTCGTAAAGACCTCGACTGGGGCATAAATGCCTTCGATTTGAAACCGAACCAAGGCCCCGCTCGAACGACCGATCCAATTGCGCTGGGTATCCTTGAGGGCTTCGCTCCAGTCGAGGGATTCCAGTCCCTGTAGGAGTCGCTCGGCATAGGCTGTAATCCGAAGGTTCCACTGCATCATCTGGCGCTTCACCACCGGATGCCCACCGCGTTCGGAGACCCCGTCTTTGACTTCGTCGTTGGCCAAGACCGTACCAAGGGCCGGGCACCAATTGACCGACGACTCCGACCGATAGGCGAGCCGGACCCCGAGCAAAAGCCGTTGCTGTTCGGAAGGATCCAGCGCCATCCAGTCTGCAGCGGTCATCGGGGGCAGCGGGGTTCCCGCCGCATGGATCGCTCGACTTCCCTGTTCGCGCAATTGCGCGACCAATTCGGCCATGGGTCGGGCGCGGTCTTGTTCTACATCGTACCAACTGTCGAACAACTGGAGAAAAATCCACTGGGTCCATCGGTAGTAGGCCGGATCGGAAGTGCGGATTTCGCGCTCCCAATCAAAACTGAACCCCAATGCGTCGAGCTGTTCCCGATAGCGCACAATATTCTCGGCTGTGGTATCGGAGGGGTGTCTTCCGGTCTGAATCGCATATTGCTCCGCGGGCAACCCAAAAGAGTCGTAGCCCATGGGGTGCAGCACATTAAACCCCTTGTGCCGCTTGTACCGAGAAACGATGTCGGAGGCGAAGTAGCCCAGCGGATGCCCTACGTGCAAACCGGCCCCACTGGGGTAGGGAAACATATCGAGGGCGTAAAACTTGGGTTTGTCGGAATCCAAGACCGTGCGGTAGCGCCCGTCCCGATTCCATTGTTCCCTCCACTTTTGCTCGAAGCCCTGAGGGCGGTATTCGCTTTCGTTCGACATGGTGCGCGAATTTAGCGCGCATCCCCAAGGCATGGGTAGTGGAGGTCAACCCCGTAGATGCTCAGGCTTGAGTACTTTCGCATTATGTCTGCCCCGCGTCCTGTCCGTCCGCCGCTCCGTCTCAAGTCCTCGTATGCCTCGGTGGTGGTGAGCATGGCCTTGGTGTTGTTCTTGCTCGGTTTGCTTGGATTTCTGTGGATCCAATCCGATTCCATCAGCCGATCGGTGCGCGAGCGCTTTGCGCTGCACCTGCATTTGTCCGACGATGCTACGGAAGCCGATCGATCGCGCATCGTAAAAGCCCTGCAATTGAACGAAGCCACGCGGTCGGTGTCCTTTGTCTCCAAGGACTCGGCGGCCGCCGAACTCGAAGCCGAATTGGACGAAGAATTTGTCGAATTTCTCGGGTTCAATCCTCTTCAGGATGCCTTTGAATTGCATTTGAAGGCGGAGTATACCGAACCTGAAAAAATCGCAGCGCTGGCCCAAGAACTCGGCACCATTTCACGCGTAGATCGGGTAAGCTACGACAAGCCCTTACTCGAAATGCTCTACCGGAATTTGCGTCGAATGGGACTGGTCTTAGGGGGCGCCGGACTCCTCATGCTGCTCATTTCCATTATGCTGATCAACAGTTCAATTCGACTCGCGATTTACAGCCGTAGGTTCTTGATCCGCACCATGCAGTTGGTCGGAGCCACCAAGGGATTTATTCAAGCGCCCTTTATTCGAAGAGGTCTGATGAACGGACTGCTCGGAGCGCTCTTGGCATTGATCCTGCTCTCCGCAACCGCCTGGGCGCTCGAGCGCTCGGTGGGCAACGTCCTGGCGAATCGGCCATGGGTGTCTTTGGCTTTGCTGGCGTTGGGCGTTATCAGCGCCGGCCTGTTGATTTCGGGAATCAGCACGTATTTTGCCGTGCGCCGCTACCTCGGACTCAAGACCGATCAATTGTATTTCTAAGTTTGTACAGGATGAATCAACCCTTTTTGTTTGGACGCCGCAACTACCTGTTGATGGGAGCCGGATTGCTCTTGATCGCCCTCGGTTATGTACTGATGAACGGCGGTGGCTCCGACGATCCCAACGTATTCAATCCTGAAATCTTCAGTCCTCGACGCATTGTGGTCGCCCCCCTGCTGGTTTTGGCCGGCTTTGCGCTCGAAGCCTTGGCGATTTTGCACCGCAACGAAGAATGAGCCTTTGGGAGGCCATCCTGCTCGGTTTGCTGCAGGGGGTCACCGAGTATTTGCCCGTATCGAGCAGCGCCCACATCGAAATTGCCCAGCGCCTATTGGGTAGTGAATTGGGTTCAGAGGGTCTGCTGTTTTCGGTCACCGTCCATTCCGCCACGGCCTTGAGCACCTTGGTCGTTTTGCGCAAACCCTTGCTCGAATGGGGTTCCGGAATTCTCAGCAACCAGCGTTCGGCTTCGATGGGTTTTGGGCGAACCATTGCCTTGAGTCTGATTCCGGCGGCCGTGGTGGGCTTGTTTTTTGACGATGCCATTGAGGGTCTGTTCGATCAGGAATTGGGGATGATGGGGGCTTTCTTGATCTTGACCGGATTGATGCTCTACCTCGCCCACCGCAGTTCGGTAGGCCATGGCGTGATTGGCACCAAAGAAGCCCTTGTGCTGGGGATTGCGCAGGCCATCGCCGTTTTTCCCGGGTTATCGCGGCCCGGCATGGTGCTTTCGAGTGCGCTGATTATGGGCATCGAACGCAAAAAGGCCGCAGAATTTGCATTTATCATGGTGGTTCCGGTCATTCTGAGCAAGTTCGCCCTCGATGTCCGCAATCTGTGGCTTTCTGCCGAAGGAGGCTTTGAGTTTGAACTCTCGTATTCGGCCCTTGCCGCGGCTTTTGTGGCTGCATTTCTCGCTGGCCTTTACACCTGTCAAAAAGTGCTCAAATGGGTTGAGACTGGGCGTTTTGCGGGCTTGGCTTTGTATTGTTTCGCCATCGGAATCGCTCTTGCGTTCTGGGGGTTGTACCAAAACGCGTGATGTTGCTTCCCGAACCCGAGGCTTTCTTAGACGGTCAATTCCTGTTATTCGACAAACCGCTGCGCTGGACCTCGTTTAAGTTGGTGGCCTATGTGCGCGGTTTTTTGCGGACCTATACGGGAAATCGAAAAATCAAGGTGGGCCACGCCGGAACGCTCGACCCCATGGCCACAGGGTTGATGGTGATCTGCACCGGCAAAATGACCAAGCAGATCGACCAATTCAAAAACCTCGACAAGGTCTATACCGGGCGGATGCAGCTCGGGGCCTCTACACCCAGCTACGATGCCGAAACCGAAATCGATGCCCGGTTTCCGTGGGAACACGTCAATCTCAATCTGCTGCGAGAGGCCGCCCAATCCTTTACGGGGCCGTTGGATCAAATCCCCCCGGCTTTTTCAGCGGTTCAGCAAAACGGCAAACGGCTCTATGACCTGGCCCGCGCAGGGCGCTTCGACGAAATCCGCAAAGAGCCTCGAAGGGTTCGGGTCGACCGCTTTGAAATAACAACCCAATACGGCCCTGAATTTTCCTTTGAAATAGCCTGTTCTTCAGGGACCTACATTCGCTCTCTGGCCCACGACTTGGGAAAATCTGTAGGCAGCGGTGCCCACCTCACCGCACTCTGCCGAACCCACATCGGCGCCTATTCGCTTTCAGAGGCCCATCGGCCCGAGGCATGGAGCGCGGCGTTTCAGTCGGTGTAGGGGGAATTCCAGAGTGCGGTACTGAAGTTTTTGAGTCGGGAAAACCCATAGAGTGCGGCCAGACCCGAAAAGGCGAACATCAGATAGAAGAAAAACACCGCGCGAATTCCCCAACTGTGGGCATCGAAGGGGCCCATCAACAGTGCGTCGGGCAGAGCCACGAAAGAAATCAGAAAAGCGAGCGAGGCGAAAAAGGCTACCGTATGCCCCAGGCTGCGCAACGGCCATGCCCAGATCTTGCGCCACAGGGTCAAATCGCCCCCCCATTGGTGGAGGTAGACATACCGCTCGGCGTCGATTTGCGCAAACAACACGGGGTCTCGGTCTTTGAGCTTGAGATCGAACATCCCCGCCGGGGCGGCGATCATAAAGTTCGAAAACACAACATCATGGCGGCGTTCAAGGCGCTCTACCTCGGCCAGAGCCGATTGGGGAATCCCGGGTTGAAACAGGGCCGCGGGCAAAAACCGGAGCCGGTATTCTACACAGAGTTGTTCGATGTGGGCTAGGGTAAAAATTCGTTCGGTCAACCCGGTCAAGGCCGAAGCATCAAGGGGTTGAGTTTCCGCATCAAGCGTACTCTTCCGAAGTCGTTCCAAGACCTGACCTTCCCGTTCCGACTGTTCTCTAAGCAACGCGTAGACGGCTTCTAGCGTGCGCTCGGGGTCATAATCCCGAAGCCGGTAATGATTCAGTGCCCTGCGAATCCGGGTGTTGGCCTTATCGTGTGCCGAAGCCTCTTTGAAACGTTGTTCCATGGTGCGGTGCAATGCTTGACATTCCCAATCCTCAGGGTTTACCCCCCAAGCCTCCTATCAACAATCGGGCATAAAACCCATTGAGACCATACTCGGGCCCGCCCATAACATCTACCCCGCCTGCCGTTTCAAATTCGTCTGTGGCAGGGCTAAACATGTATCCCAATTCCAATCCATAAAAGCCGCCACCTTGGCCTTTCTCGGTTTTCTTGAGACCGAACAGCTTTTCGACCCGCACGCCCACATCCAAGACCAAACCACTCCACTCAAACTCTGCGCTGTTGAATTCAATCGGAACAGTTGGCACGGCCTCCTGCATCGAGGCTACGGTGTAGGTCAATCCACCCCATCCCACCCCCAGCACGGGATACAGGCTCAAGGCATCCCGATTGATTACTTTATAGCCCAAATCCAGCGACCAGTAACCGGCTTGTGTCGTGTATTTCAACCCATCGAATTCCTCGGAGGGGCCATAGATTCCCGCCCCTTTAAAGCCTACTACGAACCGTTTGATCTGCCACATTCCATAACCACCGAACGACAAATTTGTCGCGTTCAGCTCGGGAGCATCAGGGGTAAGGTTGAGCAATTCCGCAGTAGGGAAACTCTGAACCCCGAAGCTGAATGCACCCCCGCTGGCATAGGAATACTGGGCATAGAGGGGAGAGCAAACGGCCATCCCCAAGAGTAGAACGATGGTTTTCATACACCCTTAAACACCCCATTTGGGGTTTGGTTCAACGGTGAACACGAGGTTCTCTGGAAAAGCGCCGAGCCCTAAAAAAAAGATCGGGTTTTAGCCGTTCAGCGCTTCGGCGCCTCCGACAATTTCGAGGATTTCGTTGGTAATCGCAGCCTGACGCGCTTTGTTGTAGTCGAGCTTGAGCCCTTTCTGCAATTCGTTGGCGTTGTCGGTGGCCTTGTGCATGGCCGTCATCCGAGCCCCGTGTTCCGCGGCCACAGAGTCCAGGAGCGACTTGAACAACTGGGTCTTGAGCGCCGTCGGAATCAGGTCTTCGAGAATTTCGGTCCGAGAGGGCTCAAACAAGTATTCGTTGTTCTGAACGCCGGGGATAGACTCGACTTTAACCGGCAAAAACTCTTCGTTGGTCAATTCCTGTACCCCCGCGTTCTTAAAGCGGTTGTAGCAGAGCATCACCTTGTCGTAGCGCTCTTCGACATACCATTGCATGATCTCGGCGGCCACTTCGGCCACCTTGTCAAAGCCCAGTCCATCGAACAATTCGCTGTGATTGCCCACCACAGTGCCCGATTTTTTGAAGAAATCGGCGCCTTTGCGCCCAATGGCCAAAATGTCGACTTCCACCCCGCGTTGACGATATTCCTCGGCCTGACGGCGTGCCATTTTCAGGACGTTCGCGTTAAAGGCCCCGCACAAACCGCGGTTGGACGTAATGGCCACGAGCAGCACGCGGCGCACCGGACGCTCCGTAGAATACCGCCCCTCCGTTCCCTCGAGCGACGCGCTGATGTTGCTCAGAATTTCCCGCAGCTTTTCGGCATAGGGCCGCATTTGCTGAATGGCGTCTTGGGCGCGCTTCAGTTTGGCGGCGCTTACCATCTTCATGGCCGAGGTGATTTGCATGGTCGATTGAACCGATGCAATTCGAACGCGGAGTTCCTTGAGATTCGCCATGGCGGTGCGGTCGGATAAAGGGGTCGAAAATCAGTACTTGGAGGCGAGTTCGCGGGCGAGGGTATCGATAACCCCCGTGATTTCGTCGGTCAGCTTGCCGGCGCGGAGCGGATCGAGTACGTCCGAACGATGCTTGGCGCGGAGCAACCCGAGCAATTCGGCCTCAAACTCCCGGACTTTTTCGACCGGAACCCTGTTCAGCAATCCTTTGGTACCGCAGTAGATAATCGCGATCTGCTCTTCGACCGAAATCGGAGAGTTGACCCCTTGCTTGAGGACTTCTACGTTGCGCTTGCCTTTGTTGATGACAGCGAGCGTAGCGGCGTCGAGGTCCGAACCGAACTTGGCGAAAGCCTCGAGTTCGCGGTATTGGGCTTGGTCCAATTTGAGCGTACCCGATACTTTCTTCATCGACTTGATCTGGGCATTGCCCCCTACGCGCGATACCGAAATACCGACGTTGATGGCGGGACGCACCCCGGAGTTGAACAAATCAGCTTCGAGGAAGATCTGACCGTCGGTAATCGAAATCACGTTGGTCGGAATATAGGCCGATACGTCGCCCGCCTGGGTTTCGATGATAGGGAGGGCCGTGAGCGATCCTCCACCCTTGACCCGGCCCTGAAGCACGGGGGGCAGGTCGTTCATCTGAGCGGCGATGTCGTCGTTCTGGTTGATTTTGGCCGCGCGCTCGAGCAGGCGAGAGTGCAGGTAGAATACGTCGCCGGGATAGGCTTCGCGCCCCGGAGGACGGCGGAGCAAGAGCGACACTTCGCGATAGGCCACGGCTTGCTTTGAGAGGTCGTCGTAGATGATGAGCGCAGGACGGCCCGTGTCTCGGAAGTACTCTCCGATAGCCGCTCCGGCAAAGGGAGCGAAAAACTGCATCGGAGCGGGGTCGGAAGCGTTGGCGGCCACCACCGTGGTGTAGGCCATGGCGCCGTGCTCTTCAAAGGTCTTTACGATGTTGGCCACGGTCGAACCCTTTTGCCCTACGGCCACGTAGATGCAGTATACGGGCTCGCCACGGTCGTAGAACTCGCGCTGGTTCAAGATGGTGTCCACGGCTACGGTCGTCTTGCCCGTCTGGCGGTCGCCGATGATCAATTCCCGCTGTCCGCGTCCGATCGGAATCATGGAGTCGATGGCCTTGATCCCCGTCTGCAGAGGCTCGGTGACGGGCTGCCGGTAAATAACCCCAGGGGCCTTGCGCTCGAGCGGCATTTCGAGCAATTCGCCCTGGATGGGGCCCTTGCCGTCGATGGGGGCGCCCAGGGCATCCACCACCCGACCTACGATGCCCTCACCTACGCGAATCGAAGCAATGCGGCGGGTGCGCTTTACGACCGAACCTTCCTTGATGTCGTGGCTCGGGCCGAACAATACGATCCCCACGTTGTCCTCTTCGAGGTTCAAAACAATGCCGTTCAAACCGCTTTCGAACTCGACCAATTCGCCCGCTTGGGCGTTGTTCAGTCCATAAACGCGGGCAATACCGTCGCCCACCTGGAGCACGGTACCGATTTCTTGAAGCTCGGCTTCGGTTTTAAACCCAGAGAGTTGTTGACGCAGGATGGCGGATACTTCGGCCGGATTGATCTCTGCCATGGGAATTTGGCTTTGGAGGAATTAAAAGTCTTTGATGTACAAATTGTCGTCGAACTCGTTCCGAAGGCGGTCGAGCCGGGTGGCAATGCTCTGATCGATCTGACGGTCGCCGCTGCGGAGCACAAAACCACCGATCAATTCGGGCTGCAGCTTTTCTTCGAGCTCGATGGTGCCCGAGGCCAATTCTGCCGCCCTGCGCAACATCGCTTCGCGCTGAGCGGGCTCAAGCGGGGTGGCGGTGGTGACCGTTACTTTCGAAATGCCCTTGTGGGCTCTCCAACCTTCGAGGTAGTCGGTGGCGATTTCTTCGGCATACATTTCGCGCCGATTCTTGGCCATCAAACCCAGAAAATCCAAGGTGAGCGGGTTGAACTGCGCCCCAAAGGCGGCCCTCAAAACCGCTTCTTTGCGATCGGCCCGGATGACGGGACTCAACATCATGGTGCGCAATTCCCGGCTTTCGCGCAATGCCGAGAGCAGGGATTGCATATCGCCTTTTACGGCATCAGCCCGGCCAGATTCGATGGCCAGATCGAGCAACGCCTTGGCGTACCGGTTCGAGGAACGTGCGTGGTGCATTCAGCAATCGGAATCAGCGGTTGATTTCCTTCAGCAAGTCGTCCACCAGCGCCTTTTGGCGGTCTTTGTCGGACAGCTCTTGGCGGAGCAACTTTTCGGCGATTTCGATCGAAAGCGAAGCTACTTGATTCTTCAAATCGGTCACCGCGGCCATGCGCTGATTTTCGATGGCCATCTGAGCGGCGGCGAGCATTTTTTGCCCTTCTTCCCGCGCCTTGTCTCCAGCCTCTTTGATCATAGCATCCTTGATTTCGCGGGCTTCTTTGAGAATGGCGTCGCGTTCGATGCGGGCTTCCTTCAAAATACGCTCGTTATCGGCGCTGATGCGCTCCATCTCGGCTTTGGCCTTGTTGGCCGCCTGCAGGGCGTCTTCAATCGAGCGTTCGCGCTCTTTGACGGCGCCCAAAATGGGCTTCCACGCAAAGCGGTTGAGCAAAAACAAGACGATCAAAAAGACCAAGGTGGTCCAAAAAACCAGGCCGAGCGCGGGTGTAACTAAGTCCATATTCGGTGGATGAAAGGTCGGTTTTCGGTGGAACGATGGAGGTGCAGTCTCAAATCGGAAGCAGTGTGCCGATGGATTAAAAGCCCAGTCCGCAGGCTACCCCTGTACGGACCGGAGACCTTTAATACCCTTTGAATTAGGCTACGAGCAAAGACACAACCACCGCGAACAGGGCAGCACCTTCCACAAGGGCGGCGGCCACGATCATGTTGGTTTGGATCTTGCCGGCAGCTTCGGGCTGACGCGCGATGGCGTCCATAGCAGATCCACCGATGCGACCAATGCCGAGACCGGCACCGATCACGGCCAGACCTGCTCCGATGGCAGCGATTCCAGTAATCATGAGATTGGATTTGAGTTAAGCAACGGCGTTCAATGATGGGCTTCTTCCTCTACGTGGGCCAAGCCAATGAAGAGGGCGGAGAGCAAGGTGAAAATGTAGGCCTGGAGCGCGGCCACCAAGAGTTCGATGAAGTTCATAAACAAGACGAAGGCCACCGATACCGGGCTGATGGCCACCGACTTGAAAATGAAGATGAGCGATACCAAGCTCAAAATGATGATGTGACCCGCCGAGATGTTGGCGAACAAACGGATCATCAGCGCAAAGGGCTTGCTCAAAATCCCGATGATTTCCACGGGAACCATGATGGGATACAGCCAGAGCGGGACATGGGGCAAAAAGATGTGTTTCCAGTAGCCCTTGTTGGCGCTGACGTTGGTGATGATCAGCGTGAAAAACGCCAAAGTGAACGTAACCGCGATGTTGCCTGTCAGGTTGGCGCTAAAGGGGAAAATCGGAATCAAGCCGATGAGGTTGTTGATCCAGATAAAAAAGAAGGCCGTGAGCAAATAGGGCATAAACCGGGCGTAGCGATGCTCCCCGATGTTGGGACGGGCTATATCGTCGCGCACAAAGAGCACCAAGGGCTCGAGAAAGCCCGCCAATCCCTTGGGAACCCCACCGCTGCGGCGGTATGAGCGGGCTGCAGGGATAAAGAGCAGCAACAAAAAGAAGGCGCTCATCAGCAAGCTGAAGACGTTCTTGGTGATCGAAAAATCGAGGGGTTGGCGGTTTGCGACGCTGTGCTCGGCTCCATGGGTTACATAGGCCCCGTGGGCATCGGCGCTCTCGTTGGCGTAGTAGATTTTGTCGTGCACCTTGACAAAGCGCTGTCCCTTATGCTCGACCACGTGCTTGCCCGCATCGTCGTGGTGAAAGGCGCTCGAAAGAAAGGAAACCAGACCGTTGTCGGTCCACAGGATGACCGGAAGCGGGAGCGTAAAGCCCTTTTCGCCTTCGCCCCAAGCGTGAAACTCGTGGCTGTCGGCAATGTGGTGCATGATGAGCGCAGCGGCGTTAAATTCGGCTTCGGCTTCGGTCGCGGCACCGTGCTCATCCCCATGATGGGCCGCCTCTGTGGCATTGTGTTCCGCCGCATGAGCCGCATTTTGGAGCGAATCTGCTCCGTGTTCGCCGTGCTGTGCAAGGAGGTTCGAAGTCCCTACCAACGAAAGGAAAACACTGAATATAAAGAGCTTGAATGAAGTAGTTGACATTCCGAACCGTTCTTGTAGGGTGGCGTAAAAACCGCTGCAAATGTAGAACGAACAACCCATGGACAAAACAGACTATTCAGTCTTTTCCAAGATCGGCAATCCAGCGCACGGTGAGTACGGCATCGCTTACAAAAACCGCGGTAAACGGGAGGAAAAATTGAATCGACAAGGGCAAGGCCCGGGGGGTTTTCCCAATCAGGTCGGGAAGCAGAAAGCCAATGGCCAAAAAACCCAAGGTGGTACTGCCCACCACCCAACCTCCACCCAATCGCGCGCGGTCGCGCTCTGCCAAGGCGGACAACCCGAGGTGCAAACCCCAAAACGCCAGCCACAAAGCCGGATAAAAGGCGAATACCACCGACAACCGCCAAGACTCGGGCAACCAGAGCGGCTGGAGCAAAAACGCGTGAAACAAGCCCACCACCGCGGGCACCAACGCCAATCGGAACCCATAGCGGAAGGCCTCACGCCGCATGCGCAGGCCCAGTTTGTGGGGGGTAGGCATCCTCAGCGAAACCAATACAACAAGCGCTTGTAGACCCGTTCGGCCTGAAAGGCCACAACGCGAAACCACCCGCTGGGCTTGTTGTCGAGCGTCGATCCGATGCTGCCGTCGAGGCTGCCTTGTACGGCCACGGTCGGATGAATCCAATACACCTTGAAATCGCCTTCTCGGGCACAGCGGTTGTGAAACCAATCCATGGGCTCGGAGAGCTTTTCGGCGGTGGCGCGGGCCACGAGGTTCTGAGCGGCTGTCCGGTCGATCAGATAGGCCCCGGCCAAACGGCCCTTGAAGTGCGGGTAGACCGTTCTTCCGGGTTGTCTCTGGCTCCGGGGTACGTAGCGCAAATTCGAATCTTCGAGCGATACCAGGCACCCCGGTTCCACCTGTTTCAATTCGTCCAAGGCCTTGGCCATCACCGCCCCAAACGAAGCCCGCAGCCGGATGTCGTCTTCAAATACCAAGGCCCAGTTCCGATCGGTCTCGAGAAGCCGGCGGCAGGCCATCAAATGTTTAAAGACACAGGAAGTGCCCGGCTCAATCCGATTCATCGGCTCTCGAAACCACCGCTCCATATCGGCTGGGGTCAATGCAGCTACATCTCCTTCAAGCACGAATTCGGCATTCAGCCCGTGTCGATCGAGCTGAGCCCGGATGTGCCGGGCACGCGCCAGAGCCGAAGCGACGTGGATGACGTACACCTGTACGTCTGCCATAGGCAATTCCGTACTCTCTTGATCCCCGGGTAATTTCACAGAGCCGAATTTAGACGACATCCCCTCATCATAATGTTCTATTGCCTTGGCTGCGGCTTTCTCTGGGTCATTCCGAATCCTCCCGATTCATGTCTCGAAGCGATCCGAAGACCTGATAGAAGGCCGCAAACAGACCCAGCAAGGTCAATCCGAGGGTCCACCATGGCAGTTCATTTTGCTGCTTGCGGTCAAGATAATCTCCCCCCAATGCACCGGCGGCGATCAAACCCGCCATTTGAAAACCCAAATTGGTAAACTGCAAAAACCGCGAGGGTTTAGGCCGTCTTGGCGCGCTCATGCGGTTCGGTGGTCTTGGGCGGTTGAACCGGGCCCATGGTGCAACTTCCATTGAAAACGGCCCCCGATTCCACCACCAGCCGCTGGGTGCGCATATTGCCTTGAATCCGCGCCGAGGCCGCAAGGCTTAACACTTCTTGAACCATTACATCCCCTTGGACGGTCCCCGAAATGCTCGCATGAGCACACACAATATCTCCTTCTACTTTGCCTTTTTCGCCGATCACCACTTTGCCTCCAACATTCAAACTGCCGACAACAATACCGTCGATGCGAAAATCACCTCCAGACCGAATGTTGCCCTCAATCGTTGTACCGGGCAAAATCCGGTTGCTGATCTGGGTGTCTCGGGAAGCATTGGTACTATTTTCTCCACTCTTGTTTCCAAACATTGCTTAATAGTTTTCAGAGAAAAAACTCAGATAACCGAGCAAATCCTGTTTTTCAAAGAAAGGAATGAAATTTTCCTGTGCAATGATAAAACAATCCAAAACCCCATCGTCGCCGAAGGTGGCGACCATTTTGGGGTCCGAGCGATAGGTCTCAATGAACTTGAGTCCCGCTTCGGAGTTGTTTAATCCGTTCACTACCACGAGCTTGAATTCGCCCATCGGCAAAATCTGCGCCCGCAATTTGTCAAAGCGATGGAATTGATTGCAATGCTCTGTAACTACGGCCAGCGCATCGTTGGCATCGAATTCTGCTTCGAGAATTTGCGCAAACCGATGTTTGGATGTCGGACTGTATACATAGTTTGACTTCGGCTTGACCTGAGGAGCCGGTGGCATAGCGGGATCCTGATTGGGATTGCCCGTATTGGCTGCCCCTGTCGCGTTTTTGGAAGAGCCCCGAACCCCTAAACCTTTGAGTATTTCTTCGGCTTTTAAGCCCACGGCTTTGCCCGAATAAGTGGTCGTGAGACGCTCCAGTTCGGTCACCATTCCGCTGCGGTCGGACATTCCGCCCCGCCCCAAAGCGTGCAACAATTCAAACTGGGGTTTGAGCGGGTCAACGGGAAACTCCACGAGCCCTTGATCGCACAAGGCCACGGAACTCGAATACGAACCTTGCTGAAAGCGCGCATAGGCTTCCACGTACAATTGGGTGCAGGCATCCACACTTTCCGGCATGCGCCCCCCATTGCGGATCAAGGCGGCAAAATCGCTATCCGGATACCGGCTCAGCACTTCGCTCGACGCTTTTTGGGCCGCGGCTGCATCGCTCTGGATTCCGTACAGCAAATACAAGGTGTACAGCACCCGGGGGCGGTCATCAAATTCCGCATAGCGCCCCAGCAACTTCTCGTAGGTCTCGATGGCTGTACGCGGCTCTTTCAGGTCGTCCTTGTAGACCAAACCCAAATCGATGGCCGCTTCGCGGTATTTTTTATGACAGGCCTCTTGGGCTTCCGCATTCGAAGGAATCCGCTCCAGATAAGCCGCTTTGTCCTTGCCGGCTTCCTGACCGTCGGCACCGTCCCCTTCGCCCCCGCCTTCGCTCTCGCCTCGGTCCGCAAAACCCGATCGCCCTCCTTGTCGGGAACTCCAACGCCAGTTGTCGGCCAACTTTCGGTTGCCCCACTTCTTTCGGAAATCGGCTTGCCCCCCAGATACCAGCGTTGGGTTGTAGAAGTACCACTTGCCCACGGCTCCTCCGCCGGCCTTGGGTCCTTGCTCCGCCAAGGCGGCCTCGGCCAATTCTTTGTTCAACGCACGGAGCGCTTCTTCTTCGGCTTTGCGCTCAGCCTCCTTTTGGAGCCGGGCGATCAAATCGTCCACGGCTTTTTCGCGCTCAGCGGGCGAGAGGGTGCTCAAACGCAGCAAACTGTCTTGTTCGGCCATCACCTCCATGTCCCGAACCAGTCGGTCGAGAGTTGCGGCACGCTGGGCGGCGGCGGCCAACCTGGGGTGCTCTGGCGGAAGCGTGGTCGAGGCACTGTCGTAATAAGCCTGTGCCCGGAAGTAGTTTTTAAAGTCGAAATCGATTTCACCTAACCGCAAATAGCTCAATCCCTTACGACCTGCATTGACCGTACTGCTCCGCACCGATTTCTTGAAGTTCTCCTCGGCCTTGGGCCAATCTTCGTCTTTGGCAGCCAATTCTCCGTTGGCAGCGTAGATCTGGTCTCGGTTGTCTTTGTTCTTTTCGTCGGCCGCCATTTTCTCCAATTCTTTGTACACCACCTGGGGATCGTTGGCGTATACATCGTAGGTGAGCGCTCTAGAGAGCTGGGCGTTGAAGGCAAAGTCGTATGGCGGGCGCATTTTCAGCACCGCTTCGTATTGTTCAGAGGCTTCCGGACCCCGACCCGCCTTTTCAAGACACTGGGCTCGCACATAGGTCCAACGCACCCGTTCGGCTTTTTTGGGTTTTTCTCTCAAGGCCCGATCCAAAAACTCGGCGGCCGCTTCCCACTGCTTTCGGTTGATTTCGAGTTGGGCCAGCGTGGCATTCACCTCGGCTTTAAGCTCCTCAGGCAAGTCGCGCTCCCCGGCGAGGGTTTCAAGCTCGCTGCCAGCCGCCGCGGTATTGCCCACCTGAATCTTGCACCGGGCACTCCAAAGCCTCGACTCGAAGGCGATGGGATCCTTTTTGAACTGCTGGGTGATGTAGTTGAAGGTCTCCATGGCCGGGAAATACTCCGCTTTGTAAAACCGGGCCACGCCGACCAAGAGGTAGCTGTCGTCGATGTACTCGTTTTTTTGCTCCTCTTTGATGTTCATGTTGTGGTCTTGGATCACCTTGACCCCTTTTTCCATCGCCTTGTCCATTTCGGCGGCCAAAAGCGGAGCCGACTGGGCATTGGTCCACACATAGACGGGCAATACCGCACCAAAATCCTCTTTGTACTGGGCATAAAACTTGGCCAAGCCCGCGTCAAAAGCCTCTCGTCCGTTGAACAAGGGGTTGAACCTCGACGTCATTTCGTGGTAGGTCCGGCTCGTAAACGTGTCTTTGGTCCGTTTGCATCCCATCCACAGCAGGACACAGGCTCCCAAGAGAACCGCACGCAGCGACCGCACTACAACAGCGTTTGTGATCACAATGAATCTCTGGCTTCTGAATATGGGAGAACGCCCCGGGGTCAAAATTAGTGCGTCCTTGATCTGGCGCAGCCCTATCGATTCCGAAACTCGCGCTACTCAGCGCATTTTGACCAAGACCTGGCCTTTTTCTACCGCGGTTCCCACGGCAACTTCGATGGATTCTACGACGCCTTTTTCGGCCGCTTTGAGCATATTCTCCATTTTCATCGCCTCGAGCACCACCAGGGCATCGCCCTTTTCGACGGTGTCACCGACGGAAACCGGAATGCGAACGACCAAACCGGGCATAGGGGCCTTGAGACTGCCCGCTTTTTTGCGTGTGTCGGCTCCGAAGCCCATTTTTTCGAGGAGCAAATCGGTCTCCGTCCGCACCCGTATTTCCATGGGCTTGCCATTCACTTTAACCGAATACACCCCACTTTCGGCGTCAAAGCCAACGAGGTGAACCGACAGCGAGCGGTTGTCCAACAGCACATGCCAGTGCCGATCTCCCCGATCAACCCCGAGGGCATCGATCGAAACTCCATCGACAACAGCTGCAAAAGAGGCCGTGGGTTCAACCTTTCGAATCCCCAGCGCAGTGGTCATTTCGAGCATGGGGTAAAGATACAGAAGCGAGGTTCTGTGCCTCGAAGTCGAAAAAAAAGAATCGATTTTTCGGCCCAGTGTCCAACCTTTTTTGCCTTCAAAGCGTTAAGGAAACGTAAAATTGCTCTATGAATTCACGATACGCAGGCCGATGCATCGGCCTTTTTGCATTGGTGCTCTGTACGGTAAACGCCGGGTTGTCCGCTCAAAATTGGGTAGAGGGCATGCAAAGTCCGGAGGTCAATTTCTATCAGGTACAGGCCGATTTTGAAGCCTTTTGGAGCGGCCGAGAAGTCGAAAAGGGCAAGGGCTGGAAGCAATACAAGCGCTGGGAAGCCTTTATGGAGCCCCGGGTATACCCGGACGGCAACCGCCCCAACCCTTCGGTGCTCTACGAAGCCTTGACCCAAGTTCAGTCCATGCAGGCGGTGCAAAGTGCAGGCAACTGGCGTCCGTTGGGCCCCACCAATGGAAATGCCATCGACGGCATTGGTCGGCTCAACGTCATTGCCTTTCACCCGACCGACGACAATGTGTTTTATGTAGGCGCTCCAGCCGGCGGGCTTTGGAAAACCACTGATGGAGGGCAATCTTGGAGCACCACCACCGATCAGTTGACCAACCTCGGCGTTTCGGGTATTGCCTTGCATCCCAACCATCCCGACACCCTGTACATCGCCACGGGCGACCGAGACGCGGCCGACACCTACAGCCACGGCTTGATGAAGTCCTACGACGGGGGCCAAACCTGGCTACCGACAGGCTTGAGCTTTAGCCTGACCCAAGCGGTGCGCGCCACAGCCGTGCACATTTTGCCTCATCAACCCAACGTATTGATCGTAACCACCCGCAACGGATTGAGGCGCTCTACAGACGGGGGCGATACCTGGATTACCGTTCAAGGCGGAGGCTTCAATTCCATCGAGCCGCATTCTACCAACCCCAACTTGCTGTTTGCCACCACCTATGGAACTCCAGCGCGGATTCACCGCTCCACGGACGGGGGGGCAAGCTGGACCTTGCTCAACGCCACCAATGGCCTGCCGAACAACGCCAACCGCATCGAATTGGGGGCCAGTCCTTCGGACACCAACTACATCTATGCGCTGTGCTCGGGCAACGACAACGGCTTTCTCGGAATGTACCGCTCTACCGATCGCGGCTTGAACTGGACGCTTCAATCGTCCAGTCCGAATTTGATGGGGTGGAGCCCGAGCGGAAGCGATCAGGGCGGACAGGGCTGGTACGATTTGGCGGTCGAGGTGGATCCCGACAACCGAAACATTTTGTACACGGGAGGGGTCAACATTTGGAAGTCGACCGATGGTGGGGTGACCTGGAACCTCAATGCGCATTGGTATGGAGGAGGCGGTGCGCCCTACGTGCACGCCGACATTCATTGGTTGGCCTTTCAGCCGGGAACCGGGCGGTTGTTCGCCTGCGGAGACGGGGGTTTGTCGAGAACCACCAACGGAGGGGCCACCTGGACCGAACTCCAAAACGGCATGAACATTTCTCAGTACTACAAAATCGGAACCTCTGCCGTCGACAGTGTTCAGGTCATCGCTGGGGCCCAAGACAATGGAACCCACCTGCGCCAACCGAACACCGTCTGGGATCGGGTCGCAGGGGGCGATGGAATGGACTGCGCCATCGATCCCGCCAATCCGAACATCATGTATTCCTCGGTGTATTACGGAGATTTTCAAAAGTCCGCGAATGGAGGCATCAGTTTTGGTGCAGCCTTTAACCTGCCCCCGGCCGGCACCGGCAATTGGGTCACGCCGTTTGCCATCGACCCGTCGAATGGACAAGTGCTGTATGCCGGGTTTGACGGGGTGTGGAAGTCGACCAATGGAGGCATTTCGTTTTCCAATATTTCGGGTTCGCTCAACGGCTCCAACCTCGATGTGGTGTACGTATCGCCCGCCAACACCCAACATGTATTTGCCGCCGACGGGGACGATTTGTTCCGGTCGGTCAATGGAGCGCAGACGTTCTCGGCCTTGGGCGGAGCCCTGCCTGGTTCCCAGGCCATTACGGGCATCGCCACCCATCCTTTCGACCCCAACCGCATCTGGGTTTCGATGTCGGGTTATTCGGGGAGCTTTAAGGTGTATTACAGCGCCAATGCGGGCCAAACTTGGACCAATCTGTCCGTCGGCTTGCCCAATGTTCCGGTCAACTGTGTGATCCACAGCGGGGACACCCTGCGCGATGGGGTCTATGTAGGCACCGATGTGGGGGTATTCTACCGCGACAACCAGCTCAATGCGTGGATACCCTTTATGAACGGTCTGCCCAATGTGATTGTCAACGAGTTGGAGATTCAGCCCATCAGTCTGAAAATCCGGGCAGGAACTTACGGTCGGGGTGTTTGGGAAAGTCCGCTCTACACCCAGTTGCTCCGGGCACCGGAGGCTGCCTTTTCCCTGAGTCATAAAGCCTTGTGTGGTAGCGACACCCTGACCCTTCAGAGCAACAGTCTGTATCAGCCCGACTCCGTCTATTGGAATCTGCAGCCGGCCTCCTATGCCTTTGTCAACGGAACAGGCCCTCAATCGCCTACGGCTCAGGTGGTTTTAAATGCCAGCGGTTGGTATTCGGTTGCGCTATCGGTGTTCAATTCCCTCGGCAGCGATATGAAGGTGGAGTACGCTGCAGTTGCTTCCGGCGGGTTCCCCTTGCCGTTTGTCGAGGATTTTGAAGACGACAGCACCGTGGGCTTGTGGGCCATCGACAACCCCGACAATGCCATCGGCTGGGCGCCCTCTCCGGTAACCGGGACGAACGGTTCGCTTGGAACGTCGATGTTCATGAACAACTATTCGTATAATGCGTCAGGTCAACTGGACTATTTGACCAGCCCTCCCCTTGATTTGAGTTTGCATCAGGGTGTGCAATTGTCGTTTAAGCATGCCTATGCCCTGTTTCCGGGCTATTCGGACAGTTTGTTCGTCGAAGCATCGAGCAACTGTGGTCAAAGCTGGACCCGACTGTTGCCTCTGGGAGAAAACGGCAGCAGCAATTTCAAAACCCTGCCCGATCTGTCCAGTTTCTTTACCCCCAATACCGCGGCAGATTGGTGTGGTCAACCCGGGTTTGCCGGCTGCAAAACGGTCGATTTATCGGCCTATTCGGGGCTTTCCGATGTGCGCATCCGGTTTGTATCCAAGACGGGCTATGGCAATTCGCTCTACCTGGACGACATCGTGGTCAATGGTTCGGCTGCCGCTCCCCCCATCGCTCAGTTCAATGCACAAAGCACCTTGTGTGCGGGGTCTACTTTGACACCCTTGAATTATTCAACCGGGGCCATAGACAGCGTGCATTGGGTGTTGACAGGAGCCGTCCCCCCGACCAGCAGCGATTTGAACCCCGTGGTCGTCTATCCCAACCCGGGCGTCTATTCGGTCGAATTGCGCGTATTCAATGGCTTGGGCTCTGATACGGCCATCTCCACCCAAAGTATTGTAGTTCAGTCGAATACTTTGGTTAGTGCCACCCTCCAAAGCCAGGGCTCGGTCTGTGTGGGTCAACCGGTGGTCTTGGAACTGAACGCTGTGAATGCGGGAGCTCAAGCCAGCTATGTTTGGTACCACAACGGGGTGCCTGTTTCGGGCGCTACTGCCGATTCGCTTTTGATTGCCAACCCGGTTCAGGGCGATGTGTACTACGCCTCCCTCGCCTCGAGTTTGGATTGTGCGCTTCCCGCTACGGTGTGGTCGGACACCCTCAGCCTGAATCTGCTTCCGCTGCCCACCGTCACGACCACTCCGGTGGCTCCCATCTGCGTGAGCGATGGTCCCCAAGTGCTATCGTTTGGCAGTCCGTCCGGAGGGGTGTACGGGGGCCCGGGGGTCATCAACAACGTTCTCTATCCAGATCAAAGTGGCTCGGGCACCAAGATCTTGACCTATACCTACACGGGGGCCAATGGATGCAGCGCCACAGCCACGCGGAGTGTCCAAATCGCGGTAGTTCCGGTCGTGGTCATTTCGAAAGACAGTACTTGTATTGCCGATGGTCCGGTGGCCCTGAATCAGGCCTTGCCCACGGGTGGGGTCTATGTGGTCAACGGGGATACGGTTCAAACGGTCGATCCCTTGCTTTTGGGTACGGGTTCGTATTCCGTGGTCTATCACTACGCCAATGCAGCCTGCGATTCGACGGTTCAATCGGTGTTTACGGTGCTTCCTTCGCCCCCGGAGCCTCAGCTGGTGGTGGTCAATGGCTCGACTCTGTCTTGTTCGCTATCGGGCTATACCTACCGTTGGTTTGCCAACGGATTGCTGCAACAGGGGCTAACGACCCAGCAAGTCAGCCCGACCACGGGCGGCTACTATCAGGTGGAAATTGCCCAACCCAACGGGTGCACGGCTTTGTCAGATTCGGTCTTGTTTTCGATAGGGGTCTCAGAATTCGGCGTTTTGTCGGGTCTTTCGCTCTATCCCAACCCGAACTCCGGCGTCTTTACGCTCACCGTCCCGGAAGGGGTTCAAGGCGATTTTGAAATCCTCGATGCCAAAGGGGGTCTTGTATCCAGGGGTACCTGCGCTTCCGGCCCCTGCGACATCCGTTTGCAAACGGCTTCTGGGGTGTATGCCCTGCGATTCCGCAGCGAGGCAGGAGCCCGGGTTTTGCGGTTCCGCGTCGACTGACGGAAGGTGTTGTTCTTTTGACTTACTTCGCAACAACTAATCAAACCCCTCTCATATGAAACGGTTTTTTGTGGGTCTTTTGGCCATGTCGCTGTCGTTGACCGCTGCTGCTCAGTCCGAAATGGAAGTAATCCGCAGTGTGTTCAAAATGGAAAAGCGCCAGGCGCTGGAGCAGGTCCTCAAGCTTTCGGCCACAGAAGCCGAGTTGTTCTGGCCGATGTACACGGAGTATGAAAACAAAATGGCCGAATTGGGCAACCAGCGCATTGCGTTGATCAAGGACTACGCCATGAACTACCAGACGCTGACGGACGAAAAAGCGGCTGAGTTGGCGGGTAAAATGCACGGATTGCGCAAGTCGCGCGAAGATTTGGCGGCCAAATACATGAAGAAGGCCAAAAAATCGATTGGGGGCATCAAGGCCGCCACTTGGTATCAGTTCGAAAGCTATGTGACCGACCACATCAGCGTTGAACTGAGCGAAGAAATTCCGTTTATCGGCGAGCTATAAGCGAAAACCAACGGTTGCTTAAAGCCCGTCTCCACGTTGTGGGGGCGGTTTTTTTTTAATGGGGCCCTTATAGTCCTCTTTTCATTTGCGATTGTACCCCAATGCGCCTTTTGATAATTTTAATTTGACGCTTCTGATTAAAACAAGGGTTCGGTCTATGTTAATGTCGAGGCCTTGTGAACTTTGTCCTACTCCCCATTGTTCCGACCAAAGGCGGTTAGATTTGGTTTGATTCATGCGGCGAATTGGTAGCGTTCGATGGGTTTTTGCCGTTGAATCCCTTGAAGTCGTCTGCGATTGTAGCGCTCCATGATGCGATCTACGCCAACCCTTTAACCTCTGGTGAATCGTACCACCTCGAATACAACGATGCCGGTAGTGTGATCGAGAAGCGCAGGGAGCAAAATGATGTAGCACCAGTTGATTCGCTGCCGCAACCGAACATCCACATTGTTACGCCGCTTGAGGAGATGCTGTGGGACGAGGAGCAAAAGCTGCGGGCTGTTCGCAACGGTGACGGCACGCATGTGTACCTCTACGACCATCGAGGTGAGCGGCTGGCCAAGGCGAGCGTTCTTGGAGTGGACGCTACCATCGATGGCGAGGCGAATGCCGGTGTATCAAACTCCGCGCTAACCGAGTACCAAGTGTACGTCAATCCTTATCTTGTCGTCACGTTGTACGAGAACTGGATGGACTACACCAAACATTTCTACATGGGCAGCATACGGGTTGCCAGAGAAGTCGGAGGTGCCCCTTGCCTGCCAAGCGAGGCGCCCAACGATCTGGGAACCGACTTCTTAGGCAATCCTTATCAGTATTTCTTCTACGGAGCCTTCGGGGATATCCTCGCTGAACAAAACGTGAACTGGGGCACTTTCCAGAGTGCGTATCAGTTTAACGGGAAGGAGTTGGATAAGGAGACAGGGTGGAATTATTATGGGGCGAGGTATTATGCGTCGGATTGGGGGGTGTGGCTTTCTGTAGACAGGTTGGCTTCTAAATATCCAGCATGGTCGCCTTACAACTTTGTTATGAACAACCCCATCAACTTAATTGATCCGAATGGTGATAGTGTTACTGTAAATGGAGATCAGTCAAGAATGTTTGTAAAAGAACTTAACAAACGGGTTGGAAGTGAGCTTAAAATTGACAGAGATAAAAAGAGTGGAAGGTTGTCATATGAGCTTAAAGGGGATGGAAAAAGTATTAGTCAGGTGGCTCAATTGGTCATGGATGCAATTGATGACGATAAAATAATGGTTAATATAGACGCAAGTGAATCAGGAATTATGAGCAATGGCAAGGTGGTTCCTGGAGGAGCTTTTTTAGGCACTACTCTTTCAACTGACGGGATAAGTGTGGAAACAAGTCAAAAGGTTGTGCCATTTCTTCTTAAGTCCTTTGATAAGGTAGCGGGAGCGCAAAGAGGGCAATCACACCTCCATGAATTAATAGAATCTTATAAAGCTGGCCAACTGTCCTTACAACAAGGAATTAATGCAAAACCAGGGGGCAGCATATATAGTCAAGCACACGATTTTGCACCTCCTCAAGGTTTTAACCCAAGTTCAATTGGCGCAACAAGGGATCCTGAAACGGGTTGGATTCACTTCTATTACAATAGCAGTACATATGTTCAAACTCTTAGAAAATAGTATTTTAATTCTCTTGATTGTCATAATTTCCGGATGTGAGTCGAAAGAAGTATTGAACTCTGCCTCAAAGGAAAGAGAGTCTTACAGAAATTGTTCCCCTCAGAAAGTGGAGCCCATTTTAGAAGATTATGAAGGTTATTGGAAGGTTACACGTATTGATTCAACTAAAAAGTTTAATCTTGTGTATCTGTCTTCTGAAAAGAAGAATAAAAAGGTTATTGGTGTATCTAACCGTATAACTTGTGAGGGAAATGAATTTGAGATTGGTAAGGAATACTATTTTATTTTTTCATGCCATATTTCCTCAAAAGGAAATCATTCTCTATATATTTTCAAACCAGACAGGATGTTCTTGGGACATGAGATTAGCTACAAGGTCCCACTCGGAGTTGAAAAAGAGTTTGTGAGCATTTCTACACAGGAGGAAGTACTTGTTTTAAAGTTAATTAATGTTAAAGGACTTTGCTGTTCGCAGCCATGTCATTAGTTTAACCTTCTCGTCTAAGTATTGGATTTTTCACGACTTCACAAAAGCTTGTTTGGTCCTAAAGTGTTGGATGTAGTTATCAATAACATTGAAGAGTGTGCTACTCCCCATTCTTCCGACCAAAGGCGGTTAGATTTAGTTTGATTCATGCGGCGAATTGGTAGCGTTCGATGGGTTTTTTGGGAGTATCACACTCAATGAAACATTCGCAGCTCAGTGTTTGGGTTTTCATACCTTAATCCAATGAATCGCGGAGCAGACTTCCCGTTTTGGCTTGGTATTAAAGTGGCTTTTGGGATGTAAGCTTCCCCTCAAACCGGGCCATTCAAAAGTAGAGTTTCCAAGAGCTACTGGTTGAGCGGTGGTATGATGGGTGAGCAGCACCGTCCATCCGGTCTTCGGGATGATCGACTCAACAGCAGGTAAAAGCGACATTCAAAAAAAAAACGGGGAAGCGAATTGGAATTTCACTTCCCCGTGGGGGTGGAGAATATCGGAGTCGAACCGATGACCTCTTGCATGCCATGCAAGCGCTCTAGCCAGCTGAGCTAATCCCCCGGAATGACCGCTTTCACGAGAAAAGCGGGGCGCAAAGATAAAACCATACGGCGGGATTCTCCAAAACCAATCACAGGCTATTCCAGCAGATTAGAATACCAATCGTCTCAAGCCCTTTGTTCAAGGACTTTGGCACGAATCGCATTTTTGTTTAGCTTAGCAAGGTGTGAAAACGACACTTTTGGCCCCTATGAAGCTCACCCCATTCAGTAAAAACCCACTGATCAGCGCATTCATCGCATTGTTCAGCCTTGCACTTCCGCTTGCCGCCCAGACCGTGGTCAGCACCATACCGACCTTTATCGACCCCCAAGACAGCCTCACCATCGTGGTCGACCTCAAAGAAATGGACACCACCCCCGTCCATGTTCAAAACCTCTTGGCCGATGCGCAAGCGGGTCTTGATCTGTACATCTGGACCTGGAACCCCCGCGAGCACATTGCCGGACATCCGTACGTCAACGGAACCGGAGCACAGCCCTGGAAAAATTCGAACAACGCCTTGAAAATGACCAGTTTAGGTAATTTGGTCTATTCCTACACTTTTACGCCCACCTTGCTCAGTTGGTATGCCACAGATACCGCCACGGCCTACGACAACGGTCTGTCGTTTTTGGTCAAACCCAAAGACGGAGGCGGCTACGGTGCACCCGACCGCAAATCAGACGACCTGCACCTACCCATCCCGCGTCCTGGTCTTACGGCCGAGATCATCAGCCACAACTACAATTTCAGCTTTGCCCTGCCCTCCGACCTCTTCAACCTGGTCGGCGCCACTACGATCAACGCCGATCTCACGCTCAGCCTGAACGGACAGATCCTGCTGAGCCTCAACGACACCAACCAGCTCTCCTATGCCCTGACCGGGCTCGATACCGGGCTCAACGAAATCATTTTCAGCGCCACCCTCGGCAACCAAACCGATGCCGATACCATTTACTATTTGGTTCGGGGCGCCACCCCGGTTGCCTTTGCCCCGTCAGGAGCCCAGGAAGGCATCACGTACACCGCCAACAACAAAGTCTCTTTGCAGTTGCGGGCGCCCTTTAAGCAATTCGTCTATGTCGTGGGCGATTTCAACAACTGGACCCCCCATCCCGACTACGAGATGAACAAGACCCCGAACGGTCCCTTTTTCTGGATTGAACTCGACAATCTTGCACCCGGACAGAAATACCGCTTTCAATACCACATCGACCCTGAGGGCATGCGCGTGGCCGACCCTTATTCAACCTTGGTTTTGGACGAGTGGAACGACCCATGGATCGATGCCGCCACCTATCCGGGGCTGATGCCCTATCCCAGCGGCAAAACCACCCATCCGGTCGGTGTATTGGAGCCCGGCAAGACCCCTTATGCTTGGGACAACACTTTTACCTACACCCGACCCGATCGCAACGACTTGATTGTCTACGAACTGCACATTCGCGATTTCGACGCCCGCCATACTTATCAATCGGTCATCGACCGGCTCGACTACCTCGAAAAACTCGGCATCAACGCCCTTCAACTGATGCCCGTCATGGAGTTTGAAGGCAACGACAGCTGGGGCTACAACCCGATGTTTATGTTCGCCTCCGACAAATACTACGGAACCGAGGAAAAACTCAAAGAACTCGTCGAAGAATGCCACCGCCGGGGAATGGCCGTTATTCTGGACATTGTGCTCAACCACCAATTTGGCCAAAGCCCGATGGTGCGCATGTATTTCGATCCTTCGGCCGGTCAATATGGTCAACCCACCGCCCAGAATCCGTGGTTTAACGAAATCCCCAAGCACGACTTTAACGTGGGCTACGACATGAATCATCAGAGCCCTGCCACCCAATATTTCAGCAAAAAAGTCATGGATTACTGGCTGGATGAATTCAAGATCGACGGCTTCCGCTTCGACCTGAGCAAAGGATTTACCCAGAACAACACCCTCGGCAACGTCGGTGCCTGGGGGCAATACGACGCCAGCCGCGTGGCCTTGTGGCAGGACTACGGCAACCATGTTTGGCAAAACCACCCTGGTACCTTTATGATCCTCGAGCACTTTGCCGACAATTCGGAGGAGCAGGCCTTGTCGCAAATGGGCTTTATGATATGGGGGAACATCAACCACCAAAGCGCCGAAGCTTCCATGGGCTACACCAGCGATTTGAGCTGGGCCTACGGTCCCAACCGGGGGTGGGGCGAACCCCATTTGATCAGCTATATGGAGAGCCACGACGAGGAGCGCGTGATGTATAAAAACCTTCAGTTCGGGCGGGTGCAAGGCAGCTACAACATCAAAAGCCTTCCGACCGCCCTCGACCGGGCTGCCTTGACGGCCGCGGTGTTTCAGTCCATTCCCGGTCCTAAAATGATCTGGCAGTTTGGGGAATTGGGCTACGACGTATCCATCGACGATCCGTGCCGGGTGTGTGTAAAGCCCATCCGATGGGAATACCTCAACGATCCGGACCGCCGCGATTTGTATGCCGTCTTTCAGGCCGTGCACTGGCTCAAGCGAAACCATCCGAACGTGATGCGCAAAGCCCCCAGCTTTATGGGTTTGAACGGCTACACCAAATACATCAAGCTCGAGGACAACGGTGACCACGTATTGGTCTACGGGAATTTTGACGCCGTGTCCGCCAATGTCCAGCCCTTTTTCCCGACCACGGGCTGGTGGTACGATTTGCTCAGCGGCGACAGTCTGCTGGTCAACGATCCCAACGTCACTTTGACCTATGCTCCCGGCGAATACCATATTTATTCAAACCGCCGCTGGTATGTGGCCGCCGATGTACCCCTGAGCACGAACGAGCCCGTTGCCAACCATGGTTCCGGGGTCAAAGCCTATCCGAATCCTTTTGGAACGGCTCTTTGGATCGAATACCCGTCCACAGCCAACGCCCTTCCCGTATCGCTTGAGTTGCTCGATGCCTATGGACGCCGGATTGGGTTGTACGAAGGTCCTTTTGCCGAGGGCCGAATCGAGATTCCGACGGCAGACTTGGCGGCCGGCCTGTACGTGTACCGACTGAGTCAGGGGGCATCCCTGCTGGGTACGGGCAAACTGCTCAAATCAGGGCAAAAAAACTGATTTGTGTCATAACAACACTTTAAGGACTCTTTTACATTTGCTTAACAACCTGAACGCGCGCGCATGATGAATCGCTATTCTGGCGGCATACCCAGCCTTTGGAAGGCATGGGGTCTCGCAGCAACAATGGGCATCGCCTACACGGCTTCAGCCCAGGTAATCAAAGGAAAGGTGCTGGACGAAACCAATTTGGGATTGCCTGGGGCCTCTGTGGTGGTCGCCGCTCAAGGCACCGGGGGCACCACGGACAACGGCGGGAACTTCGCGGTTACCGTGCGCCCCGCCGACAATTTGGTCGTTGAGATTCGGTATTTGGGGTATACGACCCAAAAGCGCACCGTGAGTGTGGCCAAAGGACAAACCGTCGATTTGGGCACCATCAAGCTCGCGCCCGAACAAAACAATTTGGACGAGGTGGTGGTCGTGGGCTATGGGGTTCAACGCCGACGAGAGGTTACCGGTTCGATTGTAAAGCTCGACGCCAAAAAGCTCGACGATATGCCGACGCCTTCGTTTGAAAGCGCCATTCAAGGCAAGGCAGCGGGGGTTCAGGTCATCACTGGTTCCGGTGTAGCCGGTTCAGGCTCCTTGATCCGCGTGCGCGGGGTGGCTTCGGTATCGTCCGGCGGCGATCCTCTGTACGTCGTCGATGGTATTCCGATTACGCAGGATTATTTTATTACGGGGAACGGAGGGGCGTTTAACAACAACCCCTTGGCCTCGCTCAATCCGAACGACATCGAAAACATCGAAATTCTCAAGGACGCCGCCTCCACCTCTATTTATGGATCACGGGGGGCCAATGGGGTGATTTTGATTACGACCAAGCGCGGAAAGGGCGACAAACTCACGTGGAACTTCAGCACGCGGCTGGGCACAGCAGATCCCACGAGACGACCCGAAATGCTCAACAGCTCCGAGTGGCTACAGCTCTACAAGGAAGCTTGGACCAACGACGGAAAGGTGGGCGTACCCGAACTTCCCGCCAACCTGACGTGGGAGGAGGCCCAAGCTACCAATACGGACTGGGTCGACCAGACCATTACCACTGGCTTTAAGCAGCGCTACGATTTGAGCGTTCAGAAAGCCACAAAAAAGTACAACGTGTACGGAGGGGTCAGTTACGACCTCAACGACAGCTATTTGCGCGGAAACAGCTACGAGCGCCTGTCGGGTCGCGTCAACGGAGACTACAAATTCAGCGACAAACTCTCGTTGGGACTGGGAACTTCTTTGGCCCGTGGCCGGAACAACCGGGTCGACAATGCGTGGTCGGGCGGCTTGGGGGCCGCAATGAGCACGGCCTTGCCCATCTATCCCATCTACAACCCCGACGGCACATTTTGGCTCGATGCCGGGGCCAACAACAACCCCGTGGCCGTGCGCGAACTCAAAACCTGGAGGGTGCAGGAATTGCGCTCCATTTCCAATGCGAGCCTAACATACAACCCAAACAAACTGCTCACGCTCAAAGCCTCGGGTGCTTACGACTATATGAACTTGGTAGAGGATGTCTTTGAACCGGGTTCGTTTTCAAACCAAGCGACTTCGGGCACGGCCACCCGCACCCCTCGCCATGTGCGCAACTGGAATGCGAACGCTACAGCGGCCTACCTCCACCGCCTCGACTCTTCCAATGTATTTACGTATTTGGTCGGAACCGAACTACAATCGTACTACCGCTTCCGCGAAGCATTCAGCACCGGCAACGGAACCACGAGCAACAGCATTCAAGACGCGACGGGAACCTTCTATCAAGACGATGCCGTGCGCAACGACAACCCCTTCGATACCATTATCCCCGAAGAGCGCTACACGTTTGCGTCCTGGTTTGGACGGGTCAACTACGCCTACCAAGACAAGTACCTGGCCCAATTGGTGTTGCGCGCCGATGGCTCGTCCAAATTCGGTCCGAATAAGCGCATTGGATTTTTCCCGTCTCTGTCGGCGGGCTGGATTATGAGCGAAGAAGATTTTTTGCGCCCGGTCCAATGGCTGAATTACTTGAAGCTCAAAGCCAGCATCGGGTATACGGGCAACGCCGCTTTTCCGGGAGATCAGTGGAGGGGCACCTGGGGCCGCGGAACGGTCGGATACAATGGAGCGCCTATTCTCTACCCGATCAACTACGAAAATCCGAACCTGCAATGGGAAAACAGCCGGGTCATCGACTTCGGGGTGGAATTCGGCATGTTCCGTGATCGGGTTACGGGCGAAATCGCCTACTACGATCGCTTCAGCGATCAGATCCTGCTCTCGATCAGCGTACCCCGTTCCACGGGTTTCTCGAACTACTGGGACAACGTTGCCGAAATCGTCAACCGCGGTTTCGAATTCAGCATCAAGACCCGCAACCTGGTCGGAGACTTGGGCTGGACCACCGAATTCAACATTGCGAGCAACTACAACGAATTGTTGAGCATCGGGGGCTACAGCGCCGATGCTGTGGGCGGAGGCACGAACGACACCCGCGTGGTGGTCGGCGAACCTGTGGGCACCAACTATCTGGTGCGGTTTAGCCATGTCGATCCCGAAAATGGCCGCCCGGTATATCTCGATCTCAACGGCAATCCAACCTACGAATGGACCCCGGACAACCGCGTTCCCGTAGGCGATGTCCTCCCCGATGCCGTAGGCGGAATCAACAACACCTTTACCTACGGGGGCTTCGACTTTAGCTTCCTCTTTGCCTTTGTGATTGGAGGCGATATCTACGACAGCTCGAGCAAGCGCCAACTCGGTGTCATGAGCCTGGGCGACGGTCTGTGGAACAGCACCCCCCACATCTACGACCGCTGGCAGCAACCGGGCGACCAATCCAAGTACCCCAAGCTCACCACCCTGAACTCGGAATTGGGCTCGACCACGCCTTGGATCAACACCAATTTGTGGTTGCACGACGGCAGCTATCTCCGACTCCGCAATGTTCAACTCGGATACAACTTGCCGACCGAAACGGTCAACCGTTGGAAACTGGACCGCATGCGCGTGTATGTGGTGGCGACCAACCTGCTCACTTTCACCAAGTTTCCCGGTCTTGACCCCGAAATTGCCCGGGACTTCGAAAATGCCACGGACCGCAACATGAGTCCCAACATTACCTATCTGACCGCCCCCCAAGAGCGGACCTTCAGCCTCGGAATCGACATCAGCTTCTAATTTGCCCGCATAATGAAATCACTTCGCTTTCCCTTTGTTGTTTTCGCGGGTCTCGCTTTGTCTTCCTGCGAAAATTTTCTCGACGTCCCCCCTCAGGGCGTATTGCTTGAGCAAGATGCGCTTCAAACTCCGGAAGATCATGAAGAACTGCTCAACAGTTGCTACGACGTAGCGGCAAATACGTACAACGGCCGGTTGCAAAACCTGTTTGAACTGTTGAGCGACAACCTGGCGGCCCCGAACAACAATTCGGACTACAACGAGGTCTACAACCGCAATATGCTGTTTTTCAACAGCACGATTGGCGGCACCTACGGAGAGCCCTACATCATCATCTATCGCTCCAACACGCTCATCGAGCGCATTTCGGGCTCGGGGCTCACGCCCGAACGCCAAACGAGCATGTCTGGCGAAGCACATTTTTTGCGCGGTATGGCGCATTTTGAATTGGTGCGCGGCTGGGCGCAGCCCTTTGGATTTACCTCGGACAACAGCCACGCCGGAATTCAAATCAAAACCACCTCAGAACCTGTACTCGGTGGACGCAACAGCGTGGCCGAAGTGTACAACCAAGTCCTCGCCGATTTGCTCCGCGCAGAGAGCGAACTGCCCGACAACAACGGGGTGTACGCCACCAAATCAGCGGCTCAGGCGCTGTTGGCCAAGGTGTATTTCCAGATGAACGACTACGCCAAAGCCGCGGAGTACGTGGACAAAGTGATTGCGACGGGTTTGTATGCGCTTGAAGATTCGACCGATCGCTTCTTGCAGAATGTGGTGAGCTCTGAAGCCATTTTCAGCACCATATCCCGGTTCGAAGACCAGCGCAGTGGAACCTTGGGCGGCAACTACCGCTCCGATTTGTCCAATGCCAACCCTACCCTCAGGGCTTCTCTGGACTTCTACAACACCTACGGGCTCGATACAACCGATCTGCGCAGCCGTTGGCTCGAGCTTCGCAATGCCGGTCAGCCGAACCAATATGTCGCGGTGACCAAGTTCAACAAAGACTACTTCAACATTCCCGTACTCCACCTTACTGACATCAAACTAATTCGGGCCGAGTCGCTCGGACGGCTCAACCAGAATTTGGCAACCGCCATTCAGGACATCAACGACATCCGCGAGCGGGCCTATGGGAACAACAGCCGAAACCTGAACGGCGGGGTGGGTGCTGCCACTGTGGTCGAAGCAGCGCGCTACGAACGCCGCATCGAAATGTTGGGCGAGGGCGACCGGGTGCAAGACCTCAAGCGCCTCGGTGCCTTGGGCGAAATCACCGAAATTCGCAATGCACCGTGGAATTGCCCGGGCATGGTGCTTCAGTTTCCAATTGTGGAACAGACCGACTTGTTCGAGCTGAACGAAACCGGCGGATGCAACTAATGGATTTTTCACAGACTTTCAACCGAATGAAACACACCGCAGCGACCCTCGGGTCACTACTCCTTTTGGCGGCCTGCCAACCCGATCCCTTTAAAGAAATCGGCCCCGATTATTCGCTGGTCGAAGGCATCACCGGAACCTGGATGCTCTCTGGAATGGACCTGACCGACGAAACCCAGCCCGTACCCGAGACCCAAGACGTGGGCAATCCCTTTCTAAGCGACCCCATGACCGTTCAATTCGACTACAACGCCGGAACCTATCAGGTCACCGATCCCGGTTACGGAAGCGACTGGATCGGGAACGTGGGCAGTTTTGCCTTCAACAACGCCGAGTTTCCATCGGCCATGAGTCTGTATCCCACCGGAGGCGATACCATTCTGGTGGAGTTGACCCAAATGGTGCGCTCCATCGATGTCGAGATGGGCTTCAAGCTCCGCTCCGATTTGTGCGGAGATGCCAACCTGACCTACACCTACAGCTTTAGCCGTCAATGAAAACACTCCGACACTCCGCGCTTGTCTCACTGTGTGCTTTAGGCTCGTTCGCACTCCGGGCTCAGGTAACCGCCATTCCCGAAAAAATCGATCCCAACGACAGTTTGGTCATCGAAGTCGACTTGAATGCCCTGGATCAGAGTCAGGAATACGTTCAGAATTTGACAGCCGACGCCGATGCAGGCTTGGACATCTACATCTGGACCTGGAGACCCAAAGAGCATCCCGCAGGGCATCCGTTCGAGAACGGCCAAGGCACCACCCCTTGGAAAAACTCGAACGAGTTGCTCAAAATGACCAAAATAGCGGAACGAAAGTATCGCTATACGTTTAAACCCACCTTGATTGCGTGGTACGAAACCGATGCGGCCACGGCCTATGCCAACGATTTGTTCTTCTTGGTGAAGCCCAAAGACGGAGGGGGTTACGGATCCCCCGACCGCAAATCGGACGACCTCAGCGTGCCCATCGATCCTCCCGCTACCGACCGACTGCCCGCTTGGAAATTCCCGGCACTGCCCCAACAAAATGACGCCATTGTGGTGACCTACGAAAACTTCCGGGAAGATTCGGTCTATATGCAAAACCTCGCCCCAGACGACTGCTATCTCTATGTAGAATGCACCGATACCGCCGGAGTGGTGCACCGACCGAGTGCGTACCTGCAAGTGGGCAACAACCCCGATTTGCAAATGGACTACATCGGAGGAGGTGTTTTTCAGAAAATGTTCTTCCTTGAGGAAATTTTTAACTTTTCGACCCCAGTTTCGATTAAAAGTTATAAATTCATTGTCAGGAGAAAGGACTTTGCCTTTGGCGAGGAACGCGTTCCCTACGATATAGCCGGAGAGGTCGGTTGCCCCTAACCACCGCTCCCAGGTTGAAAAAAGGGGGTAAATAGTCGGTCTCTTCACAGAGTCGGCTATCAGGGCTGCACTAAGGTGCGGCCCTGTCTTTTTTCCGGCAGCGACAACGCCCCCCTTGACACCCCCCCTGTCAAAACCCTACTTTTGCACCCCCTTCACCCCAAGCCCGCATCGATATGAAAATGAAGCTGTCTCATTTCAGCTACGAGTTGCCAACCGAACTCATCGCCCAGCATCCCACCATCAACCGCGATGACAGCAGGCTGCTCGTTTTGCACCGTGACAGCGGCAAAATCGAACACCGGATGTTTCACGAAGTCCTCGACTATTTCAACGAGGGCGATGTGATGATTCTCAACGACTCCCTCGTTTTTCCCGCCCGTATGTACGGGAACAAGGAAAAAACGGGAGCCGTCATCGAGGTGTTTTTGCTCCGAGAGCTCAATATGGAAAGCCGTTTGTGGGATGTGCTGGTCGATCCGGCGCGCAAAATCCGCATTGGTAACAAGTTGTATTTTGGCGAAGACGACGAACTGGTGGCCGAAGTCATCGACAACACCACTTCGCGCGGACGCACCCTGAGGTTCTTGTTCGACGGCAGCTACGAGGCCTTCCGCCAAAAGCTCAAAGACCTGGGGGAAACCCCGATTCCGAAGTACATCACCCGTCCCGTCGAGCCCGAAGACGCCGTGCGCTATCAGAGCATTTTCGCCAAACACGAAGGAGCGGTAGCGGCCCCTGTGGCCAGTTTGCACTTCAGCAAACAGTTGGTCAAGCGCATGGAAATCAAGGGCATCAACTTTGCGATGATCACCATGCACGTCGGGCTGGGCACCTTCAAACAGGTGGAAGTGGAAGACCTGAGCAAACACAAAATGGATTCGGAACAATTCTGGATCACCCGGGCCAACGCCGACATCATCAACAAGAGCATCACGGGGAAAAAACAGGTCTGTGCCGTAGGGACGACGGTGGTCCGCGCCCTCGAGAGCAGTGTTTCGACCACCAAAACCGTCAATCCGTACGACGGTTGGACCAGCCGATTTATATTCCCCCCCTACGAGTTCCAAATTCCGACCTCGATCATTACCAACTTCCAAGAGCCCCAATCGACCTTGTTGATGCTTAAAGCAGCTTTTTGCGGGCACGAACTCATTATGCATGCCTATCATGAAGCCATCAAGGAGAAGTACCGCTTTTTGGCCTACGGAGACGCCATGTTGATTCTGTAAGACCCATAATCCGTATTTTTCCGCATCGACTCATTCTGCGGACGATGCCGAATGTCCTGGGCGCAAATCACCGCTTGCGAAAGACTGTTGCGCGCCTCTTCTTCGGGGTGACGAGTGCGCTCGGGCTGTGTACTTCAACGTGGGCGCAAAAAACCACGATACAAGGAGTGGTGGTAGATGCCCAGGACCAGTCGGCGGTTCCCTTTGCGTTTGTTATGATGGAGGGCGCTAAAAACGGCGTGATCGCCGACTTGGACGGAAAATTCAAGCTCGAAGTACAGAGCCCTCAATCGCGTCTGGTGGTGAGTTGTGTGGGGTACATCAAACAGACCGTATTGGCCTCTGAGGCTTCGGTGGTACGGCTTCAACGCAATACAGAGGTCCTCAACGAAATGCTCGTAACCCCTGGACTCAATCCGGCGCTTCGGTTGATTCGCTCGGCCGAAAAGAACCGAAAAAAGAACAACCCCCTGGGATTGAACTCGTTTCGATATCAGAGCTACAACAAACTCCTGCTGACGTTCAACGCCGACTCCATCCCCTTGCTCGATTCTTTGGGTCAACCGGACAGCTCGGCCATCGAAGCGCGCAAGTTCCGCGACCGCAGCCATTTGTTTCTGATGGAAAGCATCACCGAGCGCCGCTACATCCAAGGCAGTCGCGACAACGAACGCGTAGTGGCCTCGAGAATTTCCGGGCTGCAGCGGGCCGATTTTGCGTTGATCGGCACCCAGTTGCAATCGCTTTCGTTCTATCCGGACGAGCTGGAAATCCTGTTTGTGCGCTTCGTCAATCCGATTGGACCCGAGGCCTCCAAGCACTACTGGTACCAAATTCGAGACAGCCTAATCGGCACGATCACGCGGGAATCCGAACCCGGGTCCCCTGCTCAAACCGTGGCCGATACGGTATACGGCATCGAATTTGGACCCGCCGATCCCCTGCGCAAGGACTTGATGAAAGGCATCCTCTACATTGGTTCGGCCGACTGGTCGCTCCGGAATGTAAAGGCCGAGTTTCTCGACACTTCAGGGTTCAACATCCGCATTCAACAAAGATACGAAAGGTTTGGAAATCAATGGTTTACCACTCAGTTGCTGACCGACTTAAGCCTTTCTTCTCTGGTGATCAATGGACAGCCTTTGGTGGGCATTGGAAGGACCTACCTCAGCGAGATTCTCATCAACGAGCCGTTGAATAAAAAAGAAATCCCCCGGGTCGACCTGAGTTTGGACCGGGAGCGGAACGAAAAAGACGATGCCTTTTGGGCGCAATACAGACCCACTCCACTCGACTCTATAGAACAGGGAACCTATCAGTTCATTGACAGCGTGGGCCAAGAGCTCAAATTCGATCAGTGGGTTACGTTCGGACAGGCCTTGCTCGACGAGAAAATCCGGGTGGGCTCTTTGGACTTTGATCTCGATAGAATCCTGCGGGTCAATGTGTTCGAGGTTGCCCGACTCGGTTTGGGCGTCCAGACCAATCGGCAGTTTTCTCCACTTTGGACCTTGGGCGGTTTTGCGGGCTACGGTTTCGGTGACAAGGCGTGGAAGGCGGGTTTGGACGCTCGGTTCAGTCCTCGACCCAATGGACGGCTCAGTTTTGGGGTGGGGTGGAAACAGGAAATCGAAGAAACCGGGGCCGCGCGCTACGCTTTAGAGCGGCGCCGAGGGCTGTTCGACTGGACCAACAGTACCTATTCGGTCGAACTGTACGACAGGGTGCAGCGGTGGAAAACCGATGTGAGCTGGGAGGTGCTTCCCAACCTCAATACCCGTATCAGTGGGGCCTGGGAGGTTCGGGTCAACACTTTTGACCGCACCATCAATCCCCCCGAAAATCCGGTCGAACTGCGCTCCACCTTGTACACCCTTTCCTTCGATCTCAATTGGGCGCCCCACGATCGCTTTTCCGAAGGGCCCTATGGGCGCAAGCGCATTCGCAAAGCCTATCCGGTTTGGGACCTCTCGGTTTCCTATGCCACCCCCGATCGCGAAGCGCCGCTCCAGGCCCTCGAAAGCGAAGTGCTGACGGTCTGGGGACGCTATCAACGACAATGGAAAAACCTGCGCTGGGGCGATTCCAAACTCCAACTCGAGGCGGGTGCCGTAGATTTTGCCCAGGCTCCCTATGGGTTTCTGCTTTCGCCCAATTCCAACTTTCGCGCCAGCAACCGCGAATCTTTCGGCGTTGCCATCCCACTGAGTTTTGAGACCATGGTCAACAACGAGTTCATGCTCGAACGCCTCGTTCAATTCAATTTTAGGCACGAAGCCCCGGCAAGGTGGACCCGAATGAGAAATTGGCGTCCGCGGCTCGCGTTTACCCAGGGCATGGGATGGGGCTGGTTGAACCGTGCCCAAGACTACGAGGGGGTGTTTCAATCGATGGAACACGGTTTTTTTGAGTCGGGTTTGGAATTGAATGCGCTATTTCAAGGAATGGGCATCGGGGTTTATTACCGTTACGGCGCCTATACCCGGCCGGAAGCAATCGACAACTGGGCGTTTAAACTCAGCTTTGTCTCGCCTTTTTAATGCGCCTGTTCCCGCGGCTTGTCTTTAATTTGATGAATTGCAATCGCCGCAAGCGGAGTTATGTGGACTAAAGCAGCGCGCATCATTCTCAAAAATCGCTGGACGCTGCTGGGTGCGGTGCTGGCGGCATCGGGTTTTATGGCCTGGAAAGGGGGCGAAGCGCGGGTTTCGTATAAGTTTTCGCGCATATTGCCGCTGACCGACTCGACGCATTTGGTCTACGAAGATTTCAAAAAGACCTATGGCGACGTGGGCAATGTGGTCGTGGTCGGGGTAGCGACCGAGCGTTTGTTCGAAAGCCGAAACCTCAACCTGTGGCGTTCCTTTTCGGACAGTCTGTCGCACATCGAGGGGGTAGAATCGGTGATGGGCATCACGTCTTATTACGACCTCGAAAAGGGCGAGGATCAGAAACTGAGGTTGGTCAACGTCCGGCCCGAACGCCCCTACAACACCCGATCGGCCCTTGAAGCCCGGAACGAATTGGACCGCCGCCCTTTTTACAAAGGCCTTTTGATGGACGCGCAGGGCCGCACCACCTTGTTGATGGTTCAAATCCGGAAGGAAGACCTGTACACCTCTGATGTACTGCGTATTGTAGAGTCGATCAAAAAGCGCAGTCGGGTCTTCGAAAAAACCACCGGACTCGATGTCCACCTGAGTGGTCTCCCCTACATCCGCATGGCCAATGTGCTCAAAATTCAACGCGAGGTGTACCTCTTTATCGGGCTGGCTTTGGGGGTTACGGCATTGTTGATGTATTTGTTTCTCAAGAGCTTCCGCGCCATGTTGATCTCCATGTTCGTGGTCGTGCTCGGGGTTGTTTGGTCGTTTGGACTCATCGGGTTGTTCGGGTTTGAAGTCACCATTCTCAGTTCGATCATTCCTCCTTTGATTATTGTGATTGGAGTCCCGAACTGCATTTTCCTGATCAACAAGTACCACCAAGAATTCAAACAACACGGAAATCAGATTCTCGCGCTCCAACGCACCATCATCAAAGTGGGCAATGCCACGCTGATGACCAACACCACCACGGCGCTGGGGTTTGCGTCGTTCACCCTGACCCAGAGTGTCATTCTGCGCGAATTCGGGTTGGTGGCCTGTTTGAATGTGCTTGTGGTGTTTGTGCTGAGCATCATTGTGATTCCCATTGTCTATACCTTCATCAGCCCCCCTTTGAGCCGTCACTATCAGCACTTTGAGCGCAATTGGGTGCGGGGTATGAACCGCTGGCTGATCCAAGTGGTCACCGAGCGCAGGGTGTTGGTCTATGTGCTGTCGGCCGGCATTTTGGTACTCGGTTATTTTGGGATTCAGCGAATGGAGGTGACCGGCAATCTGAGCGACGATTTCCAAAGACACGACCCTGTCTTCAAAGACCTCAAGTTTTTTGAAGCCCATTACCGAGGCGTGGTTCCGCTCGAAATCGATGTTCGATCGGAGCGCGAAGGGGGCATGAAATCCATGGCTTCGATGCGTACAATGGAGCACTTCCAACGAGCGCTCGATACCTTCCCCGAGTTGAGCCGCAGTCTGTCCGCCGCCGATTTGCTCAAGTTCGCGCGACAGGGGTTCTACAATGGCGATCCCGCGTTCTATGGGCTCCCCAACGAGTTGGACCGCGATTGGGTCCTTTCGGCCCTACCCCAGGGAGAATGGAACCAAGGGGCATTGCCCGGCATTTTGGACTCCACGGGAACCCGGGCCCGGATCAGCCTGCAGGTGGCCGACATTGGGACACCTGAAATGACCATACTGCAGTCCAAAATCGAGCAAACTCTGGAGGCTTTTTTTCCAAAAGAGCGCTACCACACCGAGATCACGGGGGCTTCGGTGGTGTTTTTGAAAGGGACTCGTTATTTGATTAAAAACCTCATCCTGAGTCTGTTGTTGGCCATAGCCGTGATCGCCACTTTGATGGCCTTTTTGTTCCGATCCGCGCGAATGATTGTGATCAGCCTCATACCAAACCTCGTCCCTTTGGTGCTTACGGCGGCGATTATGGGGTATGCCGGCATTCCCCTCAAACCCAGCACCATTTTGGTGTTCAGCATTGCCTTTGGGATTTCGGTCGACGACACTATTCACTTTTTAGCCAAATACCGTCAAGAGTTGCAGCGCACCCAGTGGAATATGCAGGCTTCTATTCTCAACACCATACGAGAAACCAGCGTAAGCATGCTCTACACCTCGATTGTGTTGTTTTTTGGGTTCGCCATCTTTATCGCCTCGGAATTCGGAGGCACCCAGGCGCTGGGGCTTTTGGTGGGGATCACCCTCTTTATCGCCATGATTTCGAATCTCATCTTGCTTCCTACCTTGCTCATGAGCCTCGAAAAACTCATCACGGCGCGCAGTTTTGCCACCCCGACCATCGAGCTCAATGTAAAAGACGGGGGTTCGGAAATAGAACCGGCGGAATAATCGCCCTTCACCTCAGCCGGAGTTCGCCCTGTATCTTCGCGACAAACCAGCCCTACCCACACCCGATTGCGCTTTCGGGTGCCACCCGTACGGCCTGTATCTTCGCGACAAACCAGCCCTACCCACACCGTGAAAGGCATCATCCTCGCCGGCGGATCCGGTACCCGACTCCACCCGCTTACCCTGGCTGTGAGCAAGCAACTCATGCCGGTCTACGACAAGCCGATGATTTATTATCCCCTCTCGACTTTGCTGCAGGCGGGCATTCGGGAGATTCTGATCATCAGCACTCCCCACGATATGCCGCTGTTCCAAAAACTGCTCGGAGACGGGTCCCAACTGGGCTGTATCTTTGAATATACCGTTCAGCACGAGCCGAATGGACTGGCCCAGGCCTTTGTGTTGGGCGCCGAGTTTATTGGGAATAGCGCCTCGGCCCTGATTTTGGGCGATAATATTTTCTACGGTTCGGAGATGGAAGGGCTGCTCAAATCGAGCCGCGAACCCCGAGGTGGGGTCGTCTTCGCCTACCGCGTTAGCGATCCGGAGCGGTATGGGGTTGTCGAATTCGACAGTGCCATGAGGGCCATTTCGATCGAGGAAAAACCCGCCCAACCCAAATCGCGGTTTGCCGTTCCGGGCTTGTATTTCTACGACAACGATGTAGTAGGCATAGCGCGCGCGCTCAAGCCTTCGGCCCGAGGAGAATTCGAAATCACCGATGTCAACAAAGCCTATCTGGAAGCAGGAAAGCTGCAGGTTGGGGTATTGGACAGGGGCACCGCTTGGCTGGACACGGGTACGTTTGCGTCCTTGATGCAGGCGGCCCAATTTGTCGAGGTCATTGAAGAGCGCCAAGGGCTTAAAATTGGGTGCATCGAAGAAGTGGCGTGGCGACAGGGATTTATCGATGATGCCCAGCTCGAAGAACGGGCCCGTCCCTTGCTCAAAAGCGGGTATGGGGCCTATTTGATGGACCTGCTTCGCGATGCGCGATGAAGGCAAACCGCCTCGACTCCTTGCTCGTCGATTTTGAAGCCTACCGGGCACAACATCCCGTAGGGTTCGAACCCCGTTCGCTGTATGAACCTGCGGGACATTTGTTTTCGTTGGGCGGCAAGCGGCAGCGACCGGTGCTCGTGCTCACGGCCTGCACCCTGTATTCGGGTCATCATTGCCCAGCCTTGCCCGCGGCCTTGGCGATTGAGACCTTTCACACCTTTAGCCTGGTCCACGACGACATTATGGATGCCGCTCCGCTTCGGCGGGGGCAACCCACGGTACATACGCGTTGGGGGACGGCTACGGCTATTTTGGCGGGCGATGCGCTCTTGGTTGAAGCCTATCGGCTGTTGACCTTGTGTCCCGAAGCCGTGCTCAAGCCTGTGCTTGTGGCGTTTAACCAAATGGGGCGGCGTTTGTGCGAAGGGCAGCAACTCGATATGGACGGAGCCGCCCGGGGTCCCGAGGCCGAGCGGATCTATTTCGATATGATCGAGGCCAAAACCGGGGTGTTGATGGGGTGCGCGCTCCAAATCGGGGCGATGATCGGAGGGGCCACCTCGGCCCAAGCCGAGGCACTGAGGCAGTATGGAACCGAGGTCGGATTGGCGTTTCAGCTGATGGATGACTGGTTGGATTGCTTTGGAACCCAGGCTTTGATCGGCAAAGAAGTGGGGGGCGATTTGCGCGAAGCCAAGCGCACCTGGCTGTGGATCCAACTCGAACAGCGCGACCCCGAGTTGTGCGCGCGTTTGACGACTCTTGGGACCGAAGAACGCGTGGCCGAAGGGCTGGCCGCGCTCCGGGCCCATCACCTCGACCAGGCCCTGCAAACCCTGGCCGAAACCCATCTGGAAGCCGCCCTGCATCGGCTCAGCCACAGCGGACTGGGGCCTGATGAACAAACCGTATTGCGCGACTTTGCGCTCGGGCTGGTGCGGAGAAATCGGTGAGGAACGCGCGTCTGTTCCCCCTGTGGCATTCCAAAAGTTCTCCTTATTTCGAGGGGCCAAACGCACCCTAACTCCATGAAAATACACGCTTTTGCCCCGTTTGTTCTGCGACTCTCCGTCCTGTGGGCATGGACCCTGATCGGGTGCGGAGGCCCCGCTCAAGATCCCGCCACGGATGCTGCCGACCTCTACTTTTTCGGGGGCGACATCCTCACCATGTCGGGAGAGGAGCCTACGTACGTCGAAGCGTTGTTGGTCAAAGACGGCAAGATTGTCTTTGCGGGAAGCCAAGCTGAAGCGCTCCAACGAATAGGCGACTCGACCGAATCCGTCGATTTGCAAGGCAAAACCCTGCTGCCGGGCTTTCTCGATGCCCACAGCCATTACATTTCTTCTCTGACGGTGGCCAATCAGGTCAATGTCTATGCTCCCCCTGCGGGTCCGGGAGCCGATGTGCAGAGCATTGTACGGGCCATTGCCGACCACATCGAGAAAAACGCGATTCCCGAAGGAAGCATTGTCCAAGCGTATGGCTACGACGACAATGTGATGCCCGACGGAAAACTCCTCAACCGAGACGACCTCGATGCCGCGTTTCCGAACCACCTCGTCGTGGTAGGCCATGTTTCGATGCATGGGGGTGTATTGAACTCTATGGCGCTCAACAAATGGGGTTATAGTGCAAGGACCGAAACCCCGCCCGGAGGGGTGATAGTCCGCAAACGGGGTACCAACGAGCCCTATGGGTTGATCATGGAAATCTCATATGAACCCGTTCACAAAAATTTGCCCAAGCCGCAAACGCCTGAAGAAGAAATCGCTTGGTCCAAGGCGGGTCAAATGCTCTATGCGCAACAGGGCATCACCACGGCCCACGAAGGCGCTACTTTTTCTCATGAACTGGCGGTCATGAAAAGAGTTGCCGAGGCCGGGGAAAACCGCATCGACCTCATTGCCTATCCCTTTATTACCGACCTCGACGCTTCGCTGGCGCTCATTCCTCGCGATCAGTGGCTTACCTACCACAACCGACTCAAGGTGGGCGGGGTTAAAATCACCATCGACGGATCGCCCCAGGGCAAGACGGCGATGTTTTCCACGCCTTACTTGACAGGAGGACCTGGGGGCGAAAAGGATTGGAAGGGCGAGCTTACGTTTCCGCAGGAAACCATTGAGCCCATGGTGAAGCGGGTGTACGATCTCGGCATCCCGCTCAACCTCCACGCCAATGGAGACGGAGCCATCGATGCTTTTTTCAAGGCGCACGAAAAGGCCGCCGCAGGCGATTTAGAAAAAGAGCGACACGTTACCCTGATTCACGCCCAGTTTACGCGCAGAGACCAGCTCGACAAATACGTGCAGTACAAGATTTTACCCTCGTTCTACACCCTGCACACCTACTATTTTGCCGATGCGCACAAAGCCATCCGCGGTCCGGAACAGGCGGCCTACATCAGCCCCATGGCCGATGCCTGGGAAAAGGGAATCCGCCCGACCAACCACACCGACTTTTATGTAGCTCCGCTCGATCAGATGTTCATGCTCTGGTCCGCGGTAAACCGCATTTCGCGCTCGGGCGAGGTGGTTGGTCCCGATCAGCGGATTTCGGCCTATCAAGGCCTGCAAACCATGACGATCAACGTAGCCCGGCAATACCAAGAGGAGTCGACCAAAGGCACGTTGGAGGTGGGCAAATTGGCCGATTTGGTGGTGCTCGATCAAAACCCAATCAAGGTAAATCCCGAGGCGATCAAGGACATTCATGTGGTGCAAACACTCAAAGAGGGCAAGACCATCTACCGCCGGTTGTAGTCTCTGAGGGGCTTTGTGGGTTGACGGCGCTTACCGCCCCTTCCCATAAATCAACTGCAAACTCGACCCCGGAACCGCAATCGATGGCGTTTGGGGAGTTAGCCCCACGATTCCCTCGTTGAGGCCGGGGAAAGGACCCAAATCCATGTCCGAAATCACCTCGACGAAGCGATCCAGCGCCATCGTTTGGTCTTTGTCTGAACGGCTCAACACCGCGAGCAGACATTCGGTATCGCTCCGCCAACCATACACATAGACCCCCTCCACAGGAACGAATTGCACAAAGCGGCCTTGGAACAGACCCGGGTGTTCCCGCCGAAACAGGGCCAAAGCGCGCAGGTAGTCATGAACGCGGTTTTGACCGGCCGTTCGGCCCTCAGCGGTAAAGCCATTGCGCACGTCGCCTTCCCAGCCACCGGGAAAATCCTGGCGGATTTTTCCATGGTTGGTGGTGTCGGACATCAACACCTCGGTGCCATAATAAATACATGGAATGCCCCTTGAAGTCAGCAACACCCCAAGCGCGTCTTCGATGCGGTCTACATCGCCTTTGAGCACACCCGCAATGCGCCCCATATCGTGGTTGTCCGCAAAGGTGATCATCCGGAACGGATCCTCGTAGAGCCAATCGCCCGCCAAACTGAGGTAGAAACGCCCCATGCCCGTGGCCCAATCGGGCTTTTTGCGAAACATGTCCTGAAGCCCAAAGCAAAACTGAAAATCGAGCACAGAAGGCAGAGCAGAGGCCTTTGCGCCCAGCATCGGATTGGCGGTCCACCCGCTTTGAATCTGCCCCCCATGCACCCAGAGCTCGCCGGTACAATAAAAACCGGGATAGACATGCCGGACTGTGCGCACAAGGCGATTCATAAAGACCGCATCGGGGTAGGCATAGGTATCGATGCGCAGGGCGTCGATATGGGCCTCTTCGATCCACCACAGCGTATTTTGAATCAGATAGCGCGCCAGGTGCGGATCGTTTTGGTTCAAGTCGGGCATATCCGAGACAAACCAACCATCCTGAAACCGCGCTTTGTCCCAATCAGAAGCATGGGGATCGATAAACGCTTCGGCCCTGTAGTTGGTCTGGGTGTATTCGGGCCAGCGGTTGATCCAGTCGGCCGAAGGCGGGTCGGTCTCGAAGGGGTGGTTTTTGCCACAGTGGTTGTAGACCACGTCGAGGATGTGCTTCATGCCGCGCTCGTGGAGCGCATCGCTGAGCCGGCGCAGATCAGACTGCCGGCCAAAACGGGGGTCGACACGGTAAAAATCGGTAATGGCATAGCCGTGATAACTCGCCTGATCCTGGTCGTTTTCGAGCAAGGGCGAGCTCCACAGGGTGCTGATGCCCAAATTGTCGAGATAGTCGAGGTGGCGCACAATCCCCTCGATATCGCCCCCGTGCCTCGCCCATTCGTCGCTGCGGTTTACGCTGTTTTGCACCATATCCCGGACCACGTCGTTTTCGGGCAAGGCATTCGCAAAACGGTCCGGGGTAATCAAATAGACCACGTCGTGGGGCTCCATGGAGCGCGGTTGGTGCCCGGAGCGAGGGTGAAGTTGCCAGCCAAACAGGGTTTTAGCGCGCTTGCCATGCCGCAAATCAACCGGGCCGGGCTGGGCTCCGGGCTGTACATACACCCGCACCAAGGCATAGTGTGGGTTGGGCAGGAGCTCGGTTTCGAGGACCGCGACCCCCGGGTGGTCTATGCTGACCGACTGTAGTTTGTCGAGTTTTTGCCCGTACAACAACAGTTCGAGGGTGTCGTAGCCCATCCCCACCCACCAATGCGGAGGGTCGATTCGGTCCACGGTTTGGGCGCAGACTTTTGCCGAATTGGCCCAAAGGCTGAAAGAACTGACGAAAATCAGTACAAGACGTTTCATGAGTTGGTATATTTACACACTGTAAAGTGTACACGAAGTAACCAAAACCTCGACTCGAATGAACAAAATCTACGCATTGGCCGGTCTTCTTTTTGCAGGCTCGGCTGCGGTGGCCCAAAATCCGGTCACCTTTTCGGTAGACATGAACACCCAGAATCCGCTACCGACTACGGTGGTTTTGGCGGGCAGCTTGGGTGCGGCTGCGGGTTTTTCGAATTGGAATGACGGCAGCGGCCCCAACCCGATTCTGATGACCGACGCCAATGCCGACAACGTTTGGGAAGTGACCTTGACCCTGCCCGACGGCAGCTATGAGTACAAATTCCTCAACGGCATCGGCGGTTGGGAAAGCGTTCCGGGCAGCTGTGCCACGAATGGCAACCGCACGGTTACTGTGGCTGGAGCCGCGGTAACCCAGCCCACCGTCTGCTTGAATTCGTGCACCACTTGTCCTACCGGTACCATCCCGACCTACAACGTGACCTTCAACGTCGATATGGGCACCACCTGCGACTTTGACAGCGTCGACATTGCCGGAACCATCAACGGATGGAGCGGAGGCAATGCCTACATCATGGACGATATGGACGGCGACGGCGTGTACAGCATCACCTTGCCCGTCGACTCGGGCGATGCCGAATTCAAGTTCCGCCGCTACTATCAGGGCAACGTCAACTGGGAAGGCATTGCCAACCGGATGATGTTGATCGATATGGACATGAGCATCCCTGCTACCTGCTTTAACGAAACCGTAGCCTGCACCCCGATTCCAGCTCCGGGCACCATCACCTTCCGCGTCGACATGACCAACGAAGCCCCCGATGCCACCGGTGTATTTGTGATCGGCGACTTTACCAGCCCCTCTTGGCAAGCGGGAGCCATCGAGCTGATGCCCGATATGGCCAATCCTGGTTTTTATGAAGCGAGCATGGTGATGTGCCCCGGTACGTTCTTCTACAAGTTTGTGAACGGCGACCCCCGTCCGGGTGGCAACCCCGCTTTTGTCGAAGAAGGCTTTCCCGGTCAAACGCCCGCTTGCGCTCAGCCCAACGGCCTCGGCGGATGGAACCGCGTCTATACCCGTCCTGACGACATGCCCCACACCTTGGGTTATGTATTCAACACCTGCACCGAGATTTTGAGCAGCGAAGAATTTGTCCTCAACGGCTTCAACCTCTACCCCAACCCCGTTACCAGTGTGTCTACGGTTGAGCTCGGCCAAGGTTCGTACAGCGTGCGCGTCCTCGATTTGAGCGGCCGCGTTTTGTCACAGATCGACAACGCCAGCGGTTCGATCTCGATCAACGCTGCCGACTACAGCGCCGGCATCTACGTGATGAGCGTCTCTTCGGAGCGCGGCACTGCCAGCACCCGTTTTGTGGTTCGCTAAGACCGCTTAGACCGTTTTTAAGCCCCGCTTCGGCGGGGTTTTTTTTTGAATTTTCTACTTGTATTGTTCGCATCTCATTCACTCAGTTCCTACCGAGTGACCAAGGGAACAATATCGACGACGGCCATTGGCGAAGTCACACACGCAGTTTGGCCCGCCCGGCTCGTTGGCAAAACGGGTTTCCTGATTAATTTAATCCTCGTATGGCCAAAAAACTCAAAGACTACTACGGAGCAGAAACGGCTGCCCTGTTGGCCGAAAAACTGATTCAGGCGCAGCCTGGATTTGATGCCTCGGCATTTCAAGCCTATGTGCTGGAGCGCATAGGTCCGGTTGAATTTCTGGCCCGTCAAGACATTTATGCCGATGCGTTCGAGCGGTTTCTCTTAGGATCTTACACCGAACATTTGGGTGTTTTTACAGAAATCCTCGGACCTGAATTGCAGACTACGGAAGGAATGTTTACCGAGGGTTGGTGGCTGTGGCCGGTGGGTCGCTACATCGAGCGGCACGGCTTGCTCGACTACGAGGCCACTTTTGACTTTTTGCCGGAATTCACGAAAAGGCATACGGCTGAATTTGCCGTGCGCCCTTTGCTGATCGCCCGTCCAGAAGAGACCTTGAGCCGGATGCACGCCCACAGCCAAGACCCGAATGTGCACGTTCGGCGCTGGTCGAGCGAAGGCGTCCGGATTGCCTTGCCCTGGGCCAAAAAACAAACCGTGGTGCTCGATCATTTCGAGGCTTATTCGGCGATTCTCACTCAATTGCGAACGGCTCCCGAAAAATTTGTCCAAAAGAGCGTGGGCAACAACCTCAACGACCTGTGGAAGGTGGCGCCCGATAGATTGGACGAACTTTTGAAGTCGTGGGCCGAATATCCTATGTCCGCGCATACTCAGTGGATTGTGAAACACGGATTGAGGAGCGAGCGCAAATCGGGTTCGTGAAATGATGGGCGGGGTACATTCATTGAAGCACCGCTTGGGGGGTGCTGCTGTTTTGTGTACCCTCGCTCGGTTCCTGCCGAGTGACCGTGGGCCCGTTTTCGACGGGGGCCATCAATGGGTTTGAATAGGCGGTGTCGCCCCGTCCAGCCAGGGTTGCATTGGGTCATTCTTCAAAGCGCACAAATTCTCGGAAGTTTTGATGATCGATGGTTTGGGCGTTGGCCGAATAAGTCTTCAGAAAGGTCTGTGGAATCTTTTGTTTGCCTCGGCTATTCCATTTGAATTCGAAGGCATACAACTGTCCGTTGCGCTCTTCAATCAAATCGATTTTTTGTTTTTCGAGGGTTCTCCAGAAATACACCGGGGCCAATCGCCGATGATAGTGCTGCATCTTGATGCGCTCCCCAATCAAAAAGTTCTCCCACAATGCCCCTTTGTCGGTCCGAAGATCGAGCGGATTGAGATTCTGAATTAGGGCATTGCGAATGCCGTTGTCGTAGAAATAGACTTTTCGATTGTTCTTGATTTCGTTGCGTTGATTGCGGCTAAAGCTGCGAAGCGTAAAAACCACAAAGGCTTTTTCGAGAAGGTCGATGTATTTGGCCACGGTGGCTTTGTCGATGTCCAAGATCTGAGCGAGCTCGTTGTAGGACACTTCGTTGCCCAACTGCAGTGCCAGCGCTTTGAGCAGTTTGTCGAGCACTACGGGCTTCTGAATTCCAGTGAGGGCCAAAATGTCCTTGTACAAATAGCTCGAGGTGAGTTGCATGAGGACTTCACCTGCATCGCTGCGCCGTTGAATTACGTCGGGATACATTCCGAACACAAGGCGCTCGTCCAATTGAACCGTGGCTTCGAGAACACCGACGTGGTCTTCGAATTCTTCCCAACTGATGGGCAGCAAGAGGTACTCAAACTTGCGCCCTGTGAGCGGTTCTTGGGTGTGTTGTCCGAGTTCCAGCGCGGAACTGCCGCTGATCAACAACTGCACTTCTGGAAATTGGTCTATGAGGATTTTGGCGAGCAAACCGATGTCTGGAATCCGCTGGGCTTCGTCGATAAAAACCCATTGGTATCGGGCCAGCAGCGCTTTCAATTTGGAGGCTCCGGCGCCTTCCAAAACCGAGCGGACTTCGGGGTCGTCTCCGTTGATGAAGAGACAATCCACATCTTCCAAACAGGCTTTCACGAGGGTGGTTTTCCCTACTTGCCGAGGCCCCAACACCACAATGGCCTTGCTTTGATGGAATCGCTGTCGCAGGGTCTGAAATAGAATCCGCTGAATCATATTCTCCAAAAAAAGGTATAATTCAGAGATTTTAATCCCCAAAAACCACCCCTATTTGGGGAATTTGGGGTGCGCTATGGCAAATTGAAGGTTGAGGAATGTGACTTCCGCTGTCGCACGGTTCCTGCCAATTGACTTTAGATAGTCGGTGCTGCACAACGTTTTATATAATTGAAAATCAATAATTTATTTGTCTATTTCGTTGATTTGATGTAACTTAATCTGCCGAGAAAGTACTTGTAGAGTCAAAAAACCTGGTAGATTATGGTGGGTATTATGGCCGAT
>WGMI01000013.1 GCA_016125155.1 bacterium
CTGCTCCATATCAGGTCTATCGAAAAGCCTCTTGAGCGATTTAAACAAAAACAAAGAGTTTTAAATCTCCCCCAGACCCCCTCTTTTCATTGTCAACTATATTTGAACAGAAAACTGTCCGAAGAGACTAGGCCACCTCACTCCAGGCCCGATTAGCGCAGCAAATGGAACTGACCGTTCCGCTGTTGATGGTGTCCCCGCTCGTCTGTAAAGTTCACCACATAGGTATACATCCCCGTAGGCGCCTCAGAACCCGCATTCTGGAAACTGCCATCCCATCCGGTTTCGGGATCTGCCGTCTGAAACACCACCTTGCCCCAGCGATCGAACACCAAAAATTCAAAGGTGCGGAAACCCATGGCAGCGGCAAACAACCGATCGTTGACCCCATCGCCATTCGGGGTAAAGGCCGTAGGAACAAACAACACCACTTCCGGATCGACCCGCAGTGTTTCGCGAATCGTATCTCCACAACCCAGGGCATTCAACGCAATGTGCACCACCTCGTAGGTACCCGTGTCTGCATATTGGTGGGTCAAGGCCAGCTCGTCGTAGTAGACCGAACCATCGCCCATGCGCGTTTCGCTGTAGACCACATCGGCGCTGGCCGAAAACTCCAAGCGGAACGAACGATCGTAGAACGACTTGCGCTTTTGATCGACCGCAACATCCGCCTCAGGGCTCTGAATCACCTCGACAATATTGGTATAAACCTCCGTAATGCTGTCGGGGCAACCCAGGTTTGACCAAATGCTGTGGGTCACGGTGTATGTTCCGCCCGTCTGGTAGACATGCACCGGATTCGAAGCCAAAGAAGTATTTCCATCGCCAAAATCCCAAAAATGCTGCAAACCGCTGCCCACGCTTTGGTCTTGGAACACCACCCGGAGCGGAGAACAGCCCATGGCCGCATTGACCTGATCGTTCAACACCGGGCGCTGATACAGCATTACCTGCTCCGTCAAAACCAGCGCGCATCCAAAGTCGTCTACGTACAACTTGAGGGTATGCGCACCAGCCGCGTTGAGTTGCGGAAGATCAATGGACCGTCCAAACAGCGTCTGTCCGCCAATTTCCCAGCGAAACCGTGCATTCGGACCAAACTGTCCCACAGCCTCGGCCGAGATGTCCTGGCTCTCGGTGCAAAAAACCCCTGAAGTTGCAATTTCAGCCTCGAGCGGGTAGTTGATTTTAAACTCCCGGCGCACCGTATCGGAGCACACCGTACCCGGATTGATGATGAGGGTCACCATGTAGCGCCCCGTATCCGAATACGTATAGGTGGGATTGGCCTGGGTGCTGCTCGCCCCAGGGCTGGCCGGATCGCCAAAGAACCACAAATGGTCCATGGCTCCGATGCTGTTTTGTTGGAAGGCCACCGTGAGTCCATTGCACAGCGTGTTCGGCAGTTCGATCTGGGGCACAATCACCGCCCGGGCCGTAGGGTTGCAGGCCGTAACGTTGAACTGAAAATCGCGGCTCACTTTGCTGAGCAACTGGCCGTTGCGATACTCGGAAACACATACCGCAAACAGGTATTGACCGATTTGATTCGGCGTTCCGGTCAGCAGCCCCGTGTTTGCATCGATTTGGAACGCCGGATTGGCCGGAATCGGATTTTGGCTGCTGAAGCCTTGGGCGTAGGGAACACTGTTGTACGGAGGGGCATCAGCTGCCTGGGGGCCGGGATTGTTCTGGCTGGCGCCGTGCAGGGCCGAACACAATTCGTAGTAGAGGCTGTCGCCATCGTTTTCCGCAGCCGAGTAGTCGATGGTGACCTCTTCTCCTGAACACAACAAGAGGGGGGGTTGGACCGAAAAACGCGGGCTGCTGTTGCAGCTGTTGTCCATCGAAGGGATGCGGGTGGTAAATGTGTTGCCCCAAACACCGGGGTTGTTGACGTTCGAAATCGTGCTGTTGCGGCAGCAGCGCTGGTGGCTCAGGGTGTAGCCCCCGACCGCAGCGGGCAATTGAAACACCCCCGTGTATTCGGCATATTCCGTGCACACACTCGGCACCTGCATACAGGGGTCGACCGGGATTTGAATGAGTTGAATCGGGCCGCGACCCAACGCCTTCTGCGCGAAGAACGATCCGTTGCCCGAAAAAGCGGTTACAGGAATGCTGTCGGAAAGAGGAGCGCCATTGCTGTTGCAATCGCGAAAAATTGTTACTGTGATTTGGTAGCTCCCGTTGCCCAGACAAACGTAGCTCATTTCGCCCCCCACGAGGTGCGCGCCCTGTGCTGAAAGGGTTCCGAGGAGGAGGAGGGATATGAGGAGCTTCTTGAACACGATGGTTCAAAGGTAGCCCGAACCTCAGAAATGAACACCCAACTGTGGAAAAAGTGTTAGTCGATTTGCACCCAATCCGCGAACGGAAGAGTAAACGACCCTTTTCCGGGTGTAAAACGCCCCTCAGGGCTATTTTTGCTCAAAATCATTACAAAATCGCCACCCCACGCGCCGAGGCTTTTTGTAACAATTTGATTGTCAATATTGTTTGTAAGTTCAAAAGGCGTTTTTGAAGTCAAATTCGCTATTATATTTTCGTGCTTTTTCATCGATTTGGCCCAAATTGTGGGATCAGACGACTGAGCGAACGATCGGGTTAAGGCGGTAATCGAATCGAGGATTTCGGGCTCAGGTTTGGCTTTTTTTCGATAGGCCTCGACTTCTACAGAACTGCGTTGCTTTTGACCGACGTAGTGCAGCCACAGCCATTCGAGGGGCGGGCGAAACAAAATGGGCTCCCAATGCGGGCTCCGCGGATTCTCGAGCCTATAGAGAATCGGGGTTCGTGCGAGCGAAATGGCCACATCGCATCCGCTTCCGCTCAGATGGTCAAAGAACAATTGAAACGGGTCTTTTCCCGACCAATCGGCCAACAAGGCAATCCAGCTCGAACTGCTGCCCAATCCCCATTCGGGTTCGAATTCGAGCCGGGTTTGAAGCGACCATCCTGCTCTCCAAATTTTTTCCCCTCCGATGTCGAGAAAAATTCTGTAAATCAGCTGGGTTCGGGCCTCGTTTTTTCCCGAAATATCGACGCCTTTTTCGTCGAATTGGGCCGAGAACCATACCGAGCCATCAGGGCGCAGCGCCTCGTAGCGCAACCCCTTGAGATCGGGATCGATCTGCGCATACAAATGCTGCCCCAAACGCGTGGGGACCCCCAGCGCCAGTGCTCCGTCCAATACTGCGTATTCCCCGGAAAGCAGCAGCTTTCCCGGTCGAAAAAAATGCCCCGGATTCAACTCAGTTCCGCGTCACTTTGGGGGCCGGAACGGGGATGTCGCGGAGTTCGCAAAAACGGCGAACCACCTCGGCGTGCACCACCACTTTGTCGGCAAACCAGGCTACGATTTCGGCCTTTTCGGCCTCGGTGGCTTCGAGCTGGTTGAGGATGTTCAGCAGGTGCATTTTCATATGTCCTTTCTGAATGCCTGTGGTCGTCAGAGCGCGCAAAGCCGCGAAGTTTTGGGCCAGACCAGATACCGCCACAATCTGCATGAGTTCGCGGGCGTTGGGGTGTCCGAGCAATTCGTGCGCCCATTGCACCATGGGGTGCAGGGCGGTGAGTCCGCCCACTGTGCCAAGTGCAAGCGGAATCTCGATCCAAAAGCGAAAGCGACCGTTTTCGACCGCGCAGTGCGTCAGGCTGGTGTAGCACCCGCTCCGGGCGGCGTAGGCGTGTCCGGCGGCTTCTACAGCCCGGAAGTCGTTGCCCGTGGCGATCACCACGGCATCGATGCCGTTAAAGATGCCTTTGTTGTGGGTGGTAGCGCGGTAGGGTTCGATTTCGGCGATCCGCACCGCTCGGGCAAATTTTTCGGCAAACTCGACCGGATCCATACCACCGCCTTCGTTGAGCTCGGCCACGGCGCATTCCACTTCTGCCCGCACCACACACTCGGGGGTGTAGTTCGATAGAATCGACATCACCACCTGCACCTCCCGATCGGCCTCTGAGGCTGCGGGGGCTTCTACAACGATTTCGCGCAGCGTCTGGGCAAAGCTTTCAAGGCATGAATTGATAAAATTGGCTCCCATCGAATCGATGGTCTCAAACCGTGCTTCGAGTTGAAAATAGCCGGGCTCGTCCGCGCTGCGGTCAACCAGCTCAATCGAGACAATGCCCCCGCCCCGGGCCCGCATATTGGCGGTGATGTGTTCGGTGGCGGCGTAAAACCGCTCTTGATGCTCCTCAACCACCGAGTGCAAGCGCTGAGCATCACCCCAGTGAATAAAATGGACGTGTCCAATTTTGGTGGTGCTGATCACCTCGGTCTTGAAACCGCCCCGTTCGAGCCAAAAGGCGGCCGATTTGGACGCAGCTGCCACCACCGAGCTTTCTTCGATGGCCATGGGCAGTACATAGGTCTTGCCGTTGATCAGAAAGTTGGGGGCAACGCCAAAGGGGAGGTAGTAGTTCGAGACGGTGTTCTCGATAAACTCATCGTGCCGTTTTTGAACCGAGGCATCGGGGTGCCAATACGATTTGAGCAAATCAAGCGCGGCTTCGGGCCGCTCAAAATGGGTCTGCGCCAGCCATTCGAGCTTGGCTTCTTTGCTGAGCTTAGAAAAGCCCTTGATGCTTTGGGACATAGAATCGGAATTGCGAATCGCAAAGGTAACGCCTTGCCCCAGTGGGTTGTTTTATGCAGTCTTTAGCGATGCCTTATGTCCACGCGCTCGGCTGCGCCGAGTGAGGACTATCCTTCGGGTTTTCAACCCGGAAAGAAGATGTTCCACACTGCGGTGGAAGATGTTCGGATGCGCCTTGAACGCTTTCCTCCGAAATCGTTGTCACTCGCTGAAAGCGAGCGCCTGAGACGGTTTTTTTAAAGCGATGTCCGTCCTCCGATCAAAGTCGTCACTAGCTCAAAATGAGCGACTGGGATGGTTGAATCGATATTGGGCCTAATAAGATTGCGCTCATACACGCACACCCTTTTTACCCCCGCCTAATTCCGACTGAGCGTTAGCGTCTTCTGTATTCGGTGTTCGACTCCGTCCGTGCCTTTGGCCATAATGACGAGCATATAAACCCCCTCTGAGGCCTCTTTGCCCTTATAGGTGCCATCCCAACCCGAAACAGGGTCGGTGACATCGGACCATTCGTACATCAAGGCCCCAAACCGATTGAAGATTTGTCCATGGAAGGATTCAATGGCCTCAAACCCGTCGTAGACTGCATTGAAATAGTCGTTTTCTCCATCCCCATTGGGCGTAAACACGTTCGGGAATTCGATAAACGAAGAGTCGGGAATCGGTACCGGAGGATCCGGCACATAGCAATAGACCCAATAGAATAAAGCCGTAGAGTCGGAGCAGCCAAACTCGTTGACCGAAACCAAGGTGACGGGATAGACCCCGCAAGTATCGAAGGTGAAAATCGCATTGCTGTCGGTCGAGGTCTGCCCGTTCGACGTCCAGTAGAAGCTGTCTGCCCCGGCGCTCAAATTGATAAACTCTTGAACCACGAGCACCGAATCCCAGAGCGTATCGGCCGGGTTCATAATCCCCGCCGTAATCGCGGGCAGGGCGCCGACCACCAAGGTGTCGTAGAGTTCGCAACCATTGGTATCCACGACCACCAAAGTCAAGATGCCCGGTGGCACGCCTCGGGCGGTATCCTCGTTGCGCTGAACGCCGTTGGCCCACACAATGCTGTCGGTAGCATCGATTAAAAAAATGTTGTACCGATAGGGATTCTGATCGAACAAATCGATATAGACCACCCCGGTTGCTTCCCCTTGACACGAAGGCTCGAGCGGTATGGCGTCGACCGTTGGAATATAGACGGTAATGGTGTCGGCCAAAACCGCACCCCCGCAGATCGATGTTTCCACCGTGTATGTCTCAACACTGCCTTGAGGAAGGGTGATGGGCAAACTGTCTCCCGTGTGTACCAAAACTCCACTGGAATTTCTCCATACGATGGGGTTGAATACCGACGGGTCAAAGGGAATCGGTTGGATGGTGTAGGCCGGACCGGTTGTATTGGGAATAAAGGCATAACCCTCATTGGTCGTAACCCAAGTGGGATCAGAGAAATTGCGCCCGGGGACCACATTGGCGACAGTTCCGGTGGCATTCTGCAGACCGTGGATGGCGACCCCGTTGTTCCAAGTCTGGCAGAGCGGTTTGTCCCGAATGTGTGTCTCGATGCGGTTGGAACCTTCGTAGAGCAGAATTTGATTGGTAAAATCGAGCGCAGTACAGCTGAACATGGGGATTTCGCAGAATGACACTGTAAACACCCGATTGGGCGCTGTGCCCGCAATCCCGTATTCCACCACCCCGCCTATACCCGGATTGATATCTTGCCACGGGCACATAATCGAGTTTTCCTGGGCGTTGGTCGTATTCGGGATATCGGCATTGATGGCCCATGGAGAAAAGCCCCCGGCGGTTGTCAGGTCGAACGTGATGTAGTTGTTCGAGCTGATGACGCATTGGGTATAGGTCTGTCCGTAAAATGTAAACGGGAAACCGATGTTGATCACCCCGCTAAACTGGTCGTCGGTCAGGGTAATGGTCGTTGAACTGCTGACACTCTTGAAACCACTGGGAATAAAATGGTTCAGTCCACCGCACAGAACGGTATCGTCGGGCAAACCAAATTGGGCACTCGCGCGATCCGGCAAAGCCAAGAGGAAAAATGCCAACGCAAGTCCAATACGGGGGAAGGAGAAGCGCATTTTGGACACGGTAATGGGGGTAATACGAACGAAAATAGTTCAGAACCATCGAAACTTGTTGAGAAACTGAGCCGCGGAGGTCTGACAAGGCGCGAACGCGGGCCTATTTTTGGCTTCGAGCGTATGAGTACTTTGTTGCAACAGTTGAATCCCGCCCAAAGGGCTGCGGTAGAGGCCACAGACGGACCGGTGATGGTGATTGCGGGAGCGGGTTCGGGCAAGACCCGGGTCCTGATGTACCGCATCGCCTATTTAATGGAGCAAGGGGTCGATCCCTTCAACATCCTCGCCCTAACATTTACGAACAAAGCGGCCCGCGAAATGAAAGCGCGGATTGCGGGCATGATGGGCGATTCGGCTTCCAAAGGGCTGTGGATGGGCACTTTCCACTCGGTTTTCGCGCGGATTTTGCGCGCTGAAGGCGGGGCCTTGGGCTTTCCCTCCAACTTCACGATCTACGACACCGAGGACGCCCAAAAGGTGATCGCGAACCTCGTCAAGGAAAAAGACCTCGACAAGGAGATCTACAAACCCAAGACGCTCCAAAACCGCATTTCGGCCTATAAAAATGCCTTGGTCACCCCTTCGGCCTATGCCCAGCGCGCCGATTTGATCGAAGCCGACAAAGCCGCCCGACTCCCGTTGCTCGGGGCGATCTATACCGAATATACCGAGCGCTGTTTCCGGGCTGGGGCCATGGACTTCGACGACCTCTTGCTCAAGACCAACGAGCTCTTGGCCCGCTTTCCCGAAATCCTCGCCAAATACCAAGACCGCTTTCGCTATTTGATGGTGGACGAGTACCAGGACACCAACCACAGCCAGTACATTATTGTCAAAGCCCTCGCCTCGCGGTTTGAAAATTTGTGCGTGGTGGGCGACGATGCCCAGAGTATTTATTCGTTCCGGGGGGCGAACATTCGCAACATCCTGAGCTTTCGGCAGGACTACCCCGAGGCGCAGATTTTTAAGCTCGAGCAGAACTATCGCTCCACCGACCACATTGTCCGTGCCGCCAACAGCCTGATCGAAAAGAACAAAGACCGTTTGGAGAAAGTGGTCTGGACCGCCAACGACCCCGGAGAAAAAATTACGGTTTTTAAGGCCATCAGCGACTTCGAAGAGGGCAACTACGTGGCTGAGCGGATTTCGGAATCCCACTTTCAACACCAATGGGACTACAGCCGGTTTGCGATTTTGTACCGCACCAACGCCCAGAGCCGTGCGTTTGAAGATGCGCTCCGCAAGCGCAACATTCCCTACCGGATTTTCGGCGGGCTTTCGTTTTATATGCGCAAGGAAGTCAAGGACTTGCTCGCCTATTTCCGGCTGGCGATCAACCCCAACGACGAAGAGGCCTTTCGGCGCATCATCAACTATCCCAAACGCGAAATCGGGCCCACCACCCTCGACCGGCTCAATGTATTTGCCCAAGAAAAAAGACTGAGTTTGTTTGAGGCTGCCGAGGAAGTGGTGATGTATCCTTCGGCAGGGATCAACGGCCCCACCGTGCAACGGCTGTCGAATTTCTGCATCATGATCCGCAGTTTTGCGGCCGAAATCGCCAAGGGACAGGCCTATGAGGCGGCCCAGTTTATGGCCAATGCCTCCGGCCTGATTCGCGACCTCAAATCGGACGGAACGCCCGAAGGCGTTTCCCGCCTCGAAAACACGATGGAATTGCTCAACGCCATCCAGGATTTTTACCAGCGTCAAAGCCAGGTCGAAGGAGGAGACGCCTCGCTCGGGGCCTTTTTGCAAGACGTGGCCCTGATTACCGATGCCGACAAAGAAGACGACGAGGGCACCCCCAAGGTGTCGCTGATGAGCATTCACCAAAGCAAAGGGCTCGAATTCCCCTGCGTATTTGTGGTGGGGCTCGAGGAAACCCTGTTTCCCAATCTGATGGCCATCAACAGCCGGGAAGACTTGGAAGAAGAACGTCGGTTGTTCTACGTGGCCCTGACCCGGGCCGAACGCAAAGCCTACATCACCTATGCCCACACCCGCTATCGGTTTGGCAAACTGATCGACTGCGAGCCCAGCCGGTTTATCGAAGAAATCGACGAGCAGCACCTCGACTTTAAAATTCCGACCGTCCACCCCTTTACCCCGCCAGAATCCCTGCTGCCTTTCAGCGGCCAAGGTTGGGGCAAGGCCCCGGCCCGGTTCGGGAATAGCACGCCCACAGGCCGAACATTTCCGGGAAAAGACACCGGATCGTCCCCGCGAACTCGACCTGCGCAGCCCCCAGCGCCAGCGCGGCCCGCGGGAATGAAGCCGCTTGAATCCCTCGGCAACGGGCCGACTGGAGTTCCCATCGACACCCCCGAAATCGGGATGCGGGTGGTCCATCCTCAGTTTGGACGCGGACAGGTGGTCGACCTCAACGGAGAAGGTCCCAATGCCTCGGCCACCGTGCTTTTCGACCATACAGGCGAGAAAAAACTCTTGCTCCGCTTTGCCAAACTCGAACGCGAAACCCCCTAACTCGATGGGTGCCGCGGTGGCGACCGCGACCGATGTATTTTTGCCAGAATGGAATACAACAGTGCCCGCCCGGTTTTAAAGCTTTCAGAAAACGGGCGGATCATGCAGCAAATGGTCGAGCGGATTGTCTCGATCGAGGACCGCGAACAGCGGAGCCGGGCGGCCCGGCAATTGGTCGAAATTATGGCTTCGCTCAATCCGCAGTTGCGCGATGCGCCCGACTTCCGCCACAAACTGTGGGATCAGATCCACATTATGAGCGGATTTGCGCTCGATGTAGACGCCCCCTACCCCGCTCCGGCCCCCGAATCGCTGAGCACCGCGCCCGAAAAGGTGGCCTATCCGCCCAAGTCGATCAAACACCGGCACTACGGCAGCATTTTGAGGCAGATGATTCGCAGCGCCATGGCCATGGAACCCGATGCACCGGGCCGCGGCCAATTGATTCGCAACATCGCCAACCAAATGAAAAAGAGCTATTTGGTTTGGAACAAAGACACCGTCGACGACGAGGTCGTCTGGAAAGAGTTGAGCGATCTTTCGGAAGGCATGTTGGTGCGCGGAGAGGGCATGCAGCTTACGCCCACCCAGCAAATGGCGGGTCAGTTGCCTGCCCGCGACAGCGATTTGCGCAAGCGGGTTCGTCCCAACAACAAAAAGAAGCAGAAGAAATTCAAAAAATATCCGGGGAACGGATAAACCAACAGAGGCCCGATGGGAACATTTCGAATTCAAGGCGGGCTCGAGCTCCGCGGCAGCATTGAACCCCAAGGGGCTAAGAACGAAGCGCTGCAGGTGTTGTGCGCCGTCCTGCTGACCGACCAATGGGTGACCATCGAAAACGTTCCGGACATCCACGACGTCAACAAGCTCATCGATCTGCTCGCCGCTTTTGGGGTACAGATAGAACGCCCTGCACAAGGGGTGTTTCGGTTTAAAGCCGATTCGATCGATCTCGATTTTTTCCACACCGACGCTTTTCGGGCGCAGGGCAGCGCGCTCCGGGGTTCGATTATGATTGTAGGGCCCCTGCTCGGGCGATTTGGCAAGGGCTACATCCCCAAACCCGGGGGCGACAAAATCGGGCGCCGTCGCCTCGACACCCACTTTATCGGTTTTCAAAAACTCGGTGCCCAATTTCGGTTTGAGGCCGAAGAATCGTTTTATGGGGTCGAAGCCAAGCGTCTGAAAGGAGCGTATATGCTGTTGGATGAGGCCTCGGTTACTGGCACCGCCAATCTGGTGATGGCCGCGGTTTTGGCCGAGGGCACCACGACGATTTACAACGCGGCCTGCGAGCCCTATTTGCAGCAGTTGTGTTCCATGCTCAACCGCATGGGCGCGAAGATTTCGGGCATTGGCTCGAATCTGCTCACCATTGAAGGAGTGGAGCGGCTCGGCGGTTGCAGCCACCGGATTTTGCCCGATATGATTGAAGTGGGCTCGTACATCGGGCTGGCCGCCATGACCCGATCCGCGCTGACCATCACCAACACAGGCTACGATCAACTGGGCGTGATTCCCGAGGTGTTTGAAAAACTGGGCATCGCACTCGAGCGCCGCGGAGACGACATCCACATTGCCGCTACCGACCATTACGCCATCCAGAGTTTTATCGATGGTTCCATCCTCACCATTGCCGATGCGCCCTGGCCGGGTTTTACCCCCGATTTGCTCAGCATTGTCCTCGTTACCGCAACCCAGGCCCGCGGCAGCGTCTTGATCCACCAAAAAATGTTCGAGAGCCGGTTGTTCTTTGTCGACAAACTGATCGACATGGGGGCCCAGATTATTTTGTGCGATCCGCACCGGGCCACGGTAATCGGACTCGATCGAAAAATGCCGCTTCGCGCCACGACCATGACCAGTCCCGACATCCGGGCCGGGGTCTCCCTGCTCATTGCCGCCTTGAGCGCGGACGGGGTAAGCACCATTCACAACATCGAACAAATCGACCGGGGCTACGAGCGCATCGATGGCCGATTGAATGCGTTGGGGGCTCAGATTGAGCGCTTATAACCCCTGTTCATGAAAGGCATTGTCTTTACCGAATTCTTCGAGATGGTCGAACGGCGATCGGGCTATAAGACTGTCGATCAACTGATTCAGGAGGTGCCCCATTCGCACAATGGTGTGTACACGGCCATTGGCAACTATCCGCACGAGGAGTTGGTGGCTTTTGTGATTCACTATTGCCGACTCACTTCAACGCCCATTGAGCAGGTCTTGCGCGAATTTGGCCACCATATGCTCGGGGTGTTTTCTTCGGCCTATCCGCAATTTTTCGACCGCTGTCCCGATGTGCTTTCGTTCCTCGAATCCGTCGACAGCTACATCCACCTCGAAGTCCTGAAACTCTATCCCGATGCCCAGCTTCCGCGGTTTGACACCCGCCGCATCGGTCTGGAGTCGATCGAAATGACCCACCGCTCCGACCGGGGCATGAGCGCCTTGGCGTATGGACTCATCGAACAAGCGATGCATCACTATGGGCAGATCGGCCAGATTGAGACCACCGATCACCCCGAGCATACCGTGTTTCGCATTTCGCTCAACGCCTAGTCTGTCCCGAAGATGGATGCTTCGCGCGAGGCCCTGCTGAACCGGCGCATCGAACGCGAAAAAGCCGCGCGTCAAGAAGCCGAGCGCATCCTCGAAGAAAAAGCGCTCGAACTCCACCGACGCCAACTCGAACTCGAACAACTCAACCGGGAACTCGAGCGCCGAGTCGAAGAGCGCACCGCCGAGCTCGAGGCCCAAAAACAGGCGTTTCAGCAGTTGGTGGAGTCGGCGGAGGACATCATCTATGAACTCGATGCCTCGGGCTGCTTTCGCTACATCAACCCCGCCGCCCAACGCGTATTGGGTTTAGAGCCAAAAGAATGGCTCGGCCGGCACTTCGAGGATCTGCTGAGTCCCGACCACAGAGAAGCGGTGTTGGCCGAGGTCGGTCGTTGGATCGAATCACAGCGCGAACAAACCTATCTGGAGTTTTCGGTCCTCGATGCCACGGGACGGACGCGCCAACTGGCCCAACGGGTCCGAATTGATTATGTTCAGGGGCAACCCGTCAAAACCACAGCCCTGGTGCGCGATATCACGGCTTTGAACGCCGCCCAAAAAGCGCTGCGCGAAAGTGAGGAAAAGTACCGGGGCATCATCGAAAACATGGAACTCGGTCTGCTCGAGGTCGATGCCGGTGGACGCATTGCGAAAGCATATGATGGTTTTTGCGCCATGACGGGCTACGAGCGAGACGAACTCATTGGGCAGGACCCCATTGCGCTCTTGCTCCACCCTGCCGACGTCGACTTTATGAAGCGGCAGGACCAAGACCGTCGCCGCGGTCAACCGGGGGTGTACGAAATCCGCATCCGACACAAAGCCCGGCATTGGATTTGGGTGCTCATTAGCGGGGCGCCCATTTTCGATTCAGAGGGGGCTCCCAACGGCAGCATCGGCATCCACTACGACATCAGCAATCGAAAAGCGCTCGAGCGCGATTTGCTCCTGGCCAAAGAAGAAGCCGACAAGGCCCGCTTGGCTGAAAAGGAGTTCTTGGCGCATATGAGCCACGAAATCCGCACCCCGCTCAACGCGGTAATCGGGCTCACGCATTTGCTGGCCACGACCCCGCTCAACCCGGAACAACAAGGACATGCCGAAGACATCCTGAACGCCGCGGAGTTGCTCCACAGCCTGATCAGCGATGTGCTCGACATCTCGAAAATAGAAGCGGGAGAAGTGGCGCTTTCCCACGAAGACTTTTCGCTCGAACAGGCGTTGGCCATCCTGTGCCGCACCCTCGACTTCCGGGCCAAAGAAAAGGGCAACGAATTGACCTACCGGCTCGAACCTGGGGTTCCCGAGCGCATTCGCGCCGACCGGACTACCCTGAGCCAAATATTGTTCAACCTGATTGGCAACGCCATCAAGTTTACCGAAAACGGACAGATTGAGGTCGTTTTTCGGGCGAATTCAGCCGCTTCGGAATCCGACCCAATACGCCTCGAATGCACCGTGACCGATACAGGTATTGGGATCGAGCCCAACCAGCTCGAACGGGTTTTTGAGCGGTTTTCCCAAGCCGAAGGGGCCCATGCCGCCCAGCAGTACGGGGGCACGGGTCTGGGCCTGGCCATTGCCAAACACCTTGTCGAACTCCACGGAGGGTCAATTTGGGCGCGGAGTACCCCGGGTTTAGGCAGTGTGTTCGGGTTCGAAATCGCAGTTTTTCGGGGAAAAGCGGAAGGCCTCGAACGCAGATGGGGCGCCGCCCAAGACCGGAATCTCAAGGGACTCAAGCTGCTCCTGGCGGAAGACAACTACCTGAACCGCAAATATGTACTGGGTCTTGCCGACCGCTGGGAAATGGAGGTGACCGAGGCCGCCGACGGTTGGCAGGCCGTATTGGCTGCGCGCACCCAGAAGTTCGACGCCATATTGATGGATGTTCAAATGCCGCGGATGGATGGGTATGAAGCGGTGCGCCTATTGCGTTCCGAACCCGACCATCCCAACCTCTTGACCCCGGTGATCGCCCTTACGGCCTCGGCCTTGATCGACGATCGAGAAAAGGCCTTTCAAGCCGGAATGAACGCGCACATCACCAAGCCCTTCCGACCTCAGGCCTTGTTCGAAACCCTTGTGGAAGTAATCGGTGCTCGAACTCGATTGAACGAGGAGTCCCCCCCCCGGGGTGTGGCGTTCGATGGCGCTGCCGGAGGGATTCGATCTCGAGGCCCTCGAGGCCCAGTTCGAATCGGATGTGGGGTATGCACGGAACATGATTCGGCTGTTTTTAAGTCGGCTACTGCCCGAATACGACCTCGGTTTAAAGGCCCTCGACCATCCGGACATGGCAGCGCGTTGGCTCCATCGAAACGGTCCGGGCTTGGGATTGATGGGAATGACCCAATGGGCGAAGACGGCATCCGATTTGGAACGCCGTTGTCAAGCCCCCTCCGCTGCAGATTGGACCCACACTCGATCGGATTTTGTCGACTTTCTCGAACGCTGGCGTCAACTTCAAAACAACTTGTCGAAATTGGAAGCCGAACTCGAATGCAGAACCCACTCTTCATGATCCGCGCCCTGATTGTCGACGACGATTTGCTCTCCAGGGAATCGCTCAAGCATTTGCTTTCGAAAGAGCCCGATGTGCACGTGGAAGGGGTCCTGAGTTCCGCCCTCGAAGCCCGTGGTTTTTTGCAACAACAATCAGTCGATTTGTTGTTTCTCGACGTCGAAATGCCCGAATTGAGCGGGTTGGAATTGCTCGAGGCATTGAGCGAACCCCCGGCCGTAGTGCTCACCACCAAAGACGAACGGTATGCGGTTCAGGCCTTTGACCATGCGGTGCTCGATTTTTTGGTCAAACCCATACGCTATGCTCGGTTGATTCAGTCGATTGAGCGGTATAAAAAAGAGCGAAAAAACCCGGCTTCTAAAGAGGATTTCTACTTGCGCAGCGAGGGCAAATTTGTGCGAATCCCACTCGACGAACTCGACTATCTCGAAACCCTCGACGACTATCTGAGCCTGTGGTTGAACAACGGACAGCGCCACTTGGTGCATTCGAGTTTGAAAAAAATGCTCGAAAACCTGCCCGAGGACCGATTTATGCGCGTACACCGGTCCTATGTGGTCAACTTAAAACGCATAGTCGACCTCGACGACCACAGTTTGCTGATCGGCAAAAAGCCCATCCCCGTAGCCCGGGCCTATCGGGCTGCCCTCCGCCAAGCCTTGGTTTTGAAAGACTAAACGGATCTCGGCGATTCCGAACAAAACGCACCGTTCTCCGAAAGAGCCCGTCCATTGGCCGAAAAACGGCTCGTGAAGCGTGTTGACAGCGCTTGTTTCGCGGTATAAAACCGAGAATGATGCGCAATTTCGTCTCCTACCAATCGACCCAAAGAGCCAAAAAAGCCCCGATCGCCCTCAGCGAATTCGAACAAAATGACCGACTCAACGCGGCCCGAGAAGTACATGCGCTCTTGAGCCGGCTCGGAATCCACGAGGCCGAATCCGAATCGCCCTTTTCTCCGAGTTCTACTTTAAAAACCCCCGGAGGCATTGCCCGCAGCGCTTCCGCAACCCTCCTGTTCAGCGGTTGGGGCATGCCCTCAGCTCTGGCGAATCCGGCGGAGGAGGTCCTCCGTGAACTCCTGGCATCCTTCGACTCCGTCGGCGGTTGGGAGTCGGCGGTTCGGCATTTTGTCTACGAACATCCCGGGGACTACATCCTGGCATTGATGAGCGCCGAGGACCCCCGGAAAATCATTCTCGCCAGCCGCGGGCGCAGTCTTGAACTCGGACGAACGGGACGCAAAATCATTGTGGGAGGACTGGGATTGGAACCGATTCGGAAAAGCCCGATTCGGGTGCGGCTCAATCCGGGTCAAATGGCGGTCATTCAAGCCAGTGGAGCAATGCGCTTCGAAGAAACCGGACCTGAACGCCCCGATTTGCTGGTGCGCGAAATTCAATGGAACCGGCAGATGATCGAGGCCGGTCTGATGCCCGAAACCCCCTCTAATGCACTCTCTACCGACCCGAAGAACCCCGTTTCCAAAGACCTGCTCATTCTTGACAGCGGAGACGGAGGACTGCGGGTATGGTGGAAACAATCCGAATCGACCCAGGGGCCAATCTGTATCTGGAAATGCCTGTCTTACAGTAATCTGGACTGATTATCAACCACATCTCTTCAGAATTGTCGTCAGGCCGACTCCGGACGTTCGTTTGGATTTGCGAACTTGCATACTCAATCCACTGAGTACAACATGAACAAAACGCTTCGAAACGGACTGCTTATTCTGGCCGCCTTTGGGCTCACCTGGGGCGTAAGTGCCTGGAGGAACCCATCCCGAAAGGCCGCCGAGCAAATGGCTGCGCCCAACATTGGCGATAAGGCTCCCGACTTGGCTTTTCAGGACCCGAATGGAAAAGTGCGCAAGTTGAGCGACCTCCAAGGCAAAATTGTCTTGCTCGACTTCTGGGCTTCGTGGTGCCGTCCTTGCCGCATGGAAAATCCGAATGTGGTCAAGGTCTACAACGCCTACCGCAAGGCGGACTTCAAAAACGCCGATGGTTTCGAGATCTACAGTTTCTCGCTCGATCAGAAAAAAGACGCTTGGATCAAGGCCATCAAAGACGATGGTTTGGTTTGGGAGAACCACACCAGCGACCTCAAATATTGGAGCAGCGAAGGGGCGAGGATCTACAACGTCAATTCGATCCCCGCAACCTATCTGATTGACGAAAAGGGCATTATTATTGCCAAAAACCTGCGCGGACCCGCACTGGAAGCGGCTCTGAAGAAGTTGACCAAGTAGTTTACCCTATGGGTATCTCCACAACGGCCCTTTCGAGGGCCGTTTTTTTTTATGCGTCTGGCGGCGGTTTTGGTTGATATCTCGCAGAAAGCGGGTTCCGAAGCGCCGAAGTGACTGTCTAATTTTAGACTTCGATTCAATACAACCCTAAACGGATGGCCGAAGACAAGGAAGCGCGCTTGAAAGCGCTCAAGATGACGATGGAGAAACTCGACAAGACCTATGGAAAGGGCGCGGTAATGCGCATGGGCGATCAGGCGGTCGAGGAAGTGGAAGTAATCCCTTCGGGTTCGCTTGGATTGGACTATGCGCTCGGGATTGGCGGTTATCCGAAAGGTCGGATTGTCGAAATTTTCGGTCCGGAGAGTTCGGGCAAAACCACGCTCACCTTGCACGCCATTGCCGAGGTGCAAAAACAGGGGGGCATTGCCGCGTTTATCGATGCCGAACACGCGTTTGACCGTGCCTATGCCGAAAAACTGGGCATTTCGACCGACGAACTCATCATCAGCCAACCGGACAATGGCGAACAGGCGCTCGAAATTGCCGACAACCTGATCCGCTCCGGGGCCATCGATCTGCTCGTCATCGACTCGGTGGCGGCGCTGACGCCCAAGAGCGAAATCGAGGGCGAGATGGGCGACAGCAAAGTCGGGCTCCACGCTCGTTTGATGAGCCAGGCGCTGAGAAAGCTCACCGGCACCATCAGCAAAACGGGATGCTGCTGCATCTTTATCAACCAGTTGCGCGAAAAAATTGGGGTGATGTTCGGCAACCCCGAGGTCACGACCGGGGGCAATGCGCTAAAGTTCTATGCTTCGATCCGCATCGACATCCGCAGAAGTTCTCAGATCAAAGATGGCGAGAGCGCCATTGGAAACCGGGCCAAGGTCAAAATCGTCAAGAACAAGGTGGCTCCGCCTTTCCGCCAGGCCGAATTCGACATTCTGTATGGAGAGGGCATCTCCAAAACGGGCGAAATCATCGACATCGGAGTGGAAAATGAGATCATCAAAAAGAGCGGTTCGTGGTTTAGCTATGGGGAAACCCGTCTGGGTCAGGGCCGGGATGCCGTCCGTCAACTGTTGATCGACAACCCTGAACTCTCCGTGGAAATAGAGGGGCGCATTGTGGAGGCGCTGGCCCAACCCGCTTAAACTAGCTCGAATGGCGAACCCCTTTCCAATGCGCGCAGCATGGGCCTTTCTGATGGGATTGGCCGTATTTGGGCCCATAGTGGGTTGTGGTGGGCCCGATTCTCGGAAAGAGGAGGCCCAGACGGTTCCGGGCGATACGGCCTTGGGCGATGCCGCCGGCCGTTTGTATCCTCAGGATCCCAAGGACTTGTCGGGCATGGTGACACGGATTCGCCAATTGCTCGACGATCAGAATTTTAGCTATGCGCGTTCGTTTCTCGACAAAGCGCGCAAACTGGACAGTTTAAATGCCGATGTGCTCGAACTCGAGGGTCGAATCGAGTTGTTGGCCAATCAATCGCGCAAGGCAGATTCGGTGTGGCGGGTGTGTGCAGCGGTCTATCCGCAAAACGCCGTGTGCAGGGTGGAGCGCGCCAAACTGCAACTGGCCTTGGGGCTCGATCGGGAGGCGCTGAAATTGGCGAACGAGGCCATTGCAGTCGAGCCCAATGCGGCCGATGCATACTACGTGAAAGGACTGGCCATCCGGGCAGGAAAACAAGACACGACCGGCGCAATTCCGTATTTTCAAAAAGCGGTTGACCTCGACAACGGCCACCTCGAAGCACTCGATATGCTGGGTTACATCTTTTCCCAGCGCAAAGACAGTCTGGCCTTGGCGTATTACCGGAACATTCTGAAAATAGACCCGAATCGGTCGGATGTCTATTTCAAAATGGGGGTGTTCCACATGGACCAAGAGGACTGGAATAGGGCGATGGAGGCCTATTCCACGGCGATCAAGATGAACCCGAAAGACATCGACAGCCATTACAACCTGGGCTATGTCTATCTGCAGATCAACCAGTTTGCGGAAGCGCGAAACAGTTTTGCCCGCGCCATTGCGGCCAGCCCGAGCCAACAAAACTACCGGGCCTACTACGGTCGGGCCTATGCCTTTGAGCGCTTGGGCGACCTCGACAACGCCCGCAAGGATTATCAATCGGTGTTGCAGGTCAAACCGAACCACATCGCCAGCCGGGAAGGGTTGGAGCGGGTGATTAAGAAGTTGAATTTGTAAGAATTGGGTTCGGGGCATTCCAATCGGACGCATTCTGTGGGCTACAACTCGGGAATTGGCGGTTCTAGAAAGCGGATGGCAACTCCTTTTTTTAGGTAGATCATACTTGGAAAGGAATGGGCCTTCGAGTCGTATTCCTATGGGTGCCCATCAACTTGATGTGATGCCCCGAGTTGAAGGACGGATGCTGGGAAATGGCTTTTTCTTGTTGGGCTACATTTGACTTATGGGCATCCCCTTGCATTTGATTTCGTCAGATTACCTAGAACTGTACGCTTCAGGATGCGTGAAAAACGGGTTTGGAGTCATCGGACTATTGCAGTCAAAGTCCGCTTTTAATGCTGATGATTTTGAATATTATTTAATCGCCTCCTCCTTGTATTCCTCAAAAATTGAAGGCAATACGCTCAATGCAAACAGTTTCTTTCGATACAGGGGAAACAAGAACCTTTCTAAGTCCAAAGAAGTTCAAGAAATAGAAGACCTCGCAAAAGCCTACAAATTCGCTTCCGAAAACCCTTTAAATCAGCGTAATTTTTTAAAAACCCATCAAATTTTATCCAAAAAACTACTCCCGGCGGGACTTAGGGTGAGGGTCCGGAAAGATCAAGTTGGAGTGAGAGATTCAAAAACACTCAAACCTGTTTATTGGGCGGTCGAGCCTCATTTGGTGAACCAAGAACTGCTCAAACTCTTCAACGACATTCAGACTTTACTTGAAAGCGACCTCTCTGAGACGGAGGTTTTTTATTGCGCTTCAATGATTCATCTGTGGACCGCTTTGATCCATCCTTTTATGGATGGCAATGGGCGTTCTGCACGATTGCTCGAAAAGTGGTTCTTGGCATCCAAATTGGGCATACACGCCTGGTCGTTGAATTCAGAAAAATACAATTGGGACCATCGCCCTGAATATTACCAGAATATTGCCCTCGGCTACAACTATTATGCCTTGTATTGGGATCGCTGCCTTCCCTTTTTGTGTATGTTGCCCAAAGCACTCTCTGAATCCGCGCCATAACACACCAATGCGGGATGGACGTTTGTGTGGAAATCTTGTGGAATTCCGATGGCCTTGAAGAATAGTGCATGTAGGAATCTTCGTTGTACCATACCTCCCTGTTCAGAGGAGCTCACACAACGAACCCAACACAACCGATACCCAGTGCCTAGCGTAACAATTTCATTAAGAGACCGATAGCCTGTTCTTTCGACTTCTTCTCTCGTATACAATGCACCAAAAGACGCATGTCGTACGGCAAATTTGAGATTGAGAACCCGACTGTGGTCACAGAGCATTGAGGGGAGCCACTTTTTTTCGATGCACACCTCCTCCTCAATCAGAGGCTCTGAACTGTAGTGGTCCGAGAAATAAATGCCCTCAACGCTTCTCACCTCGCTTTGAGCAAACAAACCGACAAAAGGAAACAAGGCCAAGGCCAACAACAGTAACCCTCGAATCACCTTCTTTACTTTTTAGGGTTCAACGACGTCCGAAGCGCTGGAGTTCTTCTGCCGTAAATCGGCTGCCGCTGGTGAATGAATCGATGATTCTCGGGGGCCATTCTACGGGTTTCAAGTCCCGGATATCCATTTCGCCTTCTTCATTACTGATTCGGCTTGGACCTTCGAATGGGGTCTTTGCCTCAGGAGCAAGAGGCGCATCGTCCTGACGCCGAATCTCTAGGGATGCCCCTTGTTCGCGTTCATTATAGGACTCGGTCGGCATACCATACACGATTGTCCTTTCGGCTCCTCTGGTACACTCATTTGCCCAAAGCCTTTCTTCTTGAGCCTTTGCTTCTTATCCGAGCATCATCATCAAAACCGCTATAAACGGCACAAGAAGTGCGGGTGTGCCATTGTTTTTTGTAGAAACGAACCGTTTAGTTTCCATGCGTTTGACGATGCTTTCTAAATTGCGATCAGCGACTTGTATGCCGTTCTGACCGAGAAAAACAGGAGCTCTCATAGTGGACATTTTAGGGATCTACATGCTTGTTGTTCGCAACAATCCGCGAACCAGTATGAGGCGGATAAGCGATTGTCAAGATAACGCACTCCACTTCCAAAGGTTGGCTATTGGCTCAAGGACAGAGTTCTATCGTGCGTAAACCCACTTTGCGCTCCGATCGAAATTCGACATGCTAGAGACTTTTGGTTCCGACCCGCCCCGGATAATCGGTAATCAAACCATCTACCCCAAGCGCTTTTAAACGCTGGGCCTCTTTGGGATCGTTCACCGTCCACGGAATCAGCTTCATTTTCCGATCCTTGCAAAACTGAACCAATTCACGGTTCACCAACTCAAAAGAAGGACTATAGACCTCGGGGACAAAACCCAAACCCTCGACTTTGGCCGAAAAATCTGGATTCCCCTCCACCAACAACGACAAACGAGGTTTGGGCTTCAACTGATTCGCTGCCCGCAAGGCCCGTTCGTCAAACGACTGAATTATGAGTTTTTCGACCAGCCCAGCCTCTTGAACCACCTCGAAAACAGTCTGAACATAGGGTTCGGGCTCCGGATGATACTCCCCATCGCCCTCCGGAGTCGATTTGATTTCGATGTTGAGATCAGGCATGGGCAGCGAACGGAGCTCTACATGTTCGGCCACAGCCTCCAACACTTCCTTGAGCGCCGGTTTGTGTGCCAGGACTTTGGCTTGCCCGGGAAAGCGCGGGTGCGGCTTCAACCCACAGTCGCACTGCCGAATCAAACGATAGTCCATCTGATAGAGATTCCATTCGCGTTCGCTTCCTTCCGCAATGGGTTTGCCATCAGGTGTCAAACAGATTTCCGCGCTCAGCCAAGGCTCGTGAGAGAGCAAAGCCACCCCGTCTGCGCTCACAACCACATCCATTTCGAGCGTTGTTGCCCCCGAATCGAGGGCCACGAGCATGGCGGGTATGCTGTTCTCCGGCATCCAACCCCGACAGCCGCGATGGCCTTGAAGGTCAAATTGCGCACTGCTACCGCCCGAACAGCCGCTGAGTGCGACAAAGGCCGAAATTACAATCGGAGCCGTCCGCCGCTTCACGACCTGCGTGCGCCCTTGATCTGCTGCTCCATCCAATCCCATTCTTCCGAGGTCAGTTTGTCGAGAAAACTCAATTGACCCGCATCTTGCAGCCATTCGCCTCCATCGATGGTCACCACCTCACCGTTCATAAAGGCGCTGAAATCTGAAACCATATAGGCCGCCAAATTGGCCAGCTCCTGATGCTCTCCCGAGCGGCGGAGCGGAATCTGTTCTATGACATTGAGCCGCTGCGGAATGTCGCCGGGCATCAAACGATCCCAGGCACCGGCCGTGGGGAACGGGCCCGGAGCAACCGCATTGTGCCGCATCCCGTATTTGGCCCATTCCACCGCCAAAGAGCGCGTCATGGCCAAAACCCCAGCCTTGGCCATGGCCGAGGGCACCACAAACGGCGAACCCGTCCAGGCATAAGTCGTTACAATATTCAGCACCACGCGATCGCGCTCCTGGTTCTGAATCCAGCGCTTTCCCAAGGCCAGCGTACAGTTGCGCGTACCCTTGAGAACAATATCGATCACGGCATCAAAGGCATTGACCGAAAGCCGTTCGGTAGGCGATACAAAATTTCCTGCGGCATTGTTGACCAAGGCATCGATGGTCCCAAAAGCCTGGTATCCGGCCTCTATCATGGCTTCGACCTGCTCGTAGACCCGGATGTCGCAGGCCAGTGGAAGGACGGACCCGCCTTGGGCGCGCATCATTTCTTCGGCGGCCTGTTCCAGGGCTTCTCTGCGGCGGCTCGCAATAATCACTTTGGCCCCCAGCGAGAGAAAATACTCGGCCATGGATCGTCCGAGACCCGTTCCTCCCCCTGTAACCAACACCACCTTCTCTGCCAGCGCCCCTGGCACCAGCATCGGGTCTTTGTATCCCATTAATTCTCAATTTAGCCGTTCAGCACAGCACAATGGCCAAATCTACGACAGGGCGCAGCGCTTCCCGAAGTTTGCCCCCCGCACACACACTTTGGGCGCTTTCTTTGCCCCTCCTAGTACAATGCACTCAGCCCAAGCCCAGCATGACCGAACCCATTGCGCCCCAGAAGCCCCACGTCCACAAAGAGCACGGACAAGAGCGACTCGACCCGTATTTCTGGCTGAAAGAGCGCGAAAATCCCGAGGTGCTCGACTACCTGAGGGCTGAAAACGAATACCGCGCCTTTGTGATGAAGGCCACCGAGCCCTTGCAAAAGCAGCTCTTTGAAGAAATCAAGGGGCGGATCAAGGAAGACGATGCCTCGGTGCCCTACGTCCTCGACGGCTACCACTACTACACCCGTTACGAAATCGGGGGCGAACACCCGATTTACTGCCGTAAAAAAGGCCATATGGAAGCCCCAGAAGAGGTCATGCTCAACGCCAACGAGCTGGCCCAAGGGCATTCTTATTATCAAATAGGCGGCATGAGCGTTTCGCCCGACGGGCGATGGTTGGCCTATGGAGAAGACACTGTCGGTCGACGTATTTACACCCTTAAGTTCAAAGACTTGAAAGAAGGGAAGGCTGTAACAGAGCAAATTCCCAACACCACCGGAGGGTTGACCTGGGCCAACGACAACAAAACCGGATTTTATACGGTTCGGGACGAAAGTCTTCGTTCATACAAGGTATTCCGACACGTTTTGGGCACACCGGCCAGCGCAGATGTGGAAGTGTACCACGAAAAAGACGATACCTACAACACCTTCATCTACAAGACCAAGTCGCGCAAATACCTCGTGATTGGCTCGGGCAGCACCCTGAGCGACGAATACCGCATCTGCCCCGCCGATCAGCCCACCGGCACTTTCGAGGTATTTCAAGAGCGCGAACGCGGCCTCGAATACGACATCGCCCATTTTGAAGACCGCTGGTACATCCGAACGAATTTGGGAGGCGCGACGAATTTCAAATTGATGCAATGCCGAGAGGGTCAGACGCAAAAACACGGCTGGGACGAATTTATCCCCCATCGACCCGGGGTGTATTTTGAGAGCTTCCAAATTTTCAAAGACTATTTGGTGCTCGACGAGCGCGAAAATGGATTGACCCGGCTGCGCATCAAGCCCTGGTCAGGGCCCGAGCACGAAGTGGCCTTTCCCGACAAAACCTTTACCGCGGGGCTGGCGGGCAACCCCGAGTTCGACACCCCTTGGCTGCGCTACAGTTATTCTTCGCTTACCCAACCCAATTCGGTCATCGATTACCATATGGAAAACCGCACCCAGGAGGTGCGCAAAGTCCAGGAAGTGGTGGGCGGCTACGACCCCAACTTGTATGCGAGCCAACGCATTTGGGCGACGGCCGTGGACGGGGTTCGGGTTCCGATCTCGCTGGTGTACCGCAAAGACCTTTTTAAGGGCGATTCGAGCAATCCGCTCTTGTTGTATGGGTATGGCAGTTATGGCATTACCGTAGAGCCCCGCTTTAGCTCCGCCCGGCTCAGCCTGCTCGACCGCGGGTTTGTCTTTGCCATTGCCCATATTCGCGGGGGCCAATACCTCGGCCGTTCGTGGTACGAAGATGGCAAGCTCCTCAAAAAGAAAAATACGTTTACCGACTTTATCGCCTGTGCCGAACACCTGATCGCCGAGCGCTATACTTCTGCCGCCCATTTGTATGCCGAAGGCGGCAGCGCCGGTGGGCTGTTGATGGGCGCCGTGGCCAATATGCGACCCGATTTGTTCAACGGGCTGTTGGTCGGGGTTCCTTTTGTCGATGTAGTGACCACCATGTTGGACGAGAGCATCCCGCTCACCACGGGCGAATACGACGAATGGGGGAACCCGAACGAGAAGGAATACTACGATTATATGCTGTCTTATAGCCCCTACGACAACGTCAAAGCCCAAGACTACCCCGCCATGTTGGTCACCACCGGTTTGCACGACAGCCAGGTGCAATATTGGGAGCCTGCCAAATGGGTGGCGCGGTTGCGGGCCTTGCGCACCAATCAAAGGCCCCTACTCCTGGAAACCAATATGGAAACCGGTCATTCCGGGGCTTCGGGTCGGTTCGAATCGATTGTGGAGTTGGCGATGGAATATGCCTTCCTCCTCGATATGGAGGGCATTTCGGAATAATTCAAAGCGGCATCAAAGCCGTACGCAACACATCAACCCATCTCGGACGGGCAACAAGAGCGAATCGACGCGGGGATCGGAGGCCACTTTGGCATTGAAGGCGTGGAGTGCCGCGGTTTCCGCATCAAAGGTGCTCGGATCGTCTAAGACTTTACCGCTCCACAACACATTGTCGGCCACAAGCAACCCTCCGGGGTTGAGCGCATCGACCACAGCGTCAAAATAGACCGCGTAGTTTTCCTTGTCGGCATCGATAAACACCAAATCCCAGGGACCGGGCAATTCGGGCACCAAGCGGGTAGCGTCGCCGATGTGCAGGTGCAGCCGATCGGCAAAAGGCGATCGGTCGAAGTAACGGCGCACCATGGATTCCAATTCGTCGTTGATGTCGATGGTGTGCAATACACCACCTTCGGCGAGGCCTTCCGCCAAGCACAAGGCCGAATAGCCCGTATACGTTCCGATTTCTAAAATGCGGCGGGGACGCTTCAACCGGCTGAGCAGACTCAGGGTACGGCCCTGAATGTGCCCACTCAACATGCGGGGCATGAGCACCTTGGCCCAGGTTTCCCGCTGCAATTCCGCCAACAATTCCGATTCAGGGGCCGAAAACTGCTCGCTATAGGCGACAATCTCAGGACTGGGAAAATCCATAGTGGTGATGTATTACGGGTTGTTCCAACGCAAACCGGGCAATGCGCGTCCATTGAAATCGAACAACGCCAAATTCTCCCAAGCCGAACCATCGGTGGCCTGCGGTCCTTTCCAAGAGGTCCATTCCGGTGCCCAATAATACCAACCCCTGCACTCAGGTGCCTGCCGACAGAGCGCGTCGAGGGCCTCCAAAAAAGCTTTTTGGCCTTCGGGCGTTGCCGGAAAATCGGGGTGCAGATCGGCTGCGTTGCCGAACACATTGTGGGTCCAATCGCCCCATTGCAGGGTATGGGGATAGGCCGTTTCGACAATCAAAGTCGGTTTGTTGGTCAAGGCATTGAGCCCGTCTAAGGCCGAAGCCAAGTCCTCCAAATCCTGACCATGCCACCATGGATAATACGAGAGCGCCACCCCGTCGTAGTCGATGCGGTGGTATTCGAGGGTGCTGTAAAAATCGGCTGCCCCCTGATGTCCAGCGTAGTGGATCCAAATTTCCGCCTCGGGGGCCCCCTTTCGGCAACCCGCGGTGGCCGCCCTCATGATTCCGAGGAAACCGTTTTGGCTGTTGATGTGCCCCGTAGGCCACAACAAACCCAAGTTGATCTCGTTGCCCGGCTGGACCCAATCGGGCTGAACGACCCGTACGACGCGTTCGGTATAGGCTTCGACGGTATCCAACAAAACGGCGTAGTCCAGGGATTCCCAGCGCGCGGGTTTGGTTTGATGTCCTGGATCGGCCCACCAGTCGCTGTAGTGCAGATCGAGCCCTATGGCAAAACCAGCCGCCCGATAGCGTTGGGTGGCGGCCAAAACTTCTTCAAAACCCGAATGACCACCGGCCGGATCGACCCACAGCCGAAAGCGAACCCCTTTCCACCCTTGAGCGTCCAAAAGTTCCGGGAGGGGCATGGGCACTCCGTCCGCGTCTTGAAACGCATACCCCCCCGCTTCCATTTCGGGGGCAAACGACACATCGGCCCCAATGCAGTAAAGGTCGTGGGGAACAGAAACAACTGTATCGTTCGCAGACGAATCGCATCCCACTAACCCCCCAATGATCCCCATCAGCCCGACCAGCCCGATCAGCCCGATCTGCTTCCGTCCTATCCCCTTGTTCATCGCCTTCATCAGTTACAGTGCGTCCAAGGCCCGAGAAATATCGTCGATTAAGTCTTCCGGAGCCTCTACCCCCACCGAGAGCCGCACCAGCGCCGGACTGATCCCAAAGGCGGCGCGGTCTTCTGGCGAAACGTCCACATGCGTCATGGTGGCCGGGTGCTCGGCAAGGCTTTCCGTGCTTCCCAAACTCACGGCCAGATGAATAAGGCGGAGTGCGTTCAGGAATCGAAACGCTTCGGCTTCTCCTCCGTCGATTTCAAACGAAATCATGGCTCCGGCTGAGGTGCATTGCGCCTGAAAAATCGGATACGCTGTGCTGTCGGGACGGATAAATCCGAGGTAGTACACCTTGCGCACCTTCGGATGATCGCGCAAAAACCCGGCCACCACAGCAGCAGTTTCGGCTTGCCGGTCCATGCGCACCTTGAGGGTCTCTAAACTGCGGAGCAGCAGCCATCCGGTCCAGGGACCCGCCATATTACCCAAAAAAGTCCGCAGGGTTTTGATCCGGGTCATCACTTCTTTGGAGCCCAGACAGGCCCCGGCGATGACATCGCTGTGTCCGCCGATGTATTTGGTGGCAGAATACAGCACCAAATCGGCTCCGTGCTTGAGCGGATGCTGCCAAATCGGCCCGAGATATGTATTGTCTACCGCCACGGGCACCCGAACCTCTGGGCGGGAATAGCGGTCGGCAATGCGGCGGCACATGGCCAAATCGACGAGGGCATTGGTTGGATTGGCCGGGGTTTCAGCATACACCAGCGCCAATCGGGATGCCATTCCGCTGGATTCGATGAGTTCGATCACCTGAGATTCGGTAGAATGCGCGTTGAATCCCAGTACCGAAATGCCCCATTGGGGAAGGACTTCGCGAATAAAATGGTCCGTCCCTCCGTAGATAGGCTTGCTGTAGAGCAACAGGCTGCCCGGGCGCAGAAACTCGAGCAACACTGTCGTAATAGCCGACATTCCGCTTTCAAACACGGCGCAATCTTCGGCCCCATCCCACAAGCACAATCGATCTTCGAGGATTTCGAGATCGGGATTGTTCAAGCGGCTGTAAATGAGACCGAGTTTCTCGCCCGGTTCCTGTGCGCGATGCCCGTAGGCGACTTCAAAAAAAGCCTTGCCTTCTTCGGCCGTGCGAAACACAAACGTCGAGGTTTGAAAAATGGGGCATTTGATGGCGCCCTCGCTCAACTCCGGCTTGTAGCCGTGGGACATCATCAAACTTTCCGGACGGTAGGATTTCAGGGCGTGCGATTCATTGGAGGAACTCATAATTGCTGGGTTTGGCCGTGTTCCCGAAGGAACGCCAAAAGACCGCTACCGCCAAGCGGCGGTGCGGTTTTATTCAAAAAAAAGAAAAGGGCCGAAGCCCTTTCCAAACCAACCAACGAACACAAAGTTGGTTACTTGCGAACGATCTTCAGGAACGCCTTCGACGCATCGTGCTCGAGGAACACACTGTTGTCGCTGCGGTTCAAAATCTGCCACTTTTTGTTGAGCTCACCCAATGGGGTGGTTTCGTCGAACTGGATGACGAGGTTAGACACTTCGTCTTTCCAAGACACATTCCAGTAGCCGCTCTGGGTCTTCAGCGCCTGGCTGGCGTACAAATTGCCGGTTTCTTCAAAATCGAATCCGTAGGAACCGAACGCTTCGGTGCGGTCCACATCGCCGAGCCAGTAATAGGATACGGTCCATTCCCCTTCGAGCAGGGTTTCGGTAGTCACTTCAGGGCCGAAGGTTTCCCAATCGTTCCCATCGGTGCAGGCGGTGGCCATCAGGACGATGGCGAGGGCGGAGGTGTAGAGTGCTTTCATGTGTTGTTTCATTTGGTTTATGTAAAAGTATTACAAACTTTCACATACTACCAAATGTTTGTAAGAATAAAAGAGGCTTTTTTTACTAAAATTTATCTATAATGCTGATATTCACATAGATTATTTTTCGTCTTCTTCCCACTCAAACTGTAGAGGATTTTCTTTTGTAGTCTTCGTAGAGTCTTTTTTGCTCGGCTGGAACTGCTGTTTCCACTCTTTTCCCATCTGATCTACGCTGGCTTCTTTGTCCAAACTGACCACGGGCTGGGCCACGGTACCCTGAATGCGAAAGCGCAATAGCGGTTTGGGGCGGGTGGAGGCCTCTTGGATGTAATCCTCGAGCTCGGTGTTTTTGCGCCTGCCTTTGTTGAGCAAATCCTCCACCTTGAGTGCTGCACGATAGTCGATGCGCTGATCGAAGTAGTGGGTTCCCCCCAACTGAAGTCCAAAGGCGCTGGTGGCGATCTCGGCCGGTTCGAGTTCAACCCTCCGGTCCAGAATGCGCAAATGCGTCGTGTGCTTAGGGATGAGCACGTCGTTGAGCGCCTCCTTTTGCGCAAACAGCGACAAGGCCTGCAAAGGGGCGAAGTCTTTGAGCCGGGTCTGGATAAACTCGATCCGGGCTTCGGCCTGAACGCTGCCGAGGTCGATGTCGAATTGATCGCTCAGCCCAAACCGCGTTTCAAACTCGATATCGGCCTTGCCCGACAGTTGTTTCTCGGTGAGTTGTTTTTGCCCAAACCCATCGAATTGCCGAAACAGCTCAGACAAATCCAGGCCCACACCCTGGCCCCGACAATACCATATATAAGAGGATGCCGTGCGCTCGAGGCGACCGCGTCCGTCCAAGGTGCCTCGGCCCATGCCTTCGGCGTGAAAGTGCTGGATGTCGATGGCCGATGGATCGGCCTCAAGGTCGATGCGCAGCTGTTCGAGTTTGACCTTTCCATAATAAAACCGATCGACCTCGAGCATCAGCCGCATGGGAAACTCGGGCAGGGCTACCCCTAAAGCACCGGCTCCCGCACCCGAACCCCTCCCCGAGGCACCCGCAGTCCCGGCATCGGTCAACCGCAGCTCGGCGGTCCGGATGCGCAAATCGGCTTTGCGGTCATCGGGGCTCGAAAAGAATCCGTCGAGCGAACCGTTTACAAACGCCTCTCGCCCCTGAACGCGGCACAGGAGATTGTTGAGCTCCATACGCCCGGACTCGACCCGAATGGCCCCGGTGGCCCGATCGAGGCGAAGCGCGTCGGTCTGAAAACCAGCCTGATCCAACTGAACTGTGCCATTCCAGGCCAGCTGATCCATGGCCCCCCCTAGCCCCCCTTCGTACGACAAATGCCCCGATGCCTTGCCTTCGGCAGAGCGCACCGATTCCAACGGGACATAGCGATGCGCCTGGGTCAGATCCGCCTCAAAATCTCCATCGAGCGAAATATTCCACCTCGATCCTTCCTCTACTTTGAGCGTACCCGAATAATCAAACCCCTTTCCAGCCACCTTAAGGCGCTCAAAATCAAACACCTTTCGACCTTGTTTCACGCGGCCCACCACGGCATAGTCGAGTGACACTTCGGGCATATCGGTCAACTTTAGGCGCTGTTGGGCACTTTGGGCGCTCAAATCGAAATACTCCACCCCACTTTGAAGACCCGCTTTGACCTCAAAATGGGCCGCGCCTTCGATGGACTCGATCTGTTCGGGCAATGAATAGCCCAGCTGACGCGCCAGGAGGGCCATATCGTACACCTGGCCCTTGGCCCTCCACGACCATGCGGCTCCCAAAACGTAGGCGTACTCAGCCTGAACCGTGCTGACCGATACTGACCCCTCGGCTTCTTCGGGGCTTCCTTTAAACCGACCCGACCCCCGACCATCTTGAAAATTGAGCGTTGGGGTCTGAATGCGAACCCGGCTCCACCGAGCCTCGACTTCGATCTTCAACTCGGCCAAATCGCCTTCGATTTCGAGCTCTTGGGCAGCCCCGTTCACGTCGATGCGTTCGACTTCATCGGTGTAGCGAACTTCCATATCTCTGAGCCGCAAGGACCTCAATTCTGTAGAGGAGGAAGAAGTCGCAGCGCTGCTGTCCCGAAGCAGCAGATAATTGGGACCGGTGTTTTGGCGGATGGCGAGCGACAAAAGCCCCGAGTGCATTTCGAGGTGGTTGACCGGATAGCGGCCCCTGAGCCAATGGCGAAAGTCGCTGGTGGCCCAGACGCGTTTTGCATACAACAGCGTATCGGTGGTGGCGCCCGGATCGGGGATGTACACCTCCTTGAACACCACGCCCACTTCTGGAAAGCGGTCTATGCTGAATTCGACCGAGGCCACTTGAACCGGGGCCTTGAGCTTTTCATTGATGCCGGCGACAATTTGGTCGAGGACTTGATCGCGCCTCAGCCAAACCAAGGCGATGGCGAGAGCCACCAAAACGATGAACCCCAAGACGACCCAGCGCACCATCCGCAGGGCACCCCGTATGCGATCGAACCACGCCGTCTTCACAGACCGAGGTTCAGCGGGTTTTGAGAAACTGTATTTCCTGGGGTTCGAGGTGTCTCCACTGCCCTCGGTTCAATTTTTTCTTGGTCAATCCGGCAAACGAAGAACGATCGAGTTTGGTTACCTCGTATCCGAGGGCTTCAAACATGCGGCGCACAACTCGGTTGCGCCCAATGTGGATTTCAAGGCCCACGTGACGGCGGTCTTTGCCTTCGATAAACGAGGCGGCATCTGCGGCGGCGGGTCCGTCTTCGAGTTCGATGCCCTCGGTAAGCCGCACCAAATCGCCTTTCGTCAAGGGCTTGTCGAGAACAGCCTCGTAGATTTTCCGCGCCCCTTTGCTCGGGTGCAGCAATTTATCGGCCAATTCGCCGTCGTTGGTGAACAGGAGTACACCGGTGGTGGCCCGATCGAGGCGACCCACGGGATAAATTCGCTCGCGGCAGGCTCCTTGAATGAGTTCCATCACCGTTTTCCGCGCCTTGGGGTCGTCTACGGTGGTGATGAATCCCTTCGGCTTGTTGAGGAGCACGTACATTTTCTTTTCCGAGCGAATCAGACTACCGTTGAAGCGAACCTCGTCGGTGTTGTGTACCTGATGCCCCATTTCCGTCACCACAACGCCGTTGACGCTGACGAGCCCGGCCTTGATGAGTTCGTCGGCTTCCCGACGGGAACTGATGCCGGCATGGGCAATAAAGCGGTTGAGCCGCATTCCCGACTTGGACGATCCTCCTTCTGAGCGACTCGCATTGCGTTTGGGAGAGCGCGAACCCCCGGGTCCACCCCGTCTTTGGGGCGCGCCCCCACGACCAGCGGAAGACTCTTTGCGCCCGGCACCCCATGGGGCCGCTGAACGCTGCGTACCCCGATCGCCTCGGCGGTCGCGGTCGTCTCCTTCCCGACGCGGCGGGCGACCCGTTCGGGTGTCGTCCCGATCAGGACGAGAACCAATGCCCTTGTTCAATGCATCAAAGGGACGGCTTTTGGCTCCATCGGAGCGGGATCCGCGCTCTTCGGTGCGCTCGGTGCGCGGACCACGGGCGGAATCGGGGCGCTGATTTCCAGCATCTGCCGTACGAGAACCGTCTTGTTTGGGTTTGAAGCGAGCGGGGCGGGCTCTTTGAGCGCCTCCTTGGGCCGAATCCGGTCGCGAGCGGTCGTCCTGGGAACGATGGTCGTCTTGACCAGGACGGGCGCTATACGGCTTGGAACGGAAGTTTCCCGAGCGGTTGTCGTCCCGACCTGGACCCGTTGAACGGGGCTTGGAATTGAAATCCCCTCCGCGGTTGTCGTCTCTGCCGGGACCTCCGGAACGCGGCTTGGAACCGAAATTCCCTTGGCGATTGTCGTCCCGACCCGGACCTGCCGAACGGGACTTGGAATTGAAATTCCCCGGGCCCTCATCGGAACGGCTCGTTCGGTTGGACGCAGGACCTGTGTTGCTCGGGCGACCGGGGCGACCGGGGCGTCCAGGACTCCCAGAACCCGAAGACTTAAACCCACCCCCGCCCTCAGACGGGCCTCTGCCCGAAATCTTTCCCGGAGTTCTTCCGGTGCCCGATCCGGCACCGCGTCCCGGTTTTTTGTCGTTGCGTTTTCCGCCGCCTGAAGCCCGCTTGGCCATGGATCTCGATGAAGTTAAAACAGCCTGCAAAAGTACTCATTTTGAGGCATAATAAGGTTTAAAACTCAGGGTCGGGCAAAAAAGCGTGGGGGAGGTGGACGAGTTCTTCGGGGGGACCCGTCACAATGGCGATCATATCGAAGCGCAAATGCCCGTCAAACCCGATTTGATCTGCATAGACTTCAGCCGCCTCGACCAGAACGCGTTGCTTTTGGGGGCCCAACGCATCTTCCAGCCGAAAATGGCCGCTGCGCGTTTTGACTTCGACCAAGACCAACCAATCTCCATCGCGCGCAATCAAATCGACTTCCCAATGTCCGTGCCTCCAGTTGCGTTCGAGGATAGCATAGCCAAGATCCCTCAGGTAGCGTTCCGCGGCTTCCTCGCCTTTTTGACCCAATAAATGGCGCGGATCAGTCGACATAGCGCAACCGATTGCCCAGAGGGGTCACGTCCAATTCCACCGTGGCCCCCAAGACCAAGGGTCGGTTCTCCGACCGATGTCCCGAGGGATAGTCAAACGCAAAGGGGATGCCCAAGGGCAAGAGCACTTCGCGGACCAAAGCTTCCGCCCCCCATCCGAACGGTATTTCGTGGTCTTTCATCTGGGTTAATCCCCCAACCAAGACAGCCCTTACTTTGTGCAGCACCCTTGCCCTGAACAAGGTGTGCATCATCCGGTCGAGGTGGTAGAGGTATTCGTCTACATCTTCAATCAACAAAACAGCCCCCGTACAGTCGGGAAAATCCCGACTTCCCAAAACCGATAGCAATACGCTCAGATTGCCCCCGAGCAGCCGTCCGCGCGCGGTTCCGCTTGCATCCCAAGGGGTAGAGGCGAATTCCTGGACGGGGCGTTCGCCTTGGAGCACTGAAAAAGTTTGCTCCAAAACCCCGGGTTCCAACGTGGCAAAGCCCACCGGCATGGCGCTGTGCAGGCTCATCAGCCCCAAGCGAGTCTGAAGGGCGGCGTGGAAGGCGGTGACGTCGCTGTATCCGCAAATCCAAATCGGGCGCCGGGCCAGCGCGTCAAAATCGACCTGATCGATCATGCGCACAGTTCCATAGCCCCCTCGGACGACGAATAGCGCCTTGATTTCAGGATCGTTCAGCATTTCGTTTACCGCTTTGGCGCGCTCGATATCGGTGCCCCCAAACTGGTGAAAGGGCTGGGTGCACGATGGGTGCACCCGAACGTGAAAACCGAGTGCTTCGACCCGTGCCTTGGCCGACCATAGTTCGGGCTCCGACAAAAAGCGGGCGGTGGCGACAAAACCAAGGGTATCTCCCCTTTTTAAGGGCTCGGGGCAGTGCGCAGCAGGCATCATAGGGCGGTTACCTTTGCCCAATTATACGACCCTTGTTGCCGCTCATGAATTCGAACCGCTTCAAACGCCAGCTCGTCACGGCCGCCTTGCCCTATGCCAATGGACCCCTGCACATTGGGCATTTGGCGGGCTGTTATTTGCCGGCCGATATCTACGTCCGCTATCTCCGTTCCAAAGGGGAAGAAGTGGCTTTTGTATGCGGTTCCGACGAACACGGGGTGGCCATTACCATCAAAGCGCGCAAAGAGGGCATCGAGCCGCGCCAGGTGGTGGACCGCTACCATGCCCAGATGCGCGATTCGTTTGCAGCCTTTGGCATTGACTTCGACATTTACGGTCGCACGACCGATGCGCTGCACGCAGAGACGGCCCAATCCTTTTTTAAGACGCTCTACGACAAGGGCGGATTTATCGAGAAAACCAGCGAGCAGTATTTTGACCCGGAAGCCCAGCAGTTTCTGGCCGATCGCTACATCACGGGAACCTGTCCGGTGTGTTCGTTTGAACGCGCCTATGGCGACCAGTGCGAAAATTGCGGAAGCAGTCTGAGTCCAAACGACTTAATAAACCCCAAAAGCGCGCTGAGCGGGGCCACGCCCGAATTGCGTCCCACCTTGAATTGGTATTTGCCCCTCGATGCCATGGCGCCGAAAATTCGATCGTACATCGAGTCGCGCAGCGGTTGGAAACCGACGGTGATCGGGCAATGCCGCTCTTGGCTCGACAGCGGAGACGGTCTCCAGGCCCGCTCCATGACCCGCGATATGGACTGGGGGGTGCCCGTTCCCTTGCCCGAAGCCGAGGGTAAGGTGCTCTACGTTTGGTTCGATGCGCCCATCGGATACATCTCGGCCACGCGTCGTTTGTTTCCGACCGACTGGGAGCGCTGGTGGAAGGATCCCGAAACCCGGTTGGTGCACTTTATCGGGAAAGACAACATCGTATTTCACTGCATCATTTTTCCGGGTATGTTGATGGAGCACGGCGACTACATCGTGCCCGATCAAGTGCCCGCCAACGAATTTTTAAATCTGGAGGGCGACAAAATCTCGACATCGCGCAACTGGGCGGTTTGGTTGCACGAATACCTCGAAGAATTCCCCGACAATCAAGACGCTCTGCGCTACACTTTGTGTGCTTCTGCCCCCGAGTCGAAAGACAACGACTTTACGTGGAAGGACTTCCAAGCGCGCAACAACAACGAGTTGGTGGCCGTATTCGGGAATTTTGTCAACCGCGTATCGGTGCTGATTCGCTCCAATTTCGATGGGGTGGTTCCCGCCTTGCCCGCCCATCCGACCGAGCGCGATGCGGCCTTGTTCGAAGTAATGGAAACGGCTGGGGTCCAAATCGGGCAGTCGATTGAACAATATCGGTTTCGCGAGGCCCTGAGCGTTTTGATGGACCTGGCGCGGGCGGGGAACAAATACCTGGCCGAAGAAGAGCCTTGGAAACAACTCAAGACCCAACCGTCTCGGGCTGCGGAGGTGCTGGGAATGGGGGCGGTTATTTCGGCGGCGCTCGCCCAGTGGTCCGCGCCTTTCCTGCCTTTTGCGGCCGCCCGATTGCGCCAGGCTTGGGGATTGGAAGTGTGGTCTTGGGGCGAAGTCGCGCGCCGGGCCAAAACGGAAGTGCCGGGAATTCGGATCGACGACCCGGGCTTGCTGTTCCAAAAAATCGACGATGCGGCCATCGAGGCGCAAAAAACCAAGCTCGATCGACGGAAAGCGGAAATGGAAGCGGCCACGGCTGTGGACAGCGCGCCCTCTGCCACTCTGGACTTTGCCCCGCCCAAACCCGCGATTTCGTTCGACGATTTCGGAAAGATGGATCTGAGGGTCGGTCGGGTGCTTTCGGCCGAGCGGGTGCCCAAAACCGACAAATTGCTCAAGCTCGAGGTCGATTTGGGCTACGAACGCCGGACCGTGGTGTCGGGCATTGCCCAGCACTTTGAACCCGAGCAACTCGTGGGAAAATCCGTGACGGTGCTCGCCAATCTGGCTCCGCGCACCATCAAGGGCATCGAGTCTCAGGGCATGTTGCTCTTTGCCGAAGACGCTTCGGGTCGTCTGCATTTGCTCGAAGGCGAGGGCGGTGCACGGCCCGGTTCGGCCATTGGCTGAACGATTTGTTTTTGAATTTGCCGGACGGACCCCGCGGGCGAGGCATTTTTTTCGCGAAATTTGCCGTCCGCTTTTCGAAAGGCCTCGTAGTTCAACGGATAGAACGAGAGATTCCGGTTCTCTAGATAGGGGTTCGATTCCCTTCGAGGTCACTGTAGTGTTTGCCCCGGCCCCGTAGTTCAACGGATAGAATAGAAGTTTCCTAAACTTTTGATCCGCGTTCGATTCGCGGCGGGGCTACGAGGACCGATTCCCTTTGTCCGTGGATTTTGGAGTATCGCGAATCTCCCACCCTGTCAACCATTCGTGCGCTGGAGTGTTGAAATGCTCATGAACACCATCAAACCCTACAAAGACCGCAGCGACAGCAAAAAAGAACAGGTGGCGGATATGTTCGATGGCATCGCGGGTCGATACGATGCGCTCAACCGCATCCTATCGCTGGGGATTGATGTGGGATGGCGCAAAAAACTGGTGCGCACCGCGGCGCTCGAAAAACCCGCCCAGATTTTGGACGTGGCCACGGGAACCGCCGATTTGGCGCTCGAATTGGCCAAGACCACAGGAGCCAAGGTCATTGGAGTGGATATTTCGAAGGGAATGCTCGAAATAGGGCGCGCCAAGGTGGGCAAAGAGCGCCTAAACGATCAGATCGAGCTGTTGTACGGAGACAGCGAGTCCCTGCCGTTCGAAAGCGACCGCTTCGACGTGGTCACCGCGTCGTTTGGAGTCCGGAATTTTCAAAACCTCGAAGTGGGACTGAGCGAAATGGCCCGGGTGCTCAAACCGGGGGGCCTGCTGATGGTGTTGGAGTTCTCTCAGCCTCAGAGCAGTCCTTTTAAAGAACTCTATCGATTCTATTCGAGCGCCATCCTTCCACGGCTCGGCAAAGCCCTATCGGGAGATGGGTCGGCCTACGCCTATTTGCCCGAATCGGTAAATGCCTTTCCCTACGGTGCGGAATTCAATCGAATCCTAGACCTTTGCGGCCTCCAATCCGCCTCCGATCTTTCCCTCACTTTTGGCATCGCAAGCTTGTATACCGCCCGGAAATAAGCGCCTCGTTCCCGCGTTCAGTGTAGGGATGGGAAAGCGATTTTTGGGATTGTTGATGGTCGGCTTACTCAGCGTAAACAGCGCAGAGGCCCAGCGTAAAAAGCTCCAAAACCAACCCAAGTACGACCGAAAACCCTTACACTTCGGCTTTACTCTGGGAATCAACTACATGGATTTCCATATCCGCACCAAGGACCTGATCGACTATCCTGAAGTTTACCGCGTATTCAGCACCGTCAATTCTGGGTTCAACATCGGAATTGTCTCGGACGTGGCGTTCAACGAAAACCTCAACCTGCGGTTTATTCCGGCCTTTGCGACCACCAACCGGATGTTGACGTTCGAAATTGAGGACTCGGTGACCAACCGCCGCGCTTTTGTGGTTCGCGAAATCGAGTCGGCCTTTATCGAACTCCCGCTCGAGGTCAAATTCAAGTCGGACCGCATCAACAACTACCGCTTTTACCTGCTGGGAGGAGTCAAATACGCCCTCGATCTGGCTTCGAATGAAGACGTTCGCGATCCGGAAATCTTCAAGATCAAAAGCCGGGATTTCGGGTACGAACTGGGCTTTGGCATGGATATCTACTTCGAATTCTTCAAAATGTCGCCCCAAGTCAAGGCCACCTTTGGTCAGGCCAATTTGAACGTAGACGACGGAACCCTGTATTCCGAGATCATCGAACGTCTCGAAACCCGAAGCGTTCTGTTTCAGGTGACGTTTGAATAGCGCTCAAGACAGCAACCTCCGCGCCGTTTCGGAAAGCGTCTTTCCGTCCACCTGACCCGCCAACGCTTTGCTCGAGGCGCCCATCAGCTTTCCCAAATCGGCTGATCCGGATAACCCTAAAGTTCCTATGAGCTGTTTCAGGGCTTGTTCGACCGCTTCGGCGCTCAGCGGTTCGGGCAGATAGCGACCAATGACTTCGGCCTGAAAACGTTCTACGCTTTCGAGATCCGGGCGATTTTGGGTAGCGTAGATGTCCGCAGCCTCCTTGCGCTGTTTTTGCAGACGCTGCAACAATTTCAATTCGGCATCGGCATCGAGCACTTCAGAGGCCCCCTTTTCGGTCTTGGCGAGCAGCACGGCACTTTTAATGGCCCTCAAGGCTTCCAGGACCCCCTGTTCGCGGGCCTTCATCGCCTCCTTGATGTCTTGGTTGATGCGTTCTTCTAGACCCATAGCCACGGATTGGTTCAATCGACGTTGTCGTGCAAAAAACGGTTGTTCGAGCGCAGTTCACCCTTGCCTTCCTCGCCCGACACCCCCAATTGACCCAAAACGGGGGTTTTGGATACGGGCTCGTTGTCGAGTTGGATGCCGAGGCGCTGATAGGCCGGGACCTCGCTGCCAAACAGATCCTGGGTTTTCGACTTCGTAAAGCGATAGTTGTAGTGCTGCAAACGCGCTTTGCGCTCTTCGATTTTGTGGTGCAGGCTCTGGGCAATGGGGCGATCGAAGGCCGCAAACGGGGCTTCTTCGGCCGTATCGGGCTGGGCACCGATGGCCACGGGCTCGTCTGCTTTGGCCTCGACCGGGCGCTGACGCAGCTCAAAACCCAATTCCGGATCGCTCACGGTAGCTGTGGTGGTTTCGCTTCCGGCCGGAGCGGGCTTTCTCAAACCCATCTGCTCTTCAAAAGCCAGGAGATCCTCGAGCTCGTACACCCGCCGTTGGGACGCTTCCTCTGGAGCGGACACCTCCGACGCGGGCAGTTCAAAAAGCGTCTCTTCGCGTTCTTCGACAGCGGCTTCGGCGAGGGGTTGTTCGAACCCATCGAGCCGGGGTTCTGAGGCGGTCTCGTCCCCCACCGAATCTGCGGTCTCGGCGGTTTCGAAGTCGTCCGCTTCTTGCTCAAAACCCGTTGCTTCGTCTTGCCCAAAATCGCGGATGGTAAACGTAAAACTGACCGGTTGCTCGACGGTGGCTTCGACAGAATGTGTCATAGGTGCCTCTGCGACGGTCCCGATCTCGCTCGACGGCTCCTGTGCGAGCATTGCTTCTGTATGCACGTCCTGCACCGCTTCAATGGGCACTTCCCGGAACGCTTCTGGGGAAGGAGCCGGAGCGGAGTTGATCGCAGCGAAATCCGTGCTCTGAAGGGTTTCGGGCTCTTCCTCCAACGCAAAAATCCGCAAAGGCTCAGAAACCGCAAGGACTTCGGAGGACGGATCATTCAAAGGCGCCAAGTCCGGTTGAGCGGCGGAGCCGCGGGGCTCTTCGGCTGAACTGTTGCGGACCGCGCTGGGTTGGGGGTTCAAAGCCGCAGGGGCCGGAGCGGGCTCGCCCTCGAGGGGAATCACAATTCGTGCGGGTTCGGCCCGGCGCAGCGTATTTAACTGACGGTCAACTGGAAAACCCGTGGCAATGATGGTGACCCCAATGGCCTCTCCGAGCGATTCGTCTTCTCCGATGCCCAGAATGATGTTGGCATCGCTCCCGCTCTGGTTCTGGATGTGTTCGCTGATCTCCCCAATCTCGTCAAACGTGATTTCGCTCGTGCCCGAAACAATGAGCAACAGCACATTGCGCGCCCCGACGATCAGGTTGTCGTTGAGCAGGGGCGAATCGAGTGCATCGCGGATTACGCGGGCCGCCCGGTCTTCACCTGTGGCTTGTGCCGACCCCATCACCGCCGTACCGCTATCGGCCAAAACCGTGCGCACGTCTTTGAGGTCGATGTTGGTCGTAAAGTGGTGCGTTATGACCTCGGCAATGCCCCGGGCCGCAGTGGCCAGCACTTCGTCAGCCTTGGCAAAACCCGCTTTGAATCCGAGGTTGCCATAGATTTCGCGCAACTTGTTGTTGTTGATCACAATGAGCGAATCGACCTGCTCGCGCAGCCGATCGATCCCGTCTTGTGCTTGTCGCATCCGAATGCTGCCTTCAAAAGCAAAGGGACTGGTCACAATACCAACGGTCAAAATGCCAAGCGATCGAGCCGCCCCGGCTATGATGGGGGCCGCCCCTGTTCCTGTACCTCCACCCATGCCCGCGGTGATAAACACCATCCGCGTGTTTTTTTCGAGAATCGAGACAATGTCGCTCAGGCTTTCTCGCGCAGCCTGTTCTCCCACTTCGGGATTGGCTCCAGCCCCCAACCCCTCGGTGATCCCGAGACCCAATTGGACTTTGTTGGGCACGGGGCTGGCTTGCAAGGCTTGCGCATCGGTGTTGCACACCATAAAGTCCACCCCTTTAATGCCCTGGTGGAACATATGGTTCACGGCATTGCTGCCGCCACCGCCAACGCCAATCACCTTGATGACAGACGATTGATTCTTGGGTAAATCGAATTGAAGATCCATGCGAACGGACTGAAGGGTTGGTTTAGAGATCGGTGTCGAGAAAGTTCTTGAACTTGTCTACCCAGCTCTCGAGGAAGTTCCTCTTGGCGGGGCGGGATTCGGTTTCGACTTCGTCGGCCTCGGGTTCTGTGGCCGTTGTCGTCAGGGGCGTTGTGGGAACCGGTTGGGGTTCTACCGGGGCGGTTTGGGTCGGGTCTATGACCCCGGGGGCCCGCAGATGTGCATACTCGAGCCCTTTCATGACCAGCCCAACGGCCGTGGCATATTGTGGGCTGCTGAGCTCGTCGTCTCCGTTGTTGGCAATGTGTTCGTTGGGCAACCCAATGCGCGTGTCCATACCGGTGACATACTCGACCAACTGCTTGATGTGCTTGAGCTGGGCCCCTCCTCCGGTCAGTACGATGCCTGCAATGAGCTTTTTGCGTTGCTCCTGATGCCCGTAGGCCTTGATTTCCGAGTGCACCTGCTCGATGATTTCCACCACCCGGGCGTGGATGATGCGCGAGAGATTTTTAAGCGAAATTTCCTTGGGCTCCCTACCCCGCAAACCCGGAATCGAGACAATCTCATTCTCCTTGTTTTCTCCGGGCCAGGCCGATCCGAATTTGATCTTGAGCAACTCCGCCTGCTTCTCGATAATCGAGCACCCTTCCTTGATGTCGTCGGTGATTACGTTGCCCCCAAAGGGAATCACCGCAGTGTGGCGGATGATGCCGTCTTTGAAAATCGCCACATCGGTGGTACCGCCTCCAATGTCGACCAATACGACGCCCGCTTCTTTCTCTTCCTGACTCAAAACAGCTTCGGCACTGGCCAGCGGTTCGAGGGTAATGTCGGCTACTTCGAGTCCCGAGCTCTTGACACAGCGACCGATGTTGCGAATCGACGAAACCTGTCCGACTACGATGTGGAAATTGGCTTCGAGCCGCCCTCCGTACATCCCTTTGGGCTCCCGGATTTCGCTCTGTCCATCGATCTTGAATTCCTGGGGAAGCACATGGATGATTTCTTCCCCGGGCATCATCACCAACTTGTGGACGTTTTCGACGAGCGATTCAATGTCGCGTTCGTCGATGACTTCGTCGCTCTGTTTGCGGGTGATGTAGTCCGAGTGCTGAAGACTGCGGATGTGTTGCCCCGCAATGCCCACGGTGACGCTTTGAATCCGATAGCCGCTGAGTTCTTCGGCTTCGGTCACCGCGGTTTTGATCGAGTCGATAGTCTGGACAATATTGGTCACCACCCCTCGGTGCACCCCCAGCGAACGGGCCTTGCCGAGCGCCAGGATTTCCAGTTTGCCATATTCGTTGCGGCGGCCCACCATGGCGACGATTTTGGTCGTTCCAATGTCGAGGCCTACAGCAATGGGGTTCGTTGTCATGGGTTGGTTGTCGTTCGGGCCACGATTTGCCCTTGAAAGCGCAAGTCGAGGCGGGTAAGGTGTTGTTGGGTGTCCGCGTTCGGATAACTCAGGTAGAAACGCTTGTATTTGTTCAGTTTGCGTTTATATTCATCAGGGGTTCCCAGCCGCAATTCGCCCCCGAACGTCGAAAAGAGCCAGAGCTCTCCATCAACCCACTTTCCCCCGTCGATGAGCGGACTCAACACGCTGTCTGCGGCAATGTAGCCGAAGACCTGAGCGAGGCGGAGATCGCTCTCCGCGGTGCGCTCTGATTGGGGCCGGAGGTCTCCGTACAACACGGGTACGCGGGCACTGAAATGCGGAGTGGGCTGAATCGACTGGCCTTCGGCGTCCAGATAGCGACTGTTCCCATTTTCAAAGAGCCTGAGAAGCGGAAACCGCTGATCGATACGGATGTACAGCACTTTACCCAAACTCGAAAATACCTCGGCCCCGTGCACCCCATTGTGCAGCTCGAGCTGTTCTTCCAACAGCTTGATGTTAATTGTTTTATCCTTGGAAGCACCCCGCTTTACGATGCTTTTAACCTCATCTTCAGTAAGAAAGCGCATATCTCCACGGAGCTCGACCTTCAGGGTGCTGCGCTCAAGGCGGGGTACCTGCTCGGAATCGGGCTGCCGAAAGGCCACCAGCGCCACCGGAAATCCGAAGGCACAGACCCAAGACACCAGTCTTTGAAGGCGGTTCTTCCCGTTCATTGAAGCACTTTTTGAAGGGGATCAACCCACCGATCAATGGAACCGGCTCCAGCCACCACCACAAGGCTGGGTTGGGCGGCTTCTACGCGCGCCACCGCTTGTTCGGGGCTCACCAAAAACTGTTGCCCCTCCCGATGCGCATCGAGCAACATGGCGCTGTTTACCCCTGAGATCGGAAGCTCTCGGGCGGGATAGATCGGGAGCAGGAGCAGCACATCGGCCCGGGCGAGTTGCTCCCGGAAGCCCTCGGCAAAATCGCGGGTCCTCGAGTACAAATGCGGCTGAAAAACCAACCAGAGCGGCAGGCCGGGGTGCAGTTCTTTGACCGAATCGATCAGAACCTTCAGTTCTCCAGGGTGGTGGGCGTAGTCGTCGATCAATACCCGATCCGGCCGGCGAAGTGCATATTCAAAACGCCTGCGCACCCCCCTAAAACTCGACAACCCCGCGCTGATATGCCCCGCGCTGAGCCCTGCCGAATGGGCCAAAACACTGGCGGCAATGGCATTCTCGAGATTGTGGACCCCGGGATAGGCAATCCGCGCTTCGACTTCGAGGTCGGGTCCCTTGAGCGAAAAGCGATAGGCCCCTGCTTCTACCGAATAATCGGCCCGGTAGTCGGCCCCGACCCCAAGCCCGTAGGTCTGGGCGCGGAGCGGAAGCCCGGATTTGGCGTACAACTTCCCTTGGACCTGATCGGCAAAGGCCTTAAAACCAGCTTCGAATTGATCGGCGTCTCCGTAGATGTCGAGGTGATCGGGCTCCATACTGGTCACGACCGCATGCCGCGGGTGCAACCGCAAAAAACTGCGGTCGAATTCGTCGGCTTCGACCACGCACCACTGCGATTGGCCTTTGCGGTAGTTGCCCTTGAGATCCAACGACCACCCACCCAGAAAGACGGTAGGGTCGGCCCCCGCTTGGGTCAAAAGGTGGGAGAGCATACTCGAGGTCGTCGTCTTGCCATGCGTGCCCGCCACGGCGAGCACCTCGTAGTCAGCGACGACTTCGGCCAGTGCCTCTGCGCGTTTGAGCACGCGATGGCCCTGTCCCAAAAACCACTGAAAAAGCACGGTTTCTCGGGGAACGGCGGGCGTGTAGACCACCAGACATTCCTCAGCATGGGCAAACGGCGGATCGAGGGAATCGACGCGGTCGTCGAAGACCAGTCTGGCTCCGAGCCTTTCGAGCTCCGCGGTAAAATCATTCGGCTGACGGTCGTAGCCCCCCACCTTCCAACCCGAATCGAGGTAGTGGCGCGCCAAGGCCGACATCCCCACTCCACCGATGCCCAGCATAAAAACGGTATGTGCGCTCGTTTTCATGCGTTGGGAATCAAAGTAAAAATCTCGTCTACAATGTGTTGCGTAGCCAAGGGCCGCCCCCATTCCCGGGCGTTGAGGCCCATGCGGTTCAAGCGATCCCGATCTTGCATCCAATCGAGCACCGTTTGCGTCAAACGGGTTTCGATTTCCGATTCAGGAATGAGTACCGCGGCCTCGCGTTCGCTCAGGGCCCGGGCATTGTAGGTCTGATGGTCTTCGGCCACATTGGGCGAGGGCACCAAAATTGAGGGCTTGCCGAGCGCGGCCAACTCCGAAAGCGTCGTGGCACCCGACCTAGAGAGCACCCCGTCTGCGGCAGCGTAGGCCGAGGCCATTTCGTCGACAAAGGCCTGCATCCACAGCCCCTTTCGGGGTGGAATCCGCTCCTGAAGCGGTTCGAAATAACTCTTGCCCGTCTGCCAGATGACCTGCAGTCCCGATGCCAACCAGGTGTCGAGCCCAGCCTCTACAGCCCGATTGATCGAACGGGCGCCGAGACTGCCTCCCAAAACGAGCAAACAAGGACGGTCTGGATCGAGGCCAAAATGAGTCAAAGCAGTTGCTCGGTCTCGGGGGCGCAACAAGTCTTCGCGGATGGGGTTGCCCAGCCAGCGGATCTTGGACGAGGAGAAGTAGCGCTCGAGTCCGGGATAGGCCACGCACACCCGATCGACTTTGCGGCCCAACCACCGATTCGTGATTCCGGGCAACGAGTTCTGTTCCTGAATGAGGCAGCGATACCCCAGCCATGCGGCGGCGGCAAGCACAGGTCCGCTGGCGTAGCCCCCGGTGCCAATCACCACATCGGGCTTGAACGACAACAACAAACGCACGGATTGGATCCCGCTTTTCAGCATCCGAAAGGGCAGGCCCAAATTGCGGTGCAAGGCAGAGCGATCGAACCCGCGGATGTCGAGACCGGTGATGGGATAGCCCGCTTTAGGCACCCGCTCCATCTCCATGCGCCCCTGGGCTCCGACAAAGTGAATCGCAGCGCCCGGGGCGCGAAGCCGCACCTCGTCGGCTATGGCCAGAGCCGGGAAAATATGCCCCCCTGTGCCTCCACCGCTGATCAGGATACGGGGTTCAGTGCGCGACATGGGCAGGGGTTTCAAAACCAGAATCGAGCGCCATTTCCAAATCGACGGGGGCTTCTTCGCCCAGATTGTTGCGGCTTACGCTCAACACCATCCCAATGGCCAAACAACTCATCCAAATCGAAGACCCCCCGGCCGAAATCAAGGGCAAGGTCTGGCCTGTGACCGGGAGCAGGGTGGTGGCCACCCCCATATTGACGAGGGCCTGGAGAATCAGCAGCGAACCGCACCCCACGGTCAGCAAGGTGCCGAACAAGGTCTCGGCTTTGGTGGCGATTCGCAAAAACCGAATAAACAGCCAGAGGTAGAGCAGGAGTACCGTGAAGCCACCGACCAGCCCATATTCTTCGACAATAACGGCATAGATAAAATCGGACGAGCTCTGGGGTAGAAAGTACTTCTGGGTGCTTTTGCCCGCGCCTTTGCCCAGCAGACCCCCTTCGGCAATGGCGAGCCTCGCTTTGACCTCTTGATAGCCCTCGGCCTGATCTCCATCGATGTAGCGCTCGATCCGCGCTTCCCAGGTTTGTACCCGATTGCTGATGCCCGGAACCACTTTGACCAAACCGATAAATGAAACGAGTCCAAGCAATCCGATTCCGAGCAAAATGGCCATGTTCTTGAGCGGATAGCGCCCGACAAACAACAGCGCCAGCGCCAGCGCAAACAACATGGCCGCCGTGGACAGGTTGGCGGGCAAAATGAGTCCGCACACCAGGAGCAAAGGCAGGAGCAAGGGGACAAAGCTCTCTTTGAAACCCGGTTTTCGCTCGGCATTCTGGGCGAGATAGCGCGCCATATAGACGAGCAATACGAGCGACGCCAAGGCCGATGTTTGAAAGCTCATTCCAAATGGAAGCCGGATCCAGCGACTGGCGTTGGCGTTGCCGATGGTTTGGCCCTGAATGAGGGTGTAGATCAGCAAACCCACGACAAACGGCAAAGCGATCAGGCTCAAATTGGCGTAGTACCTGTAGGGAATGCCATGGGCCAAATACATCAGCGCAAAGCCCATGGTGAGGTGAATGGCGTGCTTGCCCAAAAAGAGGAGGGTATTGCCGTCGGCCGAGCGCTGAGCCAGATTGCTCGAAGCGCTGTAGAACGCCAAAAACGAAAGCAGAGCCAGGGCCACGCTCAGGGCCCAGACCGCTTTGTCTCCTTTGATGAGTTTGCCCAGCACGGTCTTTTAGATTTTACGCACTTGTTCCTTGAACTGCTGCCCGCGGTCCTCGTAGTTTTCAAACAGATCGAAACTGGCGCAGGCGGGCGACAGCAAGACCGCATCGCCTTTTTTCGCCAGACCGTAGGCCGCGCGGACTGCCGCCTCCATACTCGTGGTTTCGACGATAAACTCGCAGGCGTCCTTGAACGTATTGATCAGTTTTTGGTTGTCGACGCCGAGGCAGATCAGCGCCTTGACCTTTTCGCGGACCAAGGGCAGCAAGGGGTCGTAGTCGTTGCCTTTGTCGACGCCGCCCGCAATCCATACCGTCGGTTGGGTCATGCTGTCGAGTGCATACCAAGTGCTGTTCACATTGGTGGCCTTGGAGTCGTTGATAAAAGACACCCCTCCGATCTGCAATACCGCCTCGAGCCGGTGCTCGATGTTTTCAAAGTCGGCCAAAGAGGCTCGTATGGTTTCGTCGCGCACCCCTAAGGCCTTGGCGGCCAGGGCGGCGGCCATAGAGTTGTAGGCATTGTGCTTGCCTTGGAGGGCGAGTTCAAAGACGTTCATGGATTCGGAATTTTCGGTTTTGAATTGAATGGGTCCTTGGCCAAAGGCCAGCGCATCGGGTTGTTCGAACAGGCTGAATCCCTGTTGGCGCGCCTGCACCGGGTGCGCAGCCAAGGCCTCGAGGGTGCCGGGATCGTCGAGGCAAAAAATGAAGGTGTCGTCTGGGGTCTGGTTGAGCGCAATCCTCATTTTGGAGGCCTGATAGCGCTCGAATTGGTCGTTGTAGCGATCGAGGTGATCGGGCGTAATGTTGGTCAGCACCGCGATATGGGGCCGAAACGCCAAGGTGTCGTCGAGTTGGAAACTGCTGACCTCCAACACCCAGAACGGGTAATCGCGCTCGGAGAGCAGTCGCCCCATGCTGGTGCCTACATTGCCGCCCAGAGCCGCGTCCAGCCCCGCCTTGCGCAAAATGTGGTGGAGGAGCAAGGTCGTCGTGGTCTTTCCGTTGCTTCCGGTAATGGCCAAAACAGTCCCTTGAGTAAACCGCGCGGCAAACTCAATTTCGCCCATCAACACCACCCCGGCCTTCCGCAAGGCCTGAACCACTTCTGCCTTTTCCGGAATTCCGGGGCTCTTGATCACCCAGGGACATTCCATCAAACGGCTCAGCGTATGTCCGCCTTCCTCGAAATCGATGCCGCGTTCGAGCAATTCGGTTTTGGTTTCGCTTTTGATGCGTCCGGCGTCGGAGACCAAGACCTCCATACCGAGCTTGCGCCCAAGCAGGGCCGCACCCAGTCCGCTCTCTCCTGCCCCCAACACCGCTATGCGTTCCGGTTGCATAGATCAGCGGAGTTTGAGGGTGATGATGGTCGAAATGGCGAGCAGAATGCCCACGATCCAAAAGCGGGTCACGATTTTGCTCTCGTGCATTCCGAGCTTTTGATAGTGGTGGTGCAAGGGGGACATCTTGAAAATGCGCCGGCCTTCTCCGAATTTCTTTTTGGTGTATTTGAAGTAGCTCACCTGGAGCACCACACTGAGGTTCTCCGCGAGAAAAATGCCGCAGAGCAGTGGGATAAGGAGTTCTTTGCGAACAATGACCGCAAATACGGCGATAATGCCCCCGAGCGACAGGCTTCCCGTATCGCCCATAAAAACTTGAGCAGGATAGGTGTTGTACCATAAAAACCCAATACAAGCGCCCGCAAAGGCCCCCATGAACACCACGGTTTCGCCCACCTTGGGTATGTACATAATATCCAGATAGTCCGCGAATACGATGCTGCCAGATACATAGGCCAAAATCATCAGGGTAATCCCGATGATCGACGAGGTACCCGTGGCCAGACCATCGATGCCATCGGTCAGATTGGCGGCATTCGACACCGCGGTTACAATAAAAATGACGATCGGGATAAAAACCAGCCATCCCCAGGAGCGGTAACCGTCGCCTATCCAGCGCAGCGCATCGGCATAGTCGAGTTCGTTGTCCTTGACAAAGGGAATGGTCGTCTTGAGCGAAGAATGGGCTTCGCTAAACTGAGGGCGGCCCTTTTCGTCCTTTTGCCGCAGATTCTCTTTGATTTGGACCTCTGGGTGGAAGAACAAGACCCCCCCGACCACCAAACCCAGCACCACTTGTCCCAGCACTTTAAACACCCCTCGGAGCCCTTGTTTGTCCTTTTTAAAGACCTTGATGTAGTCGTCGAGAAAACCGATCAAAGCCATCCACAATGCGCTGACAATGAGCAGTATGACATATATATTGTCGAGTCGGGCAAAGAGCAGGGTTGGGATGAGCAGGGCGGCGATGATGAGCAAACCGCCCATGGTCGGGGTTCCGGCTTTTTGGCTTTGCCCTTCGAGCCCCAAATCGCGGATGCTCTCTCCGACTTGCAGATTGCGCAACAAACCGATGATGCGCTTGCCGAGCAACAACGAAATGGCCAACGACAACAATATCGCCATGGCCGCCCGGAAGGTGATGTATTGAAACACCCCGGCCCCGGGCAAATCGTAGGCTTGGTCCAACCAGCGAAACAAGGGGTACAGCATCGGGATCAGCGGTTTTGAAACAGTTCTTTGAGGACGAGCAGATCGTCGAAGGGATGCCTGACCCCTTGGATTTCCTGATAGGTTTCGTGCCCTTTTCCCGCGACCAGAATCACATCTCCCGGCAGCGCAAGGGCCACGGCGGTCCGGATGGCCTCGAGCCGGTCGGTGATCCGGAGTCTGCGGCTGCGCTGGGCCACGTCCAACCCCGCGTCCATATCGTCGAGAATGCGTTCGGGGTCTTCGCTTCTCGGGTTGTCTGAGGTCAAGATGAGCCGTTCGCTGTGCTCGGCCCCAATTCGGGCCATTTCAGGGCGCTTCCCCGCGTCGCGGTCGCCCCCGCAGCCGACCACGGCAATGAGCCGCCTTCCCGATCCGGACACTTGTTTGATGGTCCGCACGACGTTTTCCAGGGCATCTGGCGTATGGGCGTAGTCCACAATGCCCGTAATGCCATCGGGGGTGCGCACATACTGAAAACGACCCGCCACCGGTCTGAGCAAGCTCAGGGCGCTGTGCAGTTCGTGGGGAGGGGCCAAATCGAGCAGGCGGGCGGCCCCGTAAATGGCCAACAGATTGTACGCATTGAAGGTGCCAATCAGCCGGGTCCAGAATTCTTCGCCCTCAAAATCGAGGAGCATGCCTTCAAAATCGCTTTCGAGGATACGGCCCTTGAAATCGGCTTCGGTCTGTAGGGCATATCCCTTGATTTGTGCCTTGCAGTGCTGCACCATCGTCCGACCAAGCCGGTCGTCTAGATTGACCAGCGCAAAGGCCTCTCGCCCCAATCCATCAAAGAGGAGTTTTTTGGAGGCGATGTAGTGGTCCATGCTCCCATGGAAATCGAGGTGGTCCCGGGTCAAGTTGGTAAAGACTCCTCCGGCCATGTGTACACCGCTGAGCCGACCCTGCGCCAATCCGTGGGAGCTGGCTTCCATAAACACATATTCGCATCCCTCGACCACCATATCGGCCAGCAGCGCTTGGAGTGCCACCGGATCTGGGGTGGTGTGGGTAGCGGGCAGTTCGCGCTTGCCAATTTTGTTGACCACCGTGGAGAGGAGACCCGCCTTGCGTCCCAAACCCATGGCCAGATCGTGGAGCAAACTGGCGGTCGTCGTCTTGCCATTGGTCCCGGTTACGGCCACTACTTTGAGCCGGCTGCTGGGTTCGTCGTAGAGGTTCGAAGCACAGATGCCGAGCGCCGTCGCAGTGCTCGACACTTTTACTTGCACTACTTCGTCGGGAATGCCCTCTAAAAACCGCTCAACCACCAAGGCGATGGCTCCTTTTTGGACTGCCTCCAGGGCAAAATCGTGTCCGTCGACCCTGGTTCCTTTGACGGCGACAAACAGACTCTGTGGCCCCACTTTCCGGGTATCCGAGGCCACACGGGCAATCGCCAACCCGGCGTCTCCTTTGATTTCGAGCAACCCCGCTCGATAGAGTATATCGCGTAGCAACTTCATCGAGTCGTTAGTTTTACGCGGGTTTGGGGCCTCAAGGGACTGCCGCTCTCGGGCCACTGCCCGGACACCAGGGCTCCGGTTCCTTCGAGTTCTACGCGGTGGCCCGAATTTTCGAGCAGGGCCAGCGCATCGGCCACCCGCATTCCCCGCATTTGAGGGGTTACAGAACCGTTCAACTGGGCCAGCACCCGATCTGTATCCCGGCGAGGCCGGGGCGCAACATGGGTGGGTGCCTCCGAGGGTGCCGCTTGGCTGGGCAGATAACGCCTCAAACCCAGCGCGATTTCGCGAAACACGGGCGCCGCTACGGTTGAGCCGTAATAGCCCAAAGCGGGGTTGGGCTGCTGCACCACCACAATGCAGGCATAGCGCGGTTGATCTGCCGGAAAGTATCCGACAAACGAGCTTTGGTAGGAACGTGCTTCAGCACCCTTCCAGTAGTTCAATTGACAAGTACCCGTTTTTCCTGCCAAAGGGTAACCCTCGATTTGAATATTTTCCGCCGTGCCTCGCTCTACGACCCGCGCCAACAAATCGTGCAACGCTTGCCGGGTCTTCTCGGAACAAATCGAAGCGTTGAGTACTTCGGTCGAAAAAGTCTCGACGGTTTCTCCCGCCCGCTCTACCCGTTCAACAAACCGCGGTTTCACCATGCGCCCGCCGTTGGCAATGGCGTTGTAGACGGTCAAAATCTGGAGGGGGGTGAAGCTCAGCTCGTACCCAAAAGTCATCCACGGAAGGGTGGTGCCCGACCAGCCGGGTTGCCCCGGTCGCGGAATCCGCGGTTGGCCCTCTCCTTCGATTTCGAGACCGAGCGGACGGTTCAAACCCAGCGCATACCAGCGATCGACCAACTTGGCCGGGTCTTTCTGGTAGGCCTGATATACCACCTTGGCAATGCCCGTATTCGAGCTGAGTTCAAAGGCCCGGCCCAGGGAGATGCGCCCATATCCCCCATTCCCGTATTCGACGTTGCTGTCTTTGATTTTGGCGCTGTGCACCACAAACACCCCGTCTCCGGTTTCTACCTGCAGGGCGGTATCGGCGCGTCCGTCTTCGAGCGCCGACATCAGGCTGACCAACTTAAACGTCGATCCAGGCTCGGTGCTTTCCCACACGGCATAGTTCCGGGCTTCGTAGTACCCCTTGCCCGCTTGGGTGCGGCCCAGGTTCGCCATAGCGCGTATCGCCCCGGTCTGAACCTCCATGACCACGGCGCAACCGTGGTCGGCTTCAAACCGCTCCAGGGTGCGCAGTAAAGCTGTATGCGTCAAATCCTGAATGCGGCTGTCGAGGGTAGAAACTACGTCGTATCCGTCTTCGGGTTCAACTTCGTTGTAGTCGGTGAGCGGCTTCCAGGTTTCGAGTCCGATGCGCTGAGCCAAACGGCTGCCCTTGCGACCCGACAGCCATTCGCTGTAGGCCTGTTCCAAACCACTGGCGCCTTGTTCTCTCACGGTGCCTATGGTGCGCGCGGCTTGTCCGCCTAACGGCTGAAACCGATGCAGAGACTGAACAACAATAAACCCACCCCCGATCTTGCCGCGTTCGAACAGGGGGAGTTTGCCCAACTTCCGGTAGGTCTCGTGGGGCACGTCTCGGGCAATGGGAACATAGCTTCTCTTCTCCGTACGCGCCCGCCTCAGGATGGATTCCCATTGAGGAGCGCTGCGCCCACCGAGCACCCGGTGCAGACCGCTGCACAGTCCCTCGATCTCGTCCTCAAAACGGGACTTTTCCACCACCACCGGATCAAAGTGAATCGTGTAGGTCGGCATGGACGTTGCGAGCAGCATCCCATCGGCGCTCAAAATATTTCCGCGGGCCGCGGGAACATCAATGGGACGAACCTCGGCCAACGCCGCCCTGTCTTCGAGCTGATCGGCCTCCAACCACTGAATGCGCACCAAGGCGGCACCGATGGACAGGATTGCCAGTACAACCGGCACGGCCAACAAATAAAGCCTCCCCAGTGATGTGCGGTCCTTACTCATGGCTGGGTGGGTTTCAGTGCAATCGGCGGACGCTGTGGGCGCTGGAGTCCGAGGGGCGCCACCCGTTCCAGGACGCTCTGTTCCAAACTCTGCCGCATCAAAGCGCTGCGGGTAGAGACAAAGGCCGAATTGACCGCTTTGTGTTCTTCTGATAACTTTTGAAGACGAACCACCTGTCGGTCGGCGGAATTGGAGCTAAAAATGCTCAACCCCGCCAGAAGGGCGAGAAAGAGGGCAAACCGATAGTTCTTGCGCACCTTCGGATTGGCCAATACCGAACCCTGGAGAAACTCCATCCACAAACTCGAGTTGTTTGAGGTTCCTGGCTTCATATCCATGCTTCAATTCGTTCGGCTATGCGGAGCTTGGCGCTGCGCGAACGCGGATTGCGCTCTTGTTCTTCCGCAGTGGGCTCTATGGGCTTGCGGCTCAAAGACCGAAAGCGCATATGTCTCTTGCCAAAGGCGTCGCGCTCGGCTTCCCCGCCCAATCTCCCTTCGCGGATCAGGGTTTTGACCATTCTGTCTTCGAGCGAGTGATAAGCAATACAAACCAACCGACCGCCAGAGGAAAGCACTTCGAGGGTTTGTTCGAGCAGGTCGCTCAGCGCCCCCAATTCGTCGTTGACCGCGATGCGAAAGGCTTGAAATACCCGGGCGGCGTACTGGTGCTCTTTGCCCCGCGGAGCCAGGGGCGCCACGAGCTCGAGCAGTTCAGTGGTCCGGGTCAAGGGTGCAGAACTCCGTCGCTGCACCAAGGTCCGCACCAGGCGTCCCGAGGGCTTGATTTCCGCATAGGTCTCCACGATGCGCCTGAGCTCGGCCTCGTCGGCCTCGGCCAACACATCGGCGGCCGTCCGGGGAGCGCTGGGATTCATGCGCATATCAAGCGGACCGTCTGCCCGAAGCGAAAAACCGCGTTCGGCCCAGTCAAATTGGTGAGAACTCACCCCAAAATCGGCCAGGATGCCATCGACCGATCGCACCCCGTGCATCCGCAGACCTTTTGACAGATGCCTGAAATTCAATTCAATCCAGGTAAACCGCGGGTCGTCGATCAGGTTGGCTCGAACGGCCGGATCTTGATCGAAGGCGTACAGTCGACCTTGGGGACCGAGGCGCTCGAGGATGGCCCGGCTGTGCCCCCCTCCTCCAAACGTGCAATCGACATAGATTCCCTCCGGGCGTATTCCGAGGCCTTCGACAGACTCGGTCAGCAAAACGGCCTCATGATACCCCATGCCCCGAATCGGATTGATCGAAACGAAGAGCCCCCATTACTTCTTCGGCCAAAGCCGCAAAGTCACCGCTGTTGGGGTCTACAGCTTTTTCATACGCCGCCTTGTCCCAGATTTCGAGAATATCGACAGCCGCCGCCATCACCACCTGGGTCCCCATCGAGGCGTACGTGAGCAGATCTTTTGGCAAGAGCAGGCGTCCGGACTCGTCGAGCTCGATCAACTTGACCCCAGCCGAAAAACGGCGAATGAACTCGTTGTTCTTGGCCACAAAGCGGTTCAAACCGTTCACCTTGGCCATAATCCGGTTCCAACTCTGCATGGGGTAGAGTTCCAAACAAGGCTGAAACACAGAGCGCTTTAAGACAAACCCTTCGCTGAGCACCGGGGCCAACTGTTTGCGCAAAGCCGCGGGCAGGGCTACTCGCCCTTTGGCGTCGGCCTTGCACTCGTGCACTCCGGTGATGTTGAGCGTTTGGGACACGCAGGATCAGGGTTTCATCAAAACTAGGACAAAAGTCCCCACTTTTTCCCACATCTTCCCACTCTGTTGAAAATTTTGGAAAACATCCTTTTTTCGGGTTTTCCAATGGGCCTGTCGACCCCAATTCAACAAGTTCTATTTTTGCGGCTTCAATTGCTTTCACGCATGCCGTTGATCGACTACACAAGAGAGGAAGGAGAATTTCAATGGGTAGAGGGGGGTAGCGGTCCCGTTTTGGTGTTGTTGCACGGTTTGATGGGGGGACTCAGCAATTTCGAAGTGGTCTTCGATCACTTTCGGGAAAAGGGGTTCCGCGTAGTCCTTCCGAGCCTGCCCCTCTATTCGATGCCGGTGTTGAACACGAATATTAAAAACGTGTCCAAATACCTCCACCGATTCCTCAAACACTTACAGCTAAGCCAGGTAACCTTGATTGGAAACTCCCTGGGCGGTCATGTGGCCTTGGTGTTCGCGCGGAAATACCCCGAAATGGTGCGCGCTATGGTGCTTACCGGTAGTTCCGGTTTGTACGAAAATGCCATGGGCGAGTCGTTCCCGAGAAGAGGGGACTACGAATACATCAAAAAGAAAACCAAGGAAGTGTTTTACGATCCCGAGGTAGCCACCAAAGAGCTGGTCGACGAGGTGTTTTCGATTGTAAACGACCGCAACAAGGTGATTCGCACCCTTGCGATGTCCAAGTCGGCCATCCGGCACAATATGTCGTCGGAGTTGACCCATATTGCTTTGCCTGTTTGCTTGATCTGGGGGCGAAACGATACGGTGACCCCGCCTGCCGTCGCCGACAAGTTCCTCGAGCTCCTGCCCGACGCGGAACTCAATTGGATCGAGCAATGCGGTCATGCCGCCATGATGGAGCGCCCTGATGAGTTTATCGAACTGACCGCCGACTTTATCCGTCGCCGCATCGAGCCCAGCGTATGAAGCCGCTCTCGGTTCGGAGCGCCGCTTTTGTCAAGAGCAGCAGCGAGGCCAGTCAGTGCCCCGCGCCCGACCGACCCGAGTACGCTTTTATAGGGCGGTCCAACGTGGGCAAGAGTTCGCTCATCAACTACGTCTGCGGGCGGAAAGAACTGGCCAAAACCTCGGGCAAACCGGGCAAAACACGGCTCATCAATCACTATTTGATCGACGAAAGCTGGTATCTGGTCGATCTACCCGGCTATGGGTATGCCGGAGTATCGAAAGTGGAGCGCGCCCGTTTTAACGAGACCCTTCGAAGCTATTTGGCGGGTCGCGAAAATTTGGTCGCGCTCTTCGTCCTTATCGATTTGCGGCATCCGGCTCAGAAGATCGACCTCGAGTTTCTCGAATGGTTGGGTGAGCAGGAAATCCCCTTTGCCTTGGTGTTCACCAAGCTCGACAAACTGAGTGGAGCTGAGGCCAACAACCACAAACAGGCCTATCTCAAGGTGCTCAGCGAAACCTGGGAACCCCTGCCCGACTACTTTGTTACCTCGTCTACCGCCAAAGTGGGTCGAGAAGAACTACTCGGATGGATCGGGGGTTGGAACAAAGCCCTCAAGGACCGCTTCAAGCCCCTCCCCTCACCGTAGCGGAGGCACGGCTATGCCGAGCTCAACGGCCCAATCCCGCGCAAAGGCCCTCAGGACTTTGCCCGGAGCCTCTTCGGACGTAGAGCGATCGAGGGTGTCTGCCAAACTCATCAGGGTTTGATGAACGAATCGCTTCATGTCGTCCAAGGGCATCTCTTTGGTCCACAGGTCGATCCTCAGGGTGTCTTTTTGGGCGGGATCCCACACCGACAAAAGAATCGCACCGGCATCTGCCCGATCTACCCCACCTTCTGCTGCGGTCCAACGAATGGATTCGGCCACCCGGTTTTCGTCCAGTTGTACTTCGAGTTTGATTTCGGCTTTCATGGGCGGTAGTTCGCTCTTTTGAGGAGTTGTCGGGAATCGTCGTCGGCCATCAACGCTTTGAGGTCAGGCGCTCCTTTTCGCACCATGAGGCGCGACACAATGCGGTAGCCCACCCAACGGCCCATTTGACCTGGGGTTTGGGAATCAAAGGACAGATAGAACTTGGAAAAAGGTGCAGGTTCGACCAATCGGCGCACCCAGTCGGGTTCGCTGCTGTACAAAGCGCGTTCTTCCACCAAGTAGCGCCAAATTTCCGCCTCGTTTTCTGCGCAAAACCGCCATTGTTCGGGGGTATAACCGAGCAAATCGGCCTCCGTTCGATCGGGGCTCAAAGCGTGGGCCAACCAAAGGGCCTTGCCTTCGTAGATCATACGGGACAACAAGTCCGCGTGTTTGGCGTCCCGGGTGTTGTGGAGCATGGCCAAGGCCAAGGCCATATCGAGCGCTATGCGCCCCGGTTGTTTGTTTCGGGCCAGATACTCGGGCAATCCGCGGTAGAAAGGCGATTGGGGTCCGAGGTATTGATCGAGGGCTATAAACACCAAACTGTCCGCCGTAAAAAGTGGAAAGTCAAAGTCCAAAGGAGAGATATATGAATAGACCGTCCAGCTTTTGGATTCGGGATAGTAGTGTTCGTAGTGGCGAAGCACCTCATCTACCGCCGTTTCGGCCTCGGATACGGGTCCTTCAAGGGAGGCCGAAGCTTCATACAGGGCGTTCATCAGACTATCCTTGCGCTGTCTCTGCCAAAAACGCAGATCGCCCTGCTCGAAAAAGGGGCCAAAATCGGCGCGAAGTCGCTCCAGTTCGCCCTCCATGTCTGTGCTGTCCGAGGTAAAAAAGGCCCGGTCGAACCGCTTCCAGACCACCGGTGTGCGATCAGGCTGGCCGGGAATGTGCAAGGGATCGTTCTCGCAGCCGGCCATCAAGGCGATACACCCGATCCAAAGCCCCGTGCGCACGAAGAAATTCAAAGGTGTTTTCAAGAGGTTGCAAAGTTAACAGAAGCCACTCCGAAAGCTTCGCGGTCCGATGGGTTCGGTCTATCTTCGAGGCGTGAAATCCACATAATCTTACGTCTATGAATGCTTTGAACCGCTTCGGATTGGGTCTGATGTTGGGCGCTGTAACAGCCTTCTCGGCCAACGCGCAAACGCAAAAAACGGTTCGGTTTGGTTTGCAGGTATTGCCCTCCATGAGCTGGTTTTCGAGCAATATCGACGATTTGGACGCCGACGCCCGGTTCAATTTCAGTTTTGGCTTGCTCGCAGACATTCACTTCTCCGAGCAATATGCGATTACAACGGGTATGAACATCGTAAAACGAGGAGCATCCATGGTGCTGCTCGATGGAACTTTAAACCCAGCCAAAAACGTTCAAGGCGACTATACCATGAGCTTGATTGAATTTCCGTTGGCACTCAAAATGCGGCTCGTCGACGCCGGCGACATCGTGCCCTTTGCCAAATTCGGGGGGGCTTTTGGCATCAAAACCAACGAAAAGACCACCTTTAGCTACGATTATCCCGATGCCACCGTGGCCGGAGATCGGTTTCACAATGTGGACCGCAGCGATTTGATGACGGATTTGCAGTTCAATTTTATGATCGGCGGAGGGGTTGAATATCCTATTAGCGCCAACTCAGCAATTTTGCTGGGCATCGACTATATGCTTCCGCTCAACGACGCCCTGAGCGACGACGAAAAGCTGATCGCCAGCGGAGACAATTACCGCCTCCAGAACCTTCAGTTTACCGTAGGGTTTATCTTTTAAATAGGTCCTTCTCGGGGACCGCATTGCCCCCCCTTGTTGGTTGACCGATTATGCTGCCAGCCGATCCTCACATCCACGCCCAACGGGTTGCCGAGTACATCGTCGATTGGATGCGCGGCTATGCGCTCAACGCGGGGCAAAAAGGGTTTGTCGTCGGTCTTTCCGGGGGCATTGATTCTGCCTTAACGGCGGGTTTGGCCGCCCGGACTGGTCTGGAAGTGCTCCTCGTACACCTGCCCATCCGCCAACCAGCCAACCAAGTGAACCGAGCCGCGGAGTGGTCGTCGCTGTTGGAGGCCACGTACACAACGGTTCGTTCGGTGGTCGTTGATTTGAACCGCCCATTCGATGCCCTGATCGAGGGGGTGTCGGGGTTTTCCGGCAGACACGCCGAAACCTTGGCCGAAGCCAACACCCGCGCCCGCTTGCGCATGACGACGCTCTATTATCTGGCCGCCACCCACGGACTACTCGTTGCGGGAACGGGCAACAAGGTGGAAGACTTTGGGGTGGGATTCTATACCAAATACGGAGATGGGGGCGTAGACCTGAGCCCCATTGCCGACCTCCTGAAAACCGAAGTCCGCTCTGTGGCAGAAGCGGTGGGCGTTCCAACGGCCATCCTCAACGCCGAGCCCACCGATGGGCTCTGGGGCGACGACCGCACAGACGAAGATCAATTGGGAGCCAGCTATCCCGAACTGGAGCGGGCCATGCGTCAATGGGAAAACGGGGTTACCGCAGGGGAACTTCGCGGCAGAGAGGCGGAAGTATTGGCGTTGTTTGTCCGTTTAAACAGAGCCAATGCCCACAAAATGAATCCCATTCCCGTTTGCACTATCCCGGACTCGGTTCGATGGGCACCGTAAAACTGAATTCACTTCCGCTTTGAGGAGTGCTCTGGGCCACCAGCGAACTCTTTAGACCCAACAAGACCTCTTGAGTGAGCAAAAGTCCGATGCCGCTGCCTTTTTCACGCGCGGTTCCCGCCTTGGAAAGATGATTGCGACCCGAAAATAAATGACCGAGCTCTTCGGGTCCAATGCCCCCAGCCTCGTCTCTAACGACAAAACGAATCGCGCGACCGGGCTTGCCCGAGACTTCGAGAAAAATGGTTTGACCCGACGTGCTGTATTTGAGCGCATTGCTCAATAGGTTTTGCAGGACCAAAGAAACCGCTTGGGAGTCAAAAATTCCACGATCGTCCCGGAACAGCGCCAATTCAAGGCGCACGCCTTTGTGGGTGGCAGCAGGTCGAAGGCGCCCCAGTTCGGTTTCGGAAAAAGAACCAATGGCCACAGGCTCGAGGGTGCTTTGACCGGCGGTTTTGGTCCTGGCCCAGGCCAAGACCCGATCGAACTGATCGGTCAATTCGTCGAGGTGATCGCGCAACAAATGAACTGTGGAACGCCGTTCTGTCGGATCGAGTTCATCCCAGCGCTCACACAACACTCCAGAAATGGAACGGGCGTAGTGAAAGGGAGCGCTGATGTGGTGTGCCAACAGGGCGAGCGATTTGCCCAAGACCAATTCAGCTTCCATCAAACTCTCGATTTCGTTCGCCAGTTTGATCTGTCCTTTCCGAATTCGGTGGTTTCTCCACAACAGCCACAATAGCCCCGCCAAGAGCACCGACATCCCAAATTCCAGCCACGCCCGATCGAATTGGGAAAGATTCATTTCTGTTTTGCTTTTTTTCTCACAGCTTATGGCTCTGTGGTAATCGTTGTTCGACTAGAAACACTGCATTGTCCTTAGGCCTCACTTTGAGGAAATGACCGAATGGGCGGCAAATTAAGGGAGATGCAAAACATTTCGGACGAAAAAGCAAAATAGCTTGAAAGACTTTTCTCGCTGTTTCTGTCAGAAATTCGTATAAAAAATTTAACTTCGTGCCCAGCCTAACCCAACCTCAACGAGACCCTCCATGATCAACATCATTATTGCAGACGACCACGCCATTGTGCGGAAGGGATTGGACCTCTTCCTCAAGTTTGAAGACGAAGTACGCCTCATCGCCGAGGCGGCCGATGGAGACGAGCTGCTTCAGGTTTTGAGTCGCATGACCGCCGATGTCGTATTGTTGGACATCGATATGCCCAAAATGAACGGGATTACGGTTTTACGGACCATGCAAGAAGAATTTCCCAACATCAAGGTTGTGATTCTTTCAATGCACCGGGAAGAAATCTATGGCCCTACGGTGCGCAAATTGGGGGCCTTAGGCTACGTCACCAAAGATGCCGATCCGAAAGAAGTGGTTCGGGCGGTTAAAGAAGTGCATGCAGGTCGGCTCTTTTTCCGCGAAGAACTCTACACGGTGCGCACTCCACTCCGCGAAAAACAACGCAAAATCAAACTCAGCAACCGCGAAAGCGAAGTCCTCAAGTTGCTGTCCATCGGCAAGTCCAACAAAGACATCAGCGAAGAGCTGGGCATCAGCGACAAGACGGTGAGCACCTACAAACAACGTCTTCTCAACAAATTGCAGGCGCGCAACGTCGTGGATCTGATCAACTTCGCCAAAATGTATCAATTCGTTTGAACCCCCTTAGCCCCCTATTGCTTCTGTGATCGACGACACGCTGTTCGAACTCATTGCGAACAACACTTCCGATCTAATCTGCATCCACAACCGTGAGATGAAGATTCTCTATGCAACCCCCTCGAGCAAGAAGATTCTGGGGGTGCATCCGTCTGAGTTGGTGGGAAGAGAGCTCATCGATTTCCTGTCGGAAACCTATCACCGCGATATGGATGCCTCGTTGTTCAGGCGAATGCTATACCGCCCAGGGGCCGAGGTCAAAGTGATGTTGGAGCGCAAAGATGGTCAGCAGATCTGGGTAAAGTCGACCTTGTCTGAAGTCCTGCAAATGTCGGGGGGCGAGTTTCTGCTCACCACGACCACCGAGATCACCGAGAGCGTGTTCTTGATGGAGGACCTCATCCTGGCTTGGTCCAAAGAGAAAGAGCTGAGCGAAATGCGTTCCAACCTCTTTACTATTGCGTCTCACGAGTTTAAGACCCCCTTAGCCGTCATCCAGATGCAGGTCGATCTGCTGAGCTCTTGGGGTGCAAAAAACAAGGGAGACGAACGGTTTTTGACCATGTTGTCCAAAATTGAAAAGCAAATTCAGCGGCTCAACGATATCATTGCCGACCTCGTTCAACTCAAAAAAATCAATGCGGGCAAAGAGCCCTTCCGCCCTGTTTCGGTTGATTTGACAGAACTTTTAGAAAACCTCAAAACCGCTTCTGGCGAGTTGCGGGAAGGGCGGATCATCGAATTGTCTTATTCCGGCACCCAACGCCCGATTCAGGCCGACGAAAGCATGATGACTTACGTTTTGAGCAACTTGCTCGACAACGCCTGCAAGTACTCTCCAGCCGACACCTCGGTGCACTTGAGCGCCCAGTTTGGACCAGAGTCGGTCGAACTGATGGTCGCTGACTCGGGCAGGGGCATACCCGAAAAAGACCTGAGCCGGATTTTTGAACCCTTTTATCGAGCCGAAAATGCCATGGACACCGACGGAGCGGGAGTGGCCTTGTCCATCGTCAAGGAATTTGTAGTTTTACACGGCGGAAAAATTACCATCGAAAGTGAAGAAGGAAAGGGCACCCGGATGCGGGTTAAATTGCCCTACACCTTGGAGAGAATCTCATAAAACGCAAGGAATATAGAACTTATGGAGGGAGCACAGAAAATGAAAAAAGTACTCATCGCCGAAGACAACACGGATCTGCTCGACAGCATGATGCTTTTGTTGTCGGATTACTTTGAAGTGGCGGGGGCGGCCGATGGGCAGGAGGCCATCGACAAAATGGAACAATACAAACCCGACTTGGTGGTTTCAGACATCATGATGCCGCGCAAAAACGGGTACGAAGTGCTGGAAGCGGTTCGTGAGAGCGCAGAACTCAAGAACATTCCGGTGATCCTGCTCACCGCTTTGGGTCAGGACGAGAACCTGATCCAGGGATACGATCTCGGAGCCGACGACTATTTAGTCAAACCCATCCGGACTCAAGTTTTGGTGAGTCGAATCAACAACCTGCTGCGCAAACAGGAATACCTCGACAAGATTTACTCGATCGATCTCGAGCTCAAAACGGCCATCCCCGTCAAGGACCCTGTTTTGGCCATGATGGACTCGCTCATTATCAAAAAATACCGGTTCAAGAATTTCAGCATTCCCGATCTGGCCACCGATATGAACATGACCTATCCACGGCTCGAAGCCTTGGTCAAGGAAAAAGCGGGCATGACACCGGTCAAGTACATCAACGAAATCAAACTGGTGCGTGCCAAAGAGCTCTTGGAAAACACCGATATGCCGATCAAAGACATTGCTTTTCACCTTGGTTTCAAGAGTCTTTCCTATTTTGGCAAGTGTTATAAGGCCAAATACGGCGTGACCCCATCGGTAAAACAAGCCAGTTAAAAAAACAGAGTCCCCCGCTTGGGAACCCACCCCGAGGAAGCCACCCACAAAAGGAAGCCCATGGAGCTGGAAATGCTTGTAATCGACGACGACCAGGTCAACAACTTCGTCTTGAAGAACATCGTTCAGCGCTCTTATCCCAAAGTGCAGATGGACTTCAAACTCGACGGTTCGAGCGCCATGCGCTACCTCAAAGAGCGCGATGCTCTTTCCGCTCCGTTTCCGGGTGTGCTGCTGCTCGACATCAATATGCCCGTTATGGGGGGGTTTGAATTCTTAGACGAATACCACGAGCGCTTTAGCTCGAAAGATTGCTACATCTATGTAGTGAGCTCATCGATTTCCAAATTCGATCAGCAAAAAGCCAATGGCTATGGGTGCGTTCGGGGCTATATCACCAAGCCCCTCGTGAACAACAACATCCACTTTATCATCGAGGATTTTCTCGACCGCCAGAAGCGCTCCATCGGCTAAACCCGAAGCGGTTCAGCGGTGCCCGAAGGCCCGTACACAGGCCTCCAGAATGGCCGCCTCGACTTCGGGCGCATCCCACAGGGCTTCGATGTCGGGACGTTTCATGACCGACTCCATAATCTCTTCTTGAATCTTGCCCCTCCTCAAAGCCTCCGCATAGGGCATATCGCTAAAGGTTACCATGGAATAGAGGGGGGTCCACAACGTTGGGTGGCGATCGTTGAATCGGGCCTCGATCCGTTTTTGCAATAAGAACCGCGGATCGGCGGTGCGATCGCGCATTTCGATGAAATTCTGCAGGGCCAAATCGGCTATGGCGTCTCCGTTGGGTTTGCGCTCGCGCTGGTATGCATCGAGCGCCTCGTGCCAATCGGTGTGTTCGGAGAGGATACGATCGAGTTCGTAGCAATCTTCAAACCCGGCATTCATCCCTTGTCCATAAAAAGGAACAATGGCGTGGGCCGCATCTCCGATCAGGGCCACCTTGCCTTTCACCCACGGATAACACCGAATGATGCACAACGCACTCACGGGATTCTCCGCCCATTCGGCGTCAAAATTGGGCATGAGCGCCAGCGCATCGGCAAAATGCTGCTCGAAATACACCCGCGCTTTGGCTGGAGCGGTCAATTCGGCGAAGGAATCGGGGCCTTCGAAGGCAAAAAACAACGTACAGGTAAAACTCCCGTCCGGATTGGGCAGGGCAATCAGCATATGCGAACCCCGGGGCCAAATGTGCAGCGCCTCGCGCTCCATCTGGAAATGACCTTCGGCATCGGGGGGAATTGACAGCTCTTTGTAACCGTGCTCGATGTACTCCTGTTGATAGTTGAACCGATCGGTTCGCAGCATTTCCGACCTGAGGGCCGAAAACGCCCCATCGGCTCCAAATACCGCGTCGAAGCGCTGCTCCAAGCGACCGGCGTCGGCGTCTTCAAACACCAACCGTCCTGCTTCGAGATCGGCGTCTACACAGCGCTGCCCGAAGTGTACGCGCACCTTAGACTCGGTTTCGGCCAACGAGAGCAAGGCGCGGTTGAGCCCACCCCTCGACACGCTGTAAATGGCTTGGCCTTCTTTGCCATAATCCTGATAGCCCAGCGTCCCGTCTTCCCGGTGGAGCACCCGGCGGTACATCGGGATCGCCAAACGCCGCACCTCAGCATCGGCTCCCACGGCGGCCAAAGCCCTCCAGCCCCGGTCCGACAGCGCCAGGTTGATCGAACGCCCCTGATAGGCCGAGTGGCTTCTCGGATCAGGTCGGCGCTCGAACAAGGTGACCTCCATGCCTTTGCGCGCTAAAAAAATCGACAAGAGCGAACCCACGAGTCCCCCTCCTACCACCGCCACATGTTCGGGTTTATGCTTCATACCGCTCACAGATCGAATAGAGTTGTGCAAGGTCTTCAAACGTATTGTACAAAGGGGCCGGAGCCATGCGAATTACCCCCGGTTCCCGCCAATCGGCTACGACCCCGTTGCGACCCAGGTAGTCGAAAAACCGCCTTCCTGCTGCTCCCACTTCCAAACTCAACTGAGCGCCCCGTTGTTCGGGGTCGGTGGGTGAAATCCAGCGCCAAGGCCATCGTTTGGCCGCGATCAGTTTGTTGAGCGCTGCTTCCAAATAGGCGGTAAGCTCCAGGGAGCGCGCGCGCAATCGGTCCATTCCGGCTTCGTCGAACAGGTCGAGCGCTGCCCGGTGGGCCGCCATGCTCAACACCGGGGCGTTGCTCAATTGCCAGGCTTCTGCCGTAGGCGTGGGCTCGAAACGGCTCGGCATGGCAAAGCGATTCTGAATGCGGTGTCCCCACCATCCTTCAAACCGCGGAATATCAGACTGCCCGTGGTGTCTTTGGTGAACATAGGCCCCACTGACCGAGCCCGGGCCGCTGTTGAGGTATTTATAGCTGCACCACACCGCAAAATCGACGTCCCAATCGTGCAGTTGCATAGGCACGTTGCCCGCGGCATGGGCCAAATCCCAGCCCACCACAATACCGCGCTGGCGCGCTTGGTGCGTCAAAGTGTGCATCTCGAACCACTGACCTGTATAGTAGTTTACCCCACCCAAAAGCAAGAGCGCCAATTCGTCCCGGTGGCGATCGATGGCTTCCGCGATGTCTTCTGTTCGGAGCAGGTGCTCGCCCGGCCGAGGCTCGAGTGCAATGAGATCGGTGGGTGCCCCTCCGTGGAAGCGAATCTGACTCTCAAAGGCATACAAATCGGAAGGAAAGGCTTTGGCTTCACACAATATTTTGCGCCGGCTTCCCTGGGGGCGGTAAAAACTCACCATCATCAGGTGTAAATTGGCTGTGAGCCCATTCATGGCCACCACCTCTTCGGGTTCGGCACCGACAATTCGGGCGAGCGACGGGGCAAACCCACTGTGGTAATCAACCCATGGACGCCGGGCGTGTACATGCCCCTCGACCCCAAACCGGGCCCAATCGTCCAATTCTTCAAGTACATAACGCCGGGCTTCTTTGGGCTGCAACCCCAGGCTGTTGCCGGTCAAATAGACCTGATCTCGGGCCTCGAAAGTTTGCGGAATCCAGAACTGGTCTCGACGCCCCGGGTAGGCTGCGGTGCGATCGAGCTCCTGAGCTTCGTCCCGATCGAATCGGGCCTGGGAACCGTTCACAAGGACTTTGCGTTCTGCCTCATTCATTGGCTAAAAATAATCGGTCAGGGGCGACTCAACGGCCCATCATCCAGAACACAAGCCAAAAAACCGGAAGGATCTCAATCCACAAGGAGATCCACAGCGGATTGCCCGTGCGGTTCCACAGCCGGGTGAGTGCCATGGCCGCTGCCAAGCACACAACCGCAGACCACGACCAAACCCGCCATGGCGGTTGGAGGAGACCCACTGTACAAAACACCAGAGCCGAAGCCGCATACAGTCCTCGTACGAGCAAAAGGGCGTGCGATTTTCCCAAACGCTGGGGCAGGGTAAACCCCTGGGGGTCGATATGGGCGTCGCGGAGGTCAAAGAGAAGTGCCGTTCCCAATATCCAGTGTACCGCGGCCAATCCTGCCCCAAAGGCTTCTGGCCACGCCGGTCGGTGGTCGCTCAACCACCAGGGCAATACCGCCACCAAATACCCCCATACCAAAACGATGAGGGGCAATTTGAGACCCTTTAAGGAGCGCAATCCGCGAAAAAGATGGCCAAAACCGGGGTACACAACAACAACTGCTCCAACAAGAAGGAGATGCCGTCCCCATTCGGAAAAGTGCCGAATCCACAAAAACCCGGCATACACTCCTGATAAAAGACCTAAGACCATCAGCGGAAGCCAATGCTCCCGCGTATACAAGCGCACGGGATGCACGGCCTCGGTGGGGTGTTGAAGGGCACTCAAAAAGTGCATATACGCATAAGCGGAGAAGGTGCCGAAAAAAACGAACTCCAGATAGGACCGATCCACAAAGCCAAAAAACGCGCTGAACAGGGTCGCGTAGGCCAGGGCCGCTAAGGCCACGGCCCCGTTGCCATAAGCCAAAAAACGCACCCCGGCCCAAAACATGATTTTCATCATTTTGGCCACCACCACACCCTGTACCTTTGAACTACCCGCATTGTTTTTTGAACCCTTTCCATTTTTCCAAGGTATGCCCTTCTATCATCGTCTCGGCCAAATTCCGCACAAACGCCATACGGTTTTCGAAAAACCGAACGGTGGCGGTCTCTATTACGAACAGCTCTTTGGAACCGAAGGTTTTTCGGGCATGTCGTCGCTGTTGTACCACGTACACCGACCCACCATGGTGCACGAAATTGGTACTTCGGTCGATTTGACCCCCGTGGCTGCCGTGCAGCGCAATCTGACCAGCCGGATGATCAAAGGCTGGCACTTGCCACAGGGTCAGGGCTTTTTGGAATCGCGCACCCCGGTGTTGTTCAACAACGACCTCAACATTGCCCTCGCCGCTCCTCAGACAGGTTTGGGAACGTCATTCTACAAAAACGCCGACGCCGACGAACTGATTTTTGTCCACCAAGGAACGGGATTGCTCCGAACCTTTGTAGGCAACCTCCGCTTTGGACCCGAAGACTACCTGGTCATTCCGCGCGGCATGATCTACACCGTGGAATTCGACGGCCCCGACAACCGCTTGTTTATCGTGGAGAGCTTTAGCCCGATTGTAAGCCCCAAGCGCTACCGCAACCACTTTGGTCAGCTGCTCGAGCATTCTCCCTATTGCGAGCGCGATTTGCGCCGTCCCGAAAACCTCGAAACCCACGACGAAAAGGGCGAATTTGTCTTGAAAATTCGCAAAGAGCACTTTTTGCATACCGTGGTCTACGCCTCCCATCCCTTTGACGTAGTGGGCTGGGACGGATACAACTATCCCTATGCCTTCAATGCCCGAGACTTTGAACCCATCACGGGTCGGGTTCACCAACCGCCGCCCGTGCACCAAACCTTTGAAGCGCACAACTTCGTGGTGTGCACCTTCGCGCCCCGGATGTACGACTACCACCCCAAGGCCATTCCGGCACCGTACAACCACAGCAACATCGACAGCGACGAAGTGCTCTATTATGTAGATGGGGATTTTATGAGCCGCAACCATGTGGAAAAAGGCTACATCAGCCTGCACCCCGCCGGCATTCCCCACGGTCCGCACCCCGGAGCCTACGAGCGTTCCATCGGTCAAAAAGAAACGGGGGAATTGGCGGTCATGGTCGACACTTTTAAGCCCCTACGCCTGACCCAAGCGGCCTTGAACCTCGAAGACCCGACCTATTGGAAGAGTTGGCTAGAATAGAGCGCTTTCCACGAACTTTGCCCCTACTGTAGAATCTTCTATTTGCACGCCATGAGCCAGAGTCTGACCCAAACGCCACCCAAGATTTTCGAACAAGCCGAGGACTTTTTGCCCCTCAACGGCACCGACTATGTCGAATTGTACGTGGGCAATGCCAAACAAGCGGCCCACTACTATATGTCGGCCTGGGGTTTTCAACCGCTCGCGTACAAAGGTCTGGAAACCGGGAGCAAAGACGTGGTCTCCTACGTGGTCGAGCAGGGAAAAATCCGCCTTGTGCTGACGTCTCCATTGGCACCCGGGGGACCCATCAACCGCCACATCGAACAACACGGAGACGGGGTTAAGGTCGTGGCTCTTTGGGTGGACGATGCGGAAAAAAGCTGGAAAGAGACCACGGCCCGCGGGGGTGTTTCATCCATGGAGCCGACGCGTTTGAGCGACGAACACGGTACGGTGGTGCTTTCGGGCATCCATACCTATGGAGAAACCCTACACGTTTTTGTGGAGCGCTCGAATTATGCGGGGGCGTTTATGCCGGGTTATCGGAAATGGGACCCCGAGTACCGAAGCGATTCCGCTGGCCTGCTCTACATCGATCATATGGTGGGCAACGTAGGGTGGAACGAGATGAACACTTGGGTGGAGTTCTACGCCAAGGTGATGGGCTTTGCGCAACTGGTCTCCTTTGACGACAAAGACATTTCGACCGAATACACCGCCTTGATGAGCAAGGTGATGACCAACGGAAACGGGCGGATCAAATTCCCGATCAACGAACCCGCAACGGGGCGGAAAAAAAGCCAAATCGAGGAGTATATCGACTTTTATCAAGGAGCTGGAGTGCAACACATTGCCGTTGCGACCAACGATATTGTGGCCACGGTTCGCAGACTCAAAAGCCAGGGTGTAGAGTTTCTCCGCGTTCCAAATACCTATTATCTGGATGTGCTCGATCGGGTGGGCCCCATCGACGAAGACCTCGAGCCTTTGCGCGAACTCGGCATTCTGATTGACCGCGACGACGAAGGGTATTTGCTCCAGCTGTTCACCAAACCTGTACTCGACCGCCCCACCCTGTTTTTCGAGATCATTCAGCGCAAAGGGGCCAAGAGCTTTGGAAAAGGGAACTTCAAAGCCCTGTTCGAAGCCATTGAACGCGAACAAGAAAGCCGGGGAACGCTCTAACGAAGACAGATTTGCTGGAGCATTTCTGCATTCCCTGCAAAGAAATTGAAGTCCACCCTGCCCTCGATTCCGAGCTGTCTGTGCGTCTCCGACGCTTGCCAGAACAGCCAATCGCACAGGGGTTTATGTCGATAATCGGGCACCCATCTCAGATAGACCGACTCGGTCACGTGCCGGACATAATCACGGGCAAATACACAACCGGCGTACAGGGCGGGGCGCACCCCAGTAAGGCGTTCGTAGGTTTCGAGAAAATCGTCGATTTCTACGCGAACTTTTCCCGGTGGAGACATTCGGCGAGCAGGCTCTACATCGAGAACCGGAGGCAAGTCGCCGGGAACCGGAGGAGCTTGGGCTGCAAAGAATCGGGCTTGATCGGCGCCGCTGCTCGAATAGCTGAAAAAGTGATAGGCCCCGGTAACAATACCCAAACTCCGTGCTTTGGCTCGGTAGTCCGCATACTGGGAATCGCGATGGGTAGTGCCCTCTGTGGCTTTGAGATAGATAAAATGCGGAGGATCTTCCGCCAATAGGGTCCAATCGATGCGGTGTTGATGGTGGGACACGTCCAACCCCCAAACCGGGTATTTTCCGGGCCACTTCCGCGGTCTTCGGATATTGTTTTCCTCTACCGGCGCCCCAGAGTCGGGAGAACAGGCACCGAGGAGGCCCAGCAAAAAAAATCCTATCACCACCCTAAGCAAAGCCCGGCAACTTATACCCCAACCACTTCGAATACAAATATACGATAAGCGCTTACCCGTAGTGTCGATGGGCTCAAATATCCTAATGTTACAAGATTATTCTTACCTTCGCTCTATGCGTTTGGAGCACTACATCGCCGATTTGCTGTTTCGCCACGACTGCGTTGTGGTTCCGGGGTTTGGGGGCTTTGTGGCCCGCCGCATACCGGCTGGGTTCGACCCCGTTACTCAGGTTTTTCGTCCGGCGCACAAATCGCTGGGATTCAACCCTCAATTGCTCGTAGCTGACGGATTGCTCGTCGACTACGTAAGCCGGGTCAACCGCCTTAGCTATGAGCTGGCCGCTGCCCGAGTCGATCTCGAGGTGCGCCGTTGGAAAGATACCTTGAATTCAGGCAGCAGCATCGCATTGGCCCCTTTGGGTCGCTTATATTCGGAATCGGGTCGTTGGGTCTTCATGCCTCAGTTGGGGGAAAATTTTGAGCGTTCGTCGTTTGGGCTGGGCTGGTTCCATTCTACCCCGGCTGAAGCGCCCCGGTTGAGCGAGATGAATTGGTCTGCGGCTCCAGTCGCATCGCGCCCCAAAGTCGTGCGCCCGGCCTTTGCCAAGCCCGACTTTGCGAAGATCAGCAAACCGCTCTCGATCCCCGTCTGGGGGCAACGGGCCGCGCTCTGGGTTCCTTTGCTTGGACTGGGATTGGCGTGGTCGGCTCAGCAGCCTGCCGTGCAATCTTTGTTGGAGGGTTCCTCTGCGTTCCGCACCTCCGCCAAACCGGTATTGGAGGAACTCAAGGCTGGATTCGACTGGCCTGTGCTCCGCAGCCCCAAGGCCGAGGAATCGGTTCCTACTTCGGACGTGGAGGATGTCCCAAAACCAGGACAGGCTTCCTCCTCTGTGGAGGGCACGGTTGAAGTGCCGCGCTATGGGCCCGAACCCAATCCCCTCAAACCCACCCCCTCCGAAGAGATCAAAAACGAAAATCAAGGGGGGTATGTGATCGTCATCGGAGCCTTTCAAGATCCAGACAATGCGGAGAAGTTGGTCCAATCGATGGAAATGAAAGGGCTCAAAGCTGCCATCCTCCCCCTCAAAGCCCGTTTGCACCGGGTGGTGTTGGTCGGATTCAGCGATCGCACGGATGCCGAAAAATCGTTGGTCGAAGTCCGCGCCCAAATCGAACAAAGCGCGTGGATCTTGGCCCCCACTCCGGGACAAGGCTGCTGAACGGACGGTAAATCGTCTCCCGGGCTCCGCCTATCTTCGCGCCAAACTTCCCAAATTTTTGAAAGCGCGCAAGCCCTCCGAATCGTTGACGGTAATGACCGAAATCGTCCTCCCGAACGATACCAACAATCTGGGCAACTTGTTTGGCGGTCAGTTGCTATCATGGATGGATCGCTGCGCGGCCATCGCTGCGCACCGGCATTGTCACCGAATTGTGGTGACAGCCTCCGTCAACAACGTCACGTTTAATTTGCCGATTCCGCAAGGGAGCATCGTGACGCTGGAAGCCAAACCCAGCCGGGCCTTCAGCAGCTCGATGGAGATTTTTGTCGACGTTTTGATCGAGGACCAAAGCGGTCAGGGAAAGAAGCAAAAGGCCAACGAAGCTATTTACACGTTTGTCGCGGTCGACCAACTGGGCAACCCCATCCAGGTTCCTCCCGTGGAGCCCGAAACCGAACTCGAGCAAAGGCGCTATGACGGAGCCTTGCGCCGACGCCAACTGGCGTTGATTCTCGCGGGCAAAATGCAGCCCTCGGAGGCCACCGAACTCCGCGCGCTTTTTTTTCCAGACGAAGCCTGATTTATCCGCTGATGCTGACCCCGAGGTTCAGCATGCGCACGGGCTGTAGATCAGCCCCTTCGACCTGGGCCCCCGAGCGAAACAACGGGGAGAGCCCGTACGAGGCGTAAACCCCAAACATGCTGTATCCCAACCGAATGTATACTGAAGTCGACCACGGATTGACCGAGGAAAGCCGGGAATACGCCACCCGGGCTTCGTCGGTGGTCAGGCGCGAATAAGCCGCGAGGCCATAACCCAAACGGGCTCCGACATAGCTGCGGACGTAGCGCCCTGAAGCCGTGGGCCAGCGAAAACGCAGTTCCACAGGTAGGGTTATATATTTAACATTCAGCTTATTGTGTGAATAATTGAGGCTGTCGGGAAGCAACTCGATGACTTCTCCGGGAACCGCCGCATCATACCGGATGTTGAGCGCTGTATGCAGGTTGTGCGAGCCATAACCCAATCCCATCCCGAGCGAGAACACACGCCCCATCTTGAATTCGGTCATCAAGTCGAGTTCGTGGCTGTTCGAAAAACCGCTGCTGCCCAATTCGACCGGACTGTTGAGGAGCACCGGGGTGGAGAAATGGTAATTGATGCGGTCTTTGTCGGGCCAGAACATCTTTTCGTCCTGGGCCTTCAAAAAACCGGCCGACATGAGCGCCAACCCCGTGAAAAACAGGCTTGCAAATGCATAGTGATTCGCTCTTGCCCCCTTCATATCAATCGTTCAAGCGCAGAACTGCCAAAAATGCCTGTTGCGGAATCTCAACCGAGCCCACCTGTCGCATCCGCTTCTTGCCCTCTTTCTGCTTTTCGAGCAGCTTGCGTTTGCGGCTAATATCCCCTCCATAACACTTGGCAGTCACGTCTTTGCGCAGGGCACTCAAGGTTTCTCGGGCGATGATTTTGACCCCGATTGCGGCCTGAATGGCGACCATATATTGTTGACGGGGAATGAGTTCCTTGAGTTTTTCGCACATCTTTCGACCAATGTCGTGCGACTTGGTGCGGTGGACCAAAAACGAAAGCGCATCGACCGGATCGCCGTTGAGCATGATGTCGACTTTGACCAAATCGGAAGCCCGGTAATCGATGGGGTGATAATCGAACGAGGCATAACCGCGCGAAATGGTCTTGAGTTTGTCGTAAAAGTCGAAGACAATTTCGGCCAGGGGCATCTCAAAAGCCATCTCGACCCGATCTGAAGTGAGATACACCTGATTCTGAATTTGACCTCGCTTTTCGATGCAGAGGGTCATGATCGCGCCAACATATTCGCTTTTGGTGATGATTTGAGCGCGGATGTACGGCTCTTCGATGCGGTCCAGTCTCGAGGGATCGGGGTAGTCACTGGGGTTGTGCACGTGGACCACTTTGTCGGGGTCCGATTTGAGATAGCTGCAATAGCTGACGTTGGGAACGGTGGTGATGACCGTCATCTGGAATTCGCGCTCGAGCCGTTCCTGGATGATCTCCATGTGGAGCATCCCGAGAAATCCGCAGCGGAAGCCAAATCCAAGCGCCGCCGAAGACTCAGCTTCAAAGGTCAACGAAGCGTCGTTCAGGCGGAGTTTTTCGAGCGAGGCGCGCAGTTCTTCAAAATCTTCGGTATCGACGGGATAAATGCCCGCAAACACCATGGGCTTGACTTCTTCGAACCCTTCGATGGGCACCGTTGAACCCTCGACCACCGTGGTGATGGTATCGCCCACTTTGACTTCGCTCGCTTCTTTAATGCCCGAAATCAAATAACCGACATCACCGGCTTCAATCACATCCCTGGGCGATTTGGTGAGCTTGAGCACCCCCACCTCGTCAGCGTTGTACGACTTGCCCGTGGCCATAAACCGGATTTTTTGGTTTTTGGCCATCTTTCCATTCATCACCCGGAAATACGCCTCAATGCCCCGAAACGGATTGTAGACCGAATCAAAGATCAAGGCTTGGAGCGGGGCGTTGGGGTCGCCCTTGGGGGCAGGGATTCGGGCCACGATAGCATCCAAGATGTCGTCGATGCCCAGACCTGTTTTGGCACTGGCTGGTATGATGTCTTCGTGTTTGCACCCGATCAGCTCGACGATTTGGTCTTTGACTTCTTCAGGATTGGCGCTCGGCAGATCGATTTTGTTCAGCACCGGAATAATTTCCAGATCGTGCTCTAAGGCCAAGTACAAATTGGAAATGGTCTGTGCCTGAATGCCCTGTGCGGCGTCAACCACCAATAAGGCCCCTTCGCAGGCTGCGATAGAGCGCGACACTTCGTAGCTGAAATCGACGTGACCGGGCGTGTCGATCAGGTTGAGGATGAACTTCCCGTCGCGGTGGGCATATTCCATCTGGATCGCGTGGCTTTTGATGGTAATGCCCCGCTCCCGCTCCAAATCCATATCGTCCAGCAACTGGTCTTTGCGCTCCCGGTCGGTAATGGTCTTGGTGAACTCGAGCAATCGATCGGCCAAAGTGCTCTTGCCGTGGTCGATGTGTGCGATTATGCAAAAATTCCGAAGATGGTGCATGGGATCTTAATGGAGTGCAAAAGTACGGCTTGGTCGCACCCCGTCGGGTCGCGCCAACATTTTGCAAAAGACCTTCTCGCTCGGGCCATCGACTACTTGACTCATTGCAAAGCACTTTTTGGTGGTAGTACGGCACAAACCTTTTAATTTTCGGCTCTTATTGCCTCGAGTGGGCAAGAATCCAACCAACTGACGTTTCGCGATGAAGTACTTTTTTCGCTTGTTTTTGATTTTCGGTGTGTTCTCCGCCCTGCCCGCCGCTGCAACCCACGTGGCCGGAGCCGAGATTCAATACCGATACATTGGTGATTCTACCAACATTCCAAGGCACTATCAAATCATTTTGAAGCTGTATCGGGACAATTCTCCCTTTACGGCAGGATTGGGCGGTACGGCGCCCATCGACATTACTTCGTCCTGCTATCCCAATTCCACGGTTACCCTAACCCGCATTCCCATTCCTGCCGGACAAGTACCCGCCGGAGATGGAGGGTTCTTTACCCCCGATTTGGACGAATGCGTTTCGAGCACTTCACCGGGCTATTTGCCCATTTCGCTCCACGTGTACAAGGGAACCGTTACGCTGCCCGGCACTTGCGTCAACTTTAAATTTTCGTGGGATTTATGTTGCCGCAACAACGCCATCGACAACCTCGTAACCCCGGGCGGACAAAGCACGTATGTCGAGGCCCTTTTGAACAATACCCTCGGAGAAAACACTTCCCCCCAATTTGTGACCCCCGCGGCCAAAGCGTTCTGTTTGAATAACTTTTTTGTTTGGTCTCAGGCCACCGTCGAGCCCGATGGGGACTCGGTTCACTACAATTTTGCCAACGCCAAGACCATCGTGGGTGCCACGCCGACCAACATCAACTATGTAGCGCCCTACACCTTTGCCCAACCCATCACCACCGCTCCGGGCACCGGAGGGATGCAGGTCAATGCCAAAACCGGGACATTCACCTTTACCACAGGCAGCATCCAAGAAATCTGCGTGGTGGTGGTCGAGGTCAAGGAATACCGTTTTAATCCGCTGAATCAGGCGTACATTTTCGTGGGGTCTTCCCAGCGCGATATGCAGGTGGTGATTGCCGCAACGTGCAAAGCGAGTGTGCAAGACGGTCCTAAAGTGGATGTAAGCTTACCCGGTTTTGGAACCGACACCATCAGCGGCGACTTAATCGGTGTATTGGCTGGGGAACACATCCGGAACGATTCGATTCCCAATCCCAGTTCTCCGACGGGGTACGACTATATTGTGCCGACGATTGGGTACGTATGCGGAGACAGTTTGGTCGACATTTCCTTTGACGTCGACATCCAGTGCGTTTCCATCTCGCCCGACGGCACCGACTTCCGTTTGGTGGGTCCCGATACCATTACCCGACCTGTCATCGAGGTGATTGCGAACTGCGGCGTTACCCAAACAACGGATCAAGTGCAACTCAAGCTGTATCGACCTTTGACCGTCAACGGAGACTATTTGCTCTACATCAAAGTGGGCAACGACGGCAATACCTTGACCAACAAATGCGGGTTCCAGCTCACGGAGTTCTACACCATGATGATCAAAGTGACCGGATGCTTCGAACCTGTGGTCGATATGCGCAACGTTACCGTGGACACCAACTTCAGTACCCGGATTCAATACGAAGTCGACACGAACAGCTTCCCCCTTCCGCTCTTTGACCGAATCGATATTCTGCGTTCAGAAGACAATGGGGCCAATTACAATTACATTGCGAGCAAGTACGGACCATCGGCCATAAGCGATCCGCAGTGGAAGGATTTCAGCACGGGACCAGGCGAGGTCAACAGCCGAAACTATCGCTATAAGATTATTCCGGTCGTGAATGCGGAGTCGTACAATCCGAGCCGGGATGTCACCTCTATACTGCTCGACACTTTGCCGAGCACCGACACCAATGTGTTCCGCTTGCGGTGGAATCGCTACAATGGATGGAACAATCCCACCTACCGGGTGATGTTTGCCGATCTGAGCGACAGTATTTGGACTCAGGTGAGCGGTCAGGGCATCAACCCGACCATAGACACCAATTTCCTATACACCCGCACCTTCGATTCGGGCATGTTTGCACTGCGCGTCGAGGCGTTCCGCTTGATCGACACTACGTACAAATCGATCAGCAACTGGTTTATTTGGTCATACGACCCACCGGATTCGATCATCGTACCCCCACCGGTCGACACCGTTCGCCCCATTGTGATTCCCAATGTGTTTACCCCTAATGGAGACGACGAAAACGATTATTTCGTCATCCAGAACATCGAGGACTACGACGAAGCCCAGATTCAGATATTCCACCGCTGGGGTGCCTTGGTCTACGAAAGCAACGACTATGTCAATGGCCTGCCTTGGAATGGCACCAAGCAAAACGAAGGCACAGAGCTACAAGACGGAGTGTATTTCTATGTACTCCGCATCAAACACTTCGATGAGGGAATCGATCAGTCCTTCAAGGGAACCATCCACTTGATGGGTCGAGGCAACTAGTCGAAGTAGCCGATCGGAGAGAACGGCCGCCTCGGACGATCAGGGACGGCGGTTTTCGAGGAGTCGGGCCATGTATTTGCCCAAGATGTCAAACTCGAGGTTGACCATTTGGCCCGCTTGTAGGCTGCCGAATCCTGTGTGTTCAAAGGTGTAGGGAATAATGCTGACGCTAAACCCGTGGTCGTGGGAATCCACGACGGTCAGGCTTACCCCGTCTACACAGATACTCCCCTTGCGCACTGTGACCCACTGTTCTGAAACCGGATGTTCAAACCCGATGTTCCAGCTTCCATCCCTGGGTTCGATCCGGGTACAATGGCCTACGGTATCGACATGACCTTGTACCCAATGCCCGTCGAGGCGGTCGCCCGGCCTGAGACTTCTCTCGAGATTGAGCACATCGCCCACCTGTTTGTTGCCCAATGCGGTCACCTTGAGCGTTTCTTCGATGGCGGTGACCCGATGCCGACCCGGTGCCATGGCATCGACCGTGAGGCAAACCCCGTTGTGCGCTACACTCTGATCGACTTTAAGCGCGTCAGACACGGGAGACTCCATCCAAAAAATGCGGTTGCTGCCGCTGTTTTCAATGGCGACAATGCGCGCGGTGCATTCGACGATGCCGGTAAACATGGTTTGAAGATTTGGTGGACTAGCGGAACAGGGTCACCGTGCCATGGACAACGGTAGGAGGGGCCGAGGCAAAGCTCTTGGCCCGGTATTCAGCTGCGTAAAAGTAGACCCCCTCAGAACAGTCGAGACCGCTGTTTTGATCGGTTCCATCCCAGCCTTTGGCCACAAACTCTTCCACATCGGAACTCTCATAAACCAACCCTCCCCATCGATTGAACACCTTGATGTTGAACGCACCGATGTCCCGGTATTGCACCTCCCCGTTTCGGGTCACCACCGTAAACACATTGTTTCCGAAAAGCTGATCCGGGCTAAACACATTCGGCAATTCCAAGAGCGGACAGGCCTCGATGCACACCACATTGCTCAATGCGCTTTCGTTGGAGTTGCCTCCGGGATCGGCCGCGGCGTCGTCGATTGCCGAGACGGCATAACATCCAACCACATTCGCCCCCGGATCGAAGTCGTCAAAAAACGAGGTGGTAATCCCGGAAACTAAAGGCGCCCCAAAAGCATCGGACTCGGATGGTTTGAAATACACATTGTAGAAGACAATGTCGTCCGCACACCCTCCGCCCGTGGGATCCGTCCACTCCAAGAGCAGTTTTTGCACGGTACAGTCGTAGGAAGCGCTGAGCTGTGGTGCACAGGGGGCCGTGGTATCAATGGGGGCCGCGCACCCAATCTGAGACCGGTTCAAGAGTGGCTCGGGCAATCCACCCGCCGTATACCGTCCTCGGGTGCGAACGTAATAGCAATAAAGCGTGCCATTTACAGCAGAGGTATCTTCGAAAAACTCAGTGTTTACCGTAGCGATCGAATCAAACACCCCGCTCCCGCTTGGATTTTCTCGAAAGATGTCGTACTCCTGATTGGTCCACGGAGTATTGAAACTGTATTCGAGTCGGTTGCTTCCATCGGTCGGGGTGATCTCGAGCCGCACCGAGGTGGCAGGATCGCTCGAGCGCGCTTTGACAAAACCGGGCCCTGAATAGTAATGATCGACTCGGTAACTGTACACCGAATCCAGGGTATTCAACCCTACATCGACCAAAGACGTGTCAAAGGCGTTCGGGAAAAAGCCCAGACTGTCCGTAAAAGGCCCTGTATTTCCGGTGCGCCTCCACAACGCATATCCGTATCCCGGCGGATTGAGTGCGCTGTCCAACTCCGTAGGTGGAATCCAACGCACTTCGATGCGCCCGTTCGACGGATCCGTTTCCACAATGTCCACGCGGCTCAGTAGGGGAGCGTCGATCGTCAGGCGAGTGCACTGCTCAATCGAAGCATAGCTCTCGGCCTCGTCCTCGAAATAGGCATAGACCCGATAACAATACGAATTGCCGCGGAACAGGCTGTCTGTATCGACAAAGGCAGTGTCGTTGAGCCCGCCCGACAAATCGGCGATGAGCCGAAAGCCGGTAGACTCGGGGATGCCCGTTTCGCAGACCCCGGGATTCCATCCACTCGGGCCGGAACGGCGGTACAATCGGTATCCGATCGCCTGAGCACAAGGGCTTGGGCTCCACGAAACAGCCACCTGATCGGCTCCTGGATCCAACCTCAATACCTCGGGACCGGGAGCGACTACGGTAATTTGTACGGTCTGAAAACCGACCAATGCGGTTTGACCCGAAGGGGGTACATCGACTACTTTAAACTCGACGTTGTAGGGCAAACGGCGGACATGAAGGCACTCGGTGTCCCAATTGAAGGGGGCATTTACAGGAGGAGGAGAGGCCAAAGGCGGCAAAAACGCGGCGGGCTGGGGCACGACAAATGGACCGCCCGTAGCCGAAAGTACAATAGGGTTGTTGTCCGGATCTCGACCTGTAACGGTAAACTGCACGCTTTGACCCGCCTCCACACAAAATGGACCTACAGGATCGATCGTGGGTGGCAGATTTTCGCACACTTTAATATCGACTTGTAGGTCCCGAACTACGGAACCCACAAATTCCCAGAACCCACTGGGCGCCCTTCGGTATTCGGAAATGAGGATGGCAAAATTGTATTGTCCTTGGTTCTGAGGCGTATCCCATTCCAGCAATCCGATGACCGAATCGATCCGGACTGGATCTTGCACGATCGAGGGGTCGTAGGTCTGCAGAATTTCAATGCCTCCTGCTCCACGGCAATTGATCAATTGAAATCCCAGGCTGTCGCCATCGGGATCGTAAGCACTCGGATTGTGGACAAACAACCGGCCCTTGCACCCATTGTCGATGGGCGGGTTGAGCAACTGGACCGAATTGTTCGGGCCCAATACCGGATTGATGCGCAAAATGGTCTGGATGTAAAACGGTACGTTGACCGAGTTCGGAATGTTGTCTACGGCGCTGTTCCGGTTCTGGTCTTCGACGGATACCACGTAGACACTCGGACCCGTAAACGTATGGGTACCGATGTAGACGTTTTTCTTGAAATCGCTGCCGAGGTCTTCGCCCATACGGGCGTTTCCGCACGAACCAAAAGGCCCGTTGACCCGGGGCAAAACATCGTCAGTGTTGTCGCCCCAATCGATCGTGAGTTGACAACGGTCTGCCGGGGCGCTCTCTTTGGTGTAGGTGGTAATCGTAAACTCGTACGTCAAACCGCCCACCCAGATGTAGGTGATTTCTCCCGCACGGTTGTGGGTGGCCTGCATTCGAAGAGCAAACAACAGCGAACAGCCCAGAAGGAGAAAACGTGAAAACGCGGACGAGAAGGGGGAAAACTGCATGAAATAATGGGGCCAAACACCCCGCCGGGTTTAGCGTAAAGATAAGGAACCACGGGCAGGACGCGATGTTCGGGCGCTCGGTCGGGTTGACAGAAGACGCATCGGGCGCGGCAAGTGCACTGCGCTAACTTTACCCTCCAAACTTCCATTCCATGATTGCGCTCAGCAACGAAGCCTTTGAGCAGGGGGCCGACTACGAAGTCTATGTATTTGAAAAGGATGCGGAACTCGCCAAACTCCCCTTGGGACGCACCCGACGTCAATGGGTTCGCTCCCAATTCGAGGCGGCCGAGCGGCAGTGGATGGAGCTAACCGATGGCGATCGCCGCATTGCGGTTTGGAAAACAAAGAGCACTGGAACCCTGCCGGCCGCGCTCGAAGAGGCGAGGGTAATGGGGCTGCAGATGTACAAGAGAGCCGCCTCGGCCTTGTCGCACCGCATGCAGCTGCTTTCTTTGAGCAAGAAGTTTGCGCTCGAGGCTTGTGCCGAAGGCCTTTGGCTCGGCAGCTACCGCTTTGATCGATACCTCAGCAAAGCCCCAACCTCTGCACCTGGAAAGGTGAGCGTTCCGGGTTTGGACGACGCCGTCCTGCACGCGTTGAGCGCTTTGGTGCGCTCGGTATTTGAAGCCCGGGATTTGATCAACGAGCCGGTGAGCGCCCTCAACGCCGAAAAACTGGCCAGCGAAGCCGTGCGCATCGGGAAGGAAGCCGGGTTCAAGGTCGAAGTGCTCAACAAAAAGAAGATCGAATCGCTCAAAATGGGTGGGATCTTGGCGGTCAACCAAGGCAGCATCGATCCACCCACCTTCAGCATTTTGGAATGGAACCCCAAGGGCGCCAAAAATGAAAAACCCCTGGTGGTGGTCGGCAAAGGGGTGGTCTACGACACCGGAGGCCTGAGCCTCAAACCGACACCGGGCTCCATGGACAGCATGAAGTGCGATATGAGCGGAGCCGCAGCGGTGATTGGCCTGTTTGCGCTCGCTGCGCGCACCCAATTGCCGTACAAATTGGTCGGACTAATTCCCGCCAGCGACAACCGCCCTGGCGGCAACGCCTATGCACCCGGAGACATTGTTCGGATGTACGACGGAACGACCATTGAAGTGATGAATACCGATGCTGAAGGTCGCATGCTGCTGGCCGATGCTTTGAGCTACGCCAAGAAGTACGACCCGGAATTGGTCATCGACTTGGCGACTTTGACGGGTTCGGCCTCGAACGCCATCGGGAAAAATGGAATGGTCGGGATGGGGAATGCGCCTGCCAAGGTGATGGATGCCTTGGTGGAGAGCGGAGCCCGGGTTTATGAGCGCATTGCGGTGTTTCCCTTTTGGGACGACTACGCAGAAATGCTCAAATCGCCCATTGCCGATATGAAGAACATCGGGGGCAAAACGGCGGGAGCCATTACTGCGGGCAAGTTCCTCGAACACTTTACCGACTATCCCTACATTCATCTCGACATTGCCGGTCCGGCCTTTCTCGAAGCCGACGACCACTATCGGGTTCGGGGTGGAACCGGGGTTGGAATTCGGTTGTTGTACGATTTCCTGAAAAACCGCGCATGAGCCACGAACTGCCCCATATCGCGTTCAGCCTCGGAGACCCCGCCGGCACTGGACCCGAGGTATTGCTCAAAGCCTTGAGCGACGAGCGTTTGCTCGAGTTGATGGTGCCCATTGTGCACGCGGAAAAGCGAACCCTTCTCGGGATGGCCAAACGGCTCGGCATGCTCGAGCCTGCCTTGCTGACCCTGCGCAAAGACGAAAAACCCCGGCCCGGAAAGATCTGGATTCGCCCGGTTTGGGAAGAGGAATACGCCCCCCAACCCGGACAACCCGAGCCCGAGGGCGCGCACAAAGCTTATGCCTCGCTGCAATCGGCTTTGGAAGAAGTGCGCAGCGGAGGGTCCCACGCCTTGGTCACCCTGCCCGTCGACAAATCGCGCATTGCCACTGTAGCGCCCGGATTTACAGGGCATACCGGGATGTTGGGAAAAGCGCTTCAATCGGACCCGCTCATGATTCTGTGTTCGGAAAGCCTGCGCGTAGCATTGGTCACCGAGCACATCCCCCTCGAGCAGGTCAGCGCTCAGCTGAGTACCGCGCGCATTCTATCGAAAATCCAAAAACTGAACGAAGCCTTGCGCTCCGATTTCGGACTGGGGCGCGGGAAAATTGCCGTGCTCGGGCTCAACCCCCACAATGGTGATGGGGGCTTGATGGGAAACCAGGAAACCGAGGTCATCCAACCCGCTATTGCAGCCGCTCGGGCGTCTGGCATCCTCGTCTTTGGACCCTACGCGGCCGATGGCTTCTTTGGGAGCGGGGCGTATGCCGAATTCGATGCCGTATTGGCGCAATACCACGACCAGGGGTTGATTCCCTTCAAGGCGCTCAATTTTGAATCAGGGGTCAACTACACTGCTGGCTTGCCGTTGGTGCGCACCTCACCCGATCACGGCACCGCATTTGGCATAGCCGGAAAAGGCGAAGCCTCTGCCCAAAGCCTGCTCGAATCGATGTACTTGGCCATCGACGTGCTCCGCAACCGTTCGGCACACAACCTGGCGAGTGCTGCCCCCCTGCCCTTCGGAAAAAAAGGCAAAAAAGACCGCTAAACCGCCGGGGTGGCTTCGGGGTCGTCCATGCACAATTCGAGCAAGACCCCACCCGCGCTTTTGGGATGGACAAAAGCCACGAGCTTGCCATCGGCGCCTTTTTTGGGCTGTTCGTTGAGCAGCGAAAAACCCATGGATTTGAGCCGGTTCATTTCGGCTTCGATGTCGTGGACCGCAAACGCGACATGGTGTATCCCGGCCCCGCGTTTTTCGAGGCTCTTGGCGATGGGGCTCTCGGGTCCGGTGGCCTCGAGCAATTCGATTTTGTTCGGACCACACTGAAGGAAAGCCGTTCGGACTTGTTCGGATTCGACGGTTTCAATTTTGTAGACCGCAGTGCCCAGCAGGGCTTCAAACAGCGGTATGGACCCTTCCAAGTCGGCAACAGCGATACCAAGGTGTTCGACATGGGTCATGATTCGGAAAAGGTTTGTAGTTCGATGAGCCGGGCGTAGGTACCGCCCAGATCGAGCAATTGGACGTGGGTTCCTCGCTCGATGATGCGGCCTTGATCGAGGACCAAAATGAGATCGGCGTGCTGCACAGTGCTGAGGCGGTGTGCAATGACCAGCGATGTCCGGTTTTTCATCAAACGGACCAAGGCGTCTTGAACGAGGCGCTCCGATTCGGTATCCAAAGCCGAAGTGGCCTCGTCGAGGATCAGGATGGGTGGGTTCTTGAGGACCGCTCGGGCAATGGCCAAACGCTGCCGTTGACCCCCGCTGAGCATCATACCCCCATCTCCTATCGGTGTATCGTAGCCCATCGGAAGTTTGGCCACAAACTCGTGGGCGTGGGCCACCCGGGCCGCCTGCTCGACTTCTTCCTGCGCAGCCTCGGGTTTGCCGAGAGCGATGTTGTTGCGCACGGTGTCGTTGAACAGCACGCTCTCTTGGCTTACCAAGCCCATTTGCCGGCGCAATCCACTCAGGGTAAGATCCCGAACATCGATTCCATCGATCGAAATGCGACCGGCCGTGACGTCGTAAAAGCGGGGGAGCAATTGGGCAATGGTGGTTTTACCGCTTCCGCTTTGCCCCACCAGGGCGATCGAACTGCCCTTGGGAATGTCAAAGGAGAGTTCTTGCAGCACTTCCCGATCGGGTTGATAGGCAAACCGAACCGACTCGAAGCGAATGCGGTCCGCAAACACGCCAGGCTCTGCTGCATCGGGCTTTTGCCGTATGGGATTTTCGGCGTCGAGCACTTCAAAAATTCGCTCGGCCGAGGCCCGACCTTTTTGAACCTGATAACTGGCCTTGGAAAGCGCCTTGGCGGGCGCCTGCATCTGATAGAAAAACAAGATGTACGCAATAAACTGTTCGAGGTGAAAGTGATCCGAGCGCAGCACCTCGCGCCCTCCAAACCATATCACAGCCGCCATCACCATAGACCCCATGACCTCGCTGATCGGAGAGGCCAAGTCGCCCTTGCGCAACACGCGGTTCATCAAGCGGAAGTGTTCTTCGTTGGCTTTGTCGAATTGCTCCGCCTTGCTCTGTTCGGCGTTAAACGCCTTGATGATTCTCAAACCGCTGATGCTTTCTTCGGCCAGCGAAAGCAAATGGCCCATTCGGTTTTGGGCCTTGGACGAAGACCGCCTAAGGCTCTTGCCAATGCGTGTCACCACGAACGACACCAACGGAAGCAAAATGAGCACGAAGAGGGTGAGCGGGGTGCTCATCCAAAACAAGACCGTCAACGAGCCGATTATCATCAAGGGCTCCCGAAACACCGTCTCGATGAGCGTAACCAACGCATATTCAATTTCGCGCAGATCACCGCTCATGCGCGACATCAAATCGCCCTTGCGCTGTTCGTTGAAATAACCGAGCGGCAAACCGAGCATGCGGTTGTGTAAATCGCGGCGCAAATCGCGGGAAATCCCGTTGCGGAGCGGAGCCACCGAATACAACGCCAAATAGTGAAAGGTGTTCTTGAGCAAAAACACCACGACGACCCAGAGCGCTGTAAACATGAGTGCCCCGCTTTGACCGTGTTCGGCGGTATAGTGCGCCATGGCTCCGTAAAAACGTTGCTGAAGCCCCGCAATCCAGACATTTCCCCCCGCGGCCGCGGCCAGTTCGGAGGGGTCTTGTCCAAAAATGACCTGCAGAGCCGGAATAATCAACCCGACCGAAAACAGCGAAAAAAGAACCGAAAGGAGGTTAAAAACCGTGTTGAGTGCGATGGGAGCCGAATAGGCCCTGAGCCGCGGGAGCAGACGCCGAAAGGGATTCACCAAACAAAGATAGTCGGGAAGCGGATGTGCTAAATTTGAGGTCTCTCCACCTGCGCTCCAACGAATGCGCACACGGGAGCTCCACCCTATGGAATCCGAACGACTCAAGAAAGTCCAATCCCTGCTCGAACAAGAACTCTCCGGGGTCATTCAGCGCATCGCCAAAGACCATTTTCGTGGCATTCTGTTCAGTGTAACCCGCGTAAAGCTCTCTCCCGATTTGAGTCTGGCCCGGGTGTACGTCAGCATCTTTCCCGTTTCCGACAAAAAGGCCGCGCTCGAAGCGCTGGACGAGCACCATGCCGAAATCAAGCTCCAACTCGGTCGATCGCTCAGACATCAGTTGCGCATTATGCCCGAGCTGAGACTGGTCCTTGACGACTCGCTCGACTACGAGGAAAACATCGATCGATTGTTGAAGGGCGAAGGAGAAAACCCCCTAAAACCCCGCCCGAAAACCCGTCCTGAAGCCCGGGACCCGGGAGAATCTGGAGATACGAACCCGTGAAAGCGGAATACCGCATTGCCCGTCGGTATTTGCGACCGGGAAAAAGACCCGGAATCCGTGGAAAAATCGGTGCCATTCAGTGGATCCAAGGGGTTTCGATTGCCGGGGTCGGCGTGGGCGCCGCGGCCCTGATCCTCGTGCTCTCCGCATTCAACGGGCTCGAAGATTTGGTTCGCTCTTTTTACGACCGCTTCGATCCCGATCTCAAAGTGGTTCCGGTACTGGGGAAGACCTTTGAGGTGTCTGAGATTGAATGGACTGCCATTCAACGGGTTCCAGGCGTTGACCGGGCGTCCAAGGCCTTGGAAGACAAAATCCTCCTCAAACACGGAGACTACGAACGCATTGGGGTATTCAAAGGAGTCGACTCGAGCTATGGTGCGGTGAATGCCCTATCCGACTGCATCGTGGCTGGGAGCTACACCCCCAACCAACCCGAGGCAGGGTTGCTCGGCATTGGGTTGGCCTATCGGCTGGGCTATCACCCCCAAGAGTCGGAGGCGGGGCTGTTGCTCTTTGTGCCCAAACGCGGCATGCCAGGTCCCGCCGAATGGATGGATTCCTACCGCAGCCTTCGATTTGCCCCCCAGGCCATTTTCAGCGTTCAGCCCGAGTTTGACGATGTGTTTGCGATGGGTTCCCTCGATATGGCACACTCGCTGTTCGACCGGAAACCGGCCGAAGTAAGCGCCGTGGAAATCCGACTCGAACCCGGGGCCGCTCCAGAACGGGTGAAGAGCGACATCGCCTCCTTGCTCAAGGCCGACATCCGCGTCCTCGACCGAGACGAACAACAGTCGACCGTATTTAAAGTGCTGAAAAGCGAGGGATTATTGACCTACCTTATTCTCGCCTTGACCCTCGGCATTGCGTGTTTTACGCTTTTCGGCACCTTGTCCATGGCCATGCTCGAAAAGAAATCGGAACTCTTCAGCCTGTGGACCCTCGGCATGGAACGATCGGCCCTCCAGCGCATTTTCTGGGTTCGAGGGCTGCAGATTACCGCTTGGGGCGGAGGGTTGGGCTTGCTGATCGGGTCCCTGCTCGTCTTCGCCCAAGATCGCTTTCACTGGGTACGGCTCGGCAGCGGATACGCGGTCGATGCCTATCCGGTGCGCCTCTCAGCCGACGACGTATTCTTGGTTCTAGGCACCTTGCTCTTGCTCGGAGGGCTAGTGAGTTGGTTGGGCAGTCGGGGTGTACCCCGCTTTGGTCAGACTGCGATGAGGCGGCTCGACTGAATCCCGTCGAGGAGTGCGTACAATCGATCGAGTTCTTCGCAGGTGACGAGTTCTTGACGTACTTCTTTGAAATGCGGCATGCCTTTGAAATAGTTGGCATAGTGCCTCCGGGTTTCTACGATGCCCGTGCGGACACCTTTCCATTCCACGGCCATTTCCAAATGCCGTTTGGCCACGCGAGCGCGCTCTTCCACAGAAGGCGGCTCAGGCAAGGTGCCAAAGGCCAGAAAGTGCTTCACTTCGTTAAAAAACCAAGGATGCCCAATACTGGCCCGGCCGATCATGACCCCATCGACCCCATAGCGCTGTTTCATTTCGAGCGCTTTCTGAGGCGTATCGACGTCTCCGTTTCCGAAGATGGGAATCTGCATTCGGGGGTTGGCTTTGACGGCCCCAATCAAGGTCCAGTCGGCTTCTCCTTTGTACATCTGCATCCGCGTGCGACCGTGGATGGAGAGAGCCTTGATGCCGACGTCCTGGAGCCGCTCGGCCACATCGACGATGAACTTGGTCTCCTCGCTCCAACCGAGACGGGTCTTGACCGTAACGGGCAAGGGCGATGCCTTGACAATTTCGGCGGTCATGCGAATCATCTTCGGGATGTCTTGCAAAATCCCCGCTCCAGCACCTTTGCACGCCACGTTTTTGACTGGACAACCATAGTTGATGTCGATCAAATCGGGCTGGGCGGCCACGGCAATTTCCGTAGCCTGCCGCATGCTTTCGATTTCGCTCCCAAAAATTTGAATCCCGATAGGGCGCTCGTATTCGAAGATGTCGAGTTTCTTGAGGCTCTTGGCTGCATCTCGGATGAGGCCCTCGCTCGAGATGAACTCGGTGTACATCAAATCCGCACCCTGTTCTTTACACAACCGCCGAAACGGAGGGTCGCTGACGTCCTCCATGGGCGCCAGCAACAGCGGAAAATCGGGAAGTTCTATGGAATCGATGCGGACCACGGCTTCGCTAACTTGCGCAAAGGTAGTCAACCCCTTGTAGTCCCCCTTGAAAGGCCTGTTTGCCGACCGCAGTTTCGGCTTTAAAATGCTGCTTTTGTTGTTGTTCGCCGTCTTTTTCGGCAGCTTGTTTCAATTGTTTGGAGCGGGTCTGGCGGCATACTTGAACGGGGACTTGGACGAACTTCTTTCGATGTTTGAACGGGGCACCTTGGTCTCCATCGACTTCAACGACCGAAAAGCCCTCAGAGCCCTACAGTTTTTTAGCACCAGCGGATTGTTTTTGATCGGCCCGGGGGTGTATGCCTACCTCGCCTTTCGAGAACCTGCTCGAGCATTGGGGCTGGGGGCGCCTACTGCATGGATTTCGCTGGGGCTGGCTGTATCCGGTACCCTATGTTTTTCGCCCTTGATCGACCAATTGGTGCAGGGCTCCCAAGCCTTGATCGATTGGTGGATTCCGTCCTCGTGGGCAGGGCGTTTCCACGGCATGATGGATACATCAGAACAGACCATCGAGGCTTTGATTGCGAGCGAACACTGGACCGAGCGCATAGAGACCCTTATAGTCGTAGCGTGTTTGCCCGCCATGGCGGAGGAGCTTTTGTTCCGGGGGGTGGTGCAAACCGAATTGTTGCGAGCGGGTCTCAGGCCGGTCTGGGCCCTCACCGGCGTGGCTCTGTTGTTCGCGTTGGTTCATGCTCAGCCCTACCACGTTTTGCCCCTGTTCGTCTTTGGTCTCTTTTTGGGATGGATGCGGTGGAAAAGCGGGAATCTGTGGTATTCGATTTCGGTACACTTTGCGAACAACGCCTTGGTGCTCTGGGGAATGTGGTATACGGAACCGCCAACGTCTACAGAACCCGAATGGGCCCTTGTCGATCTGGGCCTCGCCGTGTTGTGGGCAACACTGGGGGCTGCCTTGCTTTGGGGATTCGCGCGCAGTTTGCGGACAACGGTATAAAAAAAGCCCGCTTGGACTTCAAGCAGGCTCTTCTTCAGATCGTCCTAGTATTAACGGTCGCTGAAGATCTCTCCTTTGCGGGTTGAATAGTTAATTTTCAACATCTGGGCTTTGCGCAACTCTTGTTTGATGTCGGTCACCAAGCCCATTTTCACTTCTTTGTCCGCCTTGATCGACACCGTCAGCAAAGCCCGCTCGGCCTCGTTGATGGCTTCCCGCTCCGTAATGGCCCACTGGCCGATTTCGTTGAGCTTGGCGTAGCTGTCGTTTAACTGCAAACGGGGTTCGCTCCCGAACTGACCGCGCAAAAATGCTTTCGGAGCACCCACGTAGATGTAGGACACCAAACTCTTGCGCTCGAGTTTTTCAATCTCGGTGGCATACGGCTTGCGGTTGTCGACCAACAGCGTCACTTCACGCATGGTTGTTGTAACCATGAAGAAGAACAAGAGGATGAACACAATATCGGGCAATGAGGCAGTCGAAATGGCCGGTGTAGCCTTAGCGCCGCCTTTCTTGAACTTTGACATAATTATCCGCCTCCAAGGTTTACGGGTTCTGCTTCCGAGATTTTCTGAGGATAAAACTCTTGAATCTCTTTTTTCTGTTTCTCCGTCAAATCGTCAAAATTCTTTCCAAAACGCTTGTCGGATTCTTCATCTCTCAACTCGTTGTACGCAGCGGTCAATTCGTTCTGAACCGCAATGAACATTTCGTACGAGGTGCCTCGGTCGTTTTGAAGCGAAATAACCGCCTTCTGGGGGTTGTCCGAATAGTTCTCCAAGCGCCCGAAGTTGCTGATAAACCGCTTGGCTTCCGCCCGCAGGTCCTTAACGTCCATGTAATCGTCTTCGACAAATAGGTTGTCGTTTGAATTGATCAGGACGACAAACACGTTTTTCTCCTTAATCGGGGGAGGAGGCGGCAAATTCTCAGGCAAAATGGGCGGCAACTTCCGCGCAATGCCCGTGTCAGTATCCATGGTCGTTGTGACCAAGAAAAAAATCAAGAGCAGGAAGGCGATGTCGGCCATCGATCCTGCATTGATTTCGGGTGTACTTCGGCGGCGGGATGCCATGGCAGTCGATTTACTTAAAGAACCTCGTTACCTCGCTGTACACAATGCTGGCTACGGCGGCCCCCAAAGAGAGGAACATAGCATTGAGACCCATTCCGGACAACTTGCTCATTTGTTCGGTGACGTTTTTATCCGCTGGATATTGCACATAGTCCGCGCCCGAAGCGGTTAGGTACGAAATCAGCAACAAGACACCCAAAACGCCCAAACCAATCAAGCTGTTCCGCGCGGCTTTGGGATTGCCGACAATTTGCATCACCGAAACCAGAACCACAGCCAGTACAGCGACAATAAGAACGACATAGGCCAACCCCATAAAGGGAGCCACAAGGCTGTTCTGAATTCCCGCGCTTTCTTCTATGGCCGTATCGCCCTTGGAAAGCACCAGGATGAAGAACACCCCGGCCAGCACCATCAGCGCGATTTTGACCAGATTGACAATGCGTTGAATACCCATGGCAGATTACTTATGGCTGTTCTTAACCAACATATCCACCAATGAAATCGACGCGTCCTCCATGGTGTTGATGATGGAGTCTGTCTTGGCGATGATGTAGTTGTAGAAAATCTGGAGAATGATGGCCACGACTAGACCGAATACGGTGGTCAAAAGGGCCACTTTGATACCCGCAGCAACGAGGGTTGGGCTGATGTCACCAGCCGCTTCGATGGCATCGAAGGCCTGGATCATCCCGATAACCGTACCCATAAAGCCCAACATTGGCGCCAGGGCAATAAACAGAGAGATCCAAGACACTCCGCGCTCCAAAAGACCATTTTGAACCGAACCGTAGGAAACGATGCTCTTTTCTACCATTTCGATGCCTTCGCTCGAGCGGTCCAAACCTTGATAGAAGATCCCGGCCAAGGGACCGCGGGTATTGCGGCACACTTCTTTGGCCGCGTTTACGCCTCCACTGTTCAATGCGTTCTCAACCTCGCCCAAAAACTTGGGAGCGTTGACGGTGGCCATATTCAAATAAATGATGCGCTCGATGACGATGGCCAAGCCCAAGATGAGACACACCAGAATGATGCCCATAAAGCTCGGTCCACCATCGATGAACCACTTCTTCAGGATTTGGGTAAACGACGGTGCAGCGGCCACCTCGGGGGCTTCCTCTACTACCGGTTCGGCGGCAGGCGTTTCTTCAACCGCAGCCTCGGCCACTGCCGTGGTATCGGTGGCAGCGCTGTCGGCGGCCGCGTCTTGTGCGTACAGTCCGGATGCTGCTGCGAACAGGAGACCCGACAAAGCGAATACGCTGAAAACCTTCTTCATGGTCGAATGAGTTTGAAATATGTGCGTTGATGGTGTTTTTCGCGGCCCCTAAATTAGAAAGGATTCCCAACGGCAACAGGAAAACGAAAAAAAAAGGTAGATGTAGCCCTTTCAAAGGGTCAGGGAATGTTTTTCTCTGGTTGACGGGTATGGTCAGGCCTTGGCCTGACCATACCCACGCCCTTCCGCCTTCGGCGGGGGGGGCTAAAGCAAAATCCACCCAACGGTTTATAGCGCCCAAAAGGTGCCAGAAACCGAAAGCGCGAACGCCCTTTCTCGATCGAGCAAGCTAGTCTCGACGGGTTTCGCGCTTTCTTGGGCCGCTTTCAGCGGCTTGTTGGGTGGATTTTGCTTTGCGGAGAGACAGGGATTCGAACCCTGGATACCCTTTTGGGGTATACACACTTTCCAGGCGTGCGCCTTCGACCACTCGGCCACCTCTCCTGCATTTTACTGAAAATCAGTCGTCTCTTGTACAAACGACGCATTTCCAGCGGAGGGCAAAAGTACGTCAAATACGGATTCCCAGAGCGGGGGTTAGGACGAAACTCAAAGGACCGCCATTTCCCCGCACCAAGGCTCTTCAAAGGCCTGCATCCACGCTTTGCCCCTCAGCCCCAAACCCCCGAGCACCATCAACTTGGTCAGGGCCGATTCGATCGTGATATCCCTACCTGAGGCTATCCCCAAGGCAGCCATGCCTTTGCTCGTGGCGTATTTTCCCTGCAGGACCGAGCCCGCGGGACACTGGCTCACATTGACCAAGGCCTTGCCCGTTTCCAACGCCTGTTCCAACATCATGAGAAATCCGGGGTCGGAAAACGCATTGCCATTGCCAAAACTGTACAACACCCAAGCCTTCACCTCAGGGTCAGAAAACCGGTGCTTGAGTTGCTCAATCCGCAAGCCGGGGAACAAATAGAGCACTCCGACCCCGCGTTCTAGAACGCGATGGAGCGAAAACGGCTTGGGACTGGGGGGGAGCAAGGCCGATTCGTTGAACCGCAGATGGACTCCGGCTTCGGCCAACAAGGGCCAGTTCGGGCTGTCGAATGCGTCGAAATTCTCCGCGTTGTGCTTGTAACAGCGATTGCCGCGCATCAACGCATATTCGAAGTAAATACACACCTCCTGGACCCGCGGAAGCCCGTCGGGGCCCAGCGAAGCTGCGATTTCAATCGAGGTAAGCAAATTCTCGCGCGCATCGCTCCGCATCACCCCGATCGGCAACTGAGAGCCGGTAAGGATGACCGGCAGGTTCAAGCCTCGGAGCATAAAACTCAAGGCCGAAGCGCTGTAGGCCATCGTATCCGAGCCGTGAAGAACCACAAAGCCCTGACATACTTCGCGCAAGGCTGCAATTTCGTCGGCCAAGCGAATCCATTGATCGGGGCCCAAATCGGAAGAATCCAAGGGGGGCTCGAACGACGACCAGCTGATTTCGTAGGGCAATTGCCTCAGCTCGGGCAGTTTCTCCATCAAATCGTCGAAATCCAAAGGACTGAGCGCCCCTCCCGACTCGAGCATCCCCATGCCGATGGTGCCCCCGGTATACATCAGGTGAATGTGGGGAACCGGGTTCATGCGAGGCTGGTTTTCACGGACATGGGAGGTTCAAAGACGCGGAGAGCATTCCGCTGGGTCACCTCCCGAACGCGGCTTTCATCTTCGTCCATGGCAAGGGCCAAGGCCGCAGCTATCGGCACCAAATAAGCCGGGCGGTTCGGCTTGCCCCGATAGGGCACCGGGCTCACATAGGGCGAGTCTGTTTCGAGCACCATGCGCTCGAGTGGCAGACCGCGAAGTACCTCGCCCAAGCCCGCCTTGGGATAGGTCACCACTCCTCCGATTCCCAGATGGAAACCCTCGTCCAAACAGCGCTCGGCCTCAGATCTTTGACCCGTAAAGCAATGGATGACGCCCGTAGGCAATTCCTTGTTCAAGTGCTTGCGGTGCTCGAAAAGCTCGAAAAGCGCGTCAAAGGCCTCCCGACAGTGCACCGAAACAGGCAAGCCCCGCTCTACGGCCCAATCCATCTGCCGATCGAGCACCTGCATTTGCACATCGGTATTGTCTTTGCGCCAATAGCGATCGAGTCCGATTTCGCCCACAGCGCAATAGTCTACAGCCCGTACATTCCACTCCTGCTCAACCCGCCCCAGCTGTTCCTCAAGGTCCTCGTCCACCGAACAGGGATGCAGCCCCATCATCATGCGGAAAAAACCCGGAAAGCGCTCGTGGGCATCGCGCATCGGCGCTATGGAGGCAGCGTCGATGTTCGGCAAATACACGCGCTCCACCCCGACCAAACGCGCTTCGGACACGACCTGATCCAAATCAGACTCGAAGGCCTTGCCGTAGGTATGTGCGTGGGTATCGATCACCGAAAAGGGCGGTTAACCGTTGACCGCTTCGACTTCCTCGACCAGAGAGGGCAGCATTTTGACCAAGAGGTTTTTCACCCCTTGTTGAAGGGTGGCAGTGCTCGAAGGACAACCACTGCAGGCGCCCTGCAGCAGCACTTTCGCGGTGCGGCCTTCGACCGAAATCAGTCGAATCATGCCCCCGTCCTGGGCTACCGCCGGGCTCACATATTCGTCGAGCAGGGCGGCCACCTGCAGTTCAACAACGCTGAATTCCGCCGGGTCGCGCATCGGTATAGCTCGGGGGTCCGCTGGGGCGGGTGTCTCGGCATTACTGGAAGAGGAATCTGCACCCGAGGTCAAATCGGCCTCGTCAAAATCCGGACTCAAAATCGGACGGCCCTCTGACAACCAATTGCGCACAAAATACCGCAGCTCCTGACTGATCTCGAGCCAATCGAGGGTGTCAAATTTGGCGATGGCCACAAAGTTGGCCGAGAGAAAGACCTCTCGAACAAAGGGAAACTGAAAGAGCTGTTGCACCAAGGGAGCCTTTTGTGCGGCCTCGGGACTGCGAAACTCCAAGCCATCGTGCATCACCAAACGCCGGTTGGCCACAAACTTCATCACATTGGGGTTCGGGGTGCTTTCGGCGTAGACTTCGATGGGAATGCGGGGCTGTTCCATTCGGAATGCTGATTTTCGCAAAGGTATTGCGACCCTTGTCCCTGTTCACCCCTTATCTCGTTCCCCATGGCGCTCATCCTCCCGGTCCGCGGAAAACACCCCGAAATTGACCCCAGCTGTTGGTTGGCGCCCAACGCCACTGTGGTCGGTGAAGTCCGCATGGGTCCGGGCGGCAGCATTTGGTTCAACGCCGTGGTCCGGGGCGATGTGCATTTTATTGAAATCGGACACAGCGTCAATATTCAAGATCAAGCGGTGATCCACTGCACCTATCAAAAGGCGCCAACCCGTATCGGTAACGAAGTTTCGATCGGGCATTCGGCCATTGTGCACGGTTGCACCCTGCACGACCGCGTCCTGGTGGGCATGGGTGCCATTGTGATGGACGGTTGCGAGGTGCACTCCGGGAGCCTCATCGCCGCGGGGGCTGTGATTACGCAAAACACAGTAGTTCCGGCAGGAACCTTGTGGGCTGGGGTACCGGCTCGACAAATCAAGGAAGTGGACCCAGCTCTGTTCGAGGGCGAAGTGATGCGGATTGCACGCAACTACGCGCTCTATTCCGACTGGTTTCGAAACCCCGAGGCGCATCAAGACTGATCAGTTGCCCCAGAGGCTCTCTTCGGTTAGATGGACTTTGCGACCAAAGAACAAACGCGCGGTCTTGGCAAACGAATCAGTATAATCCGACACCACAAACCGATGCTTGGGCTCGGCTGATGCCGCCTTGGCCCCTGGGCCCCACTCCTTTTCGAGCTCGGCCGCGAGCAGTTGAGCCGAATCCATCAACTCCACCCCCTCGCCAAGCAAGGCGGCCATTTCCGAACGAATCAAGGGGTAGTGGGTGCATCCCAAGACCAAGGCCTCGATGCCCTTGAGTTTCCGGTTGGAGAGATAACTCTTTAAGATGCTGGTGCTGATGTTGTTGTTGAAAAACCCCTCTTCGATCATCGGGGCGAGCAAAGGGGTAGCCAGCATGCGCACATCACAATTCGGCGCCTTGGAGGCAATGCCCTTGGCATAGGCCGCTGTGCGTACCGTAGCCTTGGTGCCAATCACACCCACCTTGCCGTTGGGATAGCGCTGCGCAATTTGATCCACGACGGGGTCGATCACATTGTACACCGGAACCCGACCGTCGACAAATTCTTCGACGACCCTACTCGCGATGCTCGAAGCGGTATTGCACGCAATAACGATGGCCTTGGCCTTGTTTTTAAGCAGGTAGTGCGCAATCCGAATCGAGTAATACCGAATGGCGTCTTCGCTCTTGTCCCCGTAGGGCATGTGTGCAGTATCGCCAAAATACAGCAGGGACACCCCGGGGAGCCGATCGCGAATGGCGGCGGCCACCGTCAAACCTCCGATGCCCGAATCGAAAATGCCAATAGGACCTACCGACTCCCTCGAATTCGCTTGGGTCCGAACCGCGGTCATGGGAATGGCGTCCGAGGGACGCTTAAATGCCGAGTTTTTTCTTGACCAATGGCATTACATCTACGCCGCCTTCGGTTGCTATGAGCATGCCTTTGGAAGGAGAGCTGTCGAAGATGTAGGTGAATTTGCCTTCGTTGCTCACGGCTTTTACGGCATCCTGCACCTTTTCGACAATGGGTTTGAGCAGTTCTGCCTGCTTTTGCTGCAGATCTTGATTGGCCTTGACCTCGAACTCTTGAATGCGGACCTGCATTTCTTGGAGTTCGCGCATTTTGCTCTCCTTGTTCAGGTTGGTCATGTTCGGCTCGTTCTGCTGAAACAACTGCACCTTGTTTTCATATTCCGCGCGCATCTCCGAAAAATCGGCTTCGAGACGGGCTGCGTATTTCCGCAAACTGTCTTGGGCAACGGTGGTTTCCGGATAGAGTTGCAGCAACTCGTCCATATTGACATGACCCAATTTCTGGGCTTGCAGGGCACTGGCGAGGAACAAAGAGGAGACACTCAGTGCGATGGTGGAGAATTTCATTTTTTACGATTGGGGTTGCAAAAATAGGACCGATTCAGTAGCCCATCTTCTGGAGGACTTCTTCGCTGATATCGAGGCTGGTGGCCGCATACAGCAGCGTGATGGCACCCGACTTGTCGAGCACCAAATCGAGTTTGCGCTTTCGCGCGACTTCTTGAACAGCATTGTAAATCTGGTCCTGAATGGGTTTGATGAGCTCTTGACGCTTTTTAAACAACTCCCCTTCTGGTCCAAAGTACTTGCGCTGAAGCTCGAAGGCGTCTTTTTTGGCTTTATCGATACCCGCCTCCCGCTCTTTCTGCATGGCTGGGGTCAACAGCACTTTTTCGGCTTGATAGGCTTTCTCGAGTTCTTCGGCCTTATTGCGCAGACCAGCCACTTCGGATTCCCAGGTTTTGGTCATCTCTTTGATCTGATTCTCGGCTTGGGCGTATTCGGGAATTTTCTTCAGGACGGATTGACTATCGACATAAGCGAGGCGTTGCGCTACGGCGGGCAGAGTTGCCCCAAGCACGAACGACAGGGCAAAAAGGGCGATTCGATTTCGATTGAAAGCCATCTTCAAGTTTTGGAGTCAGAATTGTTGACCAATAATAAAGTGGGTTTGCCAACCACTCGGGTTGATGCCCCCCGGCAGCGGATCGAAACCATATGCAAAGTCAATGCCAAGAAGTCCAAACATGGGCATGAAAATGCGCACCCCGGCCCCGAGAGACCGCTTGATGAGGAAGGGGTTAAAGGTTTCAAAGTTCCGATAGCTGTTGCCGCCTTCGGCAAACGTTTGCACATAGACTGTGGCCTGGGGATTGGGCGAAACGAGGTAGCGCAGTTCAAAGATGAACTTGGTATACAGCGGATCGCCCGCAGCGCTCGACAATGAGCTGTTGGGATAGCCTCGCAACCCAATGATTTCCCGCCCGTCGATCACAAAATTCTGGAGACCATCTCCGCCTACGTAGAAGCGCTCGAAGGGCGGCAGTCCAATATCGGGATTGTAAAATCCGAGCAGACCAAATTCGGTGCGCGAATGCAGCACGAGGTTTTTGGCCATTTGGGTATAAAACGAACCCGAGAATTTCCATTTGTGGTATTCAATCCACTCGTACCGAATTCGCGCCTCGGCATCTTCGAGTTCTCTCTGACCCATTTGGGAAAAGGGCGGGGTCAATTCGAGTCCCAACGACAGATTGGAGCCCTGGGTAGGGAAAATCGGCACGTCGGTGTTGTTCCGGCCTAATATAAACTTGAAATTCAGCGAATTAGATTGTCCACTTTGGTATCCCAAAAAACTCAAGCCCGTATACTGACGGAGCCGATAGACCTGATACTCCACGGCTGTATACAGGGTAAAATAGTCGTCTGGCCATTTGAGCCGGCGGCCCAATCCGAGGGTCAGACTCGTAATGGCCAGCTCCTGACGGCCCGGATCGCTTTTGGACAGCCCGTTGGTCTGGATGTTGTGAAAAATGGAAACGGTGAGCGAGTTGGGCTTTTTACCCCCCAACCACGGTTCTGTAAACGATAGACTGTATGACTGGAAAAAGGCCCCGTTGGTCTGGGCGCGCAAACTGATGGTCTGGCCATCGCCCGAAGGAAGCGGTTTCCAAGCCTTGCCATTGAACAGATTCCGGGCCGAAAAATTGTTGAAACTCAAACCGACGGTTGCCACAACCCGACCCCCGCCCCAGCCCCCCTGGAGCTCGAGTTGACTGGTCGACTTTTCGACCACTTTGTATTCGATGTCGACCGTGCCGGTTTCGGCATTGGGAACAGGGCTTACGTCCAGCGCCGTCGGGTCGAAAAAATTGAGCTGCGCCAGTTCGCGCATCGAACGCTGAATGTCCGATCGGCTGAACAACTCGCCTGGACGGGTGCGGAGTTCGCGCATCACTACGTGGTCGTTGGTGCGGTCGTTACCGCTCACCGTTACCTTGTTGATGGTGGCCTGACGCCCTTCGCGAATCCGCATTTCAAAATCAATCGAATCGCCTTCTACTCGGGTTTCGACCGGATTGAGGTTAAAGAACAAATAGCCATTGTCGAGGTAAAGCGAAGTGATGTCGTTGCCGTTTTTGTCGAAAAACAAGCGCTCTTGCAGCAATTTGGCGTCGTAGATATCGCCTTTGCGAATGCGCAGGATTTTGTCCAATACCTCATTGGGGTATTTGGTGTTGCCCAACCACGCAATGTCTCGGAAATAGTATCGCCGACCTTCTTCGATCTTCATCTCTATCAATACCCGATCCTTGCTCACCCTCCGAATGGTATCGGACACGATGCGCGCATCGCGAAATCCCTGCTCGTTGTAGAGATCCAACAGCAATTTTTGATCGGCCTGGTAGTCCTCCCGAATCAGTTTGGACGATTTGAATATGGTCCACAACCGCTTGCGCTTGGTCTCTTTCATGGCCTTGCGCAGCTTTGCACTTTTGATGTTCTCGTTCCCCTCGAACCGAATGTCTTTGATGCGAATTCTCGGCCCCGGTTCGACGAAAATGTTGAGCAGTACCGCGTTGTTCAGCGTGGTATCGGGAACTTCTTCGACCCGGGCATCGGCGTCGAGATAGCCCTTGTCGCGGTAGTATTTCCGAATCCGGTTTCGGGTATTGTACTTGAGATTATCGGTGACGATCAGCCCACGGGACAACTTGAGCTCTTCTCGCAATTTGTCTTTTTGGGACTTCTTGACCCCGAAAATGCCGAATTTGCTCAACTTGGGAAGTTCGACGAGCCCGATTTCGAGCACGACGGAATTGCCCCTTTTCTGGGTGACGCTGATCGACACATCGTCGAAGAGCTTTTGATCCCAGAGTTTGCGAATCGCCTTTTGGAGCATTTCGCCCGGAAAGGTGACCCGGTCGCCCACCGAGAGTCCGCTGAGCAAGACGATTACGGTTTGATCGAGGTTGCCCGAGCCCGCCACATCGATGCGTTCGATGGTGTATTCAACCCCCGGAATCAGATCGATATCGCCCTCGGGTTCGGGGTCGACCGGATCGGGGAGCGCCGTGTTTTGAAAGAGGCTGTCCATCGGGGCTAAAGCCGATGTATCGGGCTCGACCTGAGCCCAAACCGAGGGACTCCAACCCCATGCCAAACCGAGCAAACCGCAGCACAGGGCGCGGTAACGGAGCGAGATGCCCTTCATGAAAGCGCGTTCAATTGTTCTTGCGTCAACCCAAAACGGCGATCGCGCGATTGATAGTCGAGGAGGGCCAAATCCAGATCGTCAGCGGTAAAATCGGGCCACAGTTTGTCGCTGAAATAGAGCTCTGCATAGGCAATTTGCCAGAGCAAATAATTGCTGATGCGGTATTCGCCGCTGGTGCGAATCAACAAATCCGGGTCGGGCAAGGGGTGGCTGTATAGTGCCGAGCGCAGCAGGGTGGCGTCGATGTCCGCAGGGGCAATGGTGCCGGCCACGGCCGCTTCGGCCAGGGTGCGGGCCGCGCGCACCAATTCTTCTCGAGCGCTGTAGCTCAGGGCCAACGTCAACGTCATATGGGTATGAGACGCTGTCTTGCTCCGCACTTCTTCGAGTTCCTTGCGGCACTGTTTGGGCAGGCTGTCGAGATCGCCGATGGCATTGAGTCGAATGTTGTTGTCTTTCAGCGTCTTGAGTTCCTTTTTCAAGGCGCTTACAAGGATGCCCATCAAGGCGTCGACCTCGGCCCTGGGGCGCTGCCAATTCTCGGTGGAAAAGGCGTACACGGTCAGATAGCGAATCCCGAGTTCGGCCGAGCGCGTCGCAATACGGCGGAGGGCATCGACCCCGTTTTCGTGCCCCAGACTCCGGATCAAACCGCGCTTGCGCGCCCAGCGTCCGTTGCCGTCCATGATGATGGCCACGTGGGCCGGGATGCGGCTGGGATCCAACGTACTCATCGGCCCCAAAATTTGGCGCATTTCTCGGCCTTGTCCGTAAACCGCCATACAATCCCGACCCCGGTAAAGAAATACCAGTCGTCGTTGTTCGGATTGCCCCGGTCCAGTCCTTTGCGGTTGGCTTCGACCAGCGAACGGTCCGAAAGGGCCGCGCTTACCTCGCCCATTTCAAAGGCCAGCAAGTCGGGATTGGCGTATCGTCCCCCCACATCGTCCAGATAGTCGCTGCTCGTGCTTCGGCCCCCGAACTCCGCAAACAACTGCACCCGCCGGCTCGGAGCATATTTAAAGCCAAATCCAAACGGATAGGTCATGGCGATGAGGTTGTATCGGGCCGTTTTGCCGAAAGTAGTGTTTTGCCCTTCGGTAGACAGGGGTTGCAATTCGTACCAAACCCCTTCGTATTCCGCTTCGGGATTGAAGCCCACCACCCCCACGCCTCCATAGACATAAAAGGTCTTGTTGTACAGGGTCGAGCGCGGATCAAATCGAAAAAAATTGAACTCCAAGACCAAACTCGACTCCCAAATCTGAGAGCGAAAAGACAAATTCCGATTGACCCTTTCGGAGTACGAGCTCCACTCGTCCCGGTTTTCAATGGTTCCGATGGCTCCGCTCAGGCGCAGGGCGAAGTATTGCTGATACGTGATGCGGTACAGACCCCCGGCATACCAGCCCTTGGGCATATGGATGCCGTAGTCGCCCACATCCCCAATAAAATTCGTTCCCCCGGCCCCGATACCGATTTCGTGGTTTTGTGCCCCAAGACGGTGTCCGCCGCCGATTCCTCCCAACCCAAGGGCCGTAACCAAGGCGAGGCGCGGGGAGAATGCGAAGCATAATAAGCTGAAAACCCGTTGCATGTAGCGGTTCGAAAACAAGGACATCAAGCGGTCCACGGAAAAAAGGAGCGCAAATATAGGGGTTCCCGAGTGGCTGTTAAAGAGTTGACAATCAGTTCCGTCGATCCGCGCCCCAAAAGAGTTTGTTGCGCAGGGTCTGGGCGAACGACTGCCGCTCGGTGCGTATAGAAGCAAAGGAATACGGCGCTTTGCGAATGCACAATTCCGTCCCTTTGTCTGCGCTGTAGACACGGGAATCGAGCGAAACCAGGAATTGGGGTTCGCGGCTTTCTACTTTGAGTCGGATCTCGCAATCGTCGGGTATAACGAAGGGCCGCACATTGAGATTGTGCGGTGCAATGGGGGTGATGACAAAATTCCGTGCCTCGGGCATCAAAATCGGACCCCCGCAGCTCAGCGAATAACCGGTCGATCCGGTCGGGCTGCTCAAAATGAGCCCATCGGCCCAATACGCATTGAGAAACGCTCCGTCTATGTAAGCGTAGACCGTCACCATCGAGGTGCTCTCTTTCCGGCTTACCGCGATCTCGTTCAGAGCAATCGAAGGCCCCGTGCCGAGATCGATGCCCGAAACGACCTGAAGCAAAGTGCGTTCGATAACCGCATAACGGCCTTCAAAGCAATCGTCGAGGGCAATGCGCATTTCGCCCTTGGCGACATCGGCCAGAAAACCGAGCCGACCGAGGTTGATGCCCAAGACGGGGATTCCCGCATCGCCCATCGTGGCCGCGGCCTCGAGCAGGGTGCCGTCACCTCCGAGTGCAATGATCATTTCGGCCCCGAACGAACGCCATTCCAAGGCGGTTTGCCCGATGGGCCAGAGGTTGGGCTCTCCTTCGGTTGCCATCTTGGCCACTTCCGGATGGAGCATCAAATTGGCCTCGTGGGTGTGCAGCAAGTGGAGCAGGTGCTCGATGTGTGGACGCGCATCCGAGGTCAGCGGCCGAGAAAACAACGCGATTCGCTTCATCCGGTCAAAAATCGAGATAGCGCATCAAACTTTCGTAGCGATCGTTGAGCCTCAGGTCGTGAGGATCGTCGTAGGTGGCCGCCACCACCGTGTATTCGTAGCGCGCTAAGGTTTGGAGCATGCGCGCCAAATCGATGCGGTTGAGCTTGAGGCAGACTTCGATGCGGGTGGAATCGTGCACCGGGCGGGTCAGGACACTCAACACCGCCAAACCATTGCTCTCGGCGATCTGTACGATTTCGGCCAGGGAATAATCGACCGAAGGCACCTCGAGAACAACCACCCCTCCGCTTTGGTCGGCATTGGTGAGTTGGGCCAAGGCCTGACCCATATCGCTGAGCGACAAATATCCCTCGTACAAACCTTCTGCACCCAACACCGGCAGGAGGGAAATTCCGCTTTCAGCAAAAATGCGCAGCGCTTCGAACAAGCCCCGCTCCCGACCAATAAAGACCGGGGCCGGCACCAGCCGGGCGGCCTCGAGGCTCTGTTCTTCGTCGACCACCTTGCCGAGAACTTCTTCGCTTAAAATGCCCAGAAAGATGTCTCCGTCGAGCACGGGCAGGTGCACGAATTTGGATTCGTCCATCAAACCGAGGGCGAAGGATACCGTGTCCTTGCGCTGCAAGGGAATGAGGTCGTTGCGGAGGTAGCGTTCAACAGTCATGATCAAGGCAAACGTAGCGAAGTCTTTGACTGTAGAACGTTGAAAGTGGAAAGAAAGTGGGTTGTTGAATGTCCGGGATCTGTTTCTAGCCTGCCGAGACGGTTAATTTCGCAGTGCGCTGCGCACCTTTTGGCGCGAACGCGGTTCAACTGGACAACACGGCCATGGTTCGACTGAGTGTCAACATCAACAAAATCGCCACCCTGCGCAATGCCCGGGGCGGTGCTGTGCCCGATCCGGTCGAAGCGGCGCTAAAGCTTCAATCTTGGGGCGCTGAGGGCATCACCGTCCACCCCCGTCCCGACGAACGCCACATTCGCTATGCCGATGTTCGGCGGCTCCGGCCCCAACTGCAGTGCGAGTTCAACATCGAAGGCTATCCAAGCGAGGATTTTATCGCGCTCTGCCGGGAGACCCGCCCCGACCAAATCACCCTGGTTCCCGACCCCCCAGGGGTGTTGACCTCCAATGCGGGTTGGAATGCCCTAGAGCGCCAAGCCGAGCTGACCGAAGCCATCGCACAGCTCCTGGAAACGGGCGCCCGTATTTCGCTCTTTCTCGACCCCGACCCAACGCAGATGGAAGCAGCCTTGAGCGCGGGAGCCGACCGCATCGAATTGTATACCGAAGCCTATGCCACGGGCTATGGTCTCGATCCCGAACACGCCATCGCCCCCTACGTGCACGCAGCCCACGCCGCCCTGGACTGCGGTTTGGGGCTCAACGCAGGACATGACTTAAACCTCGACAACCTCGGTTTTTTTGCCCGGGAGGTCCCCGGATTGCTCGAGGTCTCGATTGGACATGCTTTGATCGCCGACGCTTTGTATTACGGACTCGAAAACACCCTGAGAATGTACCGCCGGCGACTCGACGACGCTCACCACGACAGCCTGCATCCGTGAAATTGCACGCTTGGATATCCGAGGCAGCGGTCGAAAAATCCGGTGCGACCCCTCTGGTCATTTTGCACGGGCTGTTCGGGCAGAGCGACAATTGGATGGGGCTGGCGCGGAAATGGTCGGCCCAGCGCGGAGTGCACGTGCTCGATTTGCGCAACCATGGCCATTCGCCCTGGAGCGAAGAGTGGGACTATCCTTCTATGGCGCTCGATGTCCTCGAATACCTCGACGACCGCAGTCTCGAACAAGTGCACCTGCTCGGACACAGCATGGGGGGCAAGGTTGCGATGGAATTGGCCACCCGCCGTCCCCATCGGATCGAATCGCTCTGCGTCGTCGATATAGGGCCCAAACCCTATCCCATTCACCACCGCACCCTGATCGACGCCATGAAACGCCTCGACCTCAGCCAGATCCGCCAGAGAAAGGAAGCCGAAGATCAACTCGACATTGCGGCGGCTTCGACCAAGCAGTTTTTGCTCAAGAACCTCCACCGCGACGCCGAGGGACGCTACGGCTGGCGATTCAACCTCGACGTCATTGACCGCAAATTGGACGAAGTCGGGGCCGAACTCCCGCCCGAGCTGTTGTTTAATGGCCCGAGTTTGTTCGTCCGCGGCGCCTTGTCGGACTACATCACCGATGCCGACTGGGACCGGATTGTACGGCAATTTCCGCTAGCCCAGCTCGAAACAGTCGAAGGTTCGGGCCATTGGGTACACGCCGAACAACCCGAAGCCCTCGATCGGGTGCTGCGAGCATTTTGGTCTGGCCGGTACAATCCGGCTTAACGAAAGGCGAAATAAACTGCCCCAATCAAACACATTAGGGCAAAGACGTGGTTGACAGACCACTTGAATCCGGGAAATGCGACGGAAACGAAGAGGACAAAGACGAGCAGTGCGATGACCTCTTGCAAAACCCTCAATTGTACCAAGGAAAAAGGCCCTCCGTACCCTTTGAACCCTAAACGGTTGGCGGGCACCTGAAGGCAATATTCAAAAAAAGCCAGACCCCAAGAAAAGGCAACGGCGCGAAACAAAAAGCGGCCGCTGTGGGCCGAATTCCCGAACCAAGCGGGCAGTTTGAGGTGGGCGTACCAAGCCAGCGTCATAAAGATGCTGGAACCCACAAAGAGGAAAACCGTGGTGATACTGCGCGACATAAAGGCCGAAAGCGCGAAAATACAGAAGGCACGATAGGGGTAACTCTTACCCCCCAAAAAAGCCCATCGAAGTCGCCTCAGAGACGGTCGCGAAAGGAGGAGCCCGGTTCACCGCTGCGCAACACTACCGGCTTTTGACCCATGATCTCCTCGACCCTGAGTCGGTCGAATTCGCTTAAACCCAAGGTATAGACCGCGAACCGACCCTCGTCCCCCGGCTTTTCTTCGAGGCCCTCCCCGAGTATTTCCTTGGCACAATCGACCAAGCGCTTCACCTTGGCTTCCACCGATTGTAACGGGAAACCATTTTGTACCGACTCTTCTTTCAATTTATTCATGATGGCGCGCTGTATTTGTGACCTCATGGGAAATAGGGGTTGAATTCTGGTTGCTAAGTTATAAGAATAAACTTGTAGTAAAAAATATTTTTGTAGTCCATATGAAAAGATTTTATCCTGCTCTCCATCGAGGCGCCTCAAAACCTGACAGAAATCAGTTTTCGCCCTGATGTATGTCATAAGCCCTGCGCCGAGGCAGCAAATAGCTTTGGTCCCTGTTGGAAATGCCATTGCCATGAGTGTCTTGTACGTATTGGTGGTTGTGAGTTTGAGCGTTGCCCTGGGTTTTCTGGTCGCCTTTGTGTGGTCGGTGCGCTCGGGGCAACTCGACGACGATCGCTCCCCTTCTGTGCGCATGCTTATCGACGATGCCGAACCCAGCAAAACCACCGAAAACGAGATCCTGTAAACCGCACCCCTTATGCAGATGGAACGCTTCCGTTACGACAACGCCATCGTCCGAAACTTTATCGTCGCCTCGATTCTGTGGGGCACGGTGGGTTTTCTCGTCGGACTTTGGGTGGCTCTTGAACTGATTTTCCCCCAGCTGAATTTCGAGCTCCCCTTCTTGACATTCGGCCGACTCCGCGCCTTACACACCAACGCGGTGATTTTCGCCTTTGTGGGGAATGCCATGTTCGGCGGCATTTACTATTCGTTGCAACGACTGCTCAAAGCGCGGATGGCGAGCGATCTGCTCAGCGCCATCCACTTTTGGGGCTGGCAGCTCATCATTGTAGCGGCCGCGATCACCTTGCCGATGGGGATTACCTCCTCGAAGGAATACGCCGAACTCGAGTGGCCGATCGACATTGCCATTGCCTTGGTCTGGGTGGCGTTCGGGGTCAATATGATCTCGACCATCATCAAACGGAGAGAACGGCATTTGTACGTGGCCATTTGGTTCTACATCGCCACGTTTGTCACGGTGGCCGTGCTCCACATTTTCAACAGCCTCGAGCTGCCGGTGTCGCTGTTCAAGAGCTATTCGGTCTACGCCGGCGTGCAGGACGCGCTGGTGCAGTGGTGGTATGGACATAATGCGGTGGCCTTTTTCCTGACGACCCCCATCCTCGGGCTGATGTACTACTTCCTGCCCAAGGCGGCCAACCGACCGGTCTATTCGTACCGCTTGTCCATCATCCACTTTTGGGCGCTGATCTTCCTGTACATCTGGGCTGGACCCCACCACCTCTTGTATTCGGCTTTGCCCGACTGGGCGCAAAGCTTGGGCACGGTGTTCTCCGTTATGTTGATCGCGCCCTCCTGGGGTGGGATGATCAACGGTTTGCTTACCCTGCGCGGGGCCTGGGACAAGGTGCGCGAAAGCGTGGTGCTCAAATTCTTCGTGGTTTCGGTAACGGCTTATGGCATGAGTACGTTTGAGGGCCCCATGCTCTCCTTGAAAAACATCAATGCCATTGCGCACTTCACCGACTGGATTCCCGCCCACGTCCACATTGGCACGCTGGGGTGGAACGGCTTCTTGATTTTCGGAATGATCTACTGGCTCATGCCCAAAATTTACCGCACCAGCCTGTTTTCCGACAAAATGGCCAATGCCCACTTCTGGATCGGCACCCTAGGCATTTTGTTCTGGGCGCTCCCCATGTATGTGGCCGGATTTACCCAGAGCCTGATGTGGAAAGACTTCAACCCCGACGGAACCCTGGCGTACGGCAACTTCCTCGAAACCGTAACCCAGCTCATCCCGATGTATGCCCTGCGCGCCTTGGGGGGAACGCTCTACATCGTGGGTATGGTGCTTTTGATCATCAACGTGGTGCGCACGGTGAGAAGCGGTGAGTTGCTGCGCGAAGAAGAAGCCGAAGCCCCGGCCCTCGAGCGGGCTTATGCGGGCCACAAAGGCGAGCACTGGCACCGCTGGATCGAACGCAAACCCCTCCAAATGACCTTCTGGAGCTTGGTGGTCATCTTGATTGGGGGCATCATCGAAATTGTACCCACAATCCTCATCAAGAGCAACATACCCACCATCGCCAGCGTCAAGCCCTACACAGCCCTCGAACTCGAAGGCCGCGACATCTACATCCGCGAGGGCTGCAACGCCTGCCACAGCCAGATGGTCCGCCCGTTCCGTTCCGAAGTGGTTCGCTACGACCCAGTGCACCAGCAATACAGCATGGCGGGCGAATACGTCTACGACCATCCGCATTTGTGGGGCTCCAAACGCACTGGACCCGACTTGCATCGCGAAGGGGGAAAATATCCGCACAGTTGGCACTACAACCATATGTGGGATCCGACTTCCATGAGTCCGGGCTCTTTGATGCCCCGATACACCTGGCTGTACTCCGCCAATGGACGCGACGCCAGCCTGAACACCTCGCTTACCGAGAAAAAACTCAAGGCCATGGTGCAACTCGGCGTGCCCTATACCGAGGAGTACATCGCCAACTGGGAAGAAGAACTCAACATGCAAGCCAAAAGCATTGCCGACGAGCTCAACAAGGATCCCAACATCAAGGTCCAACCCCGGGAAGAGATCGTAGCCCTGATTGCCTATTTGCAACGGCTGGGCACCGATATCAAGAAAGAGCCGGCTCTGGCTCTGAATCAGCCTTAAACCGACCTCCAACTTCTCAAAAAAGCGCATCGGTCATGATGAAATACGCCAAAGCCTCGATGGAAACCATTGCAGGGATCGAAATCTTCCCCTTGATTTCGCTCGGCATCTTTTTCGCCTTTTTTCTCGCTGTGGGCTGGTATGTGCTCCGAGCCGACAAAAGACACTTTCGAAAGATGAGCGAAATGCCCATCGACGCCAACGAAACCACTCATTCCTAAGTACTATGAACCACCGCAACAACCCGCGCTTTTTCGCTGCATGGACGGCGGTAATGTCGAGCGCTTCCGGACTCATGGCCCAAACCCCAACGGTTCCTGCCACCGCAACGGCAGAAGAAGGTCGCTGGCTCGTCGACTTCTTCAAAGATCCGATCCAAATCGGCTTTGTGGTGGGCATCGGCATGGTGTTGCTCGCACTGTATTCGATCAACCGGGCTTTGAATGCGCTGCGGGAAACCTTGGCGCCCGAGACCATCAAGGCTCCCAAAGCGGCCCCGTCTTGGTATTCGTCCCTGATGAAAGGCGCCACCAAAGCCACCCCGATTGAACGCGAGGCCGATGTAATGCTCGATCACGACTACGACGGCATCAAGGAACTCGACAACAGCCTGCCGCCTTGGTGGGTCTGGGGGTTCTACTTCACCATCGCCTTTTCGGTGGTCTATTTGATCCGCTACCACATTCTGGGCGAACCCTCTTCGAAAAAGGAGTTTGAAATCGCAATGGCCGATGCCAAGGCCAGCGTTGAAGAATACCGCAAAAAAGTCGGAGATGCCGTAGACGAAACCACCGTGGTTCTCTTGACCGAAGCGGGCCGAATTGCCTCGGGAAAAAAGATCTACGAGTCCAATTGTGTAGCCTGTCATGCCGCCGATGGCGGAGGCCTGGTAGGACCCAACCTGACCGACCCGAATTGGATCCACGGCGGGGGCATTGTGAATGTTTTTAAGACCATCAAATACGGGGTGCCCGAAAAAGGGATGATTTCGTGGAAAGACCAGTTGAGCCCTACCCAAATGCAGGATGTAGCCAGCTATGTGTTGACGTTCCAGGGCACTGCGCCCGCTGCGCCCAAAGCCCCGGAAGGCGAGGTGTGGGTCGATGCCGCCGCGGCTGAACCGACTACCGATGCTCCTGCCACCGATTCAACCTCCACCCCCGCCGACAGTCTTTCTACTGCTGCACTCTAAACCATCGTCATGGCTGATTTGTCCACAGAGGAAGGCGATTTGTACAAGGATGAGCGCTTTCGCGATTCTGTAGCCACCATCAATGCCGAAGGAAAGCGCAATTTCCTGTATCCCAAGCGCTCCAAAGGCCCGTGGATGAACAAGCGAAGCGCGGTGGCCTATGGTTTGCTTGCCTTTCTGTTCGCCGCGCCTTGGATTCGGATCGGGGGGCAGCCGCTCCTGTTGCTCGATGTGCTCGGACGGCGATTTGTGATTCTGGGCCAGGTGTTTTGGCCTCAGGACTCTCATTTGCTGGTCTTGTCGATGCTCACGGGCATCCTCTTTGTCATCGTGTTTACGGTGATTTTTGGACGAATTTTTTGCGGATGGATCTGCCCCCAGACCATTTTTATGGAGCATGTGTTCCGCAAAATCGAGTATTGGATCGATGGCGATCGGGGCGAGCAGCTGCGCTTGGCGCGTTTGCCGTGGAACTTCGAGAAAATTTGGAAACGAACCCTGAAAAACGGCTTGTTCTTCGGGATTTCGTTTGCCATTGCGAATACGTTTTTAATGTACCTCATCGGCACCGAGCGCTGGCGTTCTATTGTAACCGACAATCCCCATAACCACCTTGGTGGACTGGCGACCATCACGGTCTTTACCGGGGTGTTCTTTTTTGTATTCGCCTGGTTTCGAGAACAGGTCTGTCTGATTGTTTGCCCCTATGGCCGATTGCAAGGCGTTTTGCTCGACCGGAATTCGGTGGTGATTGCCTACGACTACGTGCGGGGCGAAAAACGCGGACGCTTCCGCAAAGGCGAGAACCGGGCCGAAGCGGACAAAGGCGACTGTATCGACTGCGGACAGTGCGTTGACGTATGTCCTACGGGCATCGACATCCGGAACGGTACCCAGCTCGAGTGCATCAACTGCGCGGCCTGCATCGATGTGTGCAACACGATTATGGCCAAAACCCAACAACCCAAAGGGCTGATTCGGTTTGCCTCGGAAAACCAGATTGCTGAAAAGAAAGCTTTTCGGTTTACCCCCCGCATCATCGCCTACACCGGCGTCCTCGTTGTGCTGCTCGGGGTCATGGGTTTCCTGCTCCGCGAGCGCAGTCCGATCGAAGCCACGGTGCTTAGGGCTCCGGGAATGCTCTATCAAAACAGGGGCGAGGGGCTCTACAGCAACCTCTACAACATCAAAGTGGTCAACAAGAGTACCGGACCCATCGACATCGACGTGGTTTTGATTTCCCCTCCTGGACGCATCGAGTGGGTGGGCACCTACAACGGGTACGCCGACGTGCGCGACCTGGTCCAGGCCAGCTTTTTTGTCTACCTCGAAGACGCGGTGTTGACCGGATCGAACACCCCGGTAGAACTGTCGATTAGAGCGGGAGATGAAGAGCTCAGCCGGCTAAAAACCAACTTTAACGGACCCATTCGATGAGTACCCCCCCTACCCCAAAAGGCGGTTTCAACTGGGGTCATGGCATGGCCCTGACCTTGGTGTTGTTTGCCGCGCTCATCATCGGCTTGGCGGTGGGCACCTTTCAACAAAACATCGATTTGGTCGAACCGGACTATGCCGAAAGCGAAGAGCGCTACCAAGATCGACAGAAACGCCAAGGCCGCACCGAGGCATTGGGAGCCTCTTTTGCGATCGAATACCGCGACGGCGACATCGTGATCCAAACACCGGCCGCGCTGAGCCCTGCCTTTTCTCAAGGCGAAATCTGGCTCTACAAACCTGATAACCAAAAACTCGATCGGCGGATCAACATCGCGCTCGATTCAGAGGGCACAATGCGCATACCCGCGGAAACGCTGGTTCCAGGAGTGTGGAAGGTGGTGGTCGACGTACCCGGTGCCCAAGGGTACTACGCCGTTGAATCGCTTTATCTCTAGGCCATGGGTGCCTTGTGGCTTGCCTTGGGACTCGGATTTGCCGGAAGCCTGCACTGCGTTGGAATGTGCGGGCCCATTGCCCTGTCTTTGCCGATTGGGAAACGCAACCACTGGGGTCGAATTCGCGGCATCGCGCTACACAATCTGGGGCGCATCGGCGCCTATGCGTTGCTCGGTTTGATTTTTGGACTCTTTGGGCGCGGATTGGCCTTGGCGGGGCTCCACCGCTGGGTCTCGATTGGGGCCGGAGCCTTGATGATGACCTCCGTACTCTTGCCCTGGGGACTTGGACAGATGGGATCGCTCGGAAATGCTTTAACGCTGGGATTGTCCCGACTAAAAACCGCTCTTTTTCAGCGCTTTGAACCGCATACAGACGCGGGTTTGTTGGGGTATGGAATCATCAACGGTTGGTTGCCCTGCGGTCTGGTCTATACAGGCATTCTGGGCAGTCTGGCCCAAGCTGATGCTTCCCGGGGCGTGGCCTTTATGGTATTCTTTGGCCTGGGCACCCTTCCTGCCATGGCATCGTTGGCGGGTTTGGGCTCGTGGATTGGACTCAAAACCCAAAAGAGCCTGCGCCGTCTCATTCCGGTAGCGGTGGTACTGGTAGGAGCCCTTTTTGTTCTCCGCGGATTGGAACTCGGTATTCCGTATCTGAGTCCCCCTGCTTCTGCTTTGATTCCCCAGGCCAAGCCGAGTTGTCATTGAACCGGTTTCGGCGCGCTGTCGTCCAAAAGCAAACCTGACATCCGTCATAGGTCATGGGCTTCCTTCGTGCCTAGCTTTGGGAAAATCCCGATGCCATGAAAACCATCCTCGTACCGACCGATTTTTCGGCCAATGCCGATAAGGCACTCGATTTCGCCTTAGATATTGCACCCAAAATGGGAGCCAAGCTGCACATTTTCAACGCTTTTGATCTTCCCTACAGCCAGAACGTCATGACGACTTCGCTCTTGGACGCCCTGAGGGAATCGTCGGAAGCCGGGCTTAAAGAGCTCGCCAAACGCATCGAAGGACGAGGGGTGGTATTTGTCACCGAATCGAAACTGGGCAACCCCATCAGCGTTTCGCGCGAATTGGTCAGGCGAGAAAAGGTGGATTTGCTGATCCTCGGCACCCGGGGCGCCAGTGGCATCGAAGAGGTGTTGATTGGCAGCAACGCAGCGGCCATTCTACACGCCGTGGACTGCCCGGTCTTGGCCATACCCTCCCACTCGAAACCGGAACCGATTCAAGACATCGCCTTTGCAACGGATGGGAATACCAAGGGAGAAACCCTCGCCTTGCCGCGGCTCAAGATGCTGGCTGAGGTTTTTGGCGCCCGGATCCACATCCTGCACGTCTTCGACCCCGAAAGCACGGAATTGAGCGTGATCAACGAGGCCCACTACCGCAAACAACTCGAAGGAGTCGACCTGCTCTTTGCGCTGGTCGAGAAAAACAAGAGCATCGAAAAGAGCATTTTGGAATACGCCGAGAACAACAACATCGATGTGCTTGCCCTGCTCGCCCGGCGTTATGGATTCTTGCAATCGCTGTTCCACAACAGCTTGACCAGTCGGATTGCCTACCACAGCCGGCTGCCGTTCCTCACCTTGCACGAGGATTGAACCCCTCGTCTTATCCGCTCTTCAGGCCCTTCGGGGCCTTTTTTTATGCGTTGGCCTCTTTTTTTCTTGCGCACGATTATTAAATGAACATTCATTCATTTATCTTTGCTCCGATGACACGTTCCCTTGATCCCAACAAGCACCGCCTGGTACAAGACAAGGCCTGTAGGCTGATCCTCGAATCGGGCTTCGATGCCTTTACGATGCAGTCTTTGGCCCAGGCCTGTGGGATTGCCGCAGGGACCATCTACCTCTACTTTCCGAGCAAGGAGCACCTCGTCAACTCGATCTATGCCGACATCAAGGGAGAAATGACGGCCGCCGTAGAGCGCGTTTGGATCCAAAACCCAAATGGGGGATTGCGCTCAGTGCTCTCGGCTTATTTGCGCTACTGTACGCTTCAGCCTGAGCGGATGTTGTTTGTCGAGCAATTTCACCACAGCAAATTCCTCCGTCCCGAGGTAGCTGAAGCCGCCGACCAGCAGTTCGATGCGCTGTTGCAGCAAATGGGCATCGCTTCGCTTTCAACGGCCGAAAGGGGATTGCTCAAGGCCCATCTGTTGGGAAGTCTGCACCAAACCGCCCTTCTACTCATCCGCCTCGGAGCCGAAGAAGCGGCCCAACTCGAAACCCGGGCCCTCGATATGACCGAAAGCGCCTTTCGCCAATTCCTTCAAACCCCGAATCCATGAACACCAACCAACCTGTTGCGCTGATTACCGGCGCCAGCAGCGGCATTGGCCGCTCCACCGCCTTGTTGCTCGCCCAAAACGGCTATACCGTCTATGGGGTTGCCCGCCGATTGGATCGGCTCCAAGACCTTGAAGCCTCTGGCATACGGATTCGGTCGATGGACCTTACTGTGCCCGAGAGCATTGAATCGGGCCTCCAGTCCATACTCTCGGAAACGGGCCGCATCGACGTGCTCATCAACAACGCCGGCTATGGTTCGTACGGCGCCCTCGAAGAAGTCCCCATCGAAGAAGCCGTCCGGCAGTTTGAAGTAAATGTATTCGGGTTGATGCGGCTTACCCAGGCGGTACTACCCGGGATGCGCGCTCGAAAAAAGGGTTTTATCGTCAATATCACCTCGGTGGGGGGCAAAATCTATCTGCCATTGGGCGGTTGGTACCATGCGACCAAGCACGCTCTGGAAGTTCTCTCAGATGTACTGCGCTTTGAGACAGAGCCTTTTGGAATCAAAACCATAATAATAGAGCCCGGGGCCGTGCGCACCGAATGGGGCGATATCGCTTTGGGCAGCGGAGAAAAAGTGAGCGGCGTAGGGCCGTATGCAGGTATGACCCGAACCATGGTCGATTTGTTCAAAACCAACTACCAACCGAGCCGCTCGATTGGCCCAGAAGTCATTGCCCAGACGATTCTCAAAGCCCTGCAATCGCGCACACCCAAAACCCGCTACGCCGTGGGTCCCATGGTCGGTCTTTTCTTGGCGATGAAGCGCTACCTCAGCGACCGGGGTTTTGAAGGGCTGATTCGGCAATTCATGAAGCAAAGCGCGAAATAGGCTCCGCAGCAGAATCGGCGCCCTTTTCGATTCGGAGAGATTGTTCAATGCCCGATCTTTGCTTGAATACTGCTTTGGACGTGCACATCAGCGGAGCCGTGATCACCTACAACGAAGCGCGTCGCATAGGCGAATGCCTCGACAGCCTTTTGCACATATGCGACGAAGTCGTGGTACTCGACAGCTTTTCGACCGACGAAACCGAGGCCATTTGTCGCGCCAAAGGCCCTCGTGTTCGGTTTGAACAGCACCCCTTCGACGGGCACATCGAGCAGAAAAACCGGGCCATGGAGCGCTGCACCCATCTCTGGGTGCTTTCGTTGGACGGAGACGAAGTGCTCTCTGCCGAACTCATCGAACAGATTCGAGCGCTGCGGCATCGAGGACCCCAGGCCCCTGCCTACGCCTTCAACCGCAGAAATCGCTATGCCGGCCGATGGCTCCGGTTTGGAGGCTGGTATCCCGACCGCAAAATCCGGTTGTGGAACCGCGACCATGGACGCTGGGGTGGAGACAACCCCCACGATCAGGTGTTGATGAAGCCCGGTGCGCGCATGGCCCGTTTGGACGGGGACATTCTGCACTACACCTACGAGACCCCCGAAGACCACCTGCGCCAGGTCCGGAATTTTGCGCTCAAGAGTGCCAAAGCCCAACACCAGCGCGGGCGCCGAATCAGTGCCCTCCAATCGAAGCTGGGACCGCTCAGTGTGTGGATTCGCGATTACGTATTCAAAGCAGGATTTCTCGACGGGCGCCAAGGGGTTCAGGCCGCCCGGGCCTCGGCTCTGTATCAGCGGCTCAAGTATGCCGAACTGAGGCGGCTTCAGCGAGACCCATCGCCGAAACCGACGCCATAAAGGCGAGCGATAACCGATTGAATTGTTCGGCGGCCTGAATATTGACCACATGACCGCAGTGGTCGATCACCTCGATCCAGGCCGAAGTCTGGGTGCGCACATGCGACCGAACCGCTTCGAGAAAAAGTACGTCTTGATCGCCCATCACGTACAAACTTGGAACACCCACGCCTTGAAGCCGCATTCTCTTTAAACTGACATTCAAGCTACCCACCAGCGCATACCAGCGGCGAAAGGCCTTGCCGCCCAGCTTGCTCGCCTCGCGCACAAACACCTTGCGCGATTCTCGGTGTTCCCAACGCGGCAAAATGACCCAGGCAAAAAAGCGATAGAGCCACATATAGGGCAAGATGTCTTTGCTCAAATGCCCCAAACCCATCAAGAGGCGGGTTCTCCAATCCAAACCCGCAATGGCCCCGGTCAAAATCATTCCGTTGACCCGGGTCGGGGCTATGCGCGCCAATTCTTCAATCACCAAACACCCCATCGATACCCCGACAAAAAAGGCCCGTTCAATCCCCCGAAACGCGAGGACCTCGAGGACATCGCGCGCCAAGGCATCGAACGTATAGTCCCTGCGCTCCGGGGCCGCATCTCTGGGGCTCTCGGCGTGCACATCGAGCAACAACAGATGGTAGTCTTTGGAAAAAGGCCGGACCTGACGCCACCAAACGGCCGACGAGCCCCCTGCCCCGTGTACGAAGACCACCCAGGGTTTCGCGCTTCCATCTTGGACCACCGAATGCTGTATCATGTGTTTGCTTCAACCCCGGCCTCGCGCATTTGTTTCGCGGGAATATACCCCGATTGGTTCGGGAAAGGGCGCAATTTAGCCTAACTTGCGTCACTATGCGCTCCCGCTGGGTTTTATCGACGGCGTCCATCCTTTTGTGCGCGGTCTTGCTGGCCCCTGGTCTCTTTCTCGGAGGTTGGATAAAACACGAGCAGCAACAATACCGCAAATCGGTCCGGCGGGTGTTGACCCAAGGCGTTGATCGGGCACAATTGCATCGGATTTCCGTTCCCCTCCAAAGCGCTTCGGAACTCGGCTGGGCGCACCACAAGGAGTTTCGCCATCGCGGCTCGATGTTCGACATCGTTCACCGCGAATACCGCCCAGACAGCGCGATATACTGGTGTTGGTGGGATGCCGAGGAAAACCGTTTGATGAGCGATTTGAACCGATTGGTCCAAGGGCTCCGCGCCAACGACCCGGATTCCCGACGCATCCACGAATATTGGATGCATTTTCTCAAAGGATTCTGGCAACAGGAAGGGGGCGCCCAAGCGGAAGCAGTATTGACGCGCATTTCTTGGGCGCGGTCGGGAATCTGGCCGATTTTGAAGGGACACCATCGGTGGTTTGACCCTCCGCCCCAATTCCCAGCGGGTTTTTTCGCCTTTTGATTTTCGCTTTCTCCTGCGGTGGTCGCCGTGGGATGGGAAAGTACGGTTATAAACTCAACTCTTTTAATGTCATGAAGTTATCTCATTCTCTTGCGGGAGGACTGTGGCTCCTATGCGCTTTCGTTCAAGCGCAGACGGTTCAGGTTCTCGATGCCCGCAGTGGAACCCCTTTGCCCGGTTCGGTCGCCTTTTGCGAAAAACCCATGGGCTCCACCCTTGCCGACTCCGAAGGCCGGCTCGACCTCAACCTCTTGTCCGGTTGTGCCGAAGTGCACTTTCGCGCCCCTGGTTATGCCGAAGCGGTGTACCGTCTCGACGCTTTGCGCAGTCGCAACTACAAAGTGGAACTGGAACCCGACCCGCTCGAACTGAATCCGGTGGTGATTAGCGCGAACCGTTGGTTGCAACCCAAAAACGAGGTCCCGGTCAAAGTGCGGGTATTCGAGCCCGTGCTCGATCAGCCTCAAACGGCCGCCGATGTGCTCGGCAAAAGCGGAGAAGTATTTGTTCAAAAAAGCCAACAAGCTGGGGGCAGCCCGATGATCCGTGGATTTGCGACCAACCGGCTGCTCATCGCTGTAGACGGGGTTCGAATGAACACCGCCATTTTCCGCAGCGGAAATCTGCAAAACGTCATCTCCATCGACCCCTTTGCCGTGCAACAAGCAGAAGTGCTGTTCGGACCGGGTTCGGTGATGTACGGCAGCGATGCCCTGGGCGGGGTTATGGCCTTTTACACGTTGACCCCTGAGCTGTCTAGAAGCGACGAAATGTCGGTGAGCGGCCGCACCAACCTGCGGTACAGTTCGGCCAACCGCGAAAATGCCCTCCACACCGACCTCAAACTCGGTTGGAAAAAGTGGGCGTTGGTGTTGAGCGGGAGCTTTACCGATTTCGGCGATTTGAGGATGGGATCGACCGGTCCCGAGGACTACCTGCGCCCATGGTCGGTGCAGACGGTTGACGGGATCGATCAGGTGGTGTCAAACCCTGATCCCTTGGTCCAGGTCAATTCGGGCTATGCCCAAAGCAACCTCCTCGGCAAACTGATGTATGCCCCGAATCAGCATTGGTCGATTACCTATGCCCTACACTTTTCGACGACCACCCACTACGACCGCTACGATCGATTGCTTCGCACCCGAAATGGCTTGCCGCGTAGCGCTGAATGGAAATACGGTCCACAGTTGTGGAATATGCACCATCTCGAATTCAACCACCGCAAAACCACGCTTGTGTATGATCAGCTTCGGTTGAGTGGGGCCTATCAACGGTTCGAAGAGAGCCGGATAGACCGAGATTTCAACGACCCCATACGTCGGTCGCGGGAAGAAAGCGTCGATGCGTATACCTTCAACCTCGACTTGACCAAAGGAGGTAGGAACAACACCCAATGGTTGTATGGGGCCGAAGCAGTTTTCAACAAGGTGGCCTCCATGGGGACCGACCTCGATATCAGTACAAATGCTTCAAGCCCCGGCCCTGCTCGCTATCCGAACAGCGACTGGAAAGCCTATGGGCTGTATGTAGACTGGAAAAAGAATTGGTCGGAGCGTTGGACCCTTGAAGCGGGTGCCCGCTACAGCTATTTTGGACTGGATGCGGACTTCAGCAATAACCTCGACTTCTACCCTTTCCCCTTCTCCACAGCCTCTACGGCCGAATCGCAACTCACAGCCCAACTCGGTCTGGAATGGAAAGCCGGTCGTCAAACTTGGATCTCGGTTCATGCGGGTTCTGGTTTTCGCGCACCCAATGTGGACGACTTGGGAAAGGTGTTCGATTCCCAGCCTAGTTCAGTAGTGTTGCCCAATCCGGATCTGGAAAGCGAGTCCATTTATTCCGGAGAAATCGATGTGAGGCATCGCTTCGGAACGGTCCTCGAACTCGACATAGCGGCCTACTACAGCTATCTCGATAAGGCTATGGTGGTCCGTCCTTCCACGCTGAATGGGAACGACAGCATTGTCTACGATGGGGAACTCAGCCAAGTGCAGTCGGTTCAAAACGCCGCCTTTGCCCGGGTTTGGGGCATCGAAGCCAAGATCAAAGCCGTTTTGGGAGGCGGATTCGGCGCCTATGCTACCGCCACGTACCAAAATGGGGTCGAAGAACTCGAAGACGGTACTACCGACCCACTTCGACATGCGGCTCCAGCCTTCGGCCGGCTCGGGTTGACCTATGAACGCGCACAAACCCGAGTGGAAGCCTACGTTTTGGGCCAAGCGGAACGGCGTTTCGAGGATATGCCCCAAGAGGAAATTGCCAAAGACTACCTCTATGCCTTGGATGCGAACGGCAACCCCTACAGCCCGTCTTGGTATACCCTGAATGTTCAGCTGCGTCAAAAACTTCCGCAGAATCTCACGGTTTTTGCTTCTGTCGACAACCTCACCGATCAACGCTACCGCACGTACAGCTCGGGTTTAAGCGGTGCAGGACGAAACTATGTGTTGGGGATTCAGTTCGGATTCTGATCAGCGACCCAAAGCACTCTGAGCAGCGCGCTCCAGATTAATGCTTTTGCCCCCGGGGCTGAGGGTATCGAACCGGACCTTTTTTGGTTTCCCCTCGCCCTCGTGGGGTTCAAGCACTTTGAGCTTGCTGTAGTCGTTTGAGGTTTCGCTGAGCAACGCCTTGATTTCAGAAGGTTTAAGTTCAGGGAAATACGACAGCAGAAAAGCCACGGCTCCGGTCACCACGGGTGCGGCCATGCTCGTTCCACTGTAGAAATCATAGGTATTGCCCCCAGGCACCGGGGCGTAAATGTCATAACCTGGGGCAAAAAAGTCGACACTCTGGAGCCCGTAGTTGCTGAACGGGGCAGGGTAGTTCTTGTTCAGCGAAGTAGTGTGCGCCCCCACTTCAATCCAATAGGGACTCTCGCGCGGTTCAGGATACACCGGATAATGTTCGGCAAAATCGATGTTTTTGGCGTCGTTGCCCGCGGCATGCACCATAATGACCCCTTTCGACTCGGCAATGCGGATGGCCCGGGCAACCATTTCCGAATCCATGGAATAGTATTTTCCAAAACTCATGTTGATAACCTGTGCCCCGTTGCGTGCGGCATACAAAATGGCGTTGGCCACGTCTTTGTCGTATTCGTCTCCATCAGGTACCGCCCTCAGGGTCATGATGCGCACGTTGGAAGCAATGCCATCGCCCCCTTTGTCGTTGCCGCGCAATGCCCCAACGATGCCCGAAACGTGGGTGCCATGATCCGGTCGGGGCCCCATAACATCGTTGTTGCCGTATATCGAATCGCTCCAATCGCGCTCTCGATCGCCAACCATAGTTCGGGGGTCGAATTCGGTATTCAGTTGGTATTCTACTTTGTTTTGAACCCGCTCGATGTACTCAAACATCTCTTTTTTATTGAAGTCTTCTCGGACGACATTGAGCAAGAAATTCTTAGAGGCTTTGGTTCGCTCATCGGTCGTTTTCCACTTTTTCAGTTGCGCACGGGTATATCCCTCGCCCAAATCAACCATCGCCAGACTATCGGCAATCCGATAAATCGTAGCGAAGCGATTGACACCCTCAAATTCTCCCGTCGCTTCTTCCTTCATCTCCTCGAATTCCTTTTTGGCCCTGGTATACACCGTTTTTTGTTCCGGTGACGCTTGACCCAGTTTGACCAAGGCGCCATAGTCTCGGACAATGCGAACCAACTCATATTGAGCCACATCAACAGAACCGCTGTCTCCACCGAGGAAGTTCCAACCGTGGATGTCGTCGACAAAGCCGTTGTTGTCGTCGTCGAGGCCGTTGCCCGGAATTTCGTCTTCGTTCACCCACAAAATGGGCTTCAAGTCTTCGTGGGTCGTGTCGATGCCCCCGTCGATGACCGCCACGATTACGGTTTTGGGAGTCCGGTTGGCAACAAAGCGATAGGCCTGTTCCGAGGCAATGCCTGCGGCTTTCTTGTTTTCCGCAACACTCTGATGGTACCAAAAGCGATCTTCCGACTTCTGGGCACTCAGGTTCTCGAGTGTCATAAAAATGGTGAATACCAGGACGATACAACGACGCATAAGGGGGTGGAATTATTTCGGTTTATTTGAGGCGCAATATCTCAATCAAAACCTTCCCCATGCCACGCGGATTTCAAAAAATCCACCTATCGATCCTGGCCTTTTTGTGGCAGTCGTCCCAGCTCTGCGCCCAAAGCGATTGGGCCTCGGAGATTCGCACTTGGCAAGCCGAAATGAATGCCTCCTTTGCCGATGCGGAAACCTCTCCTTTGACGCCCAAGGCGTTGAAAAAATTTAAAACACTGCCCTTTTTCAAAGCCGACGAGCGGTTTGTCGTTCGGGCTACCTTGGTGGAGACGCCTGAAACTGTGCCCTTTGAAATGCCGACCAGCACAGCGCGAAAACCTGTGTACCGACAGTGGGGCTTGCTCGAGTTCTCACTAGAAGGCCGTGCTTTTCGAGTGCCTGTTTTTGTTTCAATCGATCTGATGAATGCGGATGGATACGGGGACTACTTGTTTTTCCCGTTTACGGACCGGACCAGCGGGGGCGAAACATACGGAGGAGGCCGTTACCTCGATTTGCGTCTGCCCGCCTCGGGGACCGAAATCACGGTTGACTTCAACCGGGCGTACAACCCCTATTGTGCGTACTCGGACCGCTATTCTTGCCCGATTGTTCCAGCGGACAACTTTATTGATGCCGAAATCCGGGCAGGGGTAATGGCTCCAGGGGAAGGCAACGGTAAAAAACACTGAATTTCAATTATCTAAACCATGAATCCCGTTCAACTCCACATGCTCTTCAACCACCTGCCCGTTGTGGGGGGCTGGATCGGTCTGGCCATTCTGATCGCCGGTTTGCTGCGCAAAAGCGAGGCCGTGCGCCGAACCGGGCTCGTTGTTTTGGCCTTCGCCGGTTTGTTCGCCATTCCTGCCAGCAAATCGGGGGAAGCCTCCGAAAAGGTCATGGAAGAATGGTCGGGGGTATCGCATGAACTCATCCACGAACACGAAGAAGCTGCGGAATGGGCCACGCCTTTGATGGTGGTTTCCGGTCTGCTGGCCATCGTCGCCTTATTTTGGAAACAGCGGAGCGCAATGGTGTCCTGGGCCGCCGTGGCCGTGGGCTTGTTCGGGGGTGTAGCCATGATGCGCACCGCCCATTTGGGCGGAATGATCAGGCATCCGGAGTTGACCCAAAGCGCTCCCCTTCCCGTTCAAATCGACCCGGGTCAAACCGAATCGCCCGTCGAAGACGAAACGGAACACGACGACTGAGCCGGACTCCGAGCGCTGTGGGGGTATGAAGCAAAATCGGATGGATAGGCTGCGGTCGTATCGCATGATTGTGGTGGCCGCGCTCGGGTATTTCGTCGACATCTACGACCTCATTTTGTTTGGGGTGGTGCGCCTGCCGAGTTTGCGCGATCTGGGCTTGAACGATGTAGCGTTAGCCAGTGCGAGCGTGCGGCTGCTCAATGTGCAAATGTTTGGGATGTTGCTCGGCGGTTTGCTCTTTGGCATTTGGGGCGACCGCAAAGGGCGCATTCAAGTGCTTTTCGGTTCGATTTTGCTCTATTCGGTGGCCAATTTGTTGAATGGACTGGTGACCAACCTGGATCAGTATACCTGGGTGCGCTTTTTTGCGGGGCTCGGTCTGGCCGGCGAATTGGGCGCAGGCATTACGCTGGTTTCTGAGACTCTGTCCAAGGAAAAGAGGGGGTATGGCACCATGATCGTGGTATTTTTCGGCACGTTTGGGGCGGTAGTCGCGGCCTTGGTGGCCGATGCTTTTGATTGGAGGGTGAGCTATTTTGTCGGGGGCGGACTGGGGTTGATGCTCTTGCTGTTGCGGATGCGCTCACTCGAATCGGGGATGTTCTACAAGCTCAAACCCAGCGGGGTAAAGCGAGGCGATTTTGGGATGTTGTTCCGAAATAAGGCGCTGTTCTGGCGCTACTTGCGCTGTATTCTTGTCGGGCTACCGGTCTGGTTTGTAGTGGGAATTCTGGTGGTATTTGCCCCGGAATTTGCTGTGGCACTGGGGGTAGAGGGGGTGGTGAATCCCGGGAAGGTGGTGATGTGGGCCTACATTGGACTATCCGCAGGCGATCTACTCAGCGGAATTTTGAGCCAGGTGATTGGCAGCCGCAAGCGACCCATTGCCTGGGCCTTGCGGTCGGGTTTGGCGCTCTCTGCAGTCTACCTTTCGGCCCCGTCCCTTTCTCCACCTGGGTTCTATGCCCTTGTATTTGCTCTGGGTATACCCATGGGGTATTGGGGGCTGTTCGTTACGGTGGCCTCAGAGCACTTTGGCACCAACATTCGTTCTACGGTGACCACGACAGTACCCAATTTTGTCCGGGGTGCTACGGTGCCGATTACGCTTTCGTTTGGGTTCTTTGCTCAAACGCTCGGCTGGGGAATGTTGCTCGGCGCGGTACCGGTGATGCTCACTTCGTTTGGCATCGCGCTCTGGGCGGCCTACGGCCTCGAGGAAACGTTTGGGAAGGATCTGGATTTTGTGGAGGTGGAGGGGTAGTTTTTGGTGATGCGGATCCCGTCGTTCAATGTTCGAAAATTCACCCTTTCTCAAGACAAGAAACGGGTCACAGGGTATTTCTGGGGAGAGCAGTTTCTTCAATCCTTCCAAGGTTCTGCATTTTGGCAGAATCAGGCTTATGACTGTTTGAATAAACGAGGGTCTTCCAAAAAGTTTCTGGGACTTCGGGTCGAAGTCTTCCGGCTACCCCGATGATGCTTTAAAGTTGGCCTGCGCTGTTCATTCCCTCTCTACGACTCGGCAGGTGCCCCGCACAATCGTGCGGGGCTAGGTGTCCGTTGGTGAAAAAAAAGCGCGGTGGGCTTCTTTCTTTGCTGCTCCAAAAAAAGAGTAGAGCCACGACGCCTCGTGGCTCTGTTGGATTGTCCAAATATTCACATCGGTCAAGCGCTCTCTTGTCCACCCCGTTCATGATTCTTTTTTGGAGCGCTTTGGCCGAGATCGCGCCGCAAGGCTCACTGGCCGTTGCGGCTTGGTGCGACTCGGCGTTGCTGCCCTTGGATTTTCTAAAACACCATAACCGGAGTCGAGAGGCCTTAAACACCTTGATAGCCGGACAACTCGTCGATCTCTTGTGGGATTAAATTATTATGGTGCTGATGCCTTTAAAAGAACACCTTGGGCCAAATTGAGTCTGTCCCTTGGGGACTCTAAGTGACAGGAAATGTGTATAACTAGATAACCCATTTTCACCTAGTCCCCAGAAATTTCCGCTGTCCCCTTATTTCGCAGCCAATATCGTATCCCATCCCATCGCAAACAGAACTGGAACTACCGAGGCCCGGGTCTGTTCTTCATTACCCTTTGTACCCAAAGGAAAACTCGTCATTTCGGTACCATTGTCCGGAATCAGGCTGGAAATCCGGAAATGATCCATTCCCAGATCGGCCTCATCGCTCAGGCTGAATGGAACCGAACCTTCGATTTGCGCCTTGATATGTATCTCATTCAGGGGGCCTTTGTGGTGATGCCAGATCATGTTCACGCGATTATCGGAATCGGGCGCAATCCCTTTAATCGGAATTCCCACAAAATGGAATTTCTGGCCAATTCCGCATTTGATTTCAATAGTATTTCCAATGGTACAGACGCCATGCATGGCGATGCCGAATTAATTGATCGCATTAATGCGATAAATGAAATCAATGCGATTACACATCCCATTCCCGATAATTCAATTCTGCCAAAAATTGCATCTAACAAATTCGGACCCCCATTGCACAATCTCGGATCCATCATTCGGGGATATAAATCGGCTGTGACGATGGCGGCCCGGGCCATCAATCCCAATTTCGCTTGGCAACGTGGATATCACGACCGCGTGATTCAATCGGAAATCCAATTAAAACGTATTCACGCCTATATCGAAAACAATGTGCGTCGGTGGAAACACATTGATGGATAATTCCGGCATCCGCGGTATGCGTCGGTGGACGATGACGACGTTAAATACGAAACGACGATCACGACGAAAATGCGGTCAATTCGATGAATTTAACACATTCCCCGAAGCCTAATCCGGGAATCAAATCGCCATAATCTCGCCTTCCTTTTTGGTCAAAATATCCTCGACCATTTTGACATACTGATCGGTGAATTTTTGCACTTTGGCTTCGGCGTCTTTTTCCATGTCCTCCGGCAGCCCGTCTTTGCCCAATTTCTTGAGCTCTTCCATGGCCTCTTTACGGGCATTGCGAATCCCAACGCGGGCGTCTTCTGCTTCGCTCTTAGAGCGCTTGACCAAATCTTTGCGACGCTCTTCGGTCAAAGGCGGAATGTTGATGATGATCTGCTCCCCGTTGTTCATCGGGTTCAATCCCAAATTGGCCGCCAAAATGGCTTTTTCGATGTCCGGTATTAGCTTTTTCTCCCAAGGCTGAACCGTCAAGGTTCGCGCATCGGGCGTATTGATGTTGCTCAGCTGAGACAAGGGAGTACTGGCTCCGTAATAGTCTACCCGCACCCCTTCGAGCATGCTCGGGTTGGCGCGACCGGCGCGGATTTTCACCAATTCCTTTTCAAGGTGCTTGACCGCCTTGTCCATATCGGCCTTGGCCGAATCGAAAATCAACTCCAAATCCTCTTCCATAGTGCTCAATGATTCACCAAGGTTCCAATCTTTTCGCCCATCACCACCTTCTTGAGATTGCCCGGTTTGTTCATATCGAAAACCAAAATCGGCAAATTGTTCTCCTTGCTCAAGGTAAACGCGGTCAGATCCATCACATTCAATCCCTTCTCGTAGACCTCGTCGTAGGTCACCGTATCGTACTTGGTCGCCGTGGCGTCTTTTTCCGGATCGGCTGTGTAAATGCCATCCACCCGGGTGCCTTTCAAAATGACATCGGCCCCAATTTCGATCGCCCTCAAGGTCGCGGCCGTATCGGTTGTGAAATACGGATTGCCCGTACCCGCCCCGAAAATCACCACCCTTCCTTTTTCGAGATGACGCACCGCCCGGCGGCGGATAAACGGCTCGGCTATTTTGTCCATTTCAATGGCCGACTGCAACCGCGTATACACTCCTTCGTGTTCGAGGGCCGATTGCAACGCCAAACCGTTGATCATGGTCGCCAACATCCCCATATGATCGGCCTGAACGCGGTCCATGCCTTGATTGGCCGCTGGCATTCCGCGGAAGATGTTGCCTCCGCCAATCACCACCGCCACCTGCACCCCGGCCTCGACTACCGTCTTGATTTCTTGGGCGTATTCCGCCAAACGACCCCCATCAATCCCGTAATTCTGTTCACCCATTAAGGCTTCGCCACTGAGCTTGAGGAGAATGCGTTGGTACTTCACGGTGCTTTGTTGTTGCGGGCGAAATTAGTCAAAATGCGCCGCGTCCGAGGGCTTTGCGCGATTCCTCAGAGCGTCCAGCGCAACAGCACATTGAAGCGTCTGGGTGGTCCCAACTGGGCCGGGCGCGGCTGGACCTCCTCGTTGGTGAGGTTGTCCACCGTTATTCCCCCCATCCAGTGCGCATTGAAGGCATAGAGCAAACGGACATCGAAGACCAGATCGTCTCCCTCCGCCTTTTGCTCCAACCTCGATTCCTTGATGCCGACGCCTGGAATGAGAATTTCGACCAAGGGGCTTTCAAAGATTCCATCGATGTTGCGCATAAACCCATTGCCGCGCATTCCCGCGCCCAGGGTCCACTGCCGCCAATGCGCCTCGACATCGAGCCGATATAGCCGTTCGTAGCGGTACTTTAAAATATGGTCGGTGGTGTCGCTGCTTGTATTCAAATAGCTCATTTCGTTCCCATTGGAGTCTGTCGCGTAGATGAGATTCGGTTCGAGGGCCACGGGCTGCGCCCAGTTGAAACCGGCCAAAAAGCGCAGATCGACCGCCCCCCAGCGCGCTTCGCCCCCCAACTCGATCTCCACCCCGCTGATTTGGGTCGGACCCGTGTTGACAGAGCGAAACCCCAGGCCCACCGGGTTCTGAGGGGTCGATTCCCACTGGGCAAACTGAAACTCGAGCATGTTTTCGTAGCGCATCCAATACGCGGCCACGTCCACATACAGCCCCTTATCGCCCAAGGGCAACTCCTGACGTAACCCAATTTCGGCCGAGACACCCTCTTCCGGCTTTAACTGGGGACTGGGAAGCACAAAAATGGCCCCGACGTTGGTCAGGGTATACCGCTCTGCCATGCTCGGAAAACGAAAGCCCTCGCCCACACTTGCGCGCGCATAGGTGGCATGCCCAAAGCGATGATTCAACCCAAAGCGCACAAGGGGGCGAGAATAGCGATCTTCGTCCATACGCACTTCTTCCCAACGGAACCCACCCACCAGTTTGAGTCGGCCAAAGTCCTTTTCAACCTGAGCGAACAGGGCGAGGTTGGATGCCTCGTGCCGGCCTTGAAACAACTCGGAATTGGACTCGCTCATGCTCCCGAACAACCCCGATTGCACCACCCAGCCCTGGTTGAAGCTCCTGCGATAGGTGTATTGTCCCATCCACTGATCGGAGCGGTTGGCAAAATCGGTGGTGCGGTTGGCCGCATTGTTGTCGACCCGCAGATAGCGTAGCCGGACTTTGTGGGTATTCGCGCCTTGCACATAGGTGGCATGCGGATCGAGAAATACGTCGGCACCTGTGGTCTGGGTCACCGAACTATCGAGGGCCACATAAGGGGTACTCCGGCTGTTCCAGAGCAGGGCATCGCCGGTCTTGCTCCACATCAATCCCCCGTCTAGGCCATAGGCCAGTCCTTTGATCCGCGTGCTTTGAATTTGGGTCTGGGCAAACAACCGCGCGCGGGCGTCGGGTTCGTCGAAGCGATAACCGCGGTCGTTCATCAACAAACCCGAAAAACGGTAGGCGACTTTCGACTGTCCTGACGAAAAACCAAAACGCGCCGATTGGGTGGTGCGGGCGCTTTCCCACCATTGATAATCCGACCGAGCCGGGGCCCCGTAGACGGAACTGCCCAGCTGCACCATGGCCTGGGGCTCGACACTGGGAAGCTCCGTGCGCAGATGAATCACTCCGTTTAGGGCGGAAGAACCATAGAGCGAAGAGGCCGCTCCTTTGAGCACCTCGATTTGAGAGGCGCTCTCAAACGGCAATAAATCCCACTGGACTTGGCCAGCATCGGGCGAAATCAACGGCAAATCGTTGAGCAAAACCTGCACCCGTGTTCCGGCTCCATAACTCCATCCGCTGCCACTGCGCACGTTGGCTTGGCCGTCTGCGATGTTCAAACCCGGGAGTTGTTCGAGGGTGTTCTCGACGTTCAAACTGCCCCGGTTGTCGAGGACATAAGGCTTGAGCACGCTGATGGATACCGATGTTTCCGAACGCCGCTGTTCTGAAAGACTGGCGGTGACCACCACATCGGCCAATTGGGCCGGATCGGCTTCAAGTACAATCTCGAGCGATTTGGTGCCGGGGCTGAGTTCCACCGCTTTTTTCCGGTAGCCGGGAGCCGAAACCTCGATGCGCTCCGTTGCAGCGCCCTCTGAGGCCCACGATACCCATCCCTCGGCATCTGCAAAGCCCGCCTGATGGCGGTCGAGAGAGCGCACCACGGCTCCGGGTACAGGAGCCCCACTCCGGTCGGATACGCGGAGCTCGATCTGGGGACCCTTTTGGGCGAGGGCGGTCCAACCCGAAATCCACCCACCCAACACCATCAACAATGCGAATCCGTACTTCATATCCCCCGGTTTTGGCTTCCCTTTCGGGGGCAATCTAGCCAATTTTAACAGGGCGGGGTGGGTTATTTTTTGAAATCGCATTATTACATTTGGAGCCATGGAAAACACGCCTATTACGACCTTAATTACCGGCGCGAGTTCGGGATTTGGCGCTGCTATGGCGCGCCGACTGCACCTCCGCGGCCATCGATTGCTGCTCAACGCCCGCCGGGCCGACCGCATGGAGACCTTGATTCGGGATTTGGATCCCAGAGGGGATCGGGGTCACCGCGCCCTTGTTTTCGATGTGCGCGACAGGGCCGCCGTCGAAGCCAGTGCTGCCCAGATTCGCTCGGAGATACCCGAACTCGACGTGCTGATCAACAACGCCGGTTTGGCCCTGGGCTTAGGCGGCATCGATCAGGGCAACCCGGACCATTGGGACGCGATGGTCGACACCAATGTCAAAGGGTTGCTCTATGTGACCCGAGCCTTTTTGCCCATGATGAACCCAGGAGCCCATATTTTGAACATCGGGTCGGTGGCCGGCAAGCAAGTTTATCCCAACGGCAACGTATACTGCGCCAGCAAGCACGCGGTCGATGCGCTGAGCCGAGCCATGCGCCTCGATTTGCTCGAACGCGGAATCAAGGTTTCGAACATCGCCCCCGGCATGGCCGAAACCGAGTTCTCCTTGGTGCGGTTTGAAGGCGATGCGGCCAAAGCAGCCAGCGTCTACCAAGGACTCAAACCCTTGACGGCCGAAGACATTGCCGAAACGGCCGATTGGATTCTGAGCCGGCCCGCCCATGTCTGCATCAACGATGTCCTCATTATGCCCAGTGCCCAGGCCGATGCCATCCGCACCCTCCGACGCTGAACAATTTGCACTCTTGGCACTGAGCTTGTGTCCGGGGCTTACTCCCCGGCGCATCCAGTCGTTGACGGCCTATTACGGCTCGGCCCAAGCAGTTCTCGAACAAGGTTTAGAGCTCTATCCGGGGCTCGAAGGCTGGGACCGCAAACAGACCGGTGCCTTGCTCAAAGGTTGGTCTAAAGCACACGAACGGGCCGAACGCGTGCTGGAACGCACTTTGGAGCGCGGTTGGACCTTGATCGGTTGTCACCAACCTGCCTATCCCCAGAGGCTTAAAGCTTGCGCCGATGCACCCGTGGTGCTCTTTGCCCGGGGGAAGGGAACCTTGAACCCGGGCCGCGTGGTCGCCATTGTAGGGAGTCGGGCGGCCAGCCGTTTCGGAATCAGGGCTGCCGAGCGCATTGCCGCCGTGGCGGCATCCTGTGGAGCTCAAGTGGTGAGCGGTTTGGCAGAGGGCATCGACGCAGCCGCGCACAAAGCCGCGTTGAAGAACGGGGTGGAGACCATCGCGGTGATGGGCACCGGTCCCGATCATATCTTTCCTGATTTCCACGCCTCCCTCGCCGACGAAATTGCTGCGCAGGGAGCGTTGTTGACTGAATATCCGACCGGTACACGTCCGGACGCAGCGCTTTTCCCGAAGCGCAACCGCATTGTGGCGGGAATGGCCGACGCCACCGTGGTGGTGGAAGCTGCCGAGCGAAGCGGAGCACTGATCACCGCCCGCTTGGCCAACGACTACGGCCGTGAGGTACTGGCCGTTCCAGGAAGTTGGGACCGACCCAATACCCGAGGATGCAACGAATTGATGCGCAAAAACTTGGCCCTGATTCTCACAGAGCCCGAAGAACTTCTGCGGGTGTTGAACTGGGAAGGAAAAGAGACCAACGCATCGGTCCTCCTCGCTGCAACCGAACCTCCACTCCCTCGGGTTCAACTCGATCAACTCGAACCCGAACACCGGCGCCTGGCTGAAACGCTCTTGTCCCGAGGTGGGGTGCTCGAATGCGACGTGCTTTCTGAGGCGCTCGGAATCAGTGCTGCCGCGGCTTCGGCTCTGTTTTTTACCACCGAGATGAACGGGTGGACCCGGACCGAACCCGGGAAGCGCATACGATGGATTGCATCTTAATAACTCTTTGACGTTTGATCATTTGACCCCCGCGCCAAATTTTATTTTTGATCCTAGCGATGATGCACACCCCCGGCCAACTTCAAAATTTTTCCAACAAAGGGCTGTACCGAACCCTGGTGTTGGTGTGTTTGGCCGTGGTCACCCTCGTGGTGGTAAGCACCTATCTGGTCTTCGAGCGCGAAAGTGCAGAGAAGAAGGTGAGGTTTATGGCTGAGAGCCGCTGGAGTCTGGAAATTGTCAAGGGCTTTTTGATCGGCGAATTGAAGTCGGTGGAGCAGGACCTGGTATTTCTGACGCGCAATCCGGAATTGTCCCTCTATCTCCAGTCCGAAAATGCCCTGCCGGATGCGGAAGTTACCGAGCGAACTTTGGCGCAGTTTGGTGCCATCCGGAACAAATACAGCAAGATTCGGATTATCGACGAAAACGGGAAGGAGCGGTTGAAAGTCGACTACCGCCCCGGGGGCTACGATGTCAATCAAAATTTGCAAGACAAGACCGAGCGGTACTACTTCAAGGCCGCCAAGCCCTTGGGCACCGGGGGCATTTACATCTCCCGCTTCGACTTGAATATGGAAAACGGCAAGGTATCTCTGCCTCCTCAGCCGGTCATCCGTTTTTTGAGTCCGATCCACAGCCAGGACGGCATCAAATTGGGTTATGTGGTTTTGACCTACGACGGCAGCCTCATTCTGGATCGAATCAATTTGGTCGAGCAAAACTCGAATCTCACCTTGTTTTTGGCCGATGCACAGGGAAATTGGCTCAAAGGACCCGAGGGCGAAGAGAGCTTTGCGTTTATGACGAATCCCGAGTCGCAAGGTCAACTGGCTCAGCATTTTCCCGCGCTTGAATCGCTGTTGGCAACCGACGATCGGGGCCATCTCGAAAGCGACAGCGGCATTTTGGCCTTCGAAAACCTCAGCGCTGATCGAATGATGTCGAACGAGTCTTCGAACGTTTTTCAGGCTTCGGGTTGGACCTTGCTCGCCCAGCTCGACAACGAGCGTTTGAGCGCGAGTTTGAGTTCGATCCGTCGAGACCTTTCGCTTTCTGCCTTGGTGATGCTCGCGATGATTTTGCCCACGATTTTCTTGCTGTTCGGGAATTTGATCCGCAAAAACGATCAGCTCAATGCCTTTATGTTCGAGCTCGAATACTCGAATGCCGAACTGAAAAACAGCCAGACCCGTCTGCAGCACAACCTTGCCGATCTGGAGGAGCTCACCCAAGAAAAAGAGGAGTTTATCGAAGAGCTCGAGTACAAGGAAAAAGAACTAGTGGCCGCCAAGGAAAACGCCGAACAGGGGGCCCGGGCCAAGAGCGACTTCTTGGCGACCATGAGCCACGAAATCCGAACTCCCCTGAACGCGGTCTTGGGCATGGCCGATTTGCTCGACCGAACCACCTTAAATGCAGAGCAGCGGGATTTGCTTAGGACCATCCGTTCGAGCGGAGATTCACTGCTGTCGGTCATCGACGATATCCTCGACTTTTCGAAAATTCAGTCGGGGAAAATGGAGTTTGAGCACAAGCCTTTTATGCTCGAAGACACCTTGTTTGAGGCCTTGGATCAGGTGTATCAGCGCGCCCGACAAAAGGGGTTGTCGGTGATGTATCGGGTCGAAGGCGACTTGGCTTTAAATGTCTTTGGCGATACGACCCGTCTGCGGCAGATCTTGCTCAATCTGGTGAGCAATGCGGTCAAGTTTACCGACTCGGGGCGGATTTTGCTGAGCGTGCAGGCCAATCGAAGCAAAACAGAGCTGCCGGGCAACTATTTGTTTTCGGTAGAAGACACAGGGATTGGCATCCCGATGGACAAAGCGCCTTTTCTTTTTCAAGCCTTTAGCCAAATCGATTCTTCGGTCAACCGCAAACACGGGGGCTCGGGCCTGGGTCTGGCCATTTCTCGCCGCCTGGTACAGCAAATGGGGGGCGAAATGCACTTCCAGAGCGAGCCCGGCGCGGGTTCCATTTTCTATTTCTCGATCAACCTCAACCGACAAATCGGCATCGACAGCGATCAGCGGTTGGAAATTTTGCGGGGGCGCACGGTGCGTCTGCATGTATGCAATCAAAAGCAACGGGAAATTCTCGAAGACGCCTGCCGGATTCGCGGGTTCCGCTTATTGGGGGCCTCCGATCCCGGACCCGTCGATTTTGACGTGTTCGAACCCTTGGCCTTGGGCACCCACCAACCGTCCGGTCAACATCGGGTGGCCTTGCTTCACCCCTCAGACGAATTGTTGCCCGAAAGTCAGGGATGGCTGCGCTTCCCCATGCCCATTCACATAGGCCGTCTTTGGTATTTCCTCGCTACCTGTCTCGATGCGCGTCTGGCCGATCCGGCCGTGGAGTCCGCACCTGAGCGCGTGGTTCCCGAACACATCGACCGGAGCGAGATCAATGTCTTGCTGGTCGAAGACAACCCGATCAATCTGCGGTTGGCCCAGTTGATTTTGGAAAAGTTAGGCTTTCAGCCCGACCATGCGCTCAATGGGTTTGAGGCCCTCGATGCGGTTCGCAAAAAGCGCTACGACATTGTGTTGATGGACATTCAAATGCCCGGGATGGATGGAATTCAGGCGACCAAGGCCATTCGGCGCGAGTTCGGTCAGGCGCATGTCATCATCGCGATGACGGCCAATGCCATGGAGGGCGATCGTGAGCGCTATATGAGCGAGGGCATGGACGATTATATCTCGAAGCCTTTTTCGTACGCTTTGCTACAGGAACGCCTCGAGCACTGGATTGCGGCCTTGGCGCCCAAGTTCAAGTCGACTGCACGTTGAGCGCTTAGACGGTCTTAAACTGCTTTAATCAGGAGGTAATTCTTCTTGCCTTTTTGAATCAAGAGGACGCCGTCGGCAAACAGATCGTCGAGGCCAAAGATTTTCTCGGGCACAATTTTCTCTTTGTTCACGCTGACCCCGTTGGCCTGTAGCATTTTGCGGGCTTCGCTCTTGCTCGGGAAAACGGCGGTATGCTCTGCGAGCAGTGCCACGGCATCGGGTCCGGTGCCGAGGAGGTCTTTGGAAACGGTGTGGGTCTCGACTCCTTGAAGCGCGTCGTGGAGGGTAGCTGCATCGAGGTGAAAGAGTTCGTCCTTGCCGGCCTTTCCAAACAGAATATCGGCGGCCTTTTGCGCGAGCGCGGTGGCCTCGGCGGAGTGAACGCGGGTGGTGACTTCTTCGGCCAAGGCTTTTTGCAGCAGCCGCAGATGCGGGGCTTGTTGGTGCTCGGACTCGAGGGCTTCGATTTCTTCCCGCGATTTGAGGCTGAAGATTCTCAAATAGCCCGGCGCATCCGCGTCGGCGGCATTGAGCCAAAATTGGTAAAAGTGGTAGGCACTGGTTCTGGCGGGGTCGAGCCAGATGTTCCCGCTTTCGCTTTTGCCAAACTTGGTGCCGTCGGCTTTCTTAATCAAGGGGGTGGTAAGCGCATAGGCCTCGCCTCCGGCCATGCGCCGAATGAGTTCGGTTCCGGTGGTGATGTTGCCCCATTGGTCGCTTCCGCCCATTTGAAGCACCATGCCGTGCTCTTTCCAGAGGTGGTAGAAGTCGTAGCCTTGAATGAGTTGATAGCTGAATTCGGTGAACGACATGCCCGTTTCGAGCCGGCGTTTGACCGAGTCCTTGGCCATCATATAGTTGACGGGCAGGTGTTTGCCCACGTCTCGGATAAAACCCAAAAAGCTAAAATCCTTGAACCAGTCGTAGTTGTTGACGAGCACCGCCGGGTTTTCGAGGGTGGTGAAGTCCAAAAAGCGCTCGAGTTGGGCCTTTTGGCGCTCTTGGTTGTACCGGAGTTGGTCGAGGTCGAGCAAATTGCGCTCTTCGCTTTTGCCGCTGGGGTCGCCGACCATTCCGGTGGCCCCGCCGATCAGGGCATAGGGCTGGTGACCACTGCGTTGAAAATGGAGCAAGGTCATGACCTGGACGAGGTTGCCTACCCCGAGCGAATCGGCGGTGGGGTCGAAGCCGATGTACCCCTTGCACTTTCCCTGAACAAGTTTTTCCTCGGTTCCGGGCATGGCGTCGTGGAGCATCCCCCTCCAGCGGAGTTCTTCGATAAAGTGATAGCGCTGCATGGGTGCGAAGATATCCCAGGGGAAAGAGGCGCTCCAAAATAGGGTACACTTCTGGATCTTTCATTGCGAGGCGCAGCCCGTGTTAACTGTATATGAATTAACATTCAAGGTCTTGTTTATTTCAAGGGGGGGGACATTTACAACAAAACCTTTAGAACTATGAAATATCCATTTCTCTTTACGCTGATCCTCTGTTCATTTTCCTGGTCGATCAACGCCCAAAGTCGAAGAGCTCTTTCCCAATCTCGTCAAGGTGCACCCAAAATTGAAGTCTCCCCGGAATTGTTCGAGTTGATTTCTGAATGGGCCTTGAACGAGGATTTAGGGGACAATCTCATTGACTTCTTGATGGAAAAGCATCATAGTCCCTCAGAGGTTGCTCATTTTGTAGAAGCCTACAGTGGCCAAACACTTGAGCAAATCCAAGCACAACAACGGTTCAAGACCTCCAATCAAAGCGTGAATTGTATTTGCAATACGGTAGTTCCTGCGATGAGCGAAGTGAACAGGAGCATTCACGACACCTATTTCCATAGAGAATACGTGAATGAACCTACTGGGTTAGGCCGAAAGCGCGCAAATTGAACCTTATTAGTTGATCAGCCAGCCGTGACAATGAGATTAGAAACACTTGGTGACGATGGGGACATTAATCGTGGAAATGAGGTCCCAGCAGCCTTTGTCCGCTATGACTTTCTAAATCTTTGCACCGAAATCTTCGAGCGGAACTTAGAGTGCTTATGCGATAAGCCCTTGATCGTAGAGGGCACTTATTATGGTCGTTGGGACTATTCGGGTTCGTCCTCGTGTTGGTTATGCGGTTATGGCCACTGGTCAAGACTCAACTACGGATTCGGAGCATATAGTTACGACCATGTACCCGCAGGCAACATCATTAGTGGACTTCAAATCAATGCTTTGGTTGATCGACAAATCGATTGTAGTCAAAGCACCAGCCCCGGTTGGGCCAATCTGATCAAAGCCATTCCCTCCTTGGCTCAGCTCATTTTTTCCACGACCACGGGTCCCACGAACGGTTCAGTGAATGTAACCACTGGCCCAGGCAGCAATACAACTTTTACTTCGGCCAATGCTTTGGCCACTGCTTTGTCTAACTTAGGCGTACAAACCTCATCGTCCAACCCCAGCCATCAAGGTTTGGAGTCTTATCCATTTACCGGAAACATGATGCTGCTGGCCAACATCCGGAAGACCATTTATTACGCCTCCAGCACAGGCTTGGCGGGCGGTGGGTATGGGGCATTGTGGAATACCGATCTGTGGTTTCACAGTTCTTTTCACGTCAATCATATCGTACCCTTTCACGACGATGGATATTTCAACAACGGAACTGTGAGCACCCCAAACGGTTGCTGTAACGAACAATGGGGAAGCTGGACTTACACCGAGAACTACGCAGAAATCACCCAGTTCCACGAAAACGCTTGGGCCTTTCTGAACGTGCATGGTCAATCTCAGTGGGATTATTTTGTCACCGAACCCAATCAATCCAACCCCGGCTATGTGTCTCAAGGTGAGATTGTTGAACTTCAAGTGCCCCACGGCACTGTCTATTCGGACTACTATTGTACCTGTAACGGATTGGAGCATCCAGAAGGGGGGCTTTATCAACCCTTTATTCAATCTGCCCAGAGCTATTATTGTGGTGAAGACTTTCCGATGGAGGACTTGAATTTTCCAAGTCTTCCCGGTTCAATTTCCGTCGAGTGGTTCCATGATTATGTGCCGATCGGCGCAGGGGTACAAGGAATCAATGTTAGCGCACCGGGAACTTATCTGGTCAAATACTCCGACCCGAATGATCCATTCTGTTCAACTCAAGATATCTTCTTTGTCAGCGATTGTTCCGAAGGTAAATTCTTCTCAGACGATCGTTTTTCACTGAGCGCAGTTCATTCTTTGCAAGACCTGCGAGTTCTAATGTCTCGTGAAGATAATTTGAGCAATTATCAGTTACACATATCTTCTGTAGCTGGCGCAAAATTGTTCCTATCTGAACCATTAGATCTGCCTAACACACTTTTCATGTCTATCGATGAACTGTTCTCAAACATTCCCCCACAATGGCTTCTTGTTACTGTATCGGATAGAACTACTGGTGAAACCAAAGTGATTAAGGTTTTTTCAAGCATACACGAATGAGTCGAATGGTGTCGCTCTTTCAGTATCTATTGTTCGGCGTTCTCGCATTTGGGTCGTTACAATCATTTGGTCAAGATATAGTCTGGGAAGCAGGGATAGACGGAAGTCTCAATGCCGGCTTTTCCAGAAATGGAGGTCAGTTTGACCAAAACAGAATCACTCAACTGAGTTATTTGTTCTCCCCCTTTGATGATTCATATGATAGGAACTATAATCCAATTGATCGATATTGATATGGGGACTTCACATTCGAAATCAATTTCGATTTCGACAGGGTATCGTACTAGGCGTTAATGTCGGGTTTGAGGAGAGTTTTATACCCTTTTCAGACTACCGGAACGTACGTCAAAATTATAAGGAATGGTATCATTTCAACCGAACTGAGGTACTTTTCTCGGTCGGATGGGACATCAAAAACAATATGGGCTACGATGTGTGGACCGACCCTCATCGCCGCATCAACCGACAGGAAAATGCCATTATCCCTGAATTTGCCATTGGACCTGCCTACACTACTTTTTTAATATCCCGGAAATTGGCCTATGAAAACTCTGGAGCTTCTTATCCTGACACTCTGTTTACTACAGAAGCCCGTGAAGACTTCCTGCGCACTTCTTGGGGTATCAACTGGAAAGCCGGAATTCGCTTTTTGAAAAACTACAAAAGCGGATTTGGATGGAGTGTCAATGTCCACTACGGACAGCTCATCATGCAAACCGACCAGATGGAACGCACCGTCTACGAAGCCGATGGAATAGATCTCCTGCCCTTGCTGACCACCCGCGATCGGGAATTTGTCTTCGACGGGCTGGCCCAAGACGATCCCTCAAATCCCAACAAACCCCGATCGCTCGAACCCGAGCGTTTTATGCTGCATTCCATCATCATTGGGTGCAGTGTGAAGTGGCCGTTGAATTGAAGCAATCGTTGGGAGCCTCGCTCTCCCTCGAGCCCAAGGCTATCTTTGGACGATGATCGCAGTGTCCGGTGCCAGTGGATTGGTGGGAAGCCACGTCGTATTGCGACTGCTCCAGTCTGGGCATTCGGTCCGCGCACAATACCGCAACCCAGGGCATTTGAACGAAGTCCAACGGGTGTTTGGGTATTATGGTCGGGAGGGCGATTTTGACCGGGTAGAATGGTTCCAGGCCGACTTGCTCGACCCCACGGCTGCCGAGGCGCTGATAGAAGGTACCCGAGGTTTGGTGCACTGCGCAGCGGTGGTGAGTTTCCACGCCCGGGATCGAGCGCTGTTGCTCAACACCAATCCGGTTCAGACCCGAAATGTGGTCAATGCCGCGCTCGAAATACCCGACTTCCACCTCGTACACCTTAGCTCGGTCGCCGCCTTGGGTCGGAGCGAACACGGAGAAGCTGGGGTCGTGCTCGACGAAAAAGCGGAGTGGAAAGACGACGTCGCCAATTCCACCTACGGGCTCTCGAAGTTTTTGGCCGAAAACGAAGTGTGGAGGGGCATGGAGGAAGGGCTGCGCGCCTGCATCCTCAATCCGGGCATTGTGGTCGGGCCAGGATTCTGGAATCGCGGAGGGAGTTCCGGCTTGTTTGGATTGGTGCACAGGGGGTTCCCCTACTACAGCCCGGGTGCCACCGGATTTGTCGATGTCAACGATTTGGCCAGGGCCATTGAGCTGGTGATTGATAAGGGCGAACACGGACGCCGTTTTGTGCTGGTGAACGACCATTGGCCCTACAAACAGCTCATGGACACCATGGCTCGTCACCTCCAGGTGGCCCCTCCGCGCAAACAGGCCCAGGCCTGGCAAGTGCACCTTGTTCGCCTCGCTCAAGCTGCGCGCGAACGGCTGGGAGGGCCCAAGGCCAGCATAACCCGGGAAACCGCCGCCAGCGCCTTTCGCACCACCCAGTATTCTGCTCGTCTTTTTTCCGAAGCGTTCCAATTCTCCTTCCGCCCCCTCGAAGCGTGCATTGCGGAGTATGCGGGGTATTTATTAAAGGATGAAATAACCAAGGGCAACCTCTAACAGTTCTTTGCCGCTGATACTATAACTTTTTCAAAAGTTTTCATGTAGCTGTATATTTTATTTCTAAATGTTCTTGATATGAGGTTATTGCGGACTTAGAAATACTAATCTTTCTCAGAAAAAAATAGAACGGCAAAGCGCGAAATTCTGTTAGAAAAAATTAAACTATCAAAACAATTTAATACTCCTTCACAGTTTCATAAGAAAAAATGAAGAAAAGCCCTAGCACTCCTTCTTCTTTTTTACTCAATGCTACGTTCTTGCAACGTACCAGAAAAAATTTGCGGTGGAATAACTATTGGCGCAACTGTTCCTCCTAAGTTAGCAGTTAAAGTTGTAATGAAACTTCTAATATAGGGGAACATAATTGCAGGTGCATTCTGGTTTACAAATGCCTTTTTAATCTTCTCATCTCCCTCATTCACAAGTTCAAAAGTACCTACTGCTGTGATCTCAATAGTAAAATGATCTTGACTAAAAATATTTACTTCTTGAATTATCTTAAAAATGTGTTTCTGATTATCTGGATAAAAAACAGAGGGTATTATTTTCAAATTTAATTCAACCTCTTCTCCATCATTAGATGATGGATTTTTGACCACAACGGAAACAAAAGGAAATTCCACCAAATGAAAACGCAACAAAGGTTGATTTTCGATGATCATGCGGCCTCATTTATATAACAAGTCTCTCCGACTCCAGTGGAATAAGCACGCTCAGGCTGAACTATAAATGTATTGTTTGCAACTTGATCGAACGAAATTGTACAAGTTGGCTGATTATTAACTTTCAAGCCCCTGCCTAAGAACCCGAGAGCTTGCATTTTTCTTTTTTCATTCAGCCAAGACCTCAAGGAGTCATCTGTCTCGGTCTCCAGACTGGACTCCAAAAGAGATTGTAACTTATTAATATCTACCATAATACCTATAAATTAAGGGGTTGAACACTCCCCATTTTTCAGGCGTGCGAAGTTAAAAATAATATCTAATTTGAAAATAGCAAGCTGAATTCTTTTTCTATACGCGAAATGTTTATTCTTCGTACCACTACGAATCGGCGCAACCAGAAGCCGCTCAGGATTTGTAGGTAGATCCTGAAACCTAATCCCTGTTACATCATTCCACTTCGCACGTTCCTTGAAATAGTCGTTAATTTCCTTTAGACTTGGCTTTTGACCAGTTCGTTTTACTATAGTCTTTGCTGTGCGTTCAATTGCTATCAACCAAAATTTGTAGTGCTCCTCATTAAAAACAGTGTCAAGAATGTCATCTGTCTGCATTTCACACGAGTACACAGAGTATTGCCCGGTTCCCGTCTTCGATATCTCACCCCAATATTCGGCGTCTTCTAGGTCTTCCCAGAAATAATAACCGTCACCTAACCACGCATCATCACGAACACAAAGTATCGGCCGCTCCAACTCATCACCGCGCTACTCCTGTGTATGATAATAATACTTATTCACTCGGTATTCTCGTTATGTAATTGTAAATCTGTTTTTTGCTCATGTTGAATTCCTTAATACGCACAATTTGAAGCCCCAACTTTTTTCATTACCCTGAGGAACTTATGGATTTATACAATTGACTCTATCTCTTTCACGGTTCGAATAAATCTTCGAAATTCCCAGCAAACCTGCTCTTAGATGAGAAAAACCGGTTGCTAAGCTTATAAAGTCGTTCGAATCGATAACATAAATAAGAAAGATACTTGATTGAACAACCGCGCACTACAAATCTACCGCAACAAAGTGAGGCTGCCCGTCCTTTGGTGCTCTACACCAGACCAATCGACCAGCGTAGCCTTCCAATAATAGACGCCTTCTGCACAGTACGTTCCCGAGAAACTCCCATCCCACAACCCCGCTTGTGGGGTACTTTGGAAAACCCTTTCCCCCCAACGGTTGAAAACGCTGTAATCCAACTGACTAACGCCTTCTGCCACCACCGGCACGAACACATCGTAGGAACCATCCCCATTCGGTGTAAAAACATTGGGCATTTCAAACTCCAAAAGGCAGACCGGAAGGATCGTCAAAGTGTCACTGAACGGGGTGCAGCCGATGTCGATGGCAACCCAATACGTTCCCGGTTCGCGGACCCACAATACAGAATCCGTGGACCCATCATTCCAGACAAAGCTGGAAAAATCGACCGCTGCTTGGAGCAAAAGGCTGTCTCCGGGACAAAGGGTCGTATCTGATCCCAAGATGTCTAGCTGGGGGGGTTCGGCATATTCCACCAACACCGTATCGGTTTGGGTAAAACAACGATCGGTGACTTCCACCCAAAAACTGCCCGGGGTGGATACCGTAAAATTCGACTGCGCAGAACCGTCGGGCCACCGATAGACCGCTTGGGGTACCTGAACACCTAGAGTAAGCGTTTGCCCGGGGCACAAAACGGTGTCCTTGCCCAAGTCAACGGTCCAAAGACTGTCGTAGGCAATCTCAATCGAATCGGCTTGAAGTTCGCAGTTGCTGAAGCGCTGAACCCAATACACTCCGGGTTCGGTTACAGCAAAAAAAGGTTGGACCGAACTGTCCTGCCAGCAATAATTGGCTGGACTGTCATAGGCATTCAACCATAAAGTGTCTGCATAGCACAACAGGGTATCGTTCCCCAAAATGGGTCGATGAACCGGGGGTGGAGGGGCGGAAATGGGCTGCAACGCCACGTCATCGATGAAGTAGTACGAAAAGTGGGCATAGCCGCCCAGTCCGGAAACGTAGCTGGTCGTTGAATCGTGTTGAAAATTGCCAATGGTCAAAAAGCGTTCGTTGCCCGTCGCAATCAGGGTGTCGGAAATGCGCACCCAACCGTCCTTTTCGGTGATAAAATAGCCCGTAGGTGTTTCAAACTGAGGCACCACATTGGGCACCAGTCCCGGGGTCAGCGCATTGGCCGAGAAATACGCCCCGATTTCGTCGATGGCGCGGATGCAGATGTCGGCCAGGCTCAAATAATACGACAGCTCGTAGGCCGAACCGGGAATCAAAGGGCACATCAACTCCACGGAAACATATTCGCGTCCCGAAGTACCGCCCCCCGTCAAAAAACCCGCGTAGCCGTTGCCCGAATGCGGCTATTGATGACCCCGACCGTTGAGGGGAACGCATACCCATGGCACGGTCACTGGGCACGAATCGCCCACACAGGTATTGAACACATCGGCAGAGTTGACCAGGTTGATCCAGGGAAATGCCCGTTCAAACTGATCCTGATTGGTCACGCACGAATCGAGCACTTCAAAGCCCGAATTGGGGACGTGATTTTGGCTGTGAACGGAGCCCACCATCAAACTCAAAACCATGAGCAGAAAAATGCTCCACAGCGGTATGCTCTGTCTTGTGCTGCTCTGTGACCCGATGTTCGATGGGTTTGGATTTGAATCACACATGCTCCAGAATTCTGTTTTGTTTAAAATGGCCAACAACGACCGAAATTGAATCTTCTTTCCCTTTGCAAATTCGTCCCTTATGAGCCAATCATGCCACCGATTCCCTCATCCAAATCGGCTGTGGGCTCAGTTAAAAGGCGGTCAAATCGCACTTTTTCAACGACACCGCCTCCTGCAATCAACAACTACTTCTCGCTCAACCATCCACATAAGGCAGAGTGGGGGTAGGGTGCCGAAATCGGCCCTCGACCTCAAGGGCCATGCTCAAGCTATCAAGCCTTTTACGTCCCTATTCCACTTTTACCCAATCCCGCCCACAACAGCCTTGCTGCCAATGACCTTTCGGGTGCCCAGCGCTGGGCAAAGCGGCGCACTTGAGCGGGTGTCCGCGGACCGTTGGGCAAGCCCAAAAGTGCTCGGCCGAGGTGAAAATCGCGCTCCGGAAACACATCGGGCTCCGCCCAATCAAAAAGCTCGATCATCTGAACAGTCCATTCCCCAATGCCCGAAATTGGCCCCAAGACTTGGCCCATTTCCGCTCTGTTGCGGGGTTCTCTGGCCCAGTTCCCCTGCTTCACCGACTCCAACACGCCCGCCAGCGCTTTGATTTTAGATTCCGACAACACGGACTGCTTCAAGGTCGCTTCGATGTAGGATTCGGCATCTTCTGGCTTCAACACCGACAGACCCATTGAATCCAACAACCGAGCGTGGACTTTTTTGGTGCTGCGCAACGGATGCTGTTGTTCAACAATACACCCCAACAGCGAGTCCAAGACTTCCGGGTTGGGACGGATGGCCACCGGCTCTATCCGTGCCACGACCTCGTCAAAACGAGGGTCCTCTGCCCAAAACGAATCAGGAATCGCCCGCATCGGTCGGGTCGGCATCGGGCCGAAGGAAGGGCTCCATGGCTTGCTCGAGGTCCTTGCGCAATTCCATCAGTTTGAGCGCATAAGCCTGTTTCTGGCGCTCTGCCTCCGTGCTCGGTACAAAGCGCGGCACGGGCTGAGGGCGGCCCTGCGCGTCGACCGCGACAAACACCACCACGCAGTGCGTCTTTTTAACGAATCGCTCCGCGCTCACACCTTTGGAGAACACATCGATGGCCAGATGCATGCTCGAGGTCCCGGTATGAATCACCGAAGCCCGCACTTGAACCACTTCTCCAATCAAAATCGGGCTGAAAAACCGAATGCCCCCCACGTACACCGTCACCGAATAGCGCCCTGCCCACTGAGAGGCACAGGCATAGCCCGCCTGGTCGATCCACTTCATCACCGCCCCCCCATGCACCTTGCCCCCGTAGTTGACATCGGTCGGCTCGCTCAAAAACTGCAAAGTGAGGTTCGAATGCGGCCCCATCACCCCAAAGGTTCGATCGACACCACTGCATCCAAACGCAACCGCTGCCCCCCGTCAAACAGGGCAAACTCCCCCTCGGGCAGGGTGTTCAGTTCCGTTATTACCCCTTCGAACACATCGCCCTCTGCGGTCTGTACCCGCAAGGGCACCTTCCGCATCGACCAGAGCTCGTACTGATCGTACACCCCGCAATCGATGGGCTCGTAGGGCTTCATCGCTCGAGCAACCCTTTGAACACCAAGGAGGCCGTGGCCGGATTGGTCGCCAGCGGAATGTTGTGGACATCGCACAGCCGCATCAACATCGCAATGTCTGGTTCGTGCGGATGTTTGTCGAGCGGATCGCGGAAAAAGAACACCGCCGCAATGCGCTTTTCGGCCACCATCGCGGCAATTTGCGCATCGCCCCCGAGGGGTCCACTCAGCATCGCATTGACTTCCAAACCCGCGTTTTTCACGTGCTTGCCCGTGGTGCCCGTAGATACCAATTCGATGTCGCTGCGGTGGAACAAATCCAAGTGATCGCGCAAAAATGCCACCATATCGGCCTTTTTTCCGTCGTGGGCGATGAGTGCGATTTTCATGAAACCGGTTTTTTGCGCAGCACGACAAAATAGACCAACACAGGGGCTATAACCACAATAAGAACCGCCATCATGACGAAGGGGGAATAGGTTTTCCAGACTTCGGGCTCCTTGCTGTATCCAATCAATTGAGCCATGATCATCATGCACGTCAGACCGATAGAAAACTGCATGAATCTCAGCAACTTCTTGCTTAAAATATAGGCCCTATTGCGCTGTTCTTCATTCAGCCCTGAGGGGAGGTTCATTTGAGAAGCCGGCATGTGCTCCGAAATGAGAAACAACATCAACCAGGTAAAACTGAGCATGATGGGAAGGCCAAACAGTCCCGATTTTCCCGAATAGTCATCTGCCTCTCCCTTCAAATTAAAATGAATCGGAATGCGCTCCGGGAGCGAATCCAACTCGGCCCAGGCCCAAAGCACGGAGGCAGCGATACACAACAATCCCAAACCACTCAACAGGCGATCGCCCACCGTGGGGCGCACGTCGAATCCCCCTGTTGGGCCCGGGTTCATTACTGCGATTTTTGGGTATAGAACACCCGGAACGAATTCGGTTCTACTACGATGGGTTGAACCGCGTCAACGGCCGTTGTCCCGGTCTCCTTCCACTCGGCCACTGAGTTCCCATCAGCGCCAAAACGGGCAGTGAGCGATTCGGGTGCCGCCGCCGTTACCGGAGAAGAGCCCAGATTGACCCACATCCACAGCTCGGAATCCGGATGATTGGGCGCGTTGAAACGTCGGAAGGCATAAACCGTTGAATCCGCTGTCGGAATGCGCTCCAAATCGCCTCCCCAGTTCCCGTTCCAGAGCACGGGAACCTCGTGTTTGAGCTGGAGCATACCCTTGTAGAAGGGCAATAGATCCTGACTGCCCCATTCGATCGAATCCTTGCCAAAAAAGCTCAGCCGGCGGTTGAGCCCCACTTCCTGACCGCTGTACATCAACGGCATACCTGGAAGACCCACGCACAGCGCAAAACAACTCTTGACGTGGTCGCCCATCCGCTCAAACTCGGTTCCATTCCACGAATTCTCGTCGTGGTTGGTGATGAAATACATCCGGATGTCGTCCTTCTGGTATTTCTGTTTCTGCTCTTCGAAATAGGCATCGAGGGTCTTGACTCCTACTTTGCCCTGGGCGAGTTGGTTGAGTCGGTGGTGCAGATCCCAACCATAGTTCATGTCAAAGCTCTTCATATGCGCTGGGTCTTCCCATTCGGCCAGCATAAACAAGGGCTTGACCGCTTCGAGTTTGGGTCGGAGTTCGTCCCAAAACGCATTGGGCACAAAGCCGGCCACATCGCATCGAAAACCATCGATGTCGAACTGGTCAATCCACCAGCGCATTTCGCCAAACATGGCTTCGGCCATGCCCGGGGCTTCGTAGTTGAGATCGGCCACATCGGTCCAGTCGGTGGTCTTGCCCTCGTTGTCTCGGGCCACGCTGATGTTGCCCTTGTCGTCTCGGGTATAGAACTCGGGGTGCTCCTTCGTCCAATGGTGATCAAAAGCGGTATGGTTGGCCACCCAGTCGAGGATGACTTTCATTCCCAAGCCGTGGGCTTGATCGACCAGCGCCTTGAATTCGGCTTCGGTGCCATAGCCGGGATGTACGGCCGTATAGTCGGAAATGCTGTAGTAGCTCCCTAAACTGTCTTGACCCACCACCTTGCGGTTCAGCTTCCCGATGGGCTGCACCGGCATCAACCACAAAATGTCTACACCCATTTCCTTGAGCCGGGGCAAATGGGCAGAAAACGCCTTGAACGTGCCCTCGGGGGTGTACTGACGCACATTGACTTCGTAGATGTTGGCATTGCGCACCCATTCCAAATGACGGGTCGCAACAGGGGTCTCGGGTTCGACTTCTTCCTGGGGCGCTTCAGCACAAGAAGCGATCAGAGCGAGGCCGGTGGCCCCCCAGAGCAGGGATTTGAATGAACTCATGGTCATGGAATTTAGAGCAAATAGTCGAAGGAAAAGGCTGGAATGCGGTAGTCGCCCGATTCGGTGTACAGATGGCCGAAGCGCGCCTTGAGCCGGGCTGGAATCAGCTTGGGATCGATGGACACATCGTTGCTGTTGGGGTTGATCAATACTACCGCCTCCTGATCGAAATAACTGCGGCGCACATAGAGGACATCACCCGACAACACCCCGATTTCGGTGGTTCCATAGGTCAATGCCATCGAGCCCCGCCTGAGGTGGACCAGCCGGATGACCTCCTCGCGCAAACGTTGTTCCGGAGCTGTTAGATTGCTGAATTTCATCATTTTGCGGTTGTCCGGATCGCCCGCTCCGTGCAGCCCGATTTCGTCCCCGTAGTAGATTACCGGGATACCTGGAATGGCCATATTGAAGGCGTGCAGCATCGCCAAACGCGCATAGGCCGTATCGTCCGGGAGTGGAATTTCCCGTGTCCAGCCCGCCAGCTTGGCGTCTTCGGACAGAAGGACGTCTCCGGATGCCAGCGTGATGAAGCGCGGACGGTCCTGATTCCCACTAATGTAGCCCATACGGTTGTGGGAACCGTATTGGACCAAACTTTGGGTTTCAACCTCCACCAACCGCTTGAGTCCCGCCCCAACGGGTCCCTGACCCGAAAAAGCGCCAACCGCGGCATCGTAGACGTTGAAATCGAACTGGGCGTCGAGCATGCCTGTGGACAAATAGCTCGAAATCAGATCTGGAGAGCCATAGGTTTCCCCGATCTGGAAGACATCGCGGTCGGGAAGGCTGTCTTTGATTTTGCGCGTCAAGCTTCGCCAATAGACCTCGCTGATGTGCTTGGTGGCATCGTGCCGAAATCCGTCGAACCCATAGTCCTTGACCCAAACCAAGGCCGTATCGGCCATAGGGCCCGCAATTTTGGGATCTCGGAGTTCGAGCGTGGGCATAAACACATCGAACCAAGTGGTAAGGCGGTGCTCGTCCCATCGCTCGGTGTTCAGGCTGCCGTCGGGCAGGTGCAGGGGCGTGGCCCAATCGGGATGTTGCCGATAAATCGGATTTTCCTCGTGCACGTGGTTGGCCACATAGTCGATGAGCAAATTGAGGTTTTTCTCGTGTCCAAGTCGGACCAGTTCGAGCAATTCGTCTCGGGTGCCCAGCCGCGGATCGGGCTGGGTATTCGACACCGGCCAATAACCGTGATACCCGGAAAACTTGCTCTTGACCCCGCCCTTGTCCCAAAGTCCATACGCCCCTTCGGGATTGCGGCTCAGGGGTGAAATCCAAATGCCGTTGATCCCGAGCTCTTCAAAAAAGCCTTCGTCGATCTTCCGTCTCAGCCCTTCGATATCGCCTCCTTGATAGTTGGCTTTGGGGTGAATTTCCGGGTCGGCCACCGGTTTGTCGTTGTCGGCCCGCCCGTTGAGAAAGCGGTCTACGAAGGCGAAGTACAGCACCGCCGCTGGCCAGTCTGAGCGGTTGAGCTGGGTTGCATCGGTGATGACCTGCCCGCGCTCCAACGGAATGAGCACGTCGTTGCCGCGAACGTATTCGCCCCCGGTATAGAAGCGCAAATGCGTGCGCCCCATCCGAAAGGCGGCATTGGGAATCGGAAAATTGTAGACCACCTTTCCATTTTCGAACGTTGTCCTCGGCTCGATTTCGTGGTTTTCCCAAAATCCGATCACCTTTTGCCCTTCGTTGACAGGCTCGAGAGACACAAAATTTTTACCCAACTGATCGGCCACCAATGGGCTGAAGGCTTCTGAGTCGCCCTTGAGTTCGAAGATCGAATTGTACCCGCCCATTCCGTTCGATACTGAATCGGAGGCTCCGGGATCGGTCCGCTCTTGGCCATCGACCATGAGCCGATATTCGTGCTTGCCCGGTTCGAGTTCGAGCGCCGCCTTCCACACATCGCCCTCTTGAACCATCGGCAACTGTGCTCGGTTCCAGGCGTTGAACGTGCCAAAGGCATAGACTTCTCGCCCTCTGATGCCTTCTACCCTCAATTCCACACTGCGCCGGGCCGAGCGAAACACGGGGAGGTCGTAGCGTACCCCATCAAGGTAAAAACGAGCAACAGACACCGAGGAACGGGGCTGACCGGTCAACACAACCCAGCCGCTGTCGGTGGCGGCCGCAGCCACACCCTCGGGCCAGCGAACGCTGTCGATTTCCGCGGTTTTGCCCGCAAAGTAGTCTTCAGGCTGAAACCGGGTTTGGCCCGCCTGGAGTCGGATGGGGCTGGCCAATCCCCGCACGGCAGGTTGAAAAGGCTCCGGAGAACTACACCCCAGTGCCGTGGCACCCAAAATCCAGAGAAACTGCGTCTTCATGGGGGTTTGACTTAGGTAAACGAATGGTGAAGTACGCCTCCGGTTTCGAGGGTCTGTGCGCGATCGAACAGCCGGAACGCCACCGCTCCTCCCGATCGATGCCGGACCTCGACCCCCGCTTGGGTGACCGACACTTCGAGCACTGCTGAGCGAAACTTGAGGTGAAAGGCATAGGCTTTCCAGGCTGAGGGAAGGGCAGGTTCGAGAATCATGTCGGCTCCTTCCCAGCGCATGCCTCCAAACCCTTGAACCACACTCATCCAACTGCCTGCCATACTCGTGATGTGCAGCCCCTCGGCCACCTCGTGGTTGTAGTCGTCCAAATCGAGGCGAGCTGTTCTCAAATACAGTTCGTAGGCCTTGTCGATGCGGCCGATTCGCGCGGCCAAAATCGAGTGGACGCAAGGAGAAAGCGAGCTTTCGTGTACCGTGAGCGGCTCGTAGAAATCGAAGTTCCGCTCCATTTGACCGCGGTCGAAGTCTTCCTCGAACAAATAAACGCCTTGGAGCACATCGGCCTGTTTGATGTAACAAGAGCGAAGAATGCGGTCCCATGACCAGTGTTGGTTGATGGGGCGTTCTGCCGGGGGCAGTTGGGCCGCGGGGATCAACTCTTTGTCGAGAAATCCCTCGTTTTGGATAAAAATGCCCCCTTCAGCGTCTTCGGGCAACCAAAGGTGCGCGCAAATGTGCTTCCAACGTCCACGTTCGCCCGCTGCGTCGAAGCCCAACTTTTCGAGGATATCTTGGGTTTTCCGGGTGTCGAGCCCCGAGGCTATATCGATGGCCGATCCCGCGTAGTGGAGACACCAACACGCAATGTAGCTGGTGTACCAGTTGTTGTTAACGTTATTTTCGTATTCGTTCGGACCGGTCACCCCGTGCATCACAAAGGCTCCGCGTTTCTCGCTCCAATGCACCCGCTGCGCCCAAAACCGCGCAATGCCCACGAGCACCTCGATGCCTCCTTCGAGCAGATAAGCCGAGTCTTGGGTATGCCTCAGATAGTTGTAGACGGCAAAAGCGACGGCCCCGTTGCGGTGAATTTCTTCGAAGGTGATTTCCCATTCGTTGTGGCACTCTTCCCCGTTCATGGTCACCATGGGATAGAGCGCGGCACCGCGGTGGAATCCCAACTTGGCAGCGTTCTCGATGGCCTTGGTCAGGTGTTTGAATCGGTACGTCAGCAACTGCCGCGCTACCTTGGGCTCGGCGGTGCCTAGGTAAAAGGGCAGGCAATAGGCCTCGGTGTCCCAGTAGGTGCTGCCCCCGTATTTCTCGCCCGTAAACCCCTTGGGGCCGATGTTGAGCCGCTCGTCTTCTCCCGTATAAGTCTGGTGGAGTTGAAAAATGCTGTAGCGAATTCCTTGTTGCGCCTTGACGTCGCCTTCGATACGGATGTCGCCCAACTCCCATTTTTGTGCCCAACGGTCTTTGTGTTCTTCGAGCAGGGCTTCGAAGCCCACTCTTCGCGCTTCGGAGGCCCGTTCGTCGGCTTGTTTCAGAAGGGTTTCGGGGGCGTGGTCGAGGCTGCTGAGTACGGATACGTATTTGGTGAGGATCAGGGTTTTGCCCGCTGGAACCTCGGCCTGAATCCGATTGGACACGTACATCGATTGCTGGACGGTCTCGGGATAGACCGTCAATGGTTTGCCATCGAGCGTCAAATCGAAGCGGAAAGCGGCCGCAACGCGGAAGTCGAGCTTGCGGGTACGGGCGCTGAGCACCGCTTTTTGACTCCCTACCTGGGCGTCGAGACCCTCCCAAAAGCCTTCGTCGTAGTTGCTGTCTTTGTTGCGCACATCGAAGTCGAGATAGGGCTCGAGTTCCAAATTCAAAGACCGGTCGAGGGCGGTGATGCGGTATTCGATGGCGCCGATTTCGGGCCGGGCCATGCTGACGAAGCGCTTGGCTGACAGCGACAAACGACTTCCATTGTGCATGCGCACCACGGCTTGACGGCTCAACAAGGCATCGCGGAAATCAAGTTCTCGGACAAAGTCGGACACTTCAACGCGGTTCAAGTCGAGGTTTTCCCCATGCACCCCGACCCGAATGCCGATCCAATTGACGCTGTTGAGCACCTTGGCGAAATACTCGGGATAGCCGTTTTTCCACCAACCTACGCGGGTCTTGTCGGGATAATAGACCCCGGCCACATAGCTCCCCCTCAAGGTGGGTCCCGAATAGTCTTCTTCAAAATTGGCGCGCTGGCCCATATGCCCGTTGCCGATCGAAAACAACGCTTCAGATCGCTCCAAATTTTCCGCTTCAAAGCCGCGTTCGACCAGTTTCCATTCGTGCGGTTCGAGATAGGAGTGCATCGTTCCTTCTTTAAGAGATGTATGGTTTAGGAAAGCCGCTCCAGCAAGGCTGTGGGCAGAAGATCGAGAAACCCGGGAATGCGCACTTCGGCTTCGGACAACTCGCTGGCATGGCCCACGCCAACGGCCTTCATACCAGCCCGGTGTGCAGCTTCAATGCCCGCTTGTGCATCTTCAAACACAACGCAGCGGTCTGGAGCTACCCCCAAGGCGCGGGCCCCGAGCAAAAAAACCTCGGGATCGGGCTTGGAGCGTTGGGTGCTGTTCCCGTCGACGACAGCGTCGAATTGGGCCCTGAGTCCCAAACGATCCAAAATAAGGGGCGCATTCTTGCTCGCGGAACCCAAGGCCACGGGTATGCCCAGCGCGCGGCATTGGCTCAAGAATTCGGAAACTCCCGGCAGTATCTCATCGGGCTGCATCTGCTCGACGTACGAGAGATAGTCTCGGTTTTTGCGGTCGAGCGCCTCGGCAAACTCGTCTGGACACAGGGTCTTATCACCCCACTTCAGGATACGGTTCAACGATTCGACCCGGCTCACTCCTTTGAGTTGCTCGTTTTGCTCCTCGTCAAAGCCGATGCCAAGGCCTTCCGCCAAGCGCTTCCACGCCCAAAAGTGGTATTTGGCCGTATCGACAATCACCCCGTCTAAATCAAATAAAAACGCTGGTTGGGTCGACATACTGCCCATCGATCAATGGGAGGGGTTCCCCGCTTCGAGCTGTTCGACGATGCGCTTCCGCTCGAAGTGATACTGCACCAACCCATCGAGGGGGCGGGCCACCACTTGCCCCAATTGCACTTGAGCCTCTTCGAGCACCGAGCCGAGCAAGTCGCGGAAATGCCATGCCACACTGCCCACAAAGTTGACTTCGACCGATCGCGCCTCGGGATAGCACAAAATGTGGATGTCGCGAAACAGCCGAAACCCTTCGCGCACAGTGTCCTGTACCCACGGTTCGGCTGGGTGCTGACCGAGCAGGCGGGCAAAAGAAGCCAACCACACATTGGCGTTGGGTTTGTTGTATACCGATTCGAAGATGGCTTCTTTGGTCAATTTGAGATCGACCCTGAGCGCATGGTCGAGCACCGGGGGCAAGGCGCGGTACAAATAGGCCGCGAGGAGTTTTTTGCCCAGCCAACTCGCAGAGCCCTCGTCTCCGAGGATATAGGCCAAGGCAGGAACCTCTTCGCGCAGGTTCTGACCGTCGAAATACACCGAGTTTGACCCCGTTCCGAGAATGCAGGTGATTTCAGGACATCCGCGATACGTCGAATAGGCCGCCGAAAGCAAATCGTGGTCAACATCGATGCGCGCATGGGGGAATACCTCGGCGAGCCCGCTGTGGACAATGGCATTCAGCTGTGGGCTGCTGCACCCTGCTCCGTAGAAAAACAACCGCTCGACCCCTTCAGCCCAGGGGCGCATTTTCGGCTCAGAACGCAGGGTGGTCGCGATAAAATCAGCACTGTGGAAATAGGGGTTGAACCCCATGGTGGCAAAGCGAAAGTGCTCTTTTTGTTGCCGGTCCAAACCGATCCAATCGCATTTGGTCGATCCGCTTTCGGCTATCACAATCAATCCGTTGGCCCCGGCCATCAATTCCATAGACGTGGAAAACATGAGGGCGAAAGATACAACAACGACCTCAGGAGGCGTTGGTGTTCAAACGACACTTTTCGCGGCCATCCGCTCAGGTGATTGGGCGGTGGTTATTGCTTGACAACGGCCAGGCGACCGAATTGATCGCCAGAGCGGTAGCTAAGTCCGTAGACCCCCGGAGCGCAGCCCAGCGGCCATTCTATTTTCCAGGGACCCGAACCGTTCGCGGTCTGCTCAAAAACGGTCCGCCCCAGGGCATCGACCAAAGCCCACTCGACCGAGGTGCCCGAGAACGAGGGGCCAGGTTGAAGCCAGAATCCCGTCTCCGAGGACGGATTCGGAAAGACCCTAAACCCGGGTTGGGAGAGCTCCGTTTCAGAAAGAACCCCGTTGAGTTCCACTTGATCGAGGTAGAGGTCGTTGGCCCCTTCGGCGCTGAATTCGAAGCGGAATACTACGGGAGTTCCCTGCCCCAGCAAACCGGCCAAGTCGACCGTGGCTTCCCTCCAATCGGCGGGCCCGGGCATAAATTCTGTGGTACTGTTTAAGGTCGTGTTGGTGCTCAATTGATTGCCCCCGATGACGCGGAGCGTAGTCCAGGTCTGACCGCAGTCGGTGCTGGCCAACACGCGCAACGCGCTGAGTCCTGCCGCCACCCGCTTTTGAAAGGCGTATTGAAAACGCAGCTCGGCCTGGGTAAACAGACTCAGATTCATCGGCTGAGAGATCAAATCGTCGACCTGTCCATTGGTCGTGATGAACGACCGGATCCTCAGTCCTCCGCCCCCGGAAAAACCGACGCTCTGGAGTTCAAAGGGTACATCGTCTTGATGGGACACCACCGTCCATTCGGCATTGGGCACCGTTCCTTGATCGAAGCCGCCCGAGAGCAAAATCGGCGCCGGGAGGGTATTTTGAGCGACCCGTATGGCGCCTGCCACCGTGGTTTGTTCGCTGCCCGCCGCGTTGGTGGCCGTCAGGGTGACGTCGTATTCGCCGGGTGTGTTGTAGGTGACCAAGGGATTGGGTTGGGTGCTGCTCGACGGACTGCCACCGGGAAAAGACCAGGTGTAGCTCGGCGCATTCCCGCCTATGACCGCAGCCTCGAACTGCACACTGCCTCCAGCGCAGACCACAGAAGTCTCTTGCCGAACAAGGGGCGTTGGCGTGCACACCTGGCCCGTAAGCCCAGTGGCGGTCAAGTTGGCCCCGGACGTAACATCGCCCCGGAGCGCGAACTGGGCGATGGAGTTCTTCATAATGGTCTTTTGCCCTTGGGTAAAGGTATTTTGACAGTCTTCGTCGCTGTAGTCCATGTAGTTCTCGAGCATATCCGGCAAGTCCGGATTGTCATTGGTACAGGTATTCGCACTCAAGCCACAACCCGATGAGGCCAAGGCCACCGGAGGGGTGTCGGCCACTTGATCGCCTCCGCTGCAGCCCCCTTGAAAGGGATGGCGCAACCCGAAGTAGTGCCCGACTTCATGGGTCAAAGTGCGTCCTTCGCTGTCGGGCACGGCGCTCCCGATGGTGCCCACCCGGTCGTGTCGCATCACGATGCCATCGAGGCTGGCGGGCTGATTGACTGAAGGCGGATAGGCGTACCCCAAAACCGTTCCCCCGCTGATGTTGATGTTGATTGAACGCACCACCCAAACGTTGAGGTACTTGGTGTTGTCCCAGGAGATCAGGCTCTTGACGTTGTCGTTGGCGTTGATGCTGAGCGAAGACTGCACCCGGTTGATGCCGTTCGTACAGTTGCCCGAAGGATCGAGGGTGGCGAGGCGGAATTCGATTTCCGGATCGGCGGCTACGGGTTGAAACACCGCCCTCAGATTCGAGGCATCGGCGTTTTGACGGCGAAAATCACGGTTGAGGATCTCGAGTTGATCGAGAATTTGGGCATCGGAAATATTGTCGCTTCCGTCGGCGTAAATAATGTGGAAGACCACAGGTACGAGGTGTACAACCGCTTGTTGGGTCTCGGAAGCCAAGGCGGGGGCAAACAGCTGGGCGTCGGCTTCGGCCCGGGCACGTGCCCAATCGGGATCGGAAGACTGGCGTTCGAGGAGCACATCGAACCCGCAGATTTCCTGAGCAAGGGCAGGCGGGAAAACGGTCAGGACAGAGAAAGAAAGAGCGGCGAGGCAGCGAGCCAACCTCGAGAACGAAAACAGCATGAGCGGGAAATTTCTGAAGGGGTTGTTAAAGCAAAAATAAACCATAAATGCAAAGGCTTGACCCTGCGATCCATTCGTTGGAAGGTTCGACAAACAGGGTTTCTGAATAAATTTCGCCAAAGGGGTTTGTCATCAACGAGAAAGGTTTGTAATTTTGCAGCCCGTTTTCTGTCGAGTACTTTGATTTGTCTAAGTGTATTGATCTGAGCCTCTGGACGCTGTAAGGCGTCTTGTAGGAGAGAGAGAACCGCACACCAGGCAATCGATTTCGGAGACAGCAAGCATTCAGAGACCTCGGAACAACGACAACGCACAGCAACAGTGGACGCTCTCTCTTATAAAACAGTCTCGGTCAACAAAGCTCAGGCCGACAAGCAATGGGTTTTGGTGGATGCCGAAGGACAAAGCCTTGGTCGCATGGCCAGCAAAGTGGCCAAGCTGATCCGTGGAAAGCACAAGGTGAGCTTTAGCCCGAATGCCGATTGTGGCGACAACGTCATCATCATCAACGCCTCTAAGGTGGCCTTGACCGGCAAGAAGTGGGACGACAAGGAATATGTTAGCCACACGGGTTATCCCGGGGGCCAAAAGTTTGTGAGCAGTCTCGAATTGTTCCAAAAGAGCCCGATCAAGCTGATTGAAGCTTCGGTGCGCGGCATGTTGCCGAAGAACCGCCTCGGTCGCGAGCTGTTCCGCAATCTGCACGTCTTTGAAGGCACCGAGCATCCGCACGGCGCCCAGCAACCCACGGTGATTAACCTGAACGACTTCAAATAAGCATGGCCTTGATTCACAGCCTTGGACGCCGCAAGACGGCCGTAGCCAGAGTATACCTCCAGCGCGTTGAAACCGCCGACGATGCCACCATTGTGGTGAACCACCGCGACTACAAGGATTATTTCGGCACCCCTGCCTTGCACTACAAAATCGAGCAAGCGCTTCGCGCCATCGATGCCTTTGGACAGTACAAAGTCAAGGTGAACGTAGAAGGCGGCGGCATTACGGGTCAAGCTGAAGCCATCCGCCTCGGCATTTCCCGTGCCTTGTGCGAGGAAAACCCCGAGAACCGCACCACTTTGAAGCCCGAAGGCTTCCTGACCCGCGACCCCCGCATGGTGGAGCGCAAAAAGTTTGGTCAGAAGAAGGCCCGCAAGCGCTTCCAGTTCTCCAAGCGTTAATTCGCTCCGTATTTCGCAATCAACTTCCAAACTTCCGGGACTGTCGTGGTTTTGGCCACGCGCTACCCGGGGGTTGTTTAACCTGAGCTTAAACCCAAGGACATGGCCAACATCGACGTAAAAGAACTGCTGGACGCAGGGGTGCACTTCGGTCACCTGACCCGCAAATGGCATCCCAACATGGCGCCCTACATCTTCATGGAGCGCAACGGGATCCACATCATCGACCTGCACAAAACGGCCTCCAAGCTGGAGCAAGTGGGACTGGTGATGCAAAAGATGGCGTCTCAAGGCAAGAAGATTCTCTTCGTCGCCACCAAGAAGCAAGCCAAAGAAATTGTGGCCAACCACGCCGAGCAAATGAATATGCCCTACATCGTAGAGCGCTGGCCCGGTGGAATGTTGACCAACTTTGTAACGATTCGCAAGGCGGTCAAGAAGATGTCGAACATCGACCGCATGAAGTCTGACGGTACGTTTGATACGCTTTCGAAGCGCGAGCGTCTGCAGGTAGATCGTCAGCGCGCCAAGCTCGAGAAGAACCTGGGTTCGATTGCCGAGATGAGCCGGCTGCCGGCGGCTTTGTTTATCGTGGACATCAAGCGCGAGCACATCGCGGTAGCCGAAGCCCGGAATTTGGGCATCCCGACCTTTGGCATCGTGGATACCAACTCCAACCCGTTTGAGATCGACTATGCGATCCCGGGCAACGACGATGCAAGCAAGAGCATTGCCATCCTCATGAAGCACGTTACAAACTCGGTTTTGGCGGGATTGAGCGAGCGGAAGGAGGAGCGTGAAAAGCCGGGCGATGAAAAAATTCGCCGCAAAGCAGAACGCGTAGGCACCGAGGACGACGAATAAACCGTCCCTTCTTAACACAAGGTTAACCGGAGTTCTCCGGTGGGCAGGGGCGGGAATGCGAATTTTGCCCCTGTTTTTTTTGCGAACACTCAATTTACCCAAACCGCAATGGCGAATATCACTGCATCGGATGTAAACAAGCTGCGTCAAATGACCGGCGCAGGTATGATGGACTGCAAACAGGCGCTTACGGAAGCCAATGGCGATTTCGAAGAGGCCATCGATGTGCTCCGCAAAAAGGGTCAAAAAGTGGCGGCCAAACGCGCCGACCGAGATGCGACCGAAGGGATTGTCTTGGCGGGTACCGCCTCCAACAACACCATCGGGGTCGTGTTTAGCCTCAACTGCGAAACGGACTTTGTGGCCAAGAACGAGGGCTATCAGAACCTGGCAAACAAGATGCTCGAAATTGCCCTGGCGAACTTGCCGGCCGATTTGGAGTCGTTCAAAGCGTTGCCCTACGACAATGGCATGTCCGTGGCCGAGAAATTGATCGAGCAAACCGGCGTGATCGGTGAAAAGATCGACATCATGGCCTACGAGAAGATCGAGGCTCCTTTTGTGGCGCACTACATCCACGCGGGCAGCAAGCTGGCGACCTTGGTAGGCATGAACAAAGAGGCCGCAGAAGCAGGTCGCAATGTGGCCATGCAGGCGGCTGCGATGAGCCCTGTGGCGCTGAACCGCGACGCGGTTTCTCAGGAGATGATCGAGCGCGAACTCGAAATTGGACGCGAACTGGCGCGCCAAGAGGGCAAGCCCGAGAATATGCTCGACAAAATTGCCGAAGGCCGTTTGAACAAGTTTTACAAGGAGAGCACGCTGGTGGAGCAAGAGTTTATCAAAGACTCCAAACTGAGCGTTGCCCAATACCTCACCTCGGTCGACAAAGACCTCGCCCTTACGGCCTTTCGCCGGGTGGGCTTGGGGGTTTAAGCCAACCGGACCGTTTTGATGAACCGCTTTCGAAAGGAGGCGGTTTTTTTTTGCTTCTCGGAGCGCATTTTATACCGATTGGCACATCCGTCCAAAACAATTTTCTAGAGCAAAAAAAAGGAGCGGTGATTTTTAGGGGAGGTTCCCCTACTTTGCTAATGACTAAAAAAGCAAAAGCACCGCTCCATGAGCCAAATTACTATTCTCGCGCAAATTGTATCC